>CAZLHO010000055.1:0-16835 GCA_964559455.1 uncultured Fibrobacteraceae bacterium | reverse complement strand
CTGCGGGCAGAACCGCTACAACGCCTACGTCGCCCGGGACGAGAGCTTCCTGATCGTCTGCGTGGTCGGCCATCCCGACAACCTGGGGCCGGTGGACTACTACGTCTGCTTCCGCTCGGCCGACGACGCCTGGAGCGAGGCCGTGAACATGGGGCCCGTCGTGAACGCGCCCGGGTCCCGGGCCAGTTCGGTCAGCGTCACGCCCGGCGGCGGTTACCTGATCTTCGCCGCCACGCACCGGCCCGAGCCGGCGCCGCCGAGCGACGGCAGCAGCGGCTGGCGCTACCTGCGCGACCTCCACAACCGGCCCGAGAACGGCAACTCGGACGTCTACTGGGTGGACGCCGCCTTCATCGAGGGACTGCGGCCCGCCGCGGACTGAGCTTTCGCGGAAGCCGCGAGCAGAGCCGGATACGAAGGCGCCGGGAACCGCCGTCGGCGGATTCCCGGCGCCTTTTCCGTGCGGAGCGGTCGCCGCTCAGGCGCGCTCCAGGCAGATCACCTCGAGGGGGGCCTCTTCGCCCTCCGCCTCGCCGTCGCCGCCGAACATGCCGTCGCGCGCATCGGTGAAGTTCCGGATCAGCACGAAGCGGCCGTCGTCCAGCAGCAGCAGCCGGTCGTTCCGCGGGTCGCCGGGGCAGGCCAGCGCGACCTGGCGGACGAAGATCCCCTCCTCGTCGAAGACGTCGAAGGTGACGAAGACGCCCTCGGCCTGCTCGCGGTCGCCGCGGCTGCCGAGCACCCACAGCTCGCCGGCGGGGGAGACCCAGGTGCGCAGGATGGCCGGCGCCCGGTCCTCGATTTCGGTCTCCAGCTGGATGCGCTGGCCGTTGACGACGGCGATGACGCCCTCGGCGATCTCCGCCTTGTCCCGCTCGGTCCGCGGCCAGGGGTCGTAAGGGCGCTCGATCACCCGGAGCAGCGTGCCGTCGGGGTCGTAGACGTTCACCGCGAAGCGGTCCCGCTCGGGCACTGCGTAGAGCCTGCCGCCGGGCCCCATCGTCCAGAGCTGCCGGTTCGGGAAGAATTCCTCCCGCTCGACGAAGCGCATGGCGTTGGGATCCTCGAGGCGCGTCTTGGTGAAGAGCGCGTCCTGCAGGACGCCCTCCTCGTCGCAGTAGGCCAGGAAATAGGTGCGCTCCATCCCGCCGTCCTGCGGGCGCATGCGCATGCCCCCGACGGCGATCACGCCGTCGCGCAGGCGCAGTTCGCTGAGCATCATCATGCCGCCGGATGCGCCCTCGGCGCGGGGGATGAAGCTGCCGGCCGGGGTGTCGTCCGCGTTGACGCGGACGACCTGGCCGGGAAAGCGCTGGAGGATGCCCAGGCTGCCGTCGGGCCAGAGGGCCAGAAGGGCGGGGCGGCGCACCTCGCCGGGGCCGTCGCCTTCGCGGGCCAGGGTGCGGAGGAACTCGCCTTCGGCCGAGTAGACGAAGACCTGGCTGAGCTGGCCGTCCAGCAGGTAGACGTTGCCGTCCGGGTCGACGACCGCGTCGTTGACGACGCCGAAAAAGACGTCGTCGTCTTCGCCGCCGGCGCGCCAGGCCTCGCGCAGGGTCCAGGTCTCGACACCGTCGCGCGGCGAGGCTTCGTTGCGCACCAGGACCGCGCCTTCGGGAGTGGTCTCGGTCACGGCGCCGGCGAGGACGGTTGCCGGCAGGGCCAGGAGAAGAGCGATCTCGGCGAGGGCGAGACTGCGTCGGGGAATCCGGCGCGGCAGGGGACATGGTCGTGCCTTCATGGTCGGCCTCCGGGATCAGGGGGATAGGGACCGGATTTCAAGTCCCCGGCGGCCCCTCGAGTTCCCTGCCCCGCCGATCAGCAGCCCGCCAGGTAGCCCCGGTCCGGCAGCAGGCCCAGCGGGGCCAGGACCGCCGCCCGCGCCTCGATGTATTCCGCGGGCAGACGGGACCCGTCCCACAGCAACGGCGTCCCGGCTTCGCGCCAGGCGGAACCGTGGGCCATGAGATGGTCGACGGCCCGGTTGACGTTGGCGAAGGGGTTGCCGGGCGGCTCCCCGCCGCCGGCGGCGAAGAGCCGGGCGACCAGGTCGGCCAGCATCCGCGAGAGGCGGCGCGCTCCCGGGCCGTCCTCGTCCCGCGCCGAGGCCATGAGCCGGCGCAGGGCCGGCGCGAAGACGTTGGCCGTGCTCAACAGCAGGCCGTCGTAGGGCCCGCCCAGGGGACGCAGCGCCTCGGCGTAGCCGTCCTCGGCGCCCCGGACGAGTTGCGGTCCCCCGGGGGCCGGGTCGGAAGCGGCCACGTCGTCGCCGCCGCTGGAATCCTTGAAGAGGATGATCTCCTCGTGTTCCGCGACGAGGCGGGCGAAGGTGTCGGGCGCGATCGCGCAGCCGGTGATCTGGGGCAACTGGTAGACGGCCAGCGGCAGCCGGGCCGCCGCGGCGATCTCCCCGTAGTGGGCGACGATGTCGTCCTGGCTCGCCGCGGGGTCGACGGGAGGGCAGACGCAGAGGCCGACCAGCCCGAGTTCGCGGCACCGGTCCACGTTCTTGCGCAGCCCGGCTCCGGGGTCGGTGCCGGCGGCCGCGTGGACGCGGCCGACGAGTTCCACGACGCTCGCGGCGTCGGGGCGCAGGAGGGCGATCAGGCGGTGGGCCACCGGACCTCCCGGGACGCCGGCCGCCGCCAGGTCCAGGAGCTGTTGGAACTGGCCGTCCGAGAGCTCCCATCCGTCGCCGGTGGTGCCGCCCAGCATGAAGCGGGTGACGGCCCCGATCAGCGAGGCCGCGTGGCGCTCCATGCGGACGGCGTCGACATCGGCGCCGCCGCCGTCGGCGGGGGCGTAGGGAGTCAGGATGGGGGCCCAGAGATTGAGGCCGACCGCGGGCAGCACGGCGCCAAGGATCTCGTCTCTACGCATCGGGAACCGCCTCGGTCAGGGGATGAAAGTCATGAGCGACGCCCGGATGCGGCCCGCGGCGCCAGGTGTCGACCGGGGTGGGGGCGGGCGACTCCTCAGCTACGCAGGGCATGGTCGGGGGGTTGCGTAGAGCCGCGCGGCGGCGGCTCGCGGCCGTGCCGGGTTGTTCTCGGGGCCCGTCACGGGTTATCATTATGGGCGTTGGAATACGGAAGCACGTTACCCCGACCCGGTGGAAGATGCGACAACTTCGGCGGACATCCCACGGATTGGGCCTGCTCTGCACCTCCATCGCCCTGCTGGGCGCGGCGCCGGCTGCCGCCTTCCACGACGGCGGCGTCGCGGCCTGCTCGGGATGCCACGTGATGCACGACAGCCAGGACGGCGTCCCGGTCGTCCTGGACGGGGTCGGCGCAGCCCTGCTGCTGGCCGGTTCCGGCACCGACCTCTGCCTCTCCTGCCACGAGAGCGGCCCCGGGGCCGTGATCGGTCCCGATCCGCTCACGCCTCCGCCGGAGATGGGCGCGGGCAGCTTCGTCCACCTGCTCGAGGAGAACATCGACGACGCGCCCGGCTCCACCGCGATGCTCGGGGGGCACCGGTCCGGCCACAGCATCGTCGCGCCGTCGTGGGGGCTGGGACCCGACCTCGACTTCGCCGTCGCTCCCGGGGGGAGCTACCCGTCGTCCTCGCTCGGCTGCACCAGCTGCCACGATCCGCACGGGAGCGGGGCCTACCGCATGCTCCGCGACGCCGGCTCCGTCACGCCGGACGGCTTCGTCTTCGCGAACGCTGCGCCCGCGGCCGTCGGCGTCGACCTGGCCGGCGGCGCCGAATCGTCGACGAACCACGCCGCCTACCGCTCGGGGTGGAGCCGTTGGTGCGCCAACTGCCACGGCCTCTACCACTGGGCCTTCTCGCCGGACTTCGGCCATCCCGTGGACCGAGCCCTGGGCATGGCGATCCGCAACGGCTACAACACCTACGCCGGGGCCGGGAACCCGACCGGCGGCGACGCGGCCACCGCCTACATTCCCGAGGTGGCCCTCGAGGGACCCTTCACCCAGCCCGACAGTCCGGAAGGGGCCCAGGCCAGCAGCCGTCTCTCCTGCGTCACCTGCCATCGCGCCCACGGTTCGAGCGCCCCGGCCGGCCTGCGCTGGGACGGCCGGGTGCTTCTTCTGGCCGACGACGGCGCCGTCTCGGGCTCCCATCCCCTGCCCTCTCCCTATCTCGACCCCGATCAGCGCTCGCTCTGCGTGAAGTGCCACCACGCCGAGGCCGTGGACCACGGCATGGACGCCCCCTGCCTGGACTGCCACCGCTCCGGCGGCCCGGGCCCCGGCTGATCCGGACGCGCACCGACACAACCCCCGTGGGCCGCCCTTCGTACTTGCCTGCCGTGAGCATCGATGCGGCAGTTCGCCTTCGACTCCCCGGCGCCGCCGATGGAGGTCGTCTGCTACCGCATCGTCGACTGAGCGGGGCGTTGTCGCCGTCTTTCTCGTTGGGGGTTGAATCCCCGGGCCGGTCGTACTATGCCTACGGCAGACCGGGAGGTGCCCCCATGAGAAGCAACCGAGCCCTGAGCGGCGCGTCGACGCTGCGGATCCTCGCCTTCGTCCTTGCCCTCGCCGCCGCGGCGTCGCTGGCCGGCTGCGGCGGCGGGCCGGCGACCCTGCCCGGCGACGGTCCGCCGCCGAACATCGTCCTGCTGGCCCTGGACACCGTGCGGGCCGATCACCTGGGCTGCTACGGCCACCCCGAGGTGGCCACCCCCAACATCGACGCCCTGGCCGCGGACGGCGTGCTGTTCACCGACGCCTGGGCCGCGGCGCCCTGGACCCTGCCGTCCTTCGCATCGGCCTTCACCGGCCTGCGACCCTGGCGCCACGGCGCTGTCGGCGGCGGGCACGCCGCTCTGGCCGACAGCATCCCGACCCTGGCCGAACGTTTCGGCGCCGCAGGCTACGCCACGGGAGCGGCGGTGACCGTGGAGTATCTGGGCCCGGACTTCGGAGTGACCCGGGGCTTCGAGACGCTGCGCGACCTGGCGAACGTCCCGCGGGACCGCCAGGCCGACCGGGTCGTCGCCGTCGGGGCCCGCTTCGCGATGGAGCGGCGGGACCGGCCCTTCCTGCTGCTGCTGCACTGGTTCGACGCCCACGCACCCTACCTGCCGCCCGCCCCCTTCGCCGCGAAGTACTACGACGGCGATCCCCGCGCGCCGGGACCGCCGATCCTGCCCTTCCTGCTCTCGGACGCCAACAAGGTCGTCAACAGGGGCAACGGCATGTACGACTGGCTCGAGGGCGTCACCGACGGCGAATACCCCCGCCGTCAGTACATGGCCGGAGTCGATTTCGTCGACGACAGGGTCGGCCGGACGATCGCGCAGCTGAAGGAGCAGGGGCTTTATGAAGACGCGCTGATCGTCCTCTTTGCGGATCATGGAGAGCACCTGGGCGAGCACGACCTCTGGTACACCCACGCCGATCCCTACGTCGAGGCGCTCCACGTCCCGTTGATCGTCAAGCTCCCCGGGGGGATCGGCGCGGGCCGCGTGGTGGCCGAGGACGTCTCGTTGCTCGACCTGACGCCCACGCTGCTCGAGCTGACGGGTCTGGAGACGCCACCCGGCCTGGACGGGCGCAGCCTGGCGCAGCAGCTGCTGGGACGACGGGGGCGGGGCCGGTCGCTGCTGGTGGCCGAGCGCGGGGGCGACGAAGGGGACTGGGTGAAGTCGCTGGCCGACGGCAAGTGGAAGCTGATCCTGCGCCGCAGCGCCGGGCGCGAGGAGAGCGAGCTCTACGACCGCCGCGGCGACCCCGCCGAGACGCGGAACATGGCCCACGATCGGCAACTCATCGTCCAGGGCCTGGATTCCAAGATCCGGGAGCTCTTCGACCCGGGCTCCCCGGTGTCGGCGGGCGGCGGCGGCGAGGCGGTCGAGCTGGACGAGGCCGCCCGGCGTCGGCTGCGCGCCCTGGGCTACTGATCCGGGCTAGGCGAAGAGCTCGGCCAGGCGCCGCTCCGGGCGCTTCCGCCAGGCGCCCCGGTGCCAGGCGTCGCTGACCAGCAGCGGCACGGCCAGCGTGGCCTCGGCGAAGACCATCTGCTCGTGGGTCGTGTCCACCTTGCCCCAGGAGCAGGCCTCCTTCAGCGTCGAACCGCTCAGCGCGCCGTCCCGCTCGTCGGCCACGGTCACCTGGATCGCGTATTTATGCATGGGCTGCTCCTCGCCCAGGATGTCCGTGGCCACGACCACGTCCTGGGTGAAGTTCTTCGGCACGCCGCCGCCCAGCATCAGGATCCCCGTCTCGCCCACCTTCAGCTTGAGCTGCGTCAGCTCGCGGAAATCGGCCACCGAGTCGATGGACAGGTGACGGTCGGGGTTGTGCCACTGGTGGTGGATCAGGCCGAAGCCGGCCGAGCAGTCCGAGAAGGCGGGGCACCAGATCGGCACGCCCTTGCGGTAGGCGGACAGGACGATCGACTTCTCCGACCCGCAGCCCTTCGCCTCGATGTGGGCGCCCATCGCCTGGATGAACTCCCGCGACGAGTAGGGGCGCGGCTCCAGCGTGCCGGCGATCTCGGCCACGGTCATGTCGCAGACCCGCAGCTCGTCCTCGTCGATGTAGGTGTCGTAGATGCGGTCGATGCCCAGCGCGCGCAGGGCCTGGTCGTCGACGAAGGGCGAGCCCTTGTAGTGGCGGAACCCCAGGGCCTCGAAGAAGTCCTGGTCGACGATGTTGGCCCCGGTGGCGACCACGGCGTCGACCATGTTCGCGTCGATCATCGTCGCCACCGCGTCCTTCAAACCGGCCGAGCACAGGGAGCCGGCCAGGGTCAGGATCACGCCGCAGTCGACGTCGGCCAGCATCCGGTCGAGGATGCGCGCGGCCGAGGCCAGGTTGCGGGCCTGGAAGGCCATGTCGCCGTAGGCGTCGATCAGGGGCCGGGCGTCGAAGGACGTGACGTCCACGTGGCGCACGACCTCCTTCAGGAAGTCGCTCTTCTGCATCTAGATCTCCTTCGGGCTCGCGCCCAGGTAGGCCATGAACTGGTAGGCGAGGCGGGCCGCCAGGAAATCCGGTCCCGGGTCGGCCGGATCGGGAAGCAGTTCGCAGAGGTCGAAGCCGACGACCCGCCGCTCGCGGCAGACCGCCGCCAGCAGGCGGGTGACCTGCCGGTAGCTCATGCCGCCGGGCTCCGGGGTGCCTGTCGACGGCATCACCGACGGGTCCAGGGCGTCCAGGTCCAGCGTCACGTAGACCGGGTCGCCCAGCCGCGCGACGACCTCGGGGATGAAGTCGTAGCCTTCGCCGATCTCGTGGGCGAAGAAGACGTGGTCGCGCCGCATGCCGGGCGCCTCGGCGGCGTCGATGCTGCGGATCCCGACCTGCACGAAGTCCGCCACCTCGGCCACGCGCGCCATCACGCAGGCGTGGTTGAAGGGCGACCCCTCGTAGTTGTCGCGGCCATCGCCGTGGGCGTCGATCTGCAGCACGCAGAGTCCCGGATGGCGGTCGGCGTGCGCCCGGACGAGCCCGACGGCCACCGAATGCTCCCCACCCAGTCCGACGACGGTCTTGCCGTCGTCGATCAGGCCCAGGGCGGCCGCGCGTGTCTTCTCGACCATGCCCTCGGGGCCGCCGTCGTGGATGACGGGGGCCATCGTGACGATGCCCTGGTCGCAGGGCAGGCTCGCGGTCTCGATGTCGTAGAGCTCCATGTGCGTCGAGGCGGCCAGGATCGCCTCGGGTCCCTTGTCGGCGCCTTTGCGCCAGGTGCTCGTCTCGTCGTAGGGCAGGGGCAGCACGGCGAAGCGGGCGTCCGCGTAGGGCACGGGCGTCTCCAGGCCGGCGAAGGCGCCGGGCTTGTCGTGAAGGGGATGACGGCTCATTCGGCGGCTATCCCGCCGAGCGGATCCTCGAAGTCGTCCTCGTCGGGGATCAGGACGTCGTCGGTGTCCAGGTCCTCCAGGCCTTCGAGGTCGTCGAGCACGTCCTCGGGCCAGGGCCCGCGGGGATCCCAGTCGTCGTCGACGTGGGGGCGGCGACGGGGACGGACCACGGGGTCG
The DNA here is from genome assembly GCA_964559455.1 of uncultured Fibrobacteraceae bacterium. Classification (GTDB taxonomy): domain Bacteria; phylum Krumholzibacteriota; class Krumholzibacteriia; order LZORAL124-64-63; family LZORAL124-64-63; genus CAZLHO01. The sequence continues at coordinate 8,872 of CAZLHO010000055.1, read as the reverse complement.
TGGACGGTGGGCGTCTCGACCAGGGCGCGCTTCTCGACGCTGTGACGGGCGCGGGGCTTCTCCGCGGCCTCCGTCTCGAAGGAGCGGCGATTCTGTCGGCTCATGATAGAACCTCCATCAGGCGTCGTTCCCATCCCCCGGCCCGTGCGCGGGATCGGGGGGGCCCGGGACGGGCCGGCCGTGGAGGCCGGACCGTCCCCTGTCGGAAAGATAAGGATAAACCATCTGCCCGCGGCAAGGGGGCCGGATCGAAATCTTCACACTAATTCCGTTTTCCCGCTGTATCCGGGCGCCCGCGCGGGCGAAAACGGAATCGCCCACGCGGGCCGGAAAGTCAAGCCGAATCGCCGTCCGGCACGGCGGCCCGTCCCCGCCGGCCCTCCGGCCGCTACCGCACCAGGGCGACCTTGCGGGTGTCGATCCGCTCGGTCGCGGCCAGGCGCACGATGTAGGCTCCGGCCGCCGCGGGCCGGCCGTCGACATCGCGCCCGTCCCAGAGCACGGCGTGGACGCCCGGGCCGAAGGGCTCGTCTGCGAGCACGGCCACCAGGCCGCCGGCCAGGTCGTGGACCGTGATCCGCACCGGCTCCGCCCTCTCCAGGGCGAAGCGGACCTCGGTCAGGGGGTTGAAGGGATTGGGCCGCACGTCGACCAGCCGCGTCGCCCGGGGCGTTCCGCCCAGGTCGACGGTGCGGCTGGCCAGCAGGTTCCAGCCGCCCTCGCTGTCGGCGTATTGCAGTTCGTAGACGACGGCGCCGCCGACGTCCAGCCGGGGTGAGCGGTCGACGGCCTGGAATCCGCCCGGGACCGCCGCCACCGTCACGTTCCAGGATTCGACGCCGCGGCTCGCGGTCACCCGGAAGTCGGAGGCCTCGACCGCGCCCTCGACCCGCCAGTCCAGCACCACCGCGTCGGTGTCGTGCCGGATCCCGAAGCCGGCCAGGAAGACCGGCAGCGGGTCGCTGCAATCGCGGGGCGCGCCGTAGAGGGTGCCGTCGTAGTCCGTGAACCAGACCCGGTTGCCCTGGCTGTGCACGTCCCTGACATCGCCCAGGAAGCTGGTCGAGCCCAGGAAGAGGGGGTCGGCGGGATTCGAGACGTCGACCACGCATAGGCCGGTCAGGTCCATGCCCACGTAGAGCAGGGAGCCGCAGATGGCGAGTCCGCGCCGGTAGTTGTCGGGAAGCGTCAGACCGCCCAGGTACGAGGGGGCCGACGGGTCGGCGACGTCGTAGATCATCAGCCCGTCTTCGATATCGATGATGTAGACGCGGCTGCCGGACTTGACCATCTCCGACGGCCGGATCGTGGACAGCGCGCCCACCTGGAACGGCGCCGACGGATCCGTGACGTCCAGGATCCTCAGGGCGTTGTTGCTGTCGATCAGGTAGAGCAGGCCGTCTTCCAGCACCGGGTCCAGAGCGTAGTAGCCCAGATTCTCGGTGCCGACCAGGGTAGGGCTCGCGGGATCGGTCAGGTCGTACATGTAGAGGTAGAGCATGCCGGTGGTCACGGCCATGAGGTCGCCGTCCACGCTCATCCCCGCGACGGCGCCGACGCCCGGCGAGACGTTGTCCACGTGGACCATGTCCGGCTGCGAGATGTCGACGATCTCGAAGCCGGCGTTGCCGTGGCCCAGGTAGAGATGGTCGCCGTGCACCACGGGCAGCGCGGCCATGAAGAAGGAACCGCCCAGGGCGTCGATGCGCGCCGGCGCCGAAGGATCGACGACGTCGAAGGAGAGCAACGAGTCCCCGGCGGCCACGAAGAGCGTGTCGCCGCGGTGATCCATGCCCCCGCCCATGCCCGGCAACGGGGTGACGTCGGTCAGAGGAAAGGCGGCCGCCGGTTCGGACACGGCCAGCGAGACCAGCCCGCGGTAGTCGGCGGCCACGAAGACGCCGGTCGGGTCGGCGACGATGCGATAAGGCGAAGCCCCGGTGCCGATCGTGTTGATCAACGAGGGGTCGGCGGGGTCGGTGATGTCGTAGACCATCACGACGCCCTCGTCGTCGGCGGCGAAGGCCAGATCGCCCAGCGCGGTGGCGAAGTTCGTCTCGTAGAAGGGAGGCACCTGCGCGAGCAGGGTCGGCGTCTGCGGCGTGGTCACGTCGACGATGAACCAGCCTTCCTCGCCCCCGGAGACGAAGGCGCGGCCGTCGACCACGTTCACATGGTAGATGTAGCCGCCGGGCAGGCCGATGCCGCCGATCTGGAAGGGCGCGGCAGGAGTCGAGACGTCGACGGTCAGCAGGCTGTCGCCTGTGGTCACGAAGGCGTAGCCGCCGGCGACGGCCACGTCCTCGGGCCAGCCGGAGAGGGCCAGCGAGGTCAGGGCCGAGGCCGAGGAGGGAGTCTCGATGTCGACCACGCGCAGCCAGCCGCGGGTGTCGGCCAGGTAGGCGTGGTTTCCGTCGACGGCGACGCCGTAGATGCGACAGTCGGCGTAGGAGACGGTGGCGGCCAGGGACGGCGCGGCCGGTGTGGACATGTCGACCACGCGCAGGCCCTCGGCGTAGCTGCCCACGAAGGCGAAGTCGCCGGCCGCGGCCAGGCCCAGGGTGTAGCCGTCGCCGGGCAGGTCCAGCCCGCCCAGGTCCACCGGGTTCGCGGGGTCGGAGACGTCCACGGCCCGGACGCCGGCGACGTAACCGCAGCCGGCGTAGAGGGTGCTTCCCGAAAGGCCCAGGCAGGAGGCGTCGCCGGGCGATCCGCTGGATCCCAGCCAGTGCGGATAGTCGGCGTAGGTGACGCAGTCCTGGGCCCCTGCCAGGGACGCGGCGAGGATCAGCATCGCGGCGGCGAGCGTCAGCAGGCGGGCGGTGGGTTTCATCGTCAATCCCCCCGGTCAGAATGAACGCAGATGATATCGAGCGGGCGTTATCGACAGACTAGCATTTCGGCGAACCTGGCGACAAGAGGGAGCGTTGCCCGTGGCCTAGCGGCGTGTTATCAAAGAGGTCGTAGGGCCGGCGCATCGCGCGCTCGCCGCATTCTCCAGCCGGGAGACCGATCGCCTTGGATCACGCCGCCCAGGCCGTCGCCGCCGCCCGCGAGCTGCGCCGCGCCGTCGCCGGACTCGACTTCCCCCCGCCGGCGACCCACGTCTACAACCCACTGGACTACGCCCGGAAGCCCCACGAGGCCTACCTGCGCCGCTACGGCGCCGGAGCCAAGCGCGTGCTCTTCGTGGGGATGAACCCGGGCCCCTGGGGCATGGTCCAGACCGGCGTGCCCTTCGGCGAGGTGGCCGCGGCCCGCGACTGGCTGGGGTTGGCCGCGCCGGTGGGCAGGCCGCCCCGGGAGCATCCCAAGCGGCCGGTCCAGGGCTTCGACTGCCCCCGCTCCGAGGTCAGCGGCCGGCGCCTGTGGGGCCTCTTCGCCGAGCGTTTCGGCACGCCGGAGCGCTTCTTCGCCGGGCACCTGGTCCTGAACTACTGTCCCCTGGCCTTCCTGGAGGAAAGCGGTCGGAACCTGACGCCGGACAAGCTGCCCGCCGCGGCCGTGGCGCCGCTCTTCGCCGCCTGCGATCGCCATCTGGAGCGTCTGATCGCGCTTTACCGACCGCAGTGGCTGCTGGGCCTGGGCGCCTTCGCGGCCCGGCGGCTGGAGGCCGTGGTGCGGGACGAGGGGGTCCGTGTCGGCCGGGTGCTCCATCCCAGTCCCGCCAGCCCGGCGGCCAACCGCGGCTGGGCGGCGGCGGCCACCCGCCAGCTCGTCGACCTGGGCGTCTGGGAGTGAACGCCGATTTCATCGCCGGGAGTTGTCAAGGAGCGGGCCGTTGCGTAGTCTTGGTCCCCAGGTACCACCCGTCCGCCTGTCCGGTCCCGAAAGGAAGCCCATGAACCGCTCGTCCTCCCGCTCCCTGGCCTGCGGCCTCGTCCTGCTCGCCGCCTTCGCTCTCTTCGCCGTTCCCTCCCCGGCGCAGGAGGCCGTCCCGGCCGGGACCCCGGAAGTGACCTGGATCGAGGACCTGCCCTGGCCCAAGGTGCTGGAGCGCGCCGCCGCCATGGAGCAGCCCATCTTCATCGATTTCTACGCCACCTGGTGCGGCCCCTGCAAGCAGCTGGACCGCGAGGTCTACGTCGATCCCGAGGTGATCGTCGAACTCGATTCGACGGTGCGCCTGAAGGTCGACGTCGACAAGCCGGAGAACCGGCAGCTATGCCGGGACTTCAAGGTCGCGGCCATGCCCACGCTGGTGCTCTGCGGCCCCGACGGCCGGGAGATCGACCGCATCCTGGGCTTTCGTCCCGCGGCCGAATTCCTGCAGACGGTGAGGGACTACCGGGCCGGACGCAACACGCTGGCCGCCCTCGAGGAGAGCCTGGCGTCGGCGCCGGACGACGCGGAGCTGCTGCTCGCCGCCGGACGCAAGCGCGCCCTGCGCCAGGACGGGCCCGAGGCCCGCGCCCATCTCGACCGGGTGCTGGCGCTGGACCCTGACAACGCCCGCGGCCTGGCCGCCCCCGCGGTGCAGGCCCTGGCCGAACTGGCCGGCGACCTGAAGGAATACGACCTGGCCGTGGCCACGGCGCGTCGCGCGATCGCCGACTACCCCGGGGTGGTGGATCCCGTCGAGCTGCTGCCCTCCATCGCCCGCTGGCAGCAGCGCGCCGGCGACATGGAGGGGATGGTGGCCGCCTACGGGGAACTCGTCGACCTGATGCCCGACGATCCCCGCGCCCTGAACGCCTTCGCCTGGAACGCCGCCGAGGCCGGAGTCGCGCTGGAACGCGCCACCGAGCTGGCGCTGAAGGCCGCCGAGCTGAGCGGCAACGACCCGGGCATCGTCGACACCGTGGCCAGGGTCTATTTCCAGCGGGGGATGTTCGACGAGGCCGTGCGCTGGATCACGCTGGCCATCGAGAAGGATCCTGAAGACGCCTACCTGAAGGAGAACCTGAAGGCCTACGAGGCCGCCCGCGCCGGCGAGACGCCGCCCGGGGACGAGGGCTGATCGCGCCCGCAGCAGCCGACGATGAAAAGGGGCCGGTTCCTTCGGGAGCCGGCCCCTTCGCGTCGCGGTCCGCCGGCGTCAGCGGACCAGGGTCATCTTGCGGGTGGCCTTGAAGCCGGGGCCGAGCAGGCGCGTGAAGTAGACGCCGGAGGCGGCCGGGGCGCCGTCGTCGTCTATTCCGTTCCAGACGACGCGATGCAGCCCGGCGGGCGCGAAGTCCCGGCGCAGGGTGCGCACCAGGCGCCCGGCGGCGTCGAAGACGCGCAGGTCGATCGCGCCGCCGCCCGCGGGCACGGCGAAGGAGATCGTCGTCGCGGGATTGAAGGGGTTGGGGACGGCGGCGCCCAGGGCGAAGGCCGCGGGCGGGCCGTCGCCGGGCGCGTCCACCAGGGCGTTCACGTTCATGACCACCGGCACGACGGTCTGCGGCGTATCCGGATCGTTCCCGGAGATCACGACCAGCGCGCGGTGCGGGCCCTCCGCCATCCCGGCGGGGTCCAGGGCCAGCTGGACCTCGCGGGCGCCGAGGGGGGCCACGGTCCCGGAACGCGGCGCGACGTCCAGCCACGCGACCGGCGGCGGCGTCCTGGTGAACAGCAGGGCCGTTTCGTCGTGCAGGAAGGCCGTGTTGTAGGCCACCTGCAGGCCGTCGGTCCCTTCGCCGTTCTCGATGCCCAGGGTGTAGGACGGAGCGTCGCCGATGTCCCGGTAGTGGCAGAGGATGTCGCCCGAAGCGTCGAGGTGGACCTGGAAGCTGACGTAGCCCCCGGTCGAGAACTGCTTCACGCCGTCGTACTGCACGATGAAGCGGTCGTCGGCGGGGTCGGCCCAGGCGTGGATCGCGCCGATCGGCGTCCCGTAGTCGGTGCCCGAACTCAGGTCGTCCCAGTAGGCCGCGATCAGGGCGTTGGGCACGGCCACGCTCGGGATCGGCAGGTTCGTGTAGTTGGTGGTGCCGGAAGTGGAGAAGGTCAGGAAGCCGTTCGTGCAGACGTAGACGTAGCCGAAGTCCGTCCCGTAGAAGGGGAAGGCGAATCCCAGCTCGAAATAATCGATTTCCTCGTCGCCGGGCGTCACCAGGGTGCCCACGCCGGCGATCTCGGTCCAGGCGTAGGCGGGACCGCCGAAGGCGTCGCTGTCGCGCCAGTAGTAGCCGCCGGCGTCGGGGCCTCCCTCGCCCAGGGCGACCGGCGCGCCGCCGGGCGCGGGTGGAGCCTCGTCGGGCAGCACGGCGACGCTGAAGTCCAGGTCGCCCTCGCCGGCGTTGGCGACGCTCAGCGTCGTCGTCGCGCCGCCGGCGGGGGCCACGTAGAGCGAGATCGAGGGCGGCGTCACGACCTGGGCCGGGTAGGGCGGGAGACCGAGAGGGGGGAACTCGACGAGATCGATCCAGGCGGCGTCGCTGCCGACCAGGCCGGCCAGGTCCTTGCTGTAGGTCCAATCGAGGGTGTGGGATCCCGCGGCCACCGCGTAGCGATGCAGGCCCCAGGGCTCGTCCCCCGACCAGCTGTCCAGGATCTCGCCGTCGACGGCGAAGCGCAGCACGTCGAAGCCCACCTCGCTGGAAACGCGTGCGCGGAAGGACAGGGTGTCGTCCTCGGCGAAGTCGACGTCCAGGGTCAGACCCGAGGATTCCTCGTCCTCGATCATCGCCGAGCGGGCCGAGAAGGCGCCCTCGTAGGGCGCGGTGCTGTCGATCACCCAGCCCGCGTCGCCGCCCATATGCCAGGGCAGGCGCGAGAAGTCGCCCGTCTCGAAGTCCTCGCGGGTCAGCTCCGGCAGGTCGAAATCGAGGACGGTGTCGCCGGCGAGAGTCAGGAATCGGTTCTGGGAGCCCAGGGAGGGCGCCGAGGCCCGCAGGGCGTAGTCGGCGCCGACGGGCAGGTACAGCTCGTAGTCCCCGGCGGGACCGGTCTCGACCGGAGCCAGCGGGACCAACAGGGGCTCCACCGCGGCGCCCGGGACGGGCAGGCCGTCGGGGCCGCGCACCGTGCCCGAGAGGCGGGCCCGGGGACCGGGAGCGAGCACCGCGATCTGCTGCGTCGTGGTCCCGGCGGCGATCGACACCACCATGGACTCGGACATGTAGCCGAAACCGGAGAAGGTGACCAAGCTGTCGCCCTCGCGCATCACGATGCTGTAGGAACCGTCCGGGGCGACCGGCACGGACTGGTTGCCCGTCGAGACCGTGGCGCCGGGCGGCGAAACGCCCGTGTCCAGGGCGTAGACGGTGCCCGCCAGGACGCCCGTCGGGCCCATGGCGGCCAGGACCGCCGCGTAGGCGTCGACCAGGCCGTGGCCGCTGTCGTTGTCCTCGCCGGGCGCGGCGATGTCGACGGCCGTGCTCATGAGGATCTGCTTGACGCCCGCCACCGAGAGGTCCGGGGCCACGCTGCGGATCAGCGCCGCCACGCCGGCGACGTGGGGGCCGGCCATCGAGGTGCCGCTCTGGTAGCGGTAGCCGCCGCCGGGCGAGGCGCTGTAGACGGGGTTGCCCGGGGCCATGATCTCGGGCTTGATCGCCTCGGGTCCGCCGCAATCCGAGGGGCCGCGGCTGGAGAAGTAGCTCACCGTGACGGGGTCGGCCGTCTCGACCGAGCCCACGCTGAAGGCGTTGGTGGGCGAGCTGACGCGGTTGGCGGGGCTGCGCAGGCTGGCGGGGTCGGGTCCCTCGTTTCCCGCCGACCAGACCAGGACCACGCCGGCGGCCTCGCAGGCGTCCATGGCGTCCCACCAGCGGCTGTCGCAGTCCAGGTAGCCCGGGTGCTGGTTCTCGTCCACGCCCCAGCTGTTCTGCACGACATCGGGCACGTCGTCGGCGGTGGCGGGGTTGCCGTCGGGATCGGCCAGCCACTCCAGGGAGCGCAGGATATCGTTGTCGAATTCGGCGGCCACGGTCTGGTCGGTGGCGTTGCTGGCGATCCAGAGGGCGCCGTGGGCGACGCCGATGGTGTCGTCGGGCGCGATCCCGGCCATGGTGCCCATCACGTGGGTGCCGTGGTAGTACTCGTCCACCGGCGTCGCGTGCCCGAGGCCGGCCGCATCCAGCCAGCAGTACTCCGGGGCCGCGGTGTTGCCCCGCCACCGTTCGGCCAGCGCGGGGTGGTCGCCGTCGACGCCGGAGTCGATGATGCCGATCAGGGCGCCGATCCCCGTGACGCCGATCCGCCGCCAGACCTCGTCGGCGCGGATGACCGCCAGCCCCGGCGCCAGGCCGATGCCGCCGTTCACCGCAGAGGGTTCGTCGACCACGGTTCCGGCGACGGGCCGGACCGGGGTGACCACGAGGTCCGGCTCCACCCGGTCCACGTCGGGATGGACGGCCAGCTCCCGCACGGCGGCGACCTCGGCCCGGACGACCACGCCGTTCAGCAGCCAGTGAGGGGTGTAGCCCAGCACGCCGCCGCCCGGGGCGTTGCGGCGGGCCTCGAGGACGGCCAGGAATCCGGCCTGGGAGCGGGCGGCCGTGGCGCGGAGTTCGGTGACGATCCGGTCGTGGCGGCGCGGGCGTTTCGCGCCCTCATCGTCCAGGCGGGCCTGCAGGGCGGGCAAGTCGGCCCGATCCGCGAGCGCGAACAGCACCTTGACCACCGCCCGATCGTCCAATCCGTCCAGGCTGTCGGCGAAACCGGGAGCGAAGTCTCCGGCTCCGGCCGCCGAGGCGAGCAGCAGGGCGGCCAGCAGGATGATCGGCCTCGCGGGGAGGTTGGGCGTCGGCATCCGGATCTCTCCCTCTGGTGAGGCGCTGCGCGGAACCGTGTTTCGGCGGTGGTCCCCGGAACGGCGGGCGGAGACCATGCATGTGCAAGTATACCGTTTTGCAGGGGATGGCCGCAAATCCGGAGGGTTGTGCCTCTTAGATTGTCCCTGGCCTCGTTGATGCAACCCGGGGCGCATGGACACCCATGCCCC
>CAZLHO010000054.1:0-18345 GCA_964559455.1 uncultured Fibrobacteraceae bacterium | reverse complement strand
CGACGCGCGGCTGGGCGACCCCGCCGCATCGCTGCAGGCCCTGGCCGAGGCCGAGGCCGCGGGCTGGGACAACGCCCGCGGGGCCGCGGACGATCCCGACCTGGCCGCCCTGGCCGACGAACCGGCCTTCGCCGCGCTGCTGGGCCGGCTGCGCGCCCGGCTGGCGGACCGCGCCCGGGCCCGGACGATCGCTCTGGAAGAGGGGACCTGGTCCCCGCCCCTGCCCTTCGCCGGTCCCGCCGCCGGCGGCGGCGGCTCGCTGCGCGCCCGGCCCACCGCGGCCGGGCTGGAGATCGAAGCCTCGCTGCCCGCCGCGGACGGCCCCCAGGACCGCGCGGACGACGACCTGCTGCTGGTGGTGAGCTTCCCGGCGTCAGGCGACAGCGTCGACACCCGCAACGTCTTCCGCTTCGGCTTCGACCTCGCCGGCGGCGCGCCTCGAGGCCGGGTGCTGGACGCGCTGGGCCGGGTCGTGCTCCGGGCCGTGGTCGAATTGACGCCCGTGGTCGCCGCCGACGCGGCCGCCGGTCGCGAGACGTGGCGCCTGCGCATCCCCTGGACCCTGCTCGCGCCCTTCGCCCCTCCCGCCGACACCCTGATCGGTCTGAACGCCCGCCACCGGCGCGGCGACGCCCCCTGCTGGCTGACGCCCGACCCCGCCGGCGAGGGCCCCGGCGGCCACGCCCGCTTCGTGCCCCTGCGCCTGCGGCCCGGTCCCGAGCCGGCGGCGCGGCTGCACGGCCTGGTCGACGACACCGTCGTCGGGCGCCGCCCGGTCATCGTCGGCCTCGACGCCTGGCTCCCGCAGGACGGCGCGGGCCGGTTGCGCGTGCGGCTGGACGCGGTGAACGTCCGCGGCGACGTCGACGTCGGCTCCCCGGACACGACGGTCGCCCTGCGCGCCGGGGCCAACGCCTGGACCCGCTACCTGGACATGGCCCACCTGCCGGACGGGCTCTACCACCTGAGCGTCGACCTGGTCCCCGCCGGCGACGACACCCTGAGCTGGCGGATGCCGCTGCTGCGCTTCAGCGGCCACTGGCTGCAGAAGGCCTACGACAAGCTGAAGGACCTGCAGCCCCTGGACCGGCCCACGGTGCGCTACCGCCTGGACCTGATCCGGGACGCCCTCGCCGACCGTTTCCGCCGGGCCGATCCCTCGCCGGTGGCCACGACCGTCAACGAGGTCGACAACCTGCTGCTGCGCTCGCTGGGCGGGAACACCGTGCTGCCCGAAGACGCCGTCTTCGTGGCGGCGATCGACCCCGGCGACGCCTCCCCCCTGCCCTGCACCCTGCGCCTGCCCGCCGGCTGGAAGGATGCCGCGGACGAACCTCTGGCGGTGCTGCTGACCGGCGGCGGCGGCGAGGGCTGGCGGGTCTGGAACGAGCTGGTCGCGCTGCTGGACGAACGGGACGACGGGCTCCTGGTCGCGCTGCCGGCCTGCCGGGCCCCGCTGCGCGGCGCCTGGAGCGACGAGGCCCTGGCCGACGCCCGGTCCGCCCTGGAGTGGCTGCGGGCGCGCTTCCCCGACCGGCCGCTGCTGCTGGCCGGGCTCGAGAGCGGCGCCGGCGCCGCCCTGGCCCTGGCCCGCCGTTATCCCGACCTGGTCACGGCGGCCTTCCTGGCCGTCGATCCCGCCTACGCTCCCGCGTTCGAGGCCGCGGCCGACGCCCCGGCGCTTCGCCTTCCGGCGACCCTGGTCCGCGTCGCCGGCGACGCTCCGGCCGCTCCGGCCGACGCCGCGCTGATCCCGGCCGACCTGCCCCCTGCGCCGACCCCGGCCGCCGCCCTCGCCCTGGCCCTGCTCGCCTGGAGCGACGGCTAGCTCTTTTCCTGGCCTTCGCCCTCCGGGATCTGCTAGTCTGGCCGTCCCCGAGAGAACCCGCGCTCCCGTCGGCATCCCTTTCTTTCCGGAGGTCCGGTGATGGCTCAGTTGCGCATATTCTTCGCCTTCCTCGCCGCCGCGACGCTGTGCGGCGCCGCCGGCGCCGCCGACGATCCCGTCCACGTGGACAACCCGGCGACGCCCCCCGGCGGCCGCGAGACCCTGGTCCTGGACGAGATCTGGCGCATCGGCGGCCTGGACGACGAGGAGAACGTGCTCGGCGTGATCGCGCGGGCCCTGGCCGACGAGGAGGGCCGGGTCTGGCTGCTGGACTCCCAGCTGGTCGAGGCGCGTGTCCACTCCCCCGAAGGCGAACTGCTGCGCACGATCGGCGGGCAGGGCGAGGGCCCGGGCGAACTGCAGCGGGCCCAGGACATGTTCTTCATGCCGGACGGCCGCGTGGCCCTGGTGCAGCTCTTCCCCGGCAAGGTCGTGCTGCTGCAGCCGGACGGGACCCCCGCCGGCACCTTCGACTTCCAGTCGTCCCTGGCCGGAGCCTCCGGCTTCGCGGTGCTCGGCGAGGGCCGCTGCCGCGGCGACCGCATCTACCTGACGGGCATCCAGCAGACCTTCAACCAGGGCCTGCTCGACCAGCACTACTTCCTGGACGCCTTCGACGCCGCCGGCGAACGCGTGGCCGGCTTCGCCACCGGGCTGTCGCACCTGGACATGGCCCAGCCCCGCCTGGACGAGGCCGAGACCGACTTCTGCTGGGGCCGCTGGGACGCCGCCCCGGACGGAAGGGTGGTCCTGGTCCCGCGGCGCGACGCCTACCTGGTGGAGGTCCGCGGGCCGGACGGCGCCCTGCTGCGCACCTTCGGCCGGGAGTACGAGCGCTTGGCTCGCGACGAGGCGGCGATGACCCGCACGCGGTCCCGGTACGAGGCGCAGGGCCGCTTCTACCCCAGCCCGCCGACGATCACGATCGAGTCCGACCATCCGGACATCGTCACCCTGCGCTGGCGCGAGGACGGATCGATCTGGGTGCTTTCGTCCCGCGGCGCCTACGAGGCCGGTGACGGCGCGATGGCCGTCTTCGACGTCTTCGACGCCGAGGGCCGCTTCGGAAAGCAGGTGGCGGTGCAATGCCCCGGCGACCCGATCGAGGACAACCTGTGGCCGGTCGGTCCCGACCTCTGGATCCTGCTGCGCAACTTCGGGGACGCCGCCGCCGCGGCTTCCGGCGTCTCGGCCGGCGACGATGGCGGCGAGGTGGAGCCGCTCGAGGTGATCTGCTACCGAGCCACGGACTGATCCGGCCGGCCCTCCGTGCTGGCCTGTAACAAATGGGCGGGCGGTGCGTTTATACCCCCCGGGGTCGTCGCCCGCCCGCTCCCGCCGACGTTTCGGGCGGCCGCGAAACCGCCGCGTTCTGGTCACGACGTCATCACCGCCGAGGAGATTTCCCGCATGAAACGCACGAGCGCATTCCCGGGCCTCGCCGTCGCTGCGGCCCTGCTGGCCGCCCTCGTCCTGGCCGGCTGCAGCGGCGGCCAGGGCGATTCGGCCGCCGCCGACACCACCGCCGCCGAGGACACCACCCAGGCCGCCGAGGCCAAGGAGAAGGCGATCTCGGTCAACCAGTCGCCGGTCCGCACGGGCGACCTGGTCCAGGCCGTCTACGCCGACGGCGCCATCCGCACCCCGCGCGCGGTCGAGATCCGCGTCAAGGTGGGCGGCGAGGTCACCGACGTCCGCGTCCAGGACGGCGACCGCGTGCGCAAGGGCCAGCTGCTGGCGCGCATCGACCGGCGCGAGTACGCGCTGGCTCTCGAGGACGCCCGCTACCGGCACATGCAGGCGCTCTCGCAGATCGCCGCCGAGAACGACGACGTCGCGAACGATTCCGAGGCCCTGGCCTCCTTCGAGGAGTTGCGGCGCGAACTGGACAAGCTGCGCGGCCGCGGCGAGATCACCGCCGCCGAGCACGCCGACCGGCTGCTGGCGCTGGAGCTGTCGGCCCTGAAGCAGGGCGCCTTCCGCAGCGACGTGCTGGCCCAGCGCACCGGCCTGGCCGAGGCCCGCGTGGCCGAGGAGCGCGCGCAGCTGAACCTGGAGCACACCGAGATCCGCGCCCCCTGCGGCGGCGTGGTCACCGGCCTGGCCGTGCGGGCGGGCGAGATGGCCTCGGTGAACCAGGCCGTCTGCTCGATCTACGACAACGAGCACCTGGAGGCCGTGGTCAACGTGCTCGAGGCCGACCTGGCCGACCTGACCGAGGGCCGGCCCGTGCTGCTGGCGATCCCCGCCGTGGACGACACCCTGCGCTCGACGGTCCAGGTCATCAGCCCGCGCCTGGACGAGCAGAGCCGCACCTGCGAGATCATCCTGCGCTTCGACAATCCCGACGGCCGCTACCGTCCCGGCATGTTCGTGCGCGCCGAGATCGCCGCCCGCATCTTCCCCGACCGCCTGATGGTGCCGCGCGAGGCCGTGCTCGTCCGCGACGACCGCACCCTGCTCTTCAAGGTCACCGAGGACCTGCGCGCCCAGTGGCTCTACGTGGACACCGGCCTCGAGAACGACGAGTGGATCGAGATCCTGAAGGTGCACAGCGGCGGTTCGCTGGCGCCCGGCGAGCAGGTCGTCGTCAGCGACCACCTGACCCTGGCCCACGAGGCGAAGCTGAAGATCCGCAAGACGCTCCCGTCCCGGGATCGCTGGATCGACGGCGCCGGGGCGACGGAGGCCATGTGATGATCAAGGCCGCCGTCGACCGCCCCGTCGCGGTCCTGATGCTCTTCTTCGGGCTCGTGCTGATCGGCGCGCTCTCCTTCGGCCGCCTGCCGGTGGACCTGCTGCCCGCGATCAACTACCCGAACCTGACCGTGATCACGAACTACACCGAGGTGCCGGCGGACGACCTGACCCGCCTGGTGACCCAGCCCCTCGAGGAGCGCATCACCGGCCTGGCCGGCGTGCGCCGCGTCGTCTCGCGCACCCGCGAGGGCGTCTCGACCATCACCGTGCAGTACGACTGGGGCACGGAGATGGAGTTCGCCAACCTGCACCTGCGCGAGGCCGTGGACCAGGTGGCCTTCCGCGACGACTTCCCCGACGGGGCCGAACGCCCGCTGATCCTGCGCTGGGACCCGGGCGCCCGCCCGATCGCGATCCTGGCCCTGGAGGGCGACGCCGACCTCGCCCACATGACCGAGTTCTGCCGCGAGGTGGCCAAGCCCGCCCTGGAGCAGGTGGACGGGTTGAGCCAGGCCTCGGTGATCGGCGGCGCCGACCGCGAGATCCTGGTCGAGCCCGACTTCGGCAAGCTCCGCCTCTACGGCCTGACCATGGCCGACGTGCAGCAGGCCCTGAGCCTGGCCAACGTCAGCTTCCCCGGCGGCCGCGTGCGGCGCGGGCCGTTGCACCTGCCGCTGCGCATCCTCGGCGAGTTCGAGTCGCTGGACGACATCCGGCGCACCGAGATCCCGACCACCGGTTCCGGCATCATCACGATCAACGACGTCGCCCGGGTGCTCGACACGATCAAGGAGCCCGAGGGCGCGACCCTGGACGGGGCCGAGGAGGTCGTCTCGCTGCTGCTCTACAAGGAGGTCGGCGCGAACACGATCCAGGTCACCGACGAGATCGACCACGTGCTGGAGGTGCTGCGCGGCGAGTATTCGGAATTCGACTTCACCTTCATCTACCGCGACGCCGATTTCGTCGAGGAATCCTTCCGCGGCCTGCGCGATTCGCTGCTCTACGGCGCCGCGCTGGCCTTCCTGGTGCTCTTCTTCTTCCTGAAGGAATGGCGCAGCCCGATCGTGGTCTGCTTCTCGATCCCGATCAGCATCTTCACGACCTTCGCCTGCATGTACTTCCTGAAGGTGAACCTGAACCTGATGTCCCTGGGCGGGCTGTCGCTGGCGGCGGGCATGCTCGTGGACAACGCGATCGTGGTGCTCGAGAACATCAAGCGCCACCTGGCCGAGCGTCCCGACGGCACCGTGCGGGGCATCTCGGCGCGGGCCGCGGCCGAGGTGGCCGGGCCGGTCATCGCCTCGACCCTGACCACGGTGGCCGTCTTCTTCCCCGTGATCTACGTGCCCGGCATCGCCGGCGAGTTCTTCCGGGACCAGGCCATGACCGTCACCATCTCGCTGCTGATCTCGGTGGCCACGGCCCTGGTGCTGCAGCCCACGCTGTCGGCGCGCATCCTGCGCAAGGGCGACCAGCCGCCGCGCGGCCCCTTCCGCCTGGCCGACCTCTTCTTCACGAAGCTCTACGACGCCTATCACGTCATGCTGCTGCGGACGATGGACCACAAGGCCTGGCTGCTGGGCGGGCTGCTGGTCTGCCTGCTGCTGGCGGGTTGGGGCGCCTCGAGCATGCGGCGCAGCTTCCTGCCCGACCGCAACACCGGCGACTTCACGCTGGCCCTGGAGCTGCCCAACGGCACCCCCCTGGAATCCACCCACGCCATCGCGGCCGAGCTGGCGACCCATCTCGCCGAGCTGCCCGAGGTGCGCACCGTCTTCTCGCAGGTGGGCAAGACCGAACGCACCCTGGCCGCGCTGAAGGACTACACCGCCGCCAACACCGTGCGCATGCGGGTGCTGCTGTACCCGGCCCGCGACGGCGCCGCCCGGCTGGAGCGGGTGAAAAACAGCCTGCGCCGGGAGCTGGACTCCGTCGAGGGAGCGACCGCCGCGATCAAGGACGAGGGCATCGGCCTGCGCGAGATCCTGGCCAGCGGCGAGGCGTCCTTCAACCTGGGCATCACCGCCGAGAAGCCCGAGGACGCCGTGCGGGTGGCCGAGGAACTGCTGCCGCGCCTGCGCGGCGTGGACGGCCTGGCCGAGGTCGAGATGGACCGGGTGCTGGGCAACCCGTCGGTCGAGGCCAACGTGGCCCGCGAGGAGGCCCTGCGCTTCGGCCTGGACCCCGAGACCCTGGCCCGCGAACTGCAGGCCCGCGTGCAGGGCGTCGTGGCCACGACCTACAACGAGGTCGAGCAGCGCATCGACATCGCCGTGCGCCTGCCCCTGGACCTGCGCCGCGACCTGGACGCCGTGCTGGCCTCGCCCGTCAACCTCGAGGGCGGCCGCACCGTGCCCCTGGGCCGCTTCGTCACCCTCAGCGAGAACCGCCCCGTGCGCGAGGTGGTGCGCCGCGACCAGCGCCGCCAGATCACCCTGAGCGGCGACGTCGACGGCCGGCGCCTGAACGGCGTCTGGGAGGACGTGAACGCGATGCTGGCCACGATCAGCGTGCCGGCGGGCGTCAGCTTCCTCTCCGGCGGCGAGCAGGAGGAGATCAACCAGTCCTTCCACGACCTGGGCTGGGCGCTGCTGCTGTCCGCGCTGCTGGTCTACATGATCCTGGCCGCGCAGTTCGAGTCCTTCCTGGACCCCTTCATCATCTCGGCCGTGCTGCCCGTCGGCGCCATGGGCGCCGTCTTCACCCTGATGCTCGCCGGACAGACGGTGAACATCATCTCGCTGATCGGAATGGTGGCCCTGCTCGGAATATCGGTGAACGACGCCATCGTCAAGGTCAGCACCATCCGCCGCCTGCGCGGCGAGGGGATGCCCGGCCGCGAGGCGATCCTGGAGGCCAGCCGCCTGCGCTTCCGGCCGATCCTGATGACCACCCTCTCGACCGTGCTGGCGATGGTGCCCATGGCCATCGGCATCGGCACCGGCGAGCAGATCCAGCGCCCGCTGGCGATCACGATCCTGGGCGGCCTGACCATCGCCACGGCGCTGACCCTCTTCCTGACGCCGGCCGCCTACGAGATCTGCCACCGCCGCCTGGACAAGGACTACGACGGGGGGAGCGCCTCGTGATCCGCTACTGCGTCGATCACCCGGTCACGACCTGGATGCTGTTCGCGGCCCTCTTCTTCTTGGGCCTCTACGCCCTGCCCCGCCTGGAGATCGAGGCCATGCCCGAGACCGAGCTGCCCTCGCTCTCGGTGGTGACGACCTGGAACGGAGCCTCGCCGGCGGCCGTGCAGCGATCGCTGACCGTGCCCATCGAGGAGGCGGCGCGCAACGTCCACGGCGTCGAGAAGATCGAGTCCCATTCGCGCCCCGGGCGCAGCCAGGTCGAGATCTCCTTCCGCCGGGACGTCGACGTCGAATTCGCCCAGCTGGAGCTGGCCGAGCAGCTGGGCGCCGTGCGCCGCGAGCTGCCGAACACCGCCACCCAGCCGCAGATCGTGCCCTACGTGCCCGAGGAGTTCCGCACCGGCGAGTTCCTGACCTTCAACCTGATCTCCCCCCTGTCCCCGAACGAACTGCGCGAGCAGGCCGAGACCTGGCTGCTGCCCCAGCTGCTGGCGGTGCCCGGCGTGGCCGACGCCGAGATCCAGGGCGGCGCGCGGCCCCTGCTGCGCGTGCTGCTGGACTACCAGCTGCTGGAGCGCTACGGCCTGAGCGCCGACCTGATCTTCAACCGTCTGAACGCCCTGGACGACATCCTGCCCTCGGGCGTGATCCGCCGCAGCGGCCAGGAGCTGACCGTCAGCGTGCAGGACTCGCTGACCATCGCCAAGCTGCGCGGGGCCGTCGTCGGCAACTCCGGCGGCCAGCCCCTGACCCTCGACCGCGTGGCCGACGTCGTGCGCGGCCACGACGATCCCGCCTACTTCGTGCGCATCAACGGCGAGAACGTGGTGCAGGCGATCGTCTCGAAGCGCAGCGGCGCCAACTCGGTGAGCGTCAGCCGCCGCGTGCGCGAGGCCCTGCCCCTGCTCGAGGAGTCGATGCCCTACGAGGTCGCCTTCGACATCGACACCGACCAGGGCAAGGACCTGGAGGAGAAGCTCCAGGAGCTGGTCTACCGGTCGCTGGTGATCCTGGGCCTGCTCTTCGTGCTGCTGGCCATGGCCCTGCGCCGCGTGCGCCTGACGGCCATCGTCATCAGCTCGATCCTGCTGGCGATCGTGATCTGCCTGTCGCTGTTCTACTTCCTGGACATCTCGATCAACTTCATCACGATCAGCGGGCTGACCGTCTGCTTCGGCATGCTGCTGGACAACAGCATCCTGGTGCTGGACGCCATCCACCGCCGTTTCGTGCAACGCAAGCATCGCGACGCCCGGCGGGCCCTGATCAACGGCACCCGCGAGGTTGCCTTCCCGATCACCGCGACGACCCTGACCACCGTGGTCGCCTTCCTCTCGTTCATCTTCCTTTCCGGACGGCTGGCCCTCTACTACGTGCCCCTGGCCGTGAGCGTGGGCATCGCCATGCTGGCCTCGATCTTCGTCGCCTTCGGCTTCATCCCCGTGGCCCTGCGCGGCACGGCGCGCAGCGAGATGGCCCGGCCCGACGCCGCGGCCGCGGAGGCCGAACACTCGGGCCGGGCCCTGCTCTGGCGCTGGTGCCTGGCGACCGCGGTCCTGGCCGTGCTGGCCTTCGTGATCATGGCCGTGGTGCGCGACCTGCGCTGGGCCCGCGACTTCTGGCCCTGGCTGGCCGGCGCCGCCGGGCTGATGGCCGGCGTCGGCGTCTTCGCCAGCTTCGCCGAGCGCATCACCACCTTCAACGTCCGCTTCTGGTGGATCCCGGCGACGCTGTTCCTGGGCGCCTGCGGCGGCGGCTGGTACGTCTTCCAGAACGAGATCAGCATGGGCGGCTTCTGGCGGGCCCCGGAGCCCGAGGAGCTGGTCGTCTACCTCGAACGTCCCGTCGGCACCGACGTCGTGCTGGCCAGCGAGACGATGCGTCAGTTCGAGACCGAGCTGCTGCCCGTCGAGGAGGGCGTGCGCATGCGCTCGGTCAGCTACACCAACTGGTCGTTCACGCGCATCACCTTCGAGGACGACGTCCTGCACAGCCCCTACCCCGAGCTCTACCGCAACAAGCTGATCCTGCTCGCCGAGGAGCTGGGCGGCATGTTCATCTGGATCAACGGCTTCGGAGACCCCTACATGAAGGGCGGCCGGGCCGGCGGCATGAGCAACTCGCTGATCAAGATCACGGGCTACAACACGAAGGCCCTGAACGAGATCTGCGAACAGACGATGGACCGCCTGTCGCGCAACCGCCGCGTGCGCAACGTGCGCCTGACCGGCGGCGAGCGCTTCGACCGCAACGACACCGACGAGACCGTGATCGAGATCGACCGCGCCGCCCTGGCTTCGCGCCGCCTGTCGGTGATGGAGGTCGTCGGCCAGCTGCGGCGGCTGCTGGGCGTCGAGTTCCCCTGGCACATGCTGGTCGAGGGCGAGGACCAGCGCCTGCAGATGTCCTTCAGCAACGCCGAGGACATCCAGTTCGACCAGGTGGCCTCGCACGTCATCACCACCCGCACCGGCGACCGCGTGCGCCTGGGCGACCTGGTGACGATGCACGAGGTGCCGGTGATCACGTCGATCGTGCGCGAGGACCAGCGCTACCGGATGCAGATCAACTGGGAGTACATCGGCACCGACAAGATGCGCCAGCGCTTCATCCAGGAGGTGCTCGACGGCATGGAGCTGCCCTACGGCTACGCCGCCGAGGACGTCTCGGGCGAGCAGTTCAGCCAGGAGGAGGAGGAGCAGATGAACACCGTGCTCTGGCTGACCGCGGCGTTCATCTTCATCACCCTGTCGTCGCTCTTCGAGAGCCTGGCCCTGCCGGTGCTGGTGCTGCTCTCGCTGCCGATGGCCCTGACGGGCGTCGTCGGCATCTTCTGGGCCACCGACACCGCCTTCGACTCTTCGGCGCGCATCGGCCTGGTGCTGCTCTTCGGCGTGGTCGTCAACAACGCCATCCTGCTGGTGAACCGCTTCCGGCTGCAGGTGCGCGAGCTGGTGGCCGAGCGCGGCCACGGCCCCGACGTCGTCGAGGCCAAGGGCCGGCTGGGCGGCAGCGACCTCTGGCGCCTGCCCGCGCAAGAGCGCCGCGACCTGCTGTGCAAGGCCATCGCCAGCGGCACCCGCATCCAGATGCGCTCGATCCTGCTGACCAGCGGCACCACGATCGCCGGCATGCTGCCCCTGCTGATCAAGCTGACCGAGGTCGAGGGCCGCGACATCTGGGAGAACCTGGCCCTGTCGTCGATCGGCGGACTGGCCTCGAGCACGGTGCTGATCCTCAGCGCCATCCCCGCCCTCTACTGGATCAGCGTGCGCAGCGGCTGGGGTCTGCGCCGCCTGGCCCACCGCCGGGAACTGCGCGCCGCGTCGGCCCTGCCGCAATCCCCCCTTGCGCAACCCGGGGGCGGCGAAATATCGTGACGGGGCGGCCGGTCCCGCCGGCCGCCCGTCTCTTCGGCGTTCGCATCCCTGATCCGTCGCGCCCGACCCGCCGGCCGCCGCGCCGCAACCAAGGAGCCCGCGTCCCATGACCAAGCATATCGACATCCTGCTGCTGACCGCCCTGCCGGCCTCGGGCAAGTCCGAGGTGCGCCGCTACCTGGCGACGCTGACCCCAGAGCAGTGCGAGGCCCAGTTCGGCATCGGCCACACCGTCCAGCTGGACGACTACCCCTACGTGCACATGATGCGCCGCGTCAGCCAGGAGCTGCGCGCCCTGGGCCGCGACGGCGTCTTCTTCGACTCCGACGACCTGCCCATGAAGGACCCCCTGGACTGGGGCACCCTGATGGAGCTGCTGAACGAGGACTACCGCGACCTCGTGGCGCGCAACCGTCCGGCCCCGGACTGCGCCGCGACCTGGCTGATGGAACGCTACGACGCCTGCCGCGCCAAGGTCGGCGCGGGTCCGGTCTGGGCCGGCCTGCCCGACGCGGACAAGGCCGTCCTGGTCGGGAAGCTGGGGCCCGAGGCCGACAAGCTGCTGGCCGACAAGGTCGCCGAGGTGCCCGACAGCCTCGAGGGCAAGACGGTCGTGGTGGAGTTCGCCCGCGGCGGCCGCCACGGCTCGACGATGCCCCTGCCCGATCCCTGGGGCTACCAGTACTCCTTCCGCATGCTCTGCCCCGAGATGCTGGAGAAGGCGACGATCCTCTACATCTGGGTCACGCCCGAGGAGTCGCGCCGCAAGAACGACGCGCGCACCGACCCGAACGACCCCGGCAGCATCCTGCACCACGGCGTGCCGATCGAGGTCATGATGAACGACTACGGCTGCGACGACATGACCCACCTGCTCGAGACCTCCGAGAAGCCGAACACGGTGACCGTCAAGGCCCATGGCCGCAGCTTCCACCTGCCCCTGGGCCGTTTCGACAACCGCGTCGACCGCACGACCTTCATCCGCGACCCGCAGGAGCAGTGGTCCGACGACGACGTGCAGAAGCTGCAGCAGGGCATGCGCGAGGCCTTCGACGGGATCTTCAGCCAGCTCTAGACGCCTCACCGCCGAAAAGAGGAGCCGGTCCCCGACGGGACCGGCTCCTTCGTTATTGGCCGTCCAACGAAACGTTCAGTCTCCGGCCGGGACCCAGCGGGCCAGCGCGTCGCGCAGGTGGGACAGGGACAGCGGCTTGCTCAGGTAGTCGTTCATGCCGGCGCGCAGGCACTTCTCGCGATCGCCGGCCAGGGCGTGGGCGGTGATCGCGATCACCGGCAGGCAGCAGCCGGAATCGCGCAGGCTGCGCACGGCGTCCAGGCCGTCGAGCACCGGCATCTGCACGTCCATCAGCACCGCGGAGTAGCCGTCGCTCTCGCCGGCGGCGGCCACGGCATCCAGGGCCTCGCGCCCGTTCTCGGCCGTGTCGTAGTCGAAGGACAGCTTCTCGAGCATCTTGGCCACGAGGTTGCGGCTGGGCTCGTCGTCGTCGACCAGCAGGATCCTGGGCACGTCATCCCTCCCCTTCGGCGGCGCGTACGGCGCCGGCGTCGGAGCCGGCCCCGCGCCGGCTCGCGGGCACGATCATAGCGCCCCGCGCCCCGCTGTCCAGACCGTTCGCGCGATGCGTCAGGCCTTCTCCTGCTCCCGCCCCGCCGGCGACGCCGGCAGCGGTCGGGTCCGCCCGCGGTCGGGCGTCAGGCCGCGCTCGCGCAGCAGGTCGGCGGCGGCGCGGCGCAGCACCTGCACCAGGCGCACGATGTCGCCGCGTTCCATGTTGCGGTTCTCGACGTTCACGCGCAGGGCCACACGGCCCTTCAGGATCGTATGGCTGAACCAGGCGTCGCCGTTGCGCTCGACCGTCTCCTGCAGGTCGCGGTTCAGGTCGTCGACCTCGTCGGGACCCAGCGGCGCCCTGCCCCCCGGGATCATCGGGATGAAGCGGAAGGTGCAGATGCCCAGGGTGTTCGGGCCCAGCAGCTCGAAGCTGGGGTCGCTGCGCAGCAGGCCGGCCAGGACGCGCGCCAGCTCGATGTCCTTCTCGATCCAGTCGGCGAACTGACGGCGGCCGACCATCTTCAGGGCCAGCCAGAACTTCAGGGCGTTGAAGCGGCGGCTGCCCTGGATGCCGTACTGGAAGAAGTTGACCTTGTCGCCCATGTGGAAGCCACGGGAGTCGTCGAGCACGGCGGAACGGTCGTCGGCGTCCTCGGCGGCGCGGGCCTGCTCCATGTAATACTCGGGGCGGACCAGGAAGCTGCGGCGCAGGAAGTCGCCCTCGCGCACCAGGATGCCGCCGGCCTCGAAGGGCACGTAGAACCACTTGTGCGGATCGACGGTGATCGAGTCGGCCTGCTCCACGCCGCGCAGCATGTGCCGGTACTTCTCCGAGAGCATCACGGCGCCGCCGTAGGCGGCGTCGACGTGGAACCAGCAGGCGTGACGACGGGCGACGGCGGCCAGGCGGTCCAGCTTGTCGACGCTGCCGGTGTTCGTGGTGCCGGCGATGCCGATCACGCAGCAGGGGCGCAGGCCGGCGCGTTCGTCGGCGGCGATCGCCTCTTCCAGGCGGTCCGGATCCAGCCGGTAGAGATGGTCCACGGGGATCTTGCGCAGCTGGTCCAGGCCCAGGCCCAGCAGGTCGGCCGCCTTGTCGAAGCTGTAGTGGGCCTGGCTCGAGGCGTAGAAGGTCAGCCGGCCCAGATCGTCGCCCAGCGGCGGCTCGCTGCCGTCGAAGTTGGCCATGTCGCGGCCCAGCTTGCGGTTGATGGCCAGCTTCAGGCCCGTGATGTTGGCGAAGGAGCCGCCGGGGGTGAAGGTGCCGAAGGACTCCTCCCCCATGCCGTACAGGCGGCAGAGCCAGCGCACGACCCGCTTCTCGATGGCCGTCGCGGCCGGCGCGTGGCGCCACGAGGCGGCGTTCTGGTTCATGACCGCGCCCAGGGCGTCGGCGAAGACGGCGACCGGCAGCGGCGCGGGGTTCATCATGCCGAAGTAGCGGCGGCTGCCCACGGCCATCGAGTTGGGGAAGACCTTCGACCGCACCTCCTGCAGCAGGTCGTCGACGGGCGCGCCGGTCTCGGGCATCTCCTCGTCGAAGAGATCGTCCAGGCCCGCCGGCGAGACGGGGCCGTAGACGCGGCGCCCCTCGAGGCCGTTCAGGTACTCGGCCATCAGGTCGATGAAGGCGTAGCCCATGCG
This sequence comes from uncultured Fibrobacteraceae bacterium, assembly GCA_964559455.1. Taxonomy (GTDB): domain Bacteria; phylum Krumholzibacteriota; class Krumholzibacteriia; order LZORAL124-64-63; family LZORAL124-64-63; genus CAZLHO01. The sequence continues at coordinate 4,065 of CAZLHO010000054.1, read as the reverse complement.
GCGGAACTCATCCTCGCCGGGGAAGGCCTCGGGCCGGCCGTCGCTGCGGCTCTCGAATCGGCTGTCGAACATCGTGCAGGCCTCCGTCGCGCGGCCGCAGGGCGGCGGCGCGTCATGCCCCGGGCGCCGGCTCAGACGGGCCAGGCTCCGCGGGCGATCTCCTCGAGCACCACGGCCGCGCCGTGATCGCGCACGGGCGGGCCCACGCGGTCGGCGGCGGCGCGCACGGCCTCGGGGGCGTTGCCCATCGCCACACGGTGTCCCGCCGCGGCGAACATGTCCAGGTCGTTGAAGTTGTCGCCGATGGCCACGATCCGGCCGCGGTCGAAACCCAGGGCTTCGGCCAGCAGGCGCACGCCGCTGCCCTTGTCGCAGTCCCGGTGGTAGACCTCCAGCCACATGTAGGCGCCGTCGGCCAGCAGCGACTGGGTGTGGATCACCCGCACCGCGCCGCCCAGCTCGGCGCCGATGCGCTCGCCGGCGGTCAGCACGCGATCGGTCTCGCCGATCGTGCCCAGTTCCAGGGCGTCGGCCGGCAGCGCGGCCAGCAGGTCGTCGACCACCTCGATCCCGCCCACCGTCTCGCGGCGTCTCGACAGGTAGCGGGCCAGCACCGGGTTGACCGCCAGATCCTCGTGGGTGACGTGGCCGCCGTCGCCGTCGCTGGCGAAGAGGACCGGCGCCAGCCCGTACTCCCTGAACAGGAGCACGAGGCGGCGCAGGACCTCGCGGCCCAGAGTGGCGTGACGCAGGCGCCGCGACGGGCGACCGCCCACGACCAGCGCCCCGTTCAGCAGGACCAGGCCGACGTCGTCCAGGGCGCCTCCGGCCGAGGCGACGATCTTGGCCGTGGACATGGCGTTGCGGCCCGTGCACAGGGCCAGCTCGTGGCCGGCCTCGCGAACGGCGCGCAGGGCGGCGATCTCGCGCGGGCGCACGTGGTCGTCGAACTCGGTGTCGATCAGGGTGCCGTCGACGTCCAGCGAGACGAGCAGGCGGTCGGCGGCGGGACTCCCGGACATCTGCGCTCCTGTCCAGCCCGTGAAGGCGTCGGGCCGGCCCCGCGGCCGGCCCCGAAACCGGAATACCCCATCAAGATAGTCGTCAGCGGCGCCGCTGACCAGATCGCGGACCCCGCTCAGCGGACGATCGCGAAATCCGAGAAGGTGCCCTGGCGCTCGCCCCAATCGACATCGAGGGAGTCGACGCGGGCGGCGGGCGGGCCGACGGCCACGCGGCCGACCAGGCGCGTCAATGCATCGCGGCGTCCCTCGGCTTCGATCAGGACGCTGCCGTCCTCCCGGTTGGCGACCATGCCCACGAGCCCCAGCCAGCGGGTCTCCTCGGTCACGAACCAGCGGAAGCCCACGCCCTGCACGCGGCCGGTGACGACGATGCGCGCCCTTTCCTGCCGTCGACGGACATCCATGCCGGGAGGCTAGCAGATCGCGGGGGCGCCTGGACAATCAAAATCGCGGCGGATGCGGTCAGCGATCCCAGGACCAGGGCGGGTTCGGGCCGTCCATGCCGTGGCGGACATAGCCCCGGCAGAAGCGGCTCAGGGCCTGCTCCCGCGGCTCGCCGTGGGGACGGACCTTGTCCTCGGCGAAATCGAAGGCGCCGAAGATGCGCCGTCCGCCCCGGCCGCGGCCGATCCCCAGGCCCAGCCAGCCGTCGCCGGCGCGGGCCAGGGCGAAGCCGACGGTCCAGGTGTCGTCCAGGGCCTTGCCCAGCAGCTCGTCCAGCCAACCGTCGACGTCCAGCACCACGTAGCCCCGTTCCAGGCCCAGGGCCGTGACGTCGCTGAGAGGATGCATCACGACCCCGCCGTCCTCGCCGGCGCGGAGGTTCAGGTCGCCCAGCGGCCACTCCGAGACCTCGATGGTGCGCGACACGGCCAGGGTGCCGGGGTGGTAGCCCAGGATGGCGTAGGGCATGGGGAAATCGCAGTCGGCGTCCAGGGTCAGGATCCAGCGGCGGGTCGACCGGGCGCCGCGGCGCTCGCGGACCAGGCTGTCGGGCATCACGTCGCGGCTCAGCGAGACCAAGCGGCCCAGGGGCAGCCGGGAGGGCGCGCCGCCGCGCTCGGCGATGAAGGCCTCGATGTCGGCGCTGCGCCACACGCCCAGCGAGTCGGCCCGGATCATCTGCAGGACGAAGGCGAAGAGGGGTTCGCGGATCTCCTCGGGGGGCGGCGCCGCCACTGCGGCCCGCGGCAGCCTGCGGGCGGTCCGGGCGGCCCCGGACACGGAGTCGGCGGGCTGGTGGACGCGCGCGATCCCCTCGGGCGGGGCGGCCACCGCCGGCGTGCCCGGTCCCAGTGGCGCGGCCAGCACCATCACCTCGCCCAGGGCGTGCTCCAGCAACGGGGTCGACAAGGAGCCGATCCCGAAGAGGACACCGCCGACCACCAGGACCGACAGCAGCACGAACGTGAGCGGAGATCGCGTGAACATGAGTCCTCCGGACGCGCGACGACGCACCGTTACGCCGCCGCAACGCGCCTTTTCACCGTCAATTATCGCAGGTCGCGCCACCCCGGCGCAAGTCCCCCGCCGTCGGCCGCAGGTTTGACAGGAACATCGCGCCGTCCTAAGGTGTTCCCGACCATCATGTTCCACCTGGAGGCAGAGAGCAATGACGACGCATGCCGACTCTCGCACCCAGTCGGGCCTTCCCGCGCTGGGTCTCTTCCTGGCCCTGGGCCTGATCGTGAGCGCGCTGCTGATCGGGCGCAGCTTCGAGAAGGTCAAGTCGGCGGGCCAGACGATCACCGTCAAGGGCTACGCCGAACGTCGCATCGAGTCGGACGTCGCCAGCTGGAGCGGCAACGTTTCGGCCCGCGCGCCGCGGCTGACCGACGCCTACACCCAGCTTTCGCGCGACGTCGACAAGGTCTTCGCCTGGTTCGCCGCCCAGGGCGTGCCCCGCGACAAGCTGACCGTCTCGCCGGTCAACACCGAGACGCAGTACGGCATGACCGCCGACGGCCGCCGCACCAACACCGTCGAGGGCTACGCCTTGAACCAGCAGCTGAGCCTGGAGTCGGACGACGTGGCGCTGGTGTCGCGCCTGGCCGGCGAGTCGTCGGCCCTGATCCGCGAGGGCGTGGAGTTCCGCAGCTGGGAGCCGTCCTACTTCTACTCGAAGATCGAGGACATGAAGATCGAACTGCTGGGCGAGGCCACCCGCAACGCCCGCGACCGCGCCGCGCAGCTGGCCGAGAACAGCGGCAGCCGGGTGGGCGCGCTGCGCTCGGCGCGGCAGGGCGTCTTCCAGATCACGCCGGTCAACTCGACGATGGTGTCGGACTACGGCACCTACGACACGCGCACGATCGAGAAGGCGATCAAGGCCGTGGTCACCGTCGAGTACGCAATCGACTAGTCCGGGACAGGGGTTTTCGGGGCGGCGCAGCGCAGCGCCGCCCTATTTTTCCGCCCGCCGACCGTGGTATAATCCTTCCGTATCGCTTCGAATTTGCTCGGCGCCCCTCGCCCGGTCATCCCGCGCCGTGAAGCCTCGTCATCGGAGGTCTTCCCATGCGTGCATCCATCGAGCGCGCCCTTCTGCTGCTGGCCCTGATCGCCGCGCCGGCCGCCGCCGGCATCCCCACCTCGTTCACCGAGGACTTCACAACGCAGGCCTACATGGACCCCGCCGGAACGACCGCCGAGTGGGGCGGCGGGGAACTGAGCCTGCTGGACTTCGTGCCCGAGTCTCTGGGCGGCAGGAAGATCGGAGGCGTGCCCTACGAGGTGGTCGTGCAGGGCGACCTGGCCTACGTGGCCTGTGGCGAAGCGGGGCTGATGATAGACGACGTCTCGGGTCCCGCCGCGTCCGTGCAGCTGGGCACCTACAACACCGGCGGCACCGCCTGGGACCTGGAGGTCAGCGGCGGCCACGCCTACCTGGCCGACGGCACCGGCGGGCTGTGCGTCGTCGACGTCTCGGACCCGGCCGCGCCGACCCTGGCCGCCGTCTACGACCCCGGCGGCGACTGGCGCGCCGTGGCCCTGAGCGGCAGCACCCTGTTCATGGCGGCCTTCGACGGCAGCTGGCGCG
>CAZLHO010000053.1:0-19639 GCA_964559455.1 uncultured Fibrobacteraceae bacterium | reverse complement strand
GGTAGCTCGTTGGGCTCATAACCCAAAGGTCGCAGGTTCAAATCCTGCCCCCGCTACCAAATACGAGAAGAGCCCGGGCCGATTGGCCCGGGCTCTTTCTATTTCCGGCGGCCCTTCCCCGGGCGCGGCAGCCACATCGGCACCTCGTCGCGGTAGCGGGCGTAGTCGGCTCCGAAGCGATCCAGCAGCAGCCGCTCCTCGAAACGGGCGATGAAGGTCAGGAAGCCCCAGGCCGCCAGCGCGACCGCGGCGGCGGCCAGCGACAGGCTGAAGAGCAGCATCCCCGCGTAGAACAGGACCTCGCTGAAGTACATCGGGTGGCGCAGCCGGTCGAAGACGCCGTCGCGGATCACCCGGGGTTCTTCCGTCTCGCGGCCGAAGACGATGTCGTGGCTGGCCCGGGCCGTCAGGACGCCGACGACCAGCAGGGCGACTCCGACCGGGATCCGCACGGCCATCGCCGCGCCGGCGAAGGCCACCGTGAACTTCAACACGAAGCCGTCGACGATCCACACCGCCAGGAAGAGCAGGAAGAAGACGAGCTGCCCGGCGTCGCCCAGACGGTGCTCGCCCGTCAGGTCGGGGCGGCCGTGGGTCTGTGCTGATACGTTGCGTTGCTCGGTCATGACGATCGCTCCTCGTTGCTCGGGGTTCCCTCCTCACCACTCTCGCATCTAGATCGCAGCGTCCTGATCGGCGACCAGGGATAGCAGGCCGGGACAGTCGCGGCGCAGCGCGTCGACGAGATCGGCCTCGTCGGGCTGGGCGAAGGCGGCCTCGTTCAGGCGCCGGACGGCGGTCGCATCCTCCAGCGCTTCGGGTCGGATGGCGAACATGGTTCAGCCGACCTCCTCGATGCTCCCGTCGGCGTCGACGAAGAGAAGGACGACGGAGACGCCCGGGAAGCTGGCTCTGAGGTAGTCGCCGGCGGCGCTGATCTGGGCGTGGTGTTCGATCGCGTCGACCGGGTTGGCGGCGCAGTCGTCGTGGCCGCTGAGGAAGATCATCCGGGAGTCGTGCGCGGCGAGGCTGGTGGCCACGGCGTCCAGGAGCACGCTCACAGCCGCGGCGTCGCCGCGCTCGGCGAGCAGGGCGTCGGCGCCGGGTGCCGTGACCGTGTCGATGTGGTCATAGTCGTGAGCCCCGAAGATGTGCTCGCGCAGGGGATCGACGACGCGGCCGTCGATGCACTGGATCGAAGTGCAGAACTTCATGGTCGACTCCCGGTCGAATCGCATCGCTTTCGTCGCGATTCTAGCCGAGCCGGGGCCTCCGGGCAACGACGGGCACGCACCCGGCCCGGGCTACCGCGCCCGCGCCTCGATGCGCGCCAGCATCTCCCGGGCGTTGTCGTTGCCGGGATCCAGCTCCAGCGACTTCGCGTAGCTGCGGCCGGCCTCGACGAATTCGCCCCGGTTGAAACGGACCTCGCCCAGGCTGTCGTGGACGTTCGCCGAGTCCGGATGCAGCTCGACGTTCTTCACGAAGGCGGCGAGCGCGCCGTCCAGATCGCCGGCGCCCATCAGCCGATAGCCCAGGCGGTTCAGCATCGGCTCGGGCGGGTCGATCGCGAAGCGGTAGCGCTGCGACAGCCGCACGTAGTGGTCGAGGACCGCCGGCAGGCCGCCGTCGAGCAGCTCGGCGGGCGGCGTCCAGTCGGCGAAGACGAATTGGAGGCCGTCCGCGAAGGCCTTGACCAGGATGGTCTGGTGGTCGGCCTCGGGATAGAAGCGATACGCGAAACGCAGGTCCGCACCGCCCGCAGCCAGCACGTCGCGCAGACGCTCCGCGGGTTCGATCATGGTCGGGCCGTCGTCGCCCATGCCGACGTAGAGAGTCTTCTCCGGCGCGGGACCGGCTGCCAGGAGGCTGCGCAGGCGAGCGGTCGTCGTCTCCTCGTCCCACCACAGGCTCGGGCTCGTGACCAGTCCCGCCTGGAAGAGGTCACGGTCGGCGAAGAGGGCGTCGACGGCGAAGAGGCCGGCGATCGAGTGACCGCAGACGATCGCGTAGGGTTCGACGCGGAACTCGGCGACGACGGAAGGCATGAGCTCGTCGGCGAGGAAGTCGCGGTAGCGGCCGGCGCCGCCGCTGTTCGCGATGATCTCCCGCCCCGGGATCCCCGCCCGGGTGGGCGTGAAGTCACGCCAGCGGTCGTTGGTCTCCACCCCGACCACGATCAGCTCGGGGATCAGGTCCAGCCGGGCGTAGGTCTCGACCGCACCGGTGACCGCCCGGAAGTAGAGGTCGTGCTCCACCATGTAGAGCACCGGGTAGCTGTCGGTCCCCGAGTCGTAGCCGGCCGGCAGGTAGATCGAGACGGCCACGTCCTCGCCGAGGGCCTCGGCGTGGACCGTGCGCTCGAGGACGCGGGGGGCGGCCCCTGCCGCTGAGGCGAACAGGACAAGAACGAACAGGCAAGAAACCAGGACACGGGTCTTGGGCATGGCGGGTTCTCCCGGGATGGGCGCCGTCGCGGACGGCGATGGCGAAGGTACAATCGACGCTGTTCTTCCGGACCAGCACGACGGACTCCGTGAGCAGCCAGAGCAGCACGTCCGGGATCGGCGCCGAACGGATCTACGCGCCGCCCGTCCGCGGGTTCCAGGCTGATCGCGACATCCCGGAAGCGGCCGACTCGTCCAAGAAGGGGAATCGCGGCGGGTGCGCGGACCGGGCGAAGACGCGGACGCCCATCGCCGCGAGGATCAGGGCCGTCCACGGGATCCGTCTCATGGTTCCTCCCGAGGCTCGACGGAATCGGACGCTACCGGTTTGAAGTCGTAGGTCCAGACCGCCCAGCTGCCGATGGGCCGGCAGTCCTTCACCGCCGGTTCGAAGCGGCTGGCCAGGGCCGCAGTCAGCGCGGCCTCGTCGAACAATACGTCGCCGGTGCTTTCCAGGACATGGGCCTCGCCGACCGTCCCGTCCGGCGCGACCCAGGCCGAGACCTTGACCGCGGCCTCCCGGCCCTCGGCGCGGGCCCGTGCCGGATAGTCGGGTTCGGCGAGGGCGAGGACGCGCAGGTCGCGGTCGGGATCGCCGCAGTCGGATACCGGGTCCGGCACGGCGGCGGTGCCGGCGCAACCGACGACAATCGTCATCATCACCAGGACGGCGACGGCCGGGAAGAATGCGCCGAGCGAATAAGAGGTAGGAGCCCGAGGCGGCAGGGGATTCATGTCTCTCCGATCCGCGAAGAGGCGACGGGACTTGGCGACTTCATTCTGCCCCGGAGATCGGCCCCTGTCCAGCGCTGGACGTGGCCGGTCGCGCAGCCCGGACATCCCACTTGACCGACCCGCGGAATCGTCTAGGCTCGAGGCATGGAATCACTGCGGAAACTCCTCCGTTCCGGGCACGTCCACGTGTCCCTGGCGACCGGCGTCAGCATCATCGTGCTGGCCTGGTTCTCCAAGCGAGTCCTGCCCGAACCGCTCAGCTACCTCGAGTTGGCCGCCCCCCCCTTCCTGATGGCGATCTACGAGGCCGTGGCCGGAAAGGCCAAAGAGAGCCGCGCTGCGCGATCCGGCTGGTGGGTCGCCGCCATCCTGCTGGCCACGGCGGCGGTGATCTGGGCGAACCGGGGCTGAACCCTTCCGCGGCATTCGAGAATTCATGCTGACAGGATCCCGCACCCCACCCGCGGGACCTCTCCCCCGGGGGGACCATGATCCGCTGCGCTTCGATCCTCTGCCTGCTGCCGGCCTGCGCCCCGGCGGCGATGGTCGGCGACGGCATGGAGCTGGCGACGCTGGACGACGACCTGGCCGAGGCCCTGGGCCTGCCGCTGGTCTCGACACCGGTGGTGGCCGAGGGCGGGGCCTTCGAGGTCAACGGGCGCTGCCTGCTGAGCTACGCCGACGTGGCGCTGGAGAGGAACCCCGACCTGACCCTGGAGGAGATCGAGCGCGAACTGCTGCGGGTCTACGGCAAGGAAACGATGATCTGGCTGGACCGTTGCCCGCTGTCGGACCGGGTGCGGGCGGGGCCGAAGGTGGACGACTGGTACGGCTTCGGCGCCAACGGACACATCGACGAGTTCGTGCGATTCGTCAACGACTCGACGCTGGTGGTCGCTCAGATCGACCCGGCCGAGAGCTTGGCCGACCCCCTGAGCCGTATCGACCGGAGGATCCTGCTGGAGAACCTGGCCCAGCTGCGCGAGGCCCGCGACCCCGACGGCCGGCCCTTCCGCCTCGTGCCCCTGCCGGTGCCCGCGCTGACGCTCTACGCCTGGACCGCGCCGCTGGCCGAGGCCCAGAAGGCGGATCCGATGTTCGGCCCGATGGTCGCCGACGTCGCGGTGGGTGCGACGATCCACATCGTGCCGGCGGTGGGCTACCTGAACTTCGTGATCACCAACGGGCTGGTGCTGGCGCCGGCCTACTGGCGCGAGGGGATGCCCGCGAGCGAGCGGGAGAAGGACGAGCGCGTGCGCGCGACCCTGGCGGAGCTCTTCCCCGGACGCGAGGTGGTCCAGCTGAACCCGCTGCTGATCAACTGGGGCGGCGGCGGCATGCACTGCCTGACGCAGCAGCAGCCGGCGGTCCCGCGCTGAAGCTGCGACGGCCTGATACGGCTCAGCCCCCGCCATCCCGGCGCTCGAGCCCGCGCTCCAGGCGATCGAGCCGATCGATGATCTCGCGGTGATGCCGCCGCCGCTCCGCCCCTTGCTGGAAAAGCTGGCCCAGCGTCACCACGACGAGGATGACCAGGATGGTGATCCCGCTGTTCATTGCTCTCCTCTTTTCAGGATGGCCTTCCTCCTCGGGGCGCGGGCGATCATGCTCGCGGCCTCGTCCAGGGTCAGCCCGCGCCGCCTCAGTTCCGTCCGGGCCTCGTCCGACGCGAAGACGGCCAGGACCGACGTGGTCAAGACGAGACGGTCGTGCTCGTCGAAATCGACCAGCCGCCCGGCGACGTCGCCCGGTCCGCCGACGGCGATGTCGAGGGCCCGCACGGGCGCCTCGGGCGAGAAGTCCAGGTCGTCGAGATCGAAACTGCGCGGCGCGAAGTTGTCGCGTGTGCGCCAGAGCACCCGCCTGCGCACCGCGTCGTAGACGACCGAGCGCTGCGTGTCGTCCCCGCTGACGGAATCGAGCATGCGGAAAGCGTGCGCGGCGGCCGGTCCGTCGCTTTGGGGATCGTAGTCCCGGATCCGGGCCGCCAGACGGGCGAAACGGCCGAAGGAATCGTCGCCGGCGGCGATGTCGACCTCGCCGCCGAAGGCCTTGTCGCGGGGCAGGGAATCGAGAGCCTGGTAATAGCCGGCGTTGGTCAGGACGCCGGGCCGATCACCCTGCCTGCGCAGCACGCGGGGCGCGCCGTCCGGGTATTCGATCACCGCCCAGTCCCCGGTGGCGTCGGCCACGAGGAAGTGCCAGCCCTCTCCGTCCAGCCGCAGATGGCCCAGGTTTTCGACGACCTGGTCGACCGTGGCGAAGTTGTCCAGCTGGTACTGCAGCCACTGCTGGCAGGAGACGCCGGGACGGCCGTCGTCGGGCGCGTAGTCGGCGACGAAGGCGGCCTGGTTGACGACCAGGCCGGCCTCGTTCATGCCGCCCGCGATGAAGCCCTGGCCGTAGGCGGTGACGGTCACCGAGCCGAAGCGGGAGGTCCAGGCGTCGGCCGCGCGCAGCGAGGGCTCGGGCCACCAGCCGCGCCAGGGCAGGATCGTCCTGGCGACGCCGCGGGGGTTGACGAGGACCCGGGCCGGGAAGGGATCCCAGTCCAGGTTCTTGCCGCAGACCACCTCGTCGCCGGCCGCGAGCACGAAGGCGGAGCAGGCCGCGGCGGAGCAGGCGGCGCAGAAGATCGCGGCGGAAACGGCCAGCGCCATCAAGGGTCCGCGCAGCGCGGGGATCGCCGGGCGACGGATCCGTACGCGGTCATCGTATGCCAACGTCGTCTCCTTCGGTCCATGGAGCGATAGTGGATCGCGGTGCTACGAAAGCATACCCCACTCCTATCAACCGGTTCCAGTCCTTGGACAATGGACGCCGGAGAGCCCGCGACAGGCCCTGTCCGCCGATATTGATGATTTCGCATAATCGATATGATAGAATTTCGTCGTTCGCCTCGCCCGCCCCCGCCCGCAACCATCGACCGGAGGACGATCCATGACGTCATCCCGCCCGGCCCGGTTCGTCGGCGCGCTCGCGACGGCGCTGATGCTCTTCTCCTTCATCCCGGCCATCGCCCAGACCCTGGACGTGGTGCCCGTGCCCGCCAACGGCGAGGCCCCCACCATCCCCCACCTGGCCTACGAGGGCCGGCCGGTGCGCCTGAAGGCCATCGCGCGGACCACCGGCGGCTCGGTCTACTATCGTTGGGACGCCGACGGCGACGGGACGTGGGACATTGACGCCACGGCCTCGCCCGCCTACTCCGGCAACTGGTACGTCTCGTCGGACCACGATCTGGACTTCGTCTGGAATCCCCCGACCACCGGCGTCCACCACCTCTACGCGCCCATGATCGAGACGTCGCTGAGCATGGCGCCCGGCAGTTCCGTCTATGCGTCCACGTCGCTGTGGACGGCGGCCAACCTGCCGGCTCCGGCCGGGGACCCGAACTGGGCGACGGGCGCCGACGATTGGCAGTTGCAGGTCATGTCCGGCGTCGCCCTGGACGAGGCCCTGTGGCACCTGCACTGCAACCTGGTTCGCTCCGGGTCGGGCCACAACCAGATCACCGGTTGGGCCAACACCGGCGCCCAGGCCCGCGACGTGCTGACCAACAGCGCCCTGCACCTGCTGGCCCTGCTGCGCCGCGGCTACCTGCCGGCTTATCCCCCGGGCACCTACGAGACCCTGGGCGTGACCCCGCCGGCGGGCTTCATCGCCGCGAACGACCAGCGCTGGCAGACCAGCGCCTACGCCGAGGACGCCCTGCGGCTGATGAACTACCTGCTGCAGAACCTCACGACCACGCAGAGCGTGGCCGCGGCCGACGAGGGCGACGACGGGCTGACCCCGATCACCGGCACCAACGACGGCTACGGCTGGCAGACGATCTCGTCGCTGTACGAGTACTCGCCGGGGCAGGCGCTGTCGCTGGCCGCCCTGGCCGACTGCGGCCTGGCCGGCACCGTAGCCCAGACCGGCTCGCTGGCCCGCGGCAACACGATGGAGTTCGTGGTGCAGCAGATGGTCGACTACGTGGTCGCAGCGCAGTACGACGCCAACTCCGGCCCGACCGCCGTCGGCGCCTGGGGCTACAACCCCTGCATCGACTGCGGCGCGTCGTCCGACTACGCCTACGGCCAGCACTTCGGCTGGGCCGTCTACGCGCTGCACGAGGCGGAATCCGGCATGGGCGGCGCGGGGGTGATCGTCAACGACCTGGTCAAGAACCGCCTGCCCAACATGCTGGTCAACAACCAGTTCACCGACGGCGGCCCGCGCTACAAGACCTCGGGCTCCTACTCCACCTACTCGCTCTTCGAGCCGGTGGGCCACTTCCTGCTGGCCTGCCGCTGGCTGGGCTGGGACCAGTGGGACCCCTCCGATTCGACGACGGAGGCCTATCCCTACCTGGCCATGACCCGGGGCCAGTTCCGCCAGGTCCACGACGCCTACCTGAACTTCGCCGCCGCCCGCTGGACCCAGTCGGGATCGGGCAACCTGGGCGACACGAACACCGTGCTCTGGCAGGACGGAGACTACTCCAGCCACGTCACGGGCCACACCTGGTTCCTGGCCCTGCTGAGCACCGTCCACGGCAGCCAGCCGGGCGACAGCTTCGGCGCGCACGACTGGGTGCGCGAGTTCTGCATCGACCTGGTCCAGCAACAGCGCACGGCGACGGGCGCCTTCAACCCCTGGTACCAGTCGTCCCATTACACGAACAGCTACATCGGCACCTTCGGGCAGACGGCCCTGGCCGCGCTGATCCTGAGCGACCCGGCGACGGCCCCCGACACCGACGCGCCGGCGGCGCCGGCCACCTTCGCCGTGGACTACAATTCTGGCATCAATCACCTGAACTGGAGCGCCAGCGCCTCGTCCGACGCTGCCGAGTACTCGCTCTACCGGAGCGACAGCCTGCCGGTGCCCGTCGACATGGGCCACTGGATCTGCACGACCGGAGGCACGAGCTGGACGGACTCCCAGTACCCCGACTGGGACGACCATTACGTGCTGGTCGCGACCGACATCGCGGGCAACACCTGCGCGCCCGTGTCGCCGACCCAGATCACGGCGATCGAGTCGCCGCCGCGGCGTTCGGCCATCGTCGGGGTCCATCCCAACCCCTTCAACCCCCGGGTCACGATCGCCTTCAGGCTGGCCGCGGCGACGCGCCCCCGGGTCGAGATCTTCGACCTCTCGGGTCGGTTCGTGGCCAGGCTGATCGAAGGGGATCTTCCGGAAGGGGAGCACGAGGTCGTCTGGCGGGGCGTCGACGATTCGGGCCGGACCGTTCCGGCCGGGGCCTACGCCTGCCGCCTGACCGTCGACGGGCTGGTCGAGAGCCGCAAGCTGATGCTGGTCCGGTGAGGCGGGCGGAGGCAGCTACGGGCCCGACCGAGAGAAGGCCCGCGCCTGGACGAGTCCGGCACGGGCCCAGCCGACGAGACGGATGCCGTTACCAGCTGTAGGTCATCTCGAAGGCGATCGCGGTGTTTCCGTCCGTGGGTTCGCCGTCGGCGTCGTCGAAGGCGTCCCGGTCGCTGGTGTCCAGGCGCAGTTCGAGCAGCGCGCCGAAGCCGTCGTCCGGGACGAAGGTCGGCGCCAGGGTGATCGCCTGGCGCGTCTGGAACTCGCCGCCCACATCGCCGAAGGCGTAGCCGTCGCCGTCGTCGAAGCGGTCGTAGCGGACGGTGAAGCCCAGCCACTCGTTGGCCGCGTAACGGGTCATCACCAGGAATCCGGACCATTCCTGCTCGCTGTCGTCGGCCAGCGTCACCTTGCCGCGGTTGAACTCCCCGCCGAAGAGCCAGGCGCCCTTCTCGAAGCCCAGGTCGACGTCGAGGACCGTGCGGGTGAAGGAGGAGGACGCGTCGTCCTCCTCCTTGCCGCTGATGGCCGACACCCCCGCCGTCGCGCCGCAAGGCGCGGCGTACCCCAGTCGGCCCCCGTAGGTCAGGTTCTTGCCCTTGGCCTCGTTCGCGTCCCAGCCGTTCACGCCGTAGGCCACGACGTCGAAGGCCTCGCCCAGGTCGCAGGCCACCGAGAAGCCGGTCAGGTTCGTCGGCAGGCCGTAGTCGAAGACCAGGGCGTGGCTGAACTGGTACATGTCCGGGGCGTCGAGCAGCTCGAAGCCGATGGGCGCGTTGAACTTGCCGAAGGTGAAGGTGTAGCCGCCGCCGCAGGTGTAGGCCATGTAGGCCTGCTCGACCTGGGCGACGAAGTCCTCCCCGTCCTTGACCCACTCGAGGTCGGCCCGGACCAGGGTCCGCTCGCCGGCCTGGTGCTCGAGGTCCACCTCGACCTGGTCGACCCCGAACTCGCCCTGCTCGGCGTTCGCGTCGTAGAGATAGCTGGCGTCGGCGAAGCCGGTGATCAGGGGGGCCTCGCCCGCACCGGCGGCGGCGGCCAGCGCGACCAGGGCCAGCGTCAGGATCGTCTTGCGCATGCTCATTCCGCTCCTTGTGGTGGCGCTCAAGCCAGGTAGGCCTGTTCGCCGTGCAGCGACTCGTCCAGGGTCGATTCCATCTCCTCGGTGGTCCTGACCGGCGTGACGCGGTTGATGAGCCACAGCATAACCCAGGTGAAGACGAAGGCGTAGATCGACGATGCCGCGATGGCCGCGACCTGCTTGACGAAGAAATCCGCCCCGCCGAAGAAGAGGCCGTCGGCGCCGGCGGCATTGACCGCGGTCGAGCCGAGCAGCCCGAGCATGACGATGCCCAGGGCCCCGCCCACGCCGTGCACGCCCCAGACGTCCAGCGCGTCGTCCCAGCCCAAGGCGTTCTTCATCTCGACGGCCCAGTAGCAGACGATGCCGGCCGAAAAGCCGATCAGCGCGGCGCCCCAGGTGGGCACGAAGGCGGCCGCGGGCGTGATCGTGGCCAGGCCGGCGACGGCGCCGGTCAGCAGGCCGACGAAACGCGGCTTGCGGCTGCGGGCCCACTCGATGATCAGCCAGGTGATGGCCGCGAAGCTGGCGGCGATGTCGGTGTTGATGAAGGCCAGCGAGGTGATCTGGTCGACCTGGAGTTCGCTGCCGGCGTTGAATCCGTACCAGCCGAACCAGAGCAGGCCGGTGCCCAGGGCCACCAGCGGGATCGAGTGGGGGCCCTGCTCCGCGATGCGCCGCTTGCCCACGTAGAGCACCGAGGCCAGGGCCGCCATGCCGGCGATGTTGTGCACGGCGATGCCGCCGGCGAAGTCCAGGACGCCCCACTCGGCCAGCAGGCCGCCGCCCCAGATCATGTGCACGAAGGGGAAGTAAACCAGCATCAGCCACATCACCAGGAAGATGAGGTAGGCCGGGAAGCGGATGCGGTTGCTGAAGGCGCCGGTGATCAGGGCGGGCGTGATGATGGCGAACATCATCTGGTAGGCGACGAAGACCAGCAGGGGGATCTGCCCGTCGCCGAAGGGGGTCATCGGATCGACGCCGCGCAGGAAGGCCATGTCCAGGTTGCCGATGATGCCGCCCTCGCCGCCCGAGAAGCAGAGCGAGAAGCCGACGGCGTACCAGAGGATCGTGGTCACGCCCATCGAGACGAAGCTCTGGATCATGATCGAGAGCACGTTCCGGCGACCCACGAGGCCGCCGTAGAAGAAGGCCAAGCCTGGCGTCATGAGCATGACGAGGCTGGTGGCGACCAGCATGAAGCCGGTGTTGCCGGTGTCGAACATGGGTTCCTCCTGCCGGGCCGGTGTCCGGGCGTACGCGCCGGGGATGGTTGCCTGGGGACGATCCGACAATGGTCGGCTCCGCGGCCGACGCCTGGCAATGAGGCGTTTCCTGATTCGGCATGGGGAAAATCCTGGTTCGCTCCGCGACGGCGCCCCGCCCCTTGTGCGCCCGCGGCGCATACGTTAGCTTCGCCCGGTTCCCTTTCCACGCAACAGAGGAAGGCTCAGCCGCCATGCCCGATTCCCTCCAGCACCGCCTCCAGGAGCGCGTGAAGGAGCTCACGGCGCTGCACAACACCGCCCGTCTGCTCCAGGACGCCGCGGCCGACCTCGACCTGATCATGCCGGCCGTGGCCGCGTTGCTCCCCCCCGCCTGGCAGTATCCCGACGTCGCCGAGGGCCGCGTGCGCTGGAACGACCGCGTCTGGGCCACTCCCGGCTACCGCGAAACCCCCTGGCGCCAGGTCGAGACGCTGCGCCTGCGCGACGGCGGCGAGGTCGAGATCGCCGTGGTCTACACCGCCGAGCGGGACGAGGCCGACGAGGGCCCGTTCCTGCGCGAGGAACGCGAGCTGATCCGTTCCCTGGCGGACATGCTGCGGGCCCACTGCCAGCACCGGCTGGACGACGAGGCCATCGTCGCCGCCAACGAACGCCTGGAGCGCGAGGTCGCCGAGCGCACCGCCTCGTTGCGGAGCCTGGCGCGCCAGATCTGCCTGACCGAGGCCAGCGAACGCCGCCACCTCGCCGAGGACCTCCACGACCACCTGGGCCAGGGCCTGGCGCTGATCAAGATCCGGCTGCAGCAACTGCGCGGGGACTCGGTCCTGGGCGGCCACGACCGGGCCTTGGACGAACTCGTCGAGCTCAGCGACCAGGCCGTCCGCTACACGCGCGGCCTGACCTTCGAGCTGTCGCCGCCGGTGCTCTACGAACTGGGGCTGGGGCCGACCCTGGACTGGCTCGGCGAGCAGACCCGCCTCGAAGACGCGCTCGCAGTCGATGTGGACTGCCGGGAGCAGGAGACCCTGCCCGACGACCTGAAGGTCATGCTCTGGAAATGCGCGCGCGAACTGGTCCACAACGCGGTCAAGCACGCCGAGGCGAAGTCATTGAAGGTCACGCTGGATTCCAGCGACGGGCGGGTCAGGCTGTCGGTCGCCGACGACGGCAAGGGATTCGACCCGGCGGCGGCCCGCGGGACCGGTGACCGCTTCGGCCTGTTCTCGATCGAGGAGCGCCTGCGCGACTACGGCGGGCGGATGGACATCGAGACCGCACCGGGCCGCGGCGCCAGCATTACCCTGATGGCCGACATCCCCGGAGGCGCCCGATGACGACCCGCGTCCTGCTGGCCGACGACCACCGGATCTTCCGCGACGGCCTACGGCCGCTGCTGACGGCCCACCCAGACCTCGAGGTGGTGGGCGAGGCCGAAAACGGGCTGGACGCCCTGAGGCTCTGCGGCGAACTCGCCCCCGACGTGGCCGTCCTCGACATCTCCATGCCGGGCCTCAACGGCATCGATGTGACCCGCCGCTTGGCCCGGGAGGCGCCGGCGGTGAAGGTCATCGTCCTGTCGATGCACGGCGACCGCCGCTTCGTCCTGGAGGCCCTGCGGGCCGGCGCCAAGGGCTACGTCCTGAAGGACGCCGGCTTCGAGGAGCTGCTCGCAGGCGTGCTCGCCGTCCGCGACGGACGCATCCACCTCAGCGCCGCGTTGAGCGAACAGGTGGTGCGCGACTACGTCAACCTGGCCGAGGCCGACCAGGGCAGCGCCTTCGCCGTGCTCTCGGCCCGCGAACGCGAGGTGCTGCAGCTTCTCGCCGAGGGGCTGTCGACCAAGGAGATCGCGGGCCGCCTGAACCTGTCGGCGAAAACCGTCGAATCACACCGCAAGGCGGTCATGGACAAGCTGGAAATCCGCTCGATCGCGGAGCTCACCAAATACGCGATCAGGGAGGGCCTGACCCGGCTGGATTGAGCGGGAAGGGCGAAGGCGGGAATCAGCCGGCGACCACGCGCACCGGCGCCAGCTCGGCCAGCTCCAGTTGCAGGGCCTCCAGCTTCCGCTCGAAGGCCTCACGCTTGGCGGCGACGATCCTGCCCGCCAGTTCGCGGTAGTGCTGGACGCCGCCCTGGAGGTTGTCCCGGCATTCCGCGATCGTCTTCGCCAGCCTGTCCGTGGGATCCTCGGCGTAGCGGGCGATGTCGCGGCGCAGGCATTCCAGGTGCAGCGAGAGCTCCTTGAGCAGCATATGCGGCCGCTCCGGCGAGAGCGGCAGCGAGGCGCGGTCGTAGATGTGGTCGACCATGCCGGCGAGGGTCGTCACCCGGCTGAAATAGGCCGCGTTGGGGCCGCAGCAGACCGCCGTGGTCGCGTCGGGATCGATGCCCTTGGTGCCCGTGGCGCCGCCGGCCAGATCGTGACAGATGCAGGCCTTGGCCACAATCGACTCCTGAGCGCGCCGCTTTTCGACGGCCGACATGTCCGACGCCTCGACCTGGGCCAGCTTGCGCCGCTGGTAGCCGCGGCTGGCGGTGCAGATGGGCACGGCGGAGAACTCGGAGTCGGAGACGAGGTAGCCCTTGGGGCAGGGACTGCCGGGCTTGCCGTCGGCGATGCGCTGCAGGCGGCTCTCCTCGCTGGTCGAGGTGCGCAGCGACCAGAAGGGCACCCCCAGGGGCGAGGCGCCGCTGAGATCGATGTCCTGCTCGCCGGCCGCCGTGAGGCGGTCCAGGCTGCGGCGGTCGATGTTGACGACCTCGGGAACGAAGAGAAAGGCGCTGCCCCAGCCGGTGCCGTCCACGCGGTAGTGCTCGCGCATGAGCCGGTCCTCGTCGGCGTCGCCCAGGCCGCCCTGGACGGTGACCCGCGCGGGGGCGGGTTCGCCGGACTCGTCGCCGCGTCCCAGCGCGGCCATCGCCTGGCGGCGGATGCCGCGCAGGCTCTCGGCCAGGTTCGCCCTCTCCCGCTGGAATTCCTCGAGGATCGGCCCCAGCAGCTGTCCCTTGCCGCCGAAGGCGTGCCCGCCGCAGTTGAGCCCCGACTCGACCCGGAACTCCGAGACGTGCAGCCCGAGCCTGGCCAGCAGCTTGCCCTGCAGCAGGGCCGAGCGGTAGTCGCTGACCTTGAGCACGATGCGCTTGCGCAGGTCCCCCCGACTGTCGGGGAAAAAGTCGCCGAACTCGGCCATGTAGGAGAAGAGGCGACGGTTCATGCCCGCCGACAGCACCACCGACGCGTCGACGCGGCTGTTCATGAAGCCGCGCAGGGCGCTCAGGGCGTCCGAGCAGCGCTCCGGCATCTTGCGGCCGCGGCGGTCGGTCTCGCGATCCAGCTTGGTCATGATGTTCACGTCGATGGGACCGGGCTGCACGAAGTCCCGCAGCCTGTCCTGCAGGCCGCGGCGCAGCTCGAGGTCGGCGGTGGCCTGCATGCGCTCGTAGAGCTCGCGCAGGGGAGACGGCGGCAGCAGCTCGAAATAACGGACGATCTCGCTGCCGGCCTCGAAGACCGCGCCGCGGACGCGTTCGATCTGGCGCTGCACCAGCCCGCCCAGCAGGTCCAGGTAGGCGGTGATGCGGCGGGCGCGCGCGTCGTCGGCGCCGGCCTCGATGGGCGCGAAGGGCTCGTCGTGGTCCCGGGAGATGCGCAGGCGCATCTGCTCGATCAGGGCGTCGTCCACCAGCGACACGACCGAGGCGATGCCGAAACGCGCCACCTTCAGGGGGGTGTCGAGCGTGAAACCGGTGCCCATCACGGGGATGTGGAATGAATGTGCGGGTGCGCGCGTATGGATGCCCATGTCGGCTCCGGTCTCGGGTTTACTCTGAACGACGCGGAGCGCTGAACAGGGTTATCTCGGATACAGGGAAATCTAGGCGAATTAGAGCCGGATGGCCAGGATACTTATTCACCCCGGCCGAGCCCGCTTCGCCGGGCCGGGTCAAGGCGCAGTCCCGACAGAACCCGGGGCGGCAGATCACGCTTCGTGGCGACCTTCGGCCCTCGGTCGTTCCCGCTTGTGGGCGTACATCTGCGCGTCCCCGTCGGCGAGCAGAGCCTCGACATCCCGGTGCCGGGCCGGATCGAACTCGACGATGCCGTGGGCGAAGTCGAGGGCGTAGCCCCGATCGGCCGCGCCATCGCGCCGAGCCAGCGATTGCCGGAATCTGGCGACGATGCTCTCGGCCAGCGTCCTGTCCGTGTTGGTCAGCAGCACCACGAACTCGTCGCCGCCCAGCCGCGCGAAGAGATCCGAATCCCGGAAGACGTGGCGGAGATGGTCGGCGAAAACGGCCAGGGCCCGATCACCCTCGGCGTGCCCGAAGCGGTCGTTGATCAGCTTGAAGCCGTTGATGTCGAAGAAGGCCAGCGTCGCGGGGATCCCCTGCCGCGCGCAGAGATTCAGCCCCTTCTGGGCCAGCATCAGGAAGCCCCGCCGGTTCGAGATGTCGGTCAGATCGTCCATCGTCGCCAGTTCCACCGTCGTGATCTCGCGCTCCGCCAGCGCCGCCAGGTCCCGCAGCATCTCCAGATCCTCGGCCCCGAGCGCCCGGGGCGTCCGGTCGATGATGCAGAAGGTGCCCAGGCGGCTGCCGTCCGGGGCCCGCAGGGGGCAGCCGGCATAAAAGCGGATTTCGGGATCGCCCAGGACCAGGGGGTTGTCCGAGAAGCGTGCGTCGGCCCGGGCGTCGGGCACGACGAGGATCTGGTCGTCGAGGATCGCGTGCCCGCAGAACGAGATCGCGCGCGGAGTCTCGCGAACATCGAGGCCGGCGGCCGACTTGAACCACTGGCGGTTCTCGTCGATCAGGCTGACCAGCGCGATCGGCACGCCGAACAGCCGTCGCGCCATGCGCGTCAGTCGGTCGAACCGCTCCTCGGCCGGGGTGTCCAGGATGTCGAGCGACTTCAGCGACCGCAGGCGGGCCTGCTCATCGCGAGGGATCTCTGGCGTCTTCACGCGAACCTCCTGCTCGGAGCGCCACGAATCCTCGGGACCGATGGCGGGTCGGCAGGCCAGGATAGCATGAAATCCCCCCGGCGCCAGGGGCGGCGGATCCCGCTCGTCCCGGTCCCTAGCGCACCAATGTCATCCGCCGCGAGACGGTCTTCCCGCCGGCCTCCAGACGGTAGAGGTAGGCGCCGGCCGCAACGTGCCGGCCGGCGGCGTCGCGGCCGTTCCAGGTGGCGCGCTGCGGCCCGGCGGGCAACAGCGGCCGATCGACCAGCGTCCGCACCAACCGACCCGCAAGGTCGTGCACGCGCAGCCGGACGGCGGAGGGCGCCGGCAGGTCGAAGAGGATGACCGTGCGCGGGTTGAAGGGGTTCGGCGCGTTCTGCCGCAGGACCAGGCCGGCGGCCGGCGCGCCGGGCACGTCGGTGCCGGTGCCGTGCGGCCAGTCGGGATCGCCCAGTCCCGGGCTCGAAACGTAGCTCCACATCCCGCCGGTGCGCAGGGGGATCGTCCAGCCGGCGGCGCTGGTCAGGCGCAGGGCCAGGCAGCGACGGTCCGGCACCGTGACGGACGCCGCCGAAGTCGTGAAGGGGTTGTTCCAGTCGCCGCCCACGGAGGCCTGAGCCCCGCTGGGCGTGAAGTCGGTGCCGTCGCTCGAATGCCCGATCTCCACCGTGAAGGCGTCGGGCATGGGGGCGTCGTTGAAGCTCAACTGCCCGGTCCAGGCGCCGGCCGCGAAGGAAACCTCGCCCACGGCGGGGTGGTCGGAAAGCCAGACGACCACGGCCTCGTGATCGATCCCCATCTCTCCGGGCACGCTTCCGGCGTCGCCGCAGCGCATCGTCGGGCCCTCGTCGCCGTCCAGGTACCAGGCCTGGATCACATAGTCGCCGGGCGGCGCCACCAGGGGATGGTTCTCGACGGGGCCGTAGTCCGGATCGCCGTCGATGAAGGGCAGGCCCTCGTCCCCCACGCCGTCCCCGTCCAGGTCCGCGCCGGTGTAGGTGTCGTAGTAGTTGCCCAACTGCCCGCTGAAGTTGGCGCCGTGGAAATAGGAGACCGGCGTGGCGGTGCTCCAGTCGGTGCCCTCGGAGACGACATGGTTGGCGTTGCCGGCGAAGGAGTTCAGGGACATGCGCGCGTTGTCGGACTTGGCCGAGATGCGGATGCCGGCGTAGGTGCAGTTCGTGATGCTGTTCATGGTGATGACGGTGTTGTCGCAGCCGTAGTCCGACGGCGACTGGTAGCCCAGCCAGATCCCGTTGACGGTGGCGTCGATCGTGTTGCCGGCGACCACGTTCTCGCGCGACCCGTTGAGCCAGACCCCCCGGTGGCCGTTGTCGCGGATCAGATTGTCCAGGATGGCGCAGTTGAAGGCGCCGCCGTTGGCGGCGATGCCGGCGTAGTTCTCGTCGGCGACGTTGTCCGCCACGGTGACGCCCTTGCAGCCGCTCTGCAGGTGGACGCCGATGACACATCCGCGGAACTCGTTGTCCAGGATAAGGTTGTCGCGCGTGTAGAACTCCCCGGTATACATGTCGGTGCCGCCATACATGTAGACGCCGGCGGAATTGGAACCGAGAGTGTGGTCTCGGCAGTCGTTCCCCTGGATCAGGCAGTCCGCGGAATCCTCGACGAAGATGCCGTGCTGTCCCTCGCGGGTCGAATTCTCGAGGATCTCGCAGGACGAGGATTCGGAGATGGTGATGTTGATGCTGTTCTTGTGATCGTCGTCCCAGCCGCAGCGGTTGTGCGCGACGACGGTGCCGGCGGCGCCGCGGACGGCGATGGCCGAGCGGTAGTAGAATTCCGGCGTGTAGCCGATCGCGTTGAAGATGCTGAAGCCCTCGACCGCGGCTCCGGCGGCCGTGACCTTGAAACCGTCCTCGTCGCCGGCCATGCCGGCGTCGATGATCGCCGCGTCGTTGTGGGACGACGTGACCCAGCTCTGCGCGCGGACGGCGACGGCCTTGTCGACGAGAACGTTCTCCACGTAGACGCCGTCGTGGACCAGGATCTCGTCGCCGGGGAACGCGGCGTCGACGGCGGACTGGATCGTGGCGTAGGGCTGGCCCGGTCCGACGTGGAGCGTGCCGGCGAGGGCGGGGGCGGCGAGCAGGATGCAGATCGCGGCCGTGTGCAGGATAGACGTACCCGAAAGCGACTTCCGCTTCATGGTCCCCTCCATTCCATGATCGAAGCGCGTCGGGCGAGCCGATTCCGATGTGGGATCAAGTCTAGCACATCGGGCGCATGGAGGGGACTGCGGACTTTCTTCGTCTTTCCGTTCGGTTTCAGCCCTCGGGTTCGCCTTCGTCCGGCGACCCGGTCTCGGCCGAAGTCTCTGCGGCGGGAGTCTCGATGACCTCGCCGAACTCGTTGACGACGGCGATCCCGTCGTTTTCGGCGGCGTTCTGCTTGCTTTCCTGCTTACGCGCCAGCTTCTCTTCCCGCTTCTTCTTCTTGGCCAGTTCCTTCTGTCGCTTCTGGAAGCTGAACTGGTTTCGCGCCATGTCATGGATCCCTTCTGCTTGGCGTGACCGCCTGTATTCTAGGTGAATCGCGGCGCCCGGCGCCGCGGCCCGCGGCTGCCGCCGAAGCGGCGACCGCCCATGCCTCCGGCGTTCCGGTTGGCCAGGACCGTGAGGCTGGGTTTGAAGCTGCCGTAGTCGAAGTCGGGCACCACCCGCTGCTCGAGCGGCGTGCCCAACTGGGCCTGGATCGCACGCACGACCAGCGTGTCCGAGACCGAGGCCAGGTTCACGGCCTCTCCCGTGCAGGCGGCGCGGCCGGTGCGGCCCACCCGGTGGGTGTAGGCGTCGAGGGTGTCGGGCATGTCGAAGTTGACGACCTTCGCGATCTCCGTGACGTCGATGCCGCGCGCGGCGATGTCCGTGGCCACCAGGATATCATAGCGCCCGGAGCGGAAGCCGTCGATGGCGGCCTGGCGCTTGTTCTGGGGCATGTTGCCCTGGAGCGTCGCCACGCGGTGCCCGTTGCGGATGAGCACGGCGGCCAGGCTGCGGGCCCGGAACTTGGTGCGGGTGAAGACCAGGGTGCGCTCGGGCCCGTTCTGCTTGAGGATCGCCTGGAGCAGGTCGCGCTTCAGGCCCTCGGTGGTCGGGTAGAGCGACTGCGAGACCGTCGCCGCAGGCGCCGGCGAACCGATGGAAACCGAGACCGGATCCTCGAGCATGTTGTCGGCCAGCCGGCGGATGTCCGGCGGCATGGTGGCCGAGAAGAAGAGGACCTGCAGCGGGGACGGCAGCGCGCGCAGGATGCGCCGGATGTCGGGCAGGAAGCCCATGTCGCACATGCGGTCGGCCTCGTCCAGGACCAGGGTCTCGACGTGGGAGAGATCGATGTCGCCGTCCCAGAGAATATCGAGCAGCCGGCCGGGGCAGGCGACGACGATCTCGACGCCGCGCCGCAGCTTCGCGGCCTGGGGTTCCTTGCGGACGCCCCCGTAGACCGACATGGAACGGATATTCGTCTGCTTGCCGAGATCGCAGGTGGCCAGCCGGGTCTGCTCCGCCAGCTCGCGGGTCGGGGCGAGCACCAGGGCGCGCACCTTGCCGCGCGGGCCTTCGAGCAGGCGATGGAGGATGGGCAGCATGAAGGCCGCGGTCTTGCCGGTGCCGGTCTGGGCGATGCCCATGACGTCGCGTCCGGCGAGGACCTCGGGGATGGCGGCTTTCTGGATGGGCGTGGGCTGGACGTAGCCCAAGGCGTCGATCCCGGCCTCGAGGCGGGGATCGAGTTCGAACTGTGAGAAGGTCAAGACTGTATGCTCCTTGGCTCTATTGAGCCAAGTCACTCTCAGCTCGACAGATCTCGCGGGTGGTTCCGCAAAGCCGGCCCGGA
>CAZLHO010000052.1:17525-19795 GCA_964559455.1 uncultured Fibrobacteraceae bacterium | reverse complement strand
ACCTGGTCGGCGTACTTGTTGGGGCTGGGCACGCCGTCGAAGTAGCGCACCGGCCGCACGCAGGCGTAGAGGTCCAGGTGCTGGCGGAAGCGCACGTTGATGCTGCGGAAGCGCTCGCAGACGCCGTCGTCCTTGCCGCACTTGTCGCAGACGCCGTCGTGGTACTGCTGGTGGGCGCAGTGCAGGCAGACGTGGGTCTCCTCGCCGATGGGCGTGGTGAAGGGCCCCTTGATCGCGATCTTCAGGTGGCGGATGGCCTCGACGGTCTCGTCGGGGAACTCGCTGCCGTAGTGCTGCAGGCCCTCGAGCCCGGCGTAGAGCGGACACCAGGCGATCTTCCGCTTGCCGCCGTAGGCCTTGGCCACGGCCGACTCGACGACGTGCTGCATCGCGGGGGTGATGTCCAGGCCGATGCCGTCGCCGCGCAGCACGCCGATGATCGGGTTGTCGCCGATGACGTGGAAGCCGTCGCGGTACTCGATGAGATCCCCGGCGGGGATCGAGACCTTCTCGAAGTTCATGGGGGGCCTTTCTTCGAAATCAACCGGGCATACGATTGCGAAATCAGGAAGAAAGATAGGCCAAGCGAGAGCGGTTTTCAAGTGGGGCGGTCGCGCCCGGCGCGGGCCCGTTGAAAAAGGGACCCGCCGGGCCTATGATGCACCGACGCCGCCCGCGATCAACCGGCGGCGCGAGACGACCTCCGACGACGGGGAACGCCGTGAAACGACCGCGAACCTGGATCCTGGCCCTCTGCGCGGCCGCGGCGCTGATCGCCGGCGCCTGGTGGCTGGGCCTGCCCGGAGCCCTGCGCGGACTGCTCGCGCAGCCGGCGCCCGCCGAGCCCGTCAAGGTCCTGATCCTGGCCATCGACACGCTGCGCGGCGACCACGTGAACCTGCCCGGCGGCGCCGCGCCGCGGACGCCCAACATCGACGCGCTGGCCGCCGCCGGTACGCGCTTCGCCCGCTGCCGGACCACGGCCCCCTGGACGGGCCCCAGCTTCGCCTCGCTCTACACCGGGCTGCTGCCCTACCACCACGGCTTCTACAACCGCGAGTTCTACAGCCTGGCGCCCGAGCGCACGACCATGGCCGAGCACTTCGCCGCGGCCGGCTACCGGACGGCGGCCTTCGTCACCGTGGCCTACCTCACCCACGCCTACGGCATGGCCCAGGGCTTCCAGGCGGGCGACAAGTTCACCGACCAGGGACGGGGCGAGGAGGCCCGCCTGGTCACCGGCTCCGGGATCGGCTTCGCGCGCATGCACGCGGACGAGCCCTTCTTCCTGCTGCTGCACTACTTCGACGTGCACGCCCCCTACACCCCCCCCGCGCCCTGGGATCGCATGTACTACGACGGCGACCCCTACGCGCCGGGCGCGCCGCTGCTCGAGGGTCTGCTGGACCCGTCGGTCAACATGCTCGCCGACCGCCCCGACATCTACGCCTGGCTCGAGGGCGTGACCGACCCGGCCTACCCGCCGGCCCAGTACGCCGCCGGCGTCAGCTACGTGGACGACCACGTCGGCCGGGTCGTGGCGGACCTCGAGGCCAGGGGGCTGTACGACGACATGCTGATCGTCCTGGTGGCGGACCACGGCGAGCATCTGGGCGAGCACGGCGTCTACTACGGCCACGCCCTGCCCTACGAGGAGGTCCTGCACGTGCCCCTGATCGTCAAGTGGCCGCAGGGACGGCACGCGGGCACCGTAGTCGAGCAGCGCGTCACGCTGATGGACGTGCTGCCGACGGTGCTCGAGACGGCCGGGCTGCCGGTGCCGGACGGCCTGGACGGGCGCAGCCTGGTCGACCTGGCGGCCGGCCGGACCGACCGGTCCGCGTCGCTGCTGGTGGCCGAGCAGGGCGAGTCGCGCGAGCAGTTCTGCAAGACGATCGTCGACGGCGACTGGAAGCTGATGCTCTTCTTCGTCGACGGCGAATATCGGCCCGTGCTCTTCGACCTGGCCCGCGACCCGCGGGAGCTGCGGAACGTCGCGGTGCAGCACCCCGAGGTCGTCGAGCGCCTGACGGCGCGGCTCTGGGAGATCTTCGACCCGGAGAATCCGCTGCAGGAGGACCGCCAGCCCTCGCAGACGCCGCTGAGCGAGGAGGAGCGCCGCCGGCTGCGCTCGCTGGGGTACATCGACTGACCGGCACGGCCGAGCCCGATTTTTCAACAGCCTGCCAGAAGAGGGCCGTCACTCGCCCCGGCCGAAGACCCCGACCTGCTTCCGGATCAGTTCGAGGTAGGCGTAGGGGGATTTCGCG
>CAZLHO010000052.1:0-17425 GCA_964559455.1 uncultured Fibrobacteraceae bacterium | reverse complement strand
GTCGAGCCCACCCCGGGCTTGCCCCCCAGGCCCGGCCGGTGGGATAATCCCCTCATCGTTCCAGCCCCTGCCGATTCCCATGGAGGGAGCATTCCCATGCGCCACCGCCGCCCGTCGCCCGCCCTGCTGCTCGTCGCGATCCTGGTTACGCTGCTCGCCGCGCCGGCCCTGGCCGGCGGCGGCCGCAACCTCTACATCGCCCCCCGGGGAGGCCTGGTCCTGCCGGCGATGGGCGACCTCAACGAGGAGATCGAGCTCGCCAACCGCACGGCCGAGATCGAGGTCCTGGACGAGATCGACCGGGGCACGGCCGTCGGCTTCGAGCTGGGCGGCGTCGTGGCCCCGGGCGTGACGGTGGGACTGTGCGTGGAACGGCTGTCGGCGAGCACCGAGAGCAAGGTGCCGGGCGTCGAGTTCTCGATCGACGCGCCCGCCACCCTCTACGGCGTCGTCGCGCGCAAGACCATGAATCCCTTCGCGCGGTTCTCGACCGGCGTCGGCGGCGCGATCGGCATGATCCGGTCGACCCCCGAGATCACCGACACGCCCGACACCGAGGGCCGCGCCGTCTTCTTCGAGCTCTTCGGCGCCGGCTCGCTGCGCTTCTCGCCCTCGGCCGTCCTGATCGCCGAGATCGGCTACCGCCACGCCACCATCGACCGCCTCGAGAAGGACAACGAGGACCTGGCCTTCCTGGAGACCAGCGACGGCGCCGCCATGGCCCTGGACTACTCGGGGCCGGTCTTCAGGGTGGGTCTGCAGCTGTTCTTCTCGAGCCGGAAGAGTGCCCGCTAGGGGGGGCGCCGCACCCCGGCCCTGGCTCGGCCCAGGCTTCGCGCCCTCGGCCCGAGGTTCCGCGCAGGCCGCCGGGGGCAGGATGTCCCCGGCGCCGGAGCGAAAAGAAGGGGGGCCGCACGAGGCGGCCCCCCTTCGTCCTCCGGACGCAGACGCGAAGCCTAGGCCAGCGCCTCGGCCACGGCCGCCAGCGCCGGCCCGATCGCCTCGGGTCCCGGCAGCCCGGCCTGGGCCGTGTTCGGCCGGCCGCCGCCGCGGCCGCCGACCTTCGCGGCCAGTTCCTTGACCAGGTTGCCGGCGTGCAGGCGCTTCGCGGCGACCAGGTCGGGGGTCAGGGTCACCAGCAGGGTGGCCTTGCCCTCCCACTCGGCGGCCAGCACGACGACCCCCTTCTCCCCCAGCTTGTCGCGGGCGCGGTCTCCCAGCGCGAAGAGGGCGTCGCGGTCCTCGGCGTCGACGCGGGCGGCCAGCACCTTCAGGTCGCCCACCGTCGCGGCGTCGGCCAGCAACGAGTCCAACGAAACGGCGGCCTCGGCCTGACGCTGGGCGCGCAGCTCCCTGGCCAGGGCGTCGCGCTCGTCGATCAGGGCGGCCACCTGCTCGGCGGCGGGCGGGCCGTCGGCGCGCAGCCGGACGCGCACGGCGGCCAGCTCGGCGCGCTCGCGGTCGATCAGGGCCTGGGCGGCTTCGCCGGCCACGGCCTCGATGCGGCGCACGCCGGCGGCGCTGCTGCTCTCGGCCGTGATGCGGAAGGGTCCGATGTCGCCGGTGCGGGCCACGTGGGTGCCGCCGCAGAGCTCCAGCGAATAATCGCCGGTGGTGCCCGGCACCTCGATCATGCGCACCGTCTCGCCGTACTTCTCGCCGAACAGCGCCATCGCGCCGCGGGCCTTGGCCTCGGCCAGGGGCACGTCGCGATGCACGGCGACCGCGCCGTTGGCCAGCACCTCGCGGGCGACCAGGGCCTCGACGCGGGCGATCTCGTCGGCGCTCAGGGGCTGGTCGTGGTGGAAGTCGAAGCGCAGCTTGTCCGGGGCCACCTCGGATCCGGCCTGGGCCACGTGCTCGCCCAGCACCCGGCGCAGCGCCGCGTGCAGCAGGTGGGTGGCGGTGTGGTGGCGCATGGTCGCCAGGCGCTCGGGGGCGACGATCAGGGTCACGGCGTCGTCCTCGCGCAGCAGGCCCAGCAGCTTGGCGGCGTCGGCGTGCACGACCGAGACGTTGCCGGCCTCGTCGCCGACGGTGGTCAGCACCTCGAGCTCGGCGCCGCCGGCCAGGCGCACCAGGCCGCGGTCGCCGACCTGCCCGCCGGACTCGGCGTAGAAGGGGGTGCGGTCGAAGAGCAGCTGGCTGGTCTCGTCGCCGGCGGGACGCACGGCCACCACGCGGGCCTCGACCGCCAGCGCGTCGTAGCCGACGAACTCGGCCCGGAAGGCGGCCGGATCCTCGCCCTTGCGCACGGCCTGCCAGGCGCCGATGCCGGCCATGTAGGCCCGCACCTTGCCGCTGCTGGCCCGCTGCTGCTCCATGCGCTCGCGGAAGGCGGCCTCGTCCACGGTGAAGCCGTCCTCCTCGGCCACCACGGCGGTCAGGTCGACCGGGAAGCCGAAGGTGTCGTGCAGCAGGAAGGCCTCCTCGCCGTCCAGCGCCGTGCGGCCCTCGGCGCGCAGCCGGTCGCGGATCTCGGCGTAGACCTGCAGGCCGCGGTCCAGGGTCAGGTTGAAGCGCTCCTCCTCGCGGCGGATCGTCTTCAGCACGCGCTCGCGCCGCTCGGCCAGGTCGGGATAGGCGTCGCCCATGCCGTCGATGACGGTCTCGGCCACGCGCCACAGGAACGGTTCGGTCAGGCCCAGGCGGCGGCCGTGGCGGGCGGCCCGGCGCAGGATGCGGCGCACGACGTAGCCGCGGCCCTCGTTGCCCGGCGCGGCCCCGTCGGCGACGGCGAAGGTGACGGCGCGGGCGTGGTCGGCGATCACCTGCATCGAGACGCGGTCCTCGCCCTGGGGCTCGCGGCCGCTGAGCTCGGCGGCGCGGGCGACCAGCGGCGTGAACAGGTCGCTGCCGTAGTTGCTGTTCACGCCCTGGCAGACGGCCACCAGGCGCTCCAGGCCCAGGCCGGTGTCGACGCTCTTCATCGGCAGCGGGTGCAGGGCGCCCGTCTCGTCGCGGTCGAACTCCATGAAGACGTGGTTCCACAGCTCGAGCCAGCGGTCGCAGTCGCAGACGCCCAGGGCGCAGCCGTCGGGATGGCCGCAGGCCATCGCCTCGCCCTGGTCGAAGTGCATCTCGGCGCAGGGTCCGCAGGGGCCGGTCTCGGCCATCGACCAGAAGTTCTCCTCGTCGCCCTTCTCGATGTCGCCCAGGCGCTTGATGCGCTCGGCGGGCACGCCCAGCTCGTCGCGGAAGATGGCGAAGGCCTCGTCGTCGTCCTTGTAGACCGAGAACCACAGCCGGTCGGGATCGATCTTCATGTCCTCGACCAGGAAGTCGTAGCCCCAGCGCAGCGACTCGCGCTTGGAGTAGTCGCCGAAGGACCAGTTGCCGAGCATCTCGAAGAAGGTGTGGTGGCGGGCGTCGCGGCCCACCTCCTCCAGGTCGTTGTGCTTGCCGCTGACGCGCATGCACTTCTGGCAGGACGTCGCCCGCACGTAGTCGCGCTTCTCCAGGCCCAGGAAGACGGCCTTGAACTGGTTCATGCCGGCGTTGGTGAAGATCAGCGTGGGATCGTTGTCGGGCACCAGGGACGCCGAGGACACCACCGCGTGGCCCCTTTCGGCGAAAAATTCCAGAAAACGGGCCCGGATCTCGTTGGCTTTCAAGTCTTCACCTTTTCCCGCGTCAAGGTTTCGGGTACCGTGTCGATAGGAAGGATGGCACCGCGACCGCGGCGAGGGCCATAGTAAGCCCGCCTCCGCGCCCGGTCAACCGCGGCCCATCCACACCGAATGCGAGGCGCGCCATGCCCGTAGTCTCCCTGATCTTCGGCACCCGGCCCGAAGCCGTCAAACTCTGCCCGGTCGCCCTGGCCCTGGCCGAGAACGAGACCCTGCGCCCGCACGTCTGCGTCACCGCCCAGCACCGGGACATGCTGGACCAGGTGCTCGACGTCTTCGGGGTGAAGCCCGACGCCGACCTGGACCTGATGCGCGCCGACCAGGGCCTGGGCGCCCTGACCGCCCGCGCCGTGGCCGGCGTGGACGCCTACCTGGCGCGGACGAAGCCCGACATGGTGCTGGTGCAGGGCGACACCACGACCGTGCTCTGCGCGTCGCTGGCCGCCTTCTACCGCAACATCCCGGTCGGCCACGTCGAGGCCGGCCTGCGCACCTGGCGCCCGCGCGCCCCCTTCCCGGAGGAGATGAACCGGGTGCTGACCTCGCGCCTGGCCGACCTGCACTTCGCGCCCACGGCCTGGGCCGCCGGCAACCTCCGCGACGAGGGCGTGCCCGAGGCCCGGATCCACGTCACCGGCAACACCGTGATCGACGCCCTGCACATGGCGATGGACCGCGTCCGCGGCGAGCGTCCCGCGATCCCCGGCCTGCCCGCCGCGCTCCGCGACAAGAGCGGCCCGCCCCTGGTCCTGGTCACCGGCCACCGGCGCGAGAACTTCGGCGACGGCCTGCGCCGCATCTGCTCGGCCCTGGCCCGCCTGGCCGACGGCCACCCCGACGTCCATTTCGTCTACCCCGTGCACCTGAACCCGAACGTGCAGCAGCCGGTGCGCGCGCTGCTGGCCGGCCGGGCCAACGTGCACCTGATCGACCCCCTGCCCTACCTGCCCTTCGTGGCCCTGCTGGACCGCTGCACCCTGGTGCTGACCGATTCGGGAGGGATCCAGGAGGAGGCGCCCGCCCTGGGCAAGCCGGTGCTCGTGATGCGCGAGACCACCGAGCGGCCCGAGGGCGTCGAGGCGGGCACGGTCAAGCTGGTGGGGACGGACGAGGAGCGGATCGTGGCCGAGACCACCCGCCTGCTGGACGACGACGAGGCCCGGACCGCGATGGCCCGGGCCCACAATCCCTACGGCGACGGCAAGGCCGTCGGCCGCATCGTCGCCGTCTGCCGCGAATTCCTGGCCGCCGACCGCAGCCCGGCCGGCGTCCGTTGATCGCCGGCTAGAACTCCCAGAAGATCCCGCCGCCCACGCCCAGCTTCTCGTAGCCGTCGTCCTCGGTGCCCAGGTCGAGCCAGCGCAGCTGCGCCTTCAGGCCCCAGCGCGGGCCGAACCAGCGCTGCCACGCGAGGGCGGCCTCCCAGAAATCGTGGTGGACGTCCTGGGGCGGCGCGACCTGCAGGGCGCGGTAGGATTCCTCGCCGACGGCCAGGGTCGCGAAGAGCCAGCTCTCGCCCTCGGCGCCCAGGCCCAGGCTCAGCAGGTGGTTCCAGCCCACCCGCGCGCCGGGGTCGCTCTCCTGCCGGGTCAGGCGGTACTCGGCGATCACGCGGCCGCGCCAGACGCGCGGGCCGGCGGTGACGTACCAGTCCTCGTGGCCGTAATGGTCCTCGAGCCAGCCGCCGCCCAGCACCAGGCTGAAGGGTCCGGTGTTCAGGAAGAAGTGGTGGTCGTAGCGCCCCCGCGGCAGGTGGTCCGAGCGCCCGCCGGTGGTGTAGGCGCTGTAGCTGTAGAGGCGGCCCGGCGCCCAGTCCACGTAGGCGCCGACGGTCAGCGAGCCCTTGGCGGCCTCGCGGTCGGCCAGTCCGGTCGAGACGAAGGGCGTGATCCGCGGCAGGGTCTTGACGTAGAGCGTGGCCGTGGCCGTATGCCAGTCGCCGTAGGCGTCGTTGGGCGTCAGGTGGTCGTAGAGGTAGTCCAGGTCCAGGCGGTACTTCAGGCCGGCGCGGACGCGGGCCCACTCCTCGACCGAGTCGACGGCCGCGTGGACCGTCGCCGCCGTCGGCAGCAGCAGCAGCAGCCAGGCCAGGACGGCCAGGAAGACCGGGACCGGGCCGCGCCGGGGGGCGGCGGCGTGCTTGCGCTGGATCATCTCTCCTCCACCTTCTCCCGCGCCATCTTCACGATCAGGCGCTGGACTGTCGAAGCCGGGAAATCCCGGCCGGGTTCGTGGCGATCGTCGAAGCTGCGCCACAGGTGCCGGGCCAGCTCGCCGTCCCGGGGCACGAGGTCGTGCAGCACCGGAAAGAGCTGGGCCAGGGCGTCCGGATAGAACCGGTCCCAGTCGCTGCGGTGCGCGCCCGCGGCGTCGACGGCCCAGTGGAAGCGGCGCGCGTCGGGATCGTACATGTCGCGCATCACGCCCTCGCGCAGCCGCCGCGCCGCCTCGGCGTAGCGTTCGCCGTCCGGCCAGCCCATCCGCGCGCTCAGGTCGCGGAAGGCCAGCATGCCGGCATGGACCTCGCAGTTGTCCATCAGGTACTTCGCGTCCCCGTCCGGCAGCGCCCACACCAGCCCGTCCGCGTCCTGCAGGTAGAGCATCAGCCAGGCGATGTCCTCGATGCGCCCGCGGTGCCGTTCGCAGAGCTCCCGGGCGTCCGCCGCCCGCGCGTAGGCGTCGAGCAGCATGATGAAGGTGGCCGCGTAGGCGTCGGCGCTGTCGTAGCTGCCCGCCGCCTGCTGGCGTCCCCCCCGGTGCACCGTGAAATCGTCGATGCTGCCGGTCAACCCGTGCCGGTCCGGGTAGTTGAGGTTCGCCAGGTACCAGTCGATGTATTCCGCCGTCTCGGCGACGCCCCGGCCGCGGCGCAGCAGGTCCAGGGCGTAGAGGTTCGCGAAGTACGGCTTCAGGTCGTAGACGTCGAGCTCGGTCAGCCCTTCGTACTCGCCGATCACCCCCAGCGCGGGGTGGCGGTGCCCGGCGCATCCCGCCAGTCCCGCCAGGATCACCAGCGACAGCAGTCCGCTAGCGAGCCGCCGCCGTGAACGCCAGGGCATCGGTCTCCTCCTCGACCACCACGTAGTGCCAGTCGCCGTCGGTGGTCACGGACAGGCCGGCCGCGCGCGGCGCCGCCCAGCGGGCCGCGGGCAGGGCCACGGTCAGGTCGCGCAAGCCCCCGGGGTTGGCCAGGCTGACCGCGAGCTCCCCGTCGACCACGTCGAAGCGGGCCCGGGTGGCCAACATCCGCTGCAGGAAGCGCGCGAAATCCCCCATCGGCCGCACCTGAAGCCCGCCGTCGGCGACCCGGGCCGACAGGTCGTCCAGCCAGCCGCGGAAGGCGGGGCGGTAGTCGTGCCCGTTGGCGGAGATGAAGAGATTGTAGGGGTGCGAGTAGACCAGGCGCACCGTGCGCTGCTCGGCGCAGTAGGCGACGGTCGCGTCCAGCCAGCGTCGCACCACGGCCGGAGGCAGGTCCCTTTCCTCTTCCATCTCGCCGAAGGAGGCCACGTCGCCCAGGGGCATCACCGGGAAGGCGATCAGCTCCGGCGAGAGCATGCGCCCGCCGTGGAAGGCGCGGGTGGGCGCGCCGCCGCCGTCGCCGGTCGTGTAGTAGGCGACGAAGCCGCGGTCGCGCAACAGCCGGTCCATGATCTCCGGCGGATGCGCGCCGGCCGGCGCCGAGTACTCGTCGACCGCCGCGCCCGTCACCGATTCCAGGCATTCGTCGTTCTTGTCCAGGTAGAGGGCGATCTCGTCCTCGCCCCACTCGCCCGAATCCACCTTCTCGGCGAAGAGGTTGTGGATCCAGCCGCCGTGCGAGCCGATCACGCCGTAGCGGGCCAGCGTCAGCAGGTGGCGGCGGCCGGCGCCGCAGGCGTCGAAGCCGGCGCCGTCCCCGAAATCGTAGGTGTCGGGCCCGGCGGTGACGTGGATCGAGCAGGGCAGCTCCTCGCGCAGGAAGCCCTGCTCGACCATGTCGTCCAGGATCGCCCAGTCGGGGTTGGCGTCGATGTGCCAGTTGAAGACCAGGCCCCCGACGCCGCGGGGCGTGCCCATCAGGTGCGGCGAGGCGGCCATGTCCAGGACCAGCATCCGCAGCAGGGCGCGCAGCGGCAGGTCGTCGCCGTTGGCCTTGAGGTGGCCCAGCGGCAGGTTCGCGTAGAGCACGCGGCCCCGGCCGTAGCTCCGGCGCACGACGGCCGGGCAGGTCTCGCCGTCGGCGGTCAGCGTCCGGGCCAGGATCTCGATCCCGTCGCCGTCGCCCTCGGTCGGTCCGACGAAGAGGCGGCTGCGGGCCACGGGATAGGTCAGGGCGCCGTAGCCGTAGCCGCTCAGGCGCAGCTCGTCGTCCAGCTTGCCCGCCGGGATCTGGCAGGCGCGGGCCGCGGCGGCGTCGCGGAAGGCCAGGGTGCCCGTGGTGTAGGCTCCCCGCCCGTCGCGGGCGTAGGTGACGTGGTCGACGCCGGTGAAGCGGCGCAGGAAGCTCTGGGGCAGGAAAACGCCCCGGGCGCTCATCGCGCCGGCGTCGTAGACCACGGCCACGGCGCCGCCGGCGCGCAGGTAGCCGTCCAGCCAGGTCTCGCAGGCCGAGTTCATCACGCGGCAGGCCGCGTCGGGCAGGATCACCGCCGGGGCGGTGGCGGCCATGCGCGCGGGGTCGGTCTCGAGCAGGGTGAAGATGTCCACGCGGCGGTTCGGAACGCCCTCCTCCTGCAGGACGCTCGTCCAGGCGGCCAGCTCCGACGCCGCCTCGTCGGCCAGGCGGGGGTTGAAGGCCACGATCACGCGCAGCTCGTCGTCAGCGGCCAGCCGGGCGGTGGCGCGCAGCGACACGACACCGTAGGCGACCACCGCGGCGCAGGCGAGTCCGACGATCAAGAGCAGCAGCTTCTTCATTTCACGACACCTTCGCCCTCGGTCAGCACGTAGCCGTGCACGGCCGAATCCGCGGCGAGACGGATCGACCGCTTGCCGATCAGCGACCGCACGGCCCCGGGATGCCCGATGCGGGCCCCGGAGCGCAGGGTCACGCGATCCTGCGAGAAGACGTTGCCCAGCACCAGGACGTCCGGACCCAGCTCCACCGAGCCCTCGGCGAAGATGTCGCCGTGGACGGTGCAGCCGGCGCCCAGCTTCACGGCGCCGTGCGTGCGCACGGGGCCGGCCAGCACGCAGCCCTCGCCGCAGTCCAGGTCGCCGCGGACCACCATCGGGGCGGCGGCGACGGCGCCGGAGGCCAGGGCCAGGCCCTTGGCGTGGTAGTCGAGGACGTCGGCGATCGTGCGCACCTCGTCGGGAGGCGGCGGCGCGACGGGCGCCGTCCCCGGATCGCGGTCGCCCGCGTAGTCGGGCCCGGCCACCGGGGCTCCGAAGAGCCGCGAGAAGCGCACGCCGGCGCCCAGGTCCAGGCGGCCGCCGGCCGTGGCGCTGTGCCCCAGGCGGCAGCCGGCCCCGACCCGAAGGTCACCCTCGCAGTCCACCCAGCGCTGGACGATGACCTCGTCGGCCAGGACCATGTCGCCGCCGCAGACCAGGGTGCGCAGCGCGCCCCCCTCGCCGATCGCGGCGTCGCCGCCCGACCAGGCGTCCCGGACCAGGCGGCAGAAAGCGGCCGTCTTCAGGTCGCCGCGCACGGCCAGGACGTGCTCGATCCGCGTCTTCTCGGGCACATCGAGATCGTGCTCGATGCGCGCGGTCTCATCGCGCGACAGGATCAGGCCGCTGACCCCGTCCTCGTCGCCGATCCGGGCCATGGCCTCGGCGAAGAGCCTGCGCGACGACTTGCCCAGGTAGCGCGGATCCTTCACGTAGTGGATGTTCACCGGCAGCGGGTATCGGTCCCGCGGCGCGTAGACCTCGATCAGGCCCGAGACGAAGGGCAGGAAGATCAGCAGGGCGAAGACGAAGAGCAGCAGCTGCGGCGCGCCGGGGAAGGCCGCGGCCACGGCCGGCGCGGTAGCGGCCACGCTGTCGACGGCGGCGGGCACGGCCCGGGCCGCGACGGGTCCGGCGGCCGCCAGGGCCGCCGCGCAGATCAGCGGGAAGAGGTGCCGGGCTCTCATTTCGCCACCACCTTCCGGAAGCGATCGGTCTTCTCCCACTCGACGGGGCGGTCGCGCAGCCGGTCGAAGACGGCCAGGAAGAAGCCGGAGCTGATCGTCCAGATGTTCAGCAGGAAGTAGAACATCAAAAACGGCAGCAGCCGCACGCGGTGCGTGACCCCGTCCAGCAGCGTCGCCGTGCCGATCTGGTAGAAGGGCGCGAAGTTGCCGAAGGAGTTGTACGTCGCCACGAAGAGGAAGACGAGCAGGCTGTCGAAGATCTGCATCTCGCCCAGGAAGAAGAGGATCACCGAGTCGATGATGCCCGTGAAGAGGATGACCGGCACGGTGTAGATGTGCAGCAGCAGGAAGCCGTCGGCCTTCTCGGCCCGGTTCAGGTACTTCGAGCGCAGCAGCGGCCCGAGCTGCTTGAACATCGTGAAGTTGTGCCCGCGCGACCAGCGGCGGATCTGCCGGGCGCGCACCTGCCAGGTCTCGGGCACCTCCTCGTAGCATTCCACGCGGTTGGCGTAGACCACCTTCCAGCCCCGCGCGCAGAGGCGGAAGGTGAGGTCGGTGTCCTCGGCCAGGGCCCGCGGGTCGAAGCCGCCCAGCGCCAGCACCAGCTCGCGGCGGAAGCCGCCGACGGTGCCGCCGTACTGGGGCATCAGGCGCAGGTTGTGGCGCGCCTGCTGGTCGACCTGGTAGCCGCCGCTGCGCTCCAGGTCCAGCAGCCGCGTGAGCAGGTTGCTGCGCGTGTTCACCGGCACCACGCGGCCCATCACCGCGCCGACCTCGGGGTCCTTGAAGGACAGCGCCAGGTCGCGCAGGGCGCCGCGGCTGGGCAGGTAGTCGGCGTCGAAGACGAGCACGATATCGCCCGCCGCCACGGTCAGGGCCTCGTTCAGGGCGGCCGGCTTGCCGCGGGGGCCGTCGCGGCGGTGCAGGGGCTTGACCAGCGGGTCGGCGGCGGCCAGCGCGTCCAGCAGCTGCGGCGTGCCGTCGTCGCAGTGGTCGTCGATGGGGATGATCTCCAGCCGGTCGCGCGGGTACTCGCAGCGCAGCAGGGCCTCGATCGCCTGGCGCGCCACCCGTTCCTCGTTGTACATCGGGACCAGCACCGACAGCCGCGGCAGGTCCGAGTCCACGATGTCGTGGTAGAAGAGCCGCTGGTCGCCGACCAGGCGGTTGCGCGTGAAGCGGTAGTGGCGAGCGGCATAGACCGACATCACCAGCACGACCAGCACCACGTAGATCTTCAGGACGAGAACAACCATCGCCACGACTCCGGGGTGCGGCGCAGTCGGAGCGCCACCAGGTTCACGTAGAGCGAGTAGATGGCCACCAGGTAGACGAAGTCGACCAGGGGGCCGAGAGCGAAGAACATCGCCGCCATGTTCAGGACGGTGATCTCGCGCAGCAGGTAGATGAAGCTGGCGTAGCGCACGGCGCCGAAGAGCGCCGCGTAGGCCAGGGAGGCCAGGATCACGCCCAGCTTCTCGAGCGTCGGCGCCTGCAGTGTCGACAGCGCCATGCCCATGACCACCGGCAGCAGCAGCCACATCCCCAGCTGGGTGCCCATGTACAGCAGCGAGAAGTCCGCCACGTCGTAGGGGAAGCGGTGCGGCACCGTGATGAAGAAGGCCGACGAGGCCAGGTTCAACAGCGACAGGAAGACAGCGTAGACCACGATCACCCGAGGCAGTCGACGCACGCGGGGCACGACCACGACCAGCAGCAGGCAGACCACGAAGGTGACCAGGGCGAAGAGTCGCGACGGGAAGACGCCGGCGGCGTCGAGCACGGGCATCTGCTTCACCCAGACCGGCAGGAAAGGCCAGTAGACGACCTCGGCGCCCACGCCGCACCAGGCCAGGATCCGGCCGACGGCGCCGACGAAGGCGTCCAGCAGGGGCCGGTGGAAATAGGCGATCAGCGCGTCCAGAACGGCGACCAGGGCGAAGAGCCGGGCGCTGGCCCAGCCGTTCACTCCTTCCAGCCGCTTGTAGGCGCGGTGGTAGAAGATCCGATTCTTCATGGACGCTCCCCGAGGGCACGGTATGCGGCGACCGCCAGCCGGTGCGCGGCGGCCCCAACAATGCTTCGGCCGATAATCGAATTGCTTGACAGAAGATGCGCGACCGGAACGATCTATCCGCAGGTCCGGACCGAGACCCGGCGGCTGCGCGGGCCGTCGAATTCACAGAACCAGACGGTCTGCCAGGTGCCCAGGTCCAGGCGCCCGTCCCGCACGGGCAACAGGTGGCCGCAGCCGAAGAGGCTGGATTTGACGTGGGCCGCGGCGTTGCCTTCGGCGTGGGCGTAGCCGGCCTGCCAGGGCACGGCCCGCTCCAGGGCGTCGGCGATGTCGCGCACGACGTCGGGGTCGGCGCCTTCGTTGACGGTCACCGCGGCGGTGGTGTGGGGGGTCCAGACCAGCACCGCGCCGTCGCTCAGGCCCAGTTCGGCCACGGCGGCCTGGACCCGGGCGGTGATGTCGACGAAGTCGGTGTGGGAGGCGGTCCGGACGGTGAACTCGACCATGGGCGGACTCCCGGACTGGACAAGGAAAGGCCCCCCGGCCCCGGCGCGGCGCGCGCGGGTTCCGGAGGGCCCATTCTGCTTCAGCTTCTCCTACAAGTCAAAGTACATCGTGAACTCGTAGGGATGCGGGCGACGGCTGATCGCCTGGATCTCGCCGCGCTTGATGTCCAGCCAGCGCCGGATCAGCACCTCGGGGAAGACGTCCTCGCGCAGCAGGAACTGGTGGTCCGCCTCCAGGGCGTCCAGGGCGTCGTCCAGCGAGCGGGGCAGGAAGTCCACGCCGCCCCGCGAGTCGGCGCTGGGCGCGTCGGCGGGGTGGAAGCCGGCGGCGTAGGGATCGATCTCGTTGACGATGCCGTCGATGCCCGCCATCAGGATCGCCGACATCGCCAGGTAGGGGTTGCAGGTGAAGTCGGGCGGCCGGTATTCGACGCGCCGGTAGGCGGGGTCGGCCACGTAGCTGGGGATGCGCACGGCGGCGCCGCGGTTGCTGCGCCCGAAGGTGATCGAGGTCGGGGCCTCGAAGCCCGGCACCAGCCGCTTGTACGAATTGGTGCTGGGGTTGGTCAGGGCGCAGAGGGCCGGGCTGTGGGTCAGAATGCCGCCGACGTAGTGCAGGGCGGTCCTGCTCAGGCCCGCGTAGCCCTGGGGATCCTCGAAGACGTTGCGGCCGTCCTTGACCAGGAACTGGTGCACGTGCCAGCCGGAGCCCGCGTTGTCGTAGAGCGGCTTGGGCATGAAGGTGACCTTCAGCTGGTGCCGCTCGGCCAGGTTGAAGAGGATGTACTTCGTGAGCATCGCCTGGTCGCCGGCCGAGGGCAGGTCCGAGAACCAGGACTCGATCTCCTGCTGGGCCTTGGCGCCCACCTCGTGGTGGTGGTAGCGCACGTCGATGCCGAAGTCCCGCATCAGGGCGCAGACCTCGTCGCGGAAGTCGTCGTGGCGGTCGTGCGGGTTGCAGGCGTGGTAGGCGTTCTGGAAGAAGCGTTCGGTGCTGTACATCTCGAAGGCGGAGCTGTCGACGTCGGAGTGGTAGTCGGCGTCCTCGAAGATGTAGAACTCGTATTCGGGACCCCACATCGAGTGGTCGGCGATGCCCAGCTTCTTCAGCGCGCCCTCCGCGGCGCGGACGATCGTGCGTCCGTCCTGCGGGAAGGGAGTGCGGTCGGCGTCGACGTGCCTGACCTCGGCGAAGAGCGTCAGCGTCGGCCGCTCGCGGAAAGGATCGAGACGGGCGGTGTCGAGGTCGGGCATCAACACCATGTCGCTCTCCTCGACCTTCAGGAAGCCGTAGCTGGATCCGTCGAAACCGATGCCCTCGGCCATCGCCTCCACCGTGAAGCGCTCGAAGGGGAAGGTGATGTGATGAAGGCGGCCGGTCAGGTCGGTGACCTTCATGTCGACGAACTCGACCTCGTGCGAGGCTGCGTCCTGCCTCACCTTCGCCAGCTTGTCCTGCATCATGGCTCTCTCTCCTCGGCGTCCGCCGGCCGGGGGGCCGCGGTTCGGTCTATGGGGAAACGGATCGGATGCGTCCGACAAATATAGCCCTCGGCGCGGCCGCGCCAAGCGCCCATTATCAGCCGCCGGCGCCCCCTCGCCGCCGGCGCGCCCGCCGCCTTGCCCGCGCCCCCGGCGCAGCCTATGTTTCGACCCGAAATATCGCCTGAACATACGAAGGGAGCGTTCCGTGTCCGGTGCCTCCGTCAAGATCCACTTCGAAGGACGGATCCTCGACTGCCGTCCCGACGTCACGGTCGCCGTCGCCCTCTGGGAGAACGGCGTCCGCGTGCTCTCGCACAGCCCCAAGTACGGGCGGCCCCGCGGCCTCGGCTGCGCGCGAGGCCACTGCACGAACTGCCTGATGCGCATCGACGGCGTGCCGAACGTGCGCGCCTGCTCGACCCCGGTCCGCGACGGCATGACCGTCGCCCGCCAGGACGGCGGCGCCTTCTACGCCCGCCCGATGCAGAAGAGCCTCGAACTGGGAGGCGGCCTCTTCCCCGTCGGCTTCTACTACAAGTGGTTCACCCGGCCCGCAGCCGTCTCGCATCTCTTCATGCGGGCCATCCGCCCCCTGGCCGGGGTCGGACGCCTGCCCGACCCCGCGGTCATCGCCGGCGACCGCGACGCCGTCGCCGCCGACGCGGGCCCCGTCTCCCCCCTGGAAGCCTGCCGGGTCGAACACGTCGTCGTGGGCGGGGGCGCCGCCGGGATGGCCGAGGCCCTGCGCGCCGGAGGCGAAGTGCTGCTGGTCGACGACATGGACGCGCCGGGCGGCCAGCGCAAGGCCGCCCTCGACGTCGTGGCCGAGGCGGGGATCCTGGACGCCTTCCCGCTGCTGTCCGCCGCCCGCGCCCGTCTGGACGCCCTGGCCGCCGAGGTGGCGGCGAAGGGCGTGAAGACGGCGCTCGGCACGCAGGTCGTGGGCGCCTTCCAGCCCGACATGCTGCTGCTGCACGACGGCAAGGAGCTGTCGGTGGTGCGCGGCGACACGATCTGCTGGGCCGCCGGCGCCTTCGACGCCCTGGGCGTCTTCGACGACAACGACCGGCCGGGTCTCTGCGGCCCCCGCGCCGCCTACCGCCTGCTGGCCCTGCAGAACATGGACGTGCGCGGCCGACGCGCCGTCGTCTGCGGCGAGGGGCTGGACCTGTGGCTCGCGGCGGCGCTGCTGCACGCCCGCGGCGCCCGCGTCAGCGTCTCCTCGACCGCCGGCTGCGATCTGGACGCCCGCGCGGTCGAGGCCGGGGCCGGACTGGGCTGGACCCTGCACACGGGGCTGGAGATCACCGGTACCCGGGCCGCCGACGGCGTCCTGGCCGGGATCGAGCTGGCCGCCGGCGGGGGCGGCGCCCGCACCGAGATCCCCTGCGAGCTGGCGGTCGTCGCCGGCCGCGGCAAGCCCGCCTACGACGTGCCCTACCAGCTGGGCGCCGACCAGGTGCTCGATCCCGCGCGCGGCGGCTACGTGCCCCGCGCCGTCAGCGGCGGACGCGCCGAGGGCGAGACGGCCGGCGGCCTGCGCCTGGTCGTGGCCGGCGAGGCCGCCGGCGAGACGCCCGCGGCGGTGCTGAACGTGGCCCAGGAGGTGGACGCGAGATGAGCGGCGGCAAGAAGATCCTCTGCAACTGCGAGGACGTGACCCGCGAGGAGTTCGCCAAGGCCTTCCGCGAGGGCTTCACCGAGATGGAGTCGCTGAAGCGCTTCACCGGCGTCGGCACCGGCTTCTGCCAGGGCAAGGGCTGCCTCTGCGAGGCGGCCGCCGAACTGGCCCGCCTGCGCGGCGTCGCCCCCGCCGAGATCCCCCTGACCAACATCCGCCCGCCCGGCATGCCCCTGACCTTCGCCGAGCTGGCCGCCCTGGACCTGCCGGCGCTGCTCGGCGAACTCGAGGCCGGCCGCGGGACCGACGCCGGTGACGACGGACCGGCCGGAGGTGCGTCATGATCCCCCTGCCCGAGGGCCCCGTGCCCGCCACCGCCTCGGCGGTCATCGTCGGCGGCGGCGTCAACGGCCTGGCCATGGCCTACGAGCTGGCCCGCGCCGGCTTGCGCGACGTCGTCGTGCTCGAGCGGCGCTACCTGGCCAGCGGCTCGACCGGGCGCTGCGGCGGCGGCATCCGCCAGCAGTGGACCACGGCCGAGAACATCCGCCTGGCCCAGGAGAGCGTGCTGCTATTCGAGAACCTGGCCGGGGAGCTGGGCTACCAGACCTTCTTCCGGCAGGGCGGCTACCTGATGGTCACCGAGAACGAGGACGACCTGCCCGCCCTGAAGAAGGCGGTCGTCCTGCAGCGCTCGTGCAACGTGCCGACGGAGTTCCTGCAGCCCGAGGAATGCCTGAAGATCGTCCCCCACCTGAACGTGGCGAAGCTCAAGGGCGCCACCTTCTGCCCGAAGGACGGCACCGCCTACCCCTTCGCCGTGGTCTGGGGCTACGCCAAGGCCTGCCAGCGGCTGGGCGTGAAGATCTATCCCTACACCGAGGTCTCCGAGGTGATCGTCGAGGGCGACCGCGTGCGCGGCGTCCGCACCAGCCGCGGCGAGATTTCGGCCCCGCTGCTCGTGAACTGCGCCGGCCCCTGGTCGCGCGCCGTGGCCGCGATGGCGGGCGTGTCGCTGCCCAACCGGCAGGAGCGGCACGAGATCATGGTCAGCGAGTCGCTCAAGCCCTTCCTGGACCCGATGGTGATCTCGATCACCGACGGCATCTACTTCAGCCAGAGCATGCGCGGCGAGATCGTGGGCGGCATCGGCGACGCGACCGAGCCGCACTGGGAGGATCCGGAGCGCTTCGACACCCGCAGCCAGCTGCGCTTCTCGGTGCGCTTCGCCCGCGCCCTGATCGACATGTATCCCCCGGCGCGCAGCCTGCGCCTGATGCGCCAGTGGGCGGGCATGTACGACGTCACCCCCGACCACCGGCCCATCCTGGGCGGCGTCGCGGGGCTGGAGGGCTATCATCACATCTGCGGGTTCAGCGGCCACGGCTTCATGCTGGGGCCGATCTCGGCCCGCCGGATGGCCCGCCACGTCACCACCGGCCGGCCCGACGACATCATCGAGTCGCTTTCGCTGGCCCGGTTCGA
Organism: uncultured Fibrobacteraceae bacterium; assembly: GCA_964559455.1. Taxonomy (GTDB): domain Bacteria; phylum Krumholzibacteriota; class Krumholzibacteriia; order LZORAL124-64-63; family LZORAL124-64-63; genus CAZLHO01. Next base: position 617 of record CAZLHO010000052.1, on the reverse strand, counting down.
GCGCGGCGACGTGGAGGCCGACGCCTTCGTCGTGGGCTGAGGCCCGCAGCGGGGATGCGGAGAGGAAACCCGTGAACGGACTCTCCGAATACCTGGCCGCCCTCGACGTCGCCCGGCCGACCCTGCTGCTGGACGAGGCGCGGGCGCGGCGCAACATCGCACGCATGGCCGGACGCGCCGCCGCCGCCGGCTGCCGCCTGCGCCCCCACTTCAAGACCCACCAGTCCCGCGCCGTCGGCGCCTGGTTCCGCGAGGCCGGCGTGCGGGCGATCGCCGTCGCGTCGCTGGACATGGCCGCCTACTTCGCCGACGACGGCTGGGACGACATCGTCGTGGCCGTGCCCCTGAACCCGGGCCAGGCCCCGGCCGCGGCCGCCCTGGCCGCGCGCCTGCGCCTGGGCCTGCTCGCCGACCATCCCGCGGCGGTCGCCGCCCTGGACGCGGCCCTGGTCGACCGCGACGGCGCGAGGGCCGACCTCTGGCTGAAGGTGGACACCGGCTACGGTCGGGCGGGCGTCCGCTGGGACCGGCCCGGGGACCTGGCCGCGCTGGCCGGCGCCGCCGCGGCCGCGCCCGGGCTGAATACCGCCGGCCTGCTGACCCACGCCGGCCAGACC
>CAZLHO010000051.1:0-20806 GCA_964559455.1 uncultured Fibrobacteraceae bacterium | reverse complement strand
ATCAGAACTCTTGGTGAGAACTGATCAGTGAACTCCGAGGTGAATCCTCTCGGGTGGGCAGGTTATCTAACTTGAACCTCGCTTTGATCGCTTTGCCAAGGCTTCGGTTGACGGCACCTTTGCCCTTATTGCCCACGGCCGCGAGATACATCTGCATCAGCTCGCGATCTTCTTGAATCATCAGGAATACGAGATCAGTGATTTCGAGCGAGAACCTCTTCAGGACTTCCTCGTTGAATTCGGATAGTTCCACCGCCGCCTCCCCTTCTAGATATTCTGCCTTACGAAAAAGCTCACTGGCGGGGATGGAGCGCAGCGGAAACCCCGTCCAGTGCAGCGCCTTGTTGGCGGTCGGTGTTCTCCGACTCACTCGATACCCTGCTCCGATGTCCCTTCTCCATTGGGCACCCAGTATGGTAGTGCCGAGTTGCCTGGCTCGGCGAGGATAACTGCCAGACTCTGAAATGCACGCGTAGCGGCCACGTAGAAGCTGGCGGCGGGGATAGGGCCAAGTGGTGTGCCGCACTGAATGAACTTCTCTATACCACTAGTGGGGGCAATAAGAATCCGTGTGCATTGAGTTCCTTTGGCGACGCGGAAGTTGATGTAATCGAGGTGAAACGCCTTTCCGGAATTCGCAGTGCTGCGGAGGCATTGGGGCCGGAATTCGTCAACATACCGATACACATCTTCAGGACGAACCAGAAACACTCCGTCATGGCCGCTGACTTTGTCATTCCGCGATTGGGTTTCTGGAAATCCCAAATTCGAGTCGAATATCGTGTCCGCGAAGGTAGCAATCTCAGGACGACAACGCCACGTTTCACAGTTCTCAGTAATCCGCAGAATGCCCTTCGATTCCCGTTCCCGAAACCAGTGAATCGAATCGGCGTAGGCGTATCTCTTGTTCTTTGTGCTCCGAGGGTTCGTCGCCAACACGGCTTGTCGTATATCGCCCACCATGTGGACGTCCAATGTTGAGTTCAGCAGCGCATCAACGATCTCCCAGTCGTGAGAACTCAAGTCTTGCACTTCATCTATGAGCAACTCCTCGTAGATGCATTGGAGTCTCCGCAGCAGTGCGCCGCCGCTCGCCTCAATGAGTTCGTGCGCGAGGCGCCCAAGTTCGCATGCATACGCAGCGCCACCAGCGTCGAGAAACCGACGAAGTCCTTTCGCCATCCGGTGCGGACGACCTTCGAAGTTGAATCCAAGAATGCGCTTACCGGGGAAGAGGAATGGGAGAAAAGGCCGTGCGAAGTGCCGCAGCAGAAATGTGAACCAGCCCATCACCTCAATCTCGGGATGATCCCCGGCGCGAGATGCAAGCCTTCCTCGAAGTTCCGCTTGATTGGCTTGAGTGTAGGTCAGCACCAGTGCGCGCCGACCAGTTGGCAGTCCCGCGCAGTAGTCCACGATGCCTCGTGTCTTTCCTGATCCGGCAACGGCGAGCGTGAGATGATTACCCATGGATGAACTCAGCCGCTAAGCGCATGTACTCTGGAGGTATGAGCGGCACGGACGACTCGGCGATGCGGAGGGCGGCCTCAGTCTTCTCGCGAGTCATCCACGTCAGGAGGTCAGCCTGCGGCGTCAGGTTCAGGGCCTTCCGAAGTTGCGCTTCACCATTGAAGTGGATCAGTTGAGGTTCGAGGGTTTTGCCGTGTCCCATTTCACCAATGAAGAGATCCCTGCGGCCGTCTGACAGCCAGGCCTCAACCGGGCCACGCAGTTCACATGGTTCGGCGCCGTCGTTATCCCGAAGTGCCGCGACCTGCTTATCCAGAGCTGCGCATAGTTCCAGGCATCGCCGCAGCGAGAGTCCTCGCATGCTAAGCACATCGATGCCGCACGCCATCGGCCGCTGCCCGTAGATGTCCTTGAATACTCGTTCGAATATTATCTCGTCAGAGGGGCCTTCGACCAACACTACCTTGTGGGCGAGTGCCATGCGAAGCGTGTCGTAGCCTGGTAACTTACGAAAGTACAAGGCCGTCTCTGGATCAAGATCGGGTATTCTCGAGGCCCCCTCCGGCCCGACTAGCAGCAGGGAATCGAGCCCAAGCCGGTTGAGCACGAAGGAACTATGGGTCGTAGCAAAGATCTGTTGCTGCTCACCGGATAGAGAAGCCATTCGTGAAAGTAGAGACGTGAGGCTCGTGTGAGACAGGTGATTCTCGGGTTCTTCGACCATCACGAAATTGGCGCGCGCGGACTGTCGGCTCATCGCAAGCGATATCTTCACGGCGGCCTGTTGGCCTTGGCCTGACATCGCGAATGGCACCTCATCAACGTGTGGAGTGACAGCTCCTTCCCAAGATGTCCGCTGGCTCTGGTCCATAGCGAGGGAGATGGGGCGGTCATGGAGAGCGGCATGCTGGGTCGCGATGCGCTGGTTCACTGCGCCAAGGGCGCTTTCAGACATCGAAGCCTTGACCTCTCTGTATGCCAAGGAGATAGCAGCCCTTTCGGCGGGTTCAAGGTGATCGCCGAGGATCTCGCGGAGGTGATAGTCGACTCCACTCGTGGAGCGCACTGTGCGTGAGTCAATGACCGCAGTTACGAGCTGCCTGGGGCGATTCGTGATTTTCCGATCGCCGAAATCGCGCCAGTCGTCAACGTAGTACTCAACCGGTAGAATCGCTGACGGGTTCTGCGCCCAGTTCTCGAGTTCATCCGCATAGTCGGGGTTCGGCACGATGTTCATGCTGATCCCAGGACATGCCATGGTGGGGACTTCGCTATTGATGGCTCCGCACAGATGTTGGAGGTCGTCACGATCCTCGAAGAACACCTCAATATGGATTTCGGGAAAGGCAACGGCTTCACCCGCGCGTCGATGCGCGACGAACTCCCGAACCAGACTGGTGTTGAACCAATATGGGTTGAGTTCTTCGGATGCTCTACGACCATTGACGCGCCCGGTAAGTGCCAACGCCATTGCTTCAAGCAGCGTGGATTTGCCGCTCTCGTTAGCACCTATGATGAGATTCAGCTTTGGATTCGGTGCGAACACGAACTCGCGAAAGATCCGGTACCCGCGAATCTTGAGCTTGGTTATCAAGGTATGCCTCTCTGCTTGATTGAGTCAGCGCCTCAGAGCGCCAACGTTGGCTTCTCCTGCAAGCGGGGCTGGCGCGGCTTGTGCGCCAGCACAAGGCGTGACAGGCGCGATTGACAGGTGCAAGCATCGTCAAACGCCAGCCTCTCACCGACCTGACCTCACACCGACTCCAACGACTCCGCCCAATGGTCCTCCCCGATCAGGGCCAACTGCTGGCCCGCCTCGCGGATGCCGACCGCCTTCTCGATCTTCCGCCCGAAGGACGAATGCACCCAGTCCCGGCTGCCGAAGGTCCCGATGACCAGGTAGTTCGTCCGCTTCGTCACGCTCTTCTCGCAGACGCCGCCCAGCCGCTCCGTCCATTTCTGGCACTCCTTCCGCGGCCCGAAGGCGAACTTCCCGGTGAACACGAAGACGGAGTCGGTCCAGACGATCTCCGGACACGGGGCGTCAAGCGGCAGAGCCGTCGCAGTGTCCTCCCCGCCCACGATGCCGACCTTGCCGCCGACGATGTCCCGCAGCAGGCAGGCCAGGTCGCGGCGCTCGTCGTCGTCGACGATGCCGTCCTCAAAGATGCTCTCGATGCGCCGGCTCAGGACGTTCACCGGCCAGATGTCCGCCGCGTCCGGGTGCCCCTGCAGCCAGTCCCGCACGAGGACCGCCTCGGACTCCGTAACAACGCCGTCAGCCAGCACGCCCTTCGCCAAGCCGAGGAGTTCGGAGACGTCCCGCTCGGCCCGACGCTGGCTGTTGAAATGTCGATTGAGGGGTTGTCCCTGGTCGTCGATATCGTTTCGCATGCTGGGTCCTCCCGATCTCAGTCCGGAGATATCATCTTCTTGAGACCTTCCTCCTCTTCTCCCTCTGCTCCTCGTACCGCGCGAACCTCTCCCCGACCTCGCGCCCCAGCGCGGTCCCCTTCTCGACCTGCGTCCGCGCCCAGACGCCCAGCTTCAGGATCAGTTCGAACTCCTCGGGCAGGTAGTCCCAGCGGTAGTTGTTGCAGGTGCGGTGGGCGGGCAGGTAGTTGGCCGCCGCGTGGGCGCCGCCCCCGCTGTGGGCCAGGACGTGGTCGGCATGCATGGGCTCTTCGATCATGCCGCCGCAGATGTGGCAGCGGCCGCCGGTCTTGGCCAGGATCTCGTCGTGCATCGCCCGGGTCAGGCGGCGCACCCGCGGGCGTCGGTTCGCGGCCTTGCGTCGCTCGCGTCGAACCCGCAGTTCTTTGATCCTCGCCCGGAGGTGTTCACCGCGATCGGTTTCTTTTCCCTTCATCCGCCACTCCTCGGCTCGAATCGAACGCCCCACCGCCCCTACCGCTCCGGCAACCTCTCCAGGACCGCCTCCAAGGCCACCTGCTCGACATGGCACCGGTCGGAGCCGACCTCGATCTCCGTTCGGCTCCAGGGCGAAAAGCCCTCCCTGATCACCAGCACCGTATAGGTTCCGGGTCGCTCCCAGGCGCCACGGGCATAGGGATCCTGGAGCGACTCGGGGACGCCCTCGATGCAGTAGCTCTCGGCGATCTCCGCATAGTCGCCCTCGATGATCCAGACCGTGGACCCGCAGGCCGCCGGATGGCCGGTGGCGCCGTCGACGACCTCCACGGTGATCCCCGGGACCCACTCGCCCGTACAGATCAGGCCCGGGCTCGTGCTGTCGCTGCATCCCGAGCCCGCGAGCAGCAACAGCCCCACGGCCAGCAGCGCCGCCGCTCCTGATCCGACGACGAGAATTCTCGCGTCACCTTTCATCGGTCCGCCTCCGTCCTTCCGATTCGATCATGGGGAGATCGAGCGATCATCGATTCAGGGGATCCGTTTTCGATAGAGGTCTCGTATCCGCCAGCCATCCTATCTTGAAAGCGCGATCTCAGTCAACCCGCCCCGGCCCCTTCATTTTTCTGTTGCAATCCCCCCCGACTTTCGATTATCGTACGGAAATCAAAGGTTCCCTCCGGCCGGCCCGCGGGCGCACCCCCGCGGGCCCACGGCCCCCGGAATCCAACGAGGCCAAGGAGATCCGCCATGACGCGCCGATCCAAGTCCGGCACCGAGAACCGCGGCGGCCCCCGCCCCGGCGCCGGCCGTCCCCGGGGCAGCGGCCCCTACGGCGAGCCCACCCGCCCGCTGCGGGTGCCCGAGAGCCTGGTCGTGCCCATCCGCGAGCTGCTCGAGCGGCGCCTGGCCGTCGCCCGCAGCGCCGCCGAGGCCCGCGACCCCCGCTCCCCCGGCCCGCACGAGGGCGACCTGGCCGCCGCCGAGAACGTCCTCTTCCCCGACTTCGGCAGCGAGCTCAGCCTGCCCCTGTTCGGCTACAAGGTCGCCGCCGGCTTCCCCTCGCCCGCCGACGACCACCTCGAGAAGACCCTCGACCTGAACCGGCACCTGGTGCGGCACCCGTCGGCCACCTTCTTCGTGCGCGTCCAGGGCGACTCGATGACCGGCGCCGGCATCAACGCCGGCGACATCCTGGTCGTCGACCGCGCCCAGGAGGCCGTCGACGGCAAGATCGTGATCGCCGCCCTGGACGGGGAGCTCACGGTCAAGCGCCTGCGCACCCGCGACGGCAAGGTCGTCCTCGAGCCCGAGAACCCGATCTACCGGCCGCTGGCCGTGACCGACGAGATGAACTTCGTGATCTGGGGGGTGGTGACCAGTGTCGTCCACGAATTCTGAGCCCGGGCCCGGCGCCCCCTCGCGGCGGCGCGTCTTCGCCCTGGTCGACTGCAACAACTTCTACGCCTCCTGCGAGCGGGTCTTCGAACCCCGGCTCGAGGGCCGGCCCATCGTCGTGCTGTCGAACAACGACGGCTGCATCGTGGCCCGCTCGCAGGAATCCAAGACGCTGGGCGTGCCCATGGGCGCGCCCATCCACCAGGTGCGCGGCCTGCTCAAGCGGCACGACGTGGCCGTCTACTCGTCCAACTACACCCTCTACGGCGACATGTCGGCGCGGGTGATGGCCATCCTGGGCGGGTTCGCGCCCCATCTGGAGATCTACTCGATCGACGAGGCCTTCCTGGGCCTGGACGGCAACCCGCGGCTGGACCTGGACGCCTACGGCCGGCGCATCGCGACCACGGTGCGGCAGTGGACGGGCATCCCGGTCTCGGTGGGCATCGGGCCGACCAAGACCCTGGCCAAGATCGCCAACCGCACGGCCAAGCGGTCGGCGAAGGCGGGCGGGGTGCTCAGCCTCCTGCACCCCGCCAACCAGGACATCCTGCTCGAACGCACCGAGGTCCAGGATGTCTGGGGCGTGGGCCGGCGCTGGGGCAAGCGGCTGCGCCGCGCCGGCATCGTCACCGCCCGCGACCTGCGCGACGCCGACACCCGTTGGATCCGCAGCCGCTTCAACGTGGTCGCCGAGCGCATCGTGCTCGAGCTGCGGGGCATCTCCTGCCTGGACCTCGAGGACATGGCGCCGGCCCGCCGGCAGATCATGTGCACCCGGTCGCTGGGCGAGCGGGTCGAGGACCTGCCCTCGCTGCAGTCGGCGGTCAGCCACCACGTCACCCGCGCGGCCGAGAAGCTGCGCGGCCAGGGCTCGGCGGCCCGCGCCGTGATGGTCTTCATCCAGACCAGCCCCTTCGCCGACCGCGAGCCCCGCTACAGCAACGCCGTCACCATGCCCCTGCCCCAGGCCACCCAGAACACCGGCGAGCTGCTGCACCACGCCCTGCGCGGGCTGCGGTCGATCTACCGCCGCGGCTACCGCTACCAGAAGACCGGGATCATGCTGCTGGACCTGCAGGAGGAGCGCGCGACGCCGCCCACCCTCTTCGGGGACGGGCGGGAGCCGGCGCGGTCGCGGCTGCTGATGCGGGCGATGGACGGGCTCAACCGGCGGCTGGGCCGCGGCAGCGTGCGCTACGCGGCGGAGGGGTTCGAGGGCGGGCCCTGGGTCATGAAGTCGCGGCACCGATCGCCGGCCTACACCACGCGCTGGAGCGACCTGCCCGTGGTGCAGGCGTAGGCGGCGCCGGCCCTAGCGGACCAGCGACAGCTTCAGGACGACGCGCTCGCGCCCGGCGTCCAGGCGGGCCTGATACTGCCCGCTGGGCAGGGCGCGACCCGCATCGTCGGCGCCGTCCCAGGCGCGTACGTTCTCCCCGGCCTCGAAGAAGCCGTCGGCCAGGCGGCGCACCAGCCTCCCGCCCAGATCGTAGATCGCCAGCCGCGCCGGGCCGGCCTCGGCCAGCCGGAAGCGCAGCTCGGTGCGTGGGTTGAAGGGGTTCGGGCGCGCGGAGAGGGTCGTCCGCCGCGCCGTCGGCACGTCGGTCACGCCGTCCAGGGTGTAGAGGGACGAGGCGCTGGGGTTGCCGACGCTGTTCACCGCGCGGACCTCGATCTCCTGCATCGCCCCCGCCTCGACGGTCACCTCGATCGTGTAGCCCTCCACGGGTCCGTCGAAGGCGCCGTCGTCGGCCGCGGCCGGCGACCAGCCGCCGCCGTCCAGGCGGTACTCCACCCCGGCGATGGTGTTGATGGTGGCCGTGTTGTACGAGGGATTGACCGCGGGCAGCGGGTCCACGGTCGCGGTCCCCGTCACGAGGTACTGCAGGGGCTCGCCGGCGTCGGGAATGCCGGTGATGAACAGCGGGGTCGTGTCCAGGATGTCGGGGATCCCGTCGGAATCGCCGTCGACCCAGCCGATCTGGCCGCGGGCGTAGGCGTCGATCTGTCCCGCGGCGAAGGGCGCGATCACGCTCTTCATGATCGAGGGCTCGTCCAGCAGACAGCCGTTGACGCAGTTCTCGTTCAGCCAGTGGAGGTAGCCGACGTCGCTGGTGCAGGCGCAGGGCGAGTACTGGTCGAGGGCGCCGAAGACGTGGCCGGTCTCGTGCGCCAGCACGGCGTCCATGTTGGCTATGCCGTAGTTGAAGTTGTCGTAGGTCATCACGCAGTAGGGGCCGCCGGGCCCGCCGCTGCCGGCCATGACCGTGAAGGCGAAGCGGTCGTTGGCGAACTTGCCGTCGGCGTCGTTGCTCGAATCCACGACGAAGAGCAGGAAGCCCCAGTCCGTGTCGTACAGGTCGCGGCGGTCGTCGACCAGTGAATAGATGTCGTCCTTGTAGTTGCCCGAGAAGGGATAGCCCAGAGCCTCGGTCACCCCGACCATCCAGTAGTCGATGCTGTTCATGGCGATGGGCTCGTAGGGCACCGGCACCGCGTCCTCGAAGAAGTAGACGAAGCTCAGGTCCGCGTAGGGGTTGTTCGCGGCCCACCAGTCCAGGCCGGCCACGACCTCGGCGTGCACGGCGTCGATCTCGTCCTGGGTCCAGTCCTCGGTGTTCGGGCTGGTGGCGTCGCTCTCGGGCAGGGCCACCGTCACGCCGACGCTGCCGAGCATGTACAGGCTGGTATCGGTCTCCAGGGCGCCGTAGGGCAGGGCCTTGGCCATCCCCGCCGGAACGTCGCGCTCGGTGACCACGTCATTGGGCGGCGGCGGCAGATCGACGCCCGTCTTTCCCTGGGCCTTCTGCGCCGGCAACCCCCGCCACGCCTTCAGGAAGGAACGCGCCCCGGCGGGCAGGCCCGGCGCCGCGGCCGCGTCCATCTCCGGGGTCAGGATCCGCACGCCGTCGGGCAGCGCGCGCAGGTCCGACCACTCCAGATCGCCGGCCAGGAAATGCGGCGGGAAGCAGTGGGTCGCCGGGTTGCCGGCCGCCTCCAGGGCGGCCCGGGCGGCCCGGAAGGTCGCAGGCGAGGCGTCCTCGACCAGGAGGACGACCGGCGCCGCCATGGCGGAGGAGGCGAGGATCAGCACGAGGGCGAGGCAGAGCCAGGGGCGAGTCATGGTCATTCCCTCCGGATCGATGGCGTCACGGATAAACCTGTCGATTGACGGATTATAACAGCCGATCGCTCTGGATTTCAATCGGCTCGCTTCCCCCGCCGCCCGCCGCGCGTTATGATTGGCTCATGGATCCCCGCGCACGACTGCTCACGGCTCTCGCGCTGGCCGCCGCCCTGCTGGCCGCCGGCTGCGGCGGCGACCGCCCGCCCCTGCCCTTCTCGGCGAGCTGGCCCACGATGGGCACCGTGGCCTCGCTGCAGGTCCACGACGTCGACCGCGAACTGGCGGAGAAGGCCATGGACGCCGTGCGCGCCGCCTACGACTCGGTCGTCGTCGCCATGGACACCTGGGACCCCGACTCCGAGATCTCGCGTCTGAACCGGGCCCCGGCCGACTCGGCCGTCGCCCTCTCCACCCTGCTGGACGCCTGCCTATCCGCCGCCGACTCGCTGAAAATGCTGAGCGGCGGCGCCTTCGATCCCTCGGCCGGCCCGCTGATGGACCTGTGGGGCTTCACCCGCCGCCAGGGCCGTCTGCCGGCGCCGGCCGAGGTGGACTCGGCCCGGGCGCTGATGGGCGGCTACCGCCGCGACCGGGGCGCCGTGGTCAAGACCCTGGCCGGAGCGGGCCTGGACCTGGGCGGCGTCGCCAAGGGCTTCGCCGTGGACCGGGCCGCGGCGGACCTGCGCGCGCTGGGCGTGAACTCGGCGCTGATCGATCTGGGGGGGAACATCTTTGGACTGGGCGCGCCGCCGGGACGTTCGGCCTGGAGATTAGGCGTGCGCGACCCGCGCAACACCGACGACTACCTGGCGGTCTTCACCCTGCGCGACGCGGCCGTGGCCACCAGCGGCGCCTACGAGCGCTTCGTGACCATCGACGGCCGCCGCTACGGCCATGTCATGAACCCGGCGACCGGCCGCCCCGCCGAGGGCCTGCTGGGCGCCACGGTCATCCACCCCTCGGCCGCCGTGGCCGACGGTCTGTCGACCGCCCTCTTCGTGCTGGGGCCCGACGCGGCCCTCGCGCTGCTGGCCCGCGTGCCCGAGGCCCAGGCCGTGCTCGTGCTGCCGCCGGGACCCGGGACGAACCAGGCCCGGGTCGTGGCGACGCCGGGCCTGCGCGGTAATCTGGAATTGCGGCCCGAGGCCGCCGTCCTCTACAGCCTGGAGTTCGCGGCGGCGCCCGGAGGCGCCCCCTCCCCCTAGTCCTCTCCCTTGATGTTCTCGTCCATCGTGCAGAGCACGCAGCTGCCGCAATCCATCGCGCGCGGCGGCTCGTACTTCTCGCCGGCCCGGATCGCGCGCCGCTCCTCGAGCTTGTTCATCCCCGCCAGCAGGAAGCCCAGCGTGATGAAGGCGCCCGGGGCCAGGATCATCACCAGCACCGGCACGTAGCCGCCGCCGAAGAGCGGCAGGCCCAGCACCGTGCCGCCGCCCAGCACCTCGCGCACCGCGCCGATGGTCATCAGGCCCAGGGTGAAGCCCACGCCCATGCCCAGCCCGTCGGCGACGGCCAGGGGCAGGGTGTTGCGGCTGGCGAAGGCCTCGGCCCGGCCCAGGATGATGCAGTTGACCACGATCAGGGGAATGAACAGGCCCAGGCTCCGGTGCAGCTGGAAGAAGAAGCCGTGCATCACGAGGTCGACCACGGTCACGAAGGTGGCGATGATCACGATGTAGGCCGGGATCCGCACCTTCTTGGGGATGAAGTTCCGCAGCAGCGAGACCAGCACGTTGCTGCAGAGCAGCACGAAGGTCGTCGCCAAGCCCATGCCGATGCCGTTCTCGACCGAACTGGTGACGGCCAGGGTCGGGCACAGGCCGAGCAGCAGCCGGAAGATGGGGTTTTCCTTCCACAGGCCCTTGACGAAGGTCGCGTACATGCTCATGGCTGCGTCTCCTCTGCGGCCGATGCGGGGGCGGACAGCAAGCGGTCGCGGTCCCGCGCGAAGCGCCGCAGGCCCTGGTCGACGGCCCCGGCGATGGCCCGGCCGGTGACCGTGGCGCCGGTCACGGCGTCGACGTCGCCGCCGTCCTTCTTCACGCGCCAGTCGCGGTCGTCCAGGCCGTACCCCTTGTAGAAGGCGTCCAGCAGCGCGACGTCGGTGTAGTTGGCGCCCAGGCCCGGCGTCTCGGCGTGGCGCAGCACGCGCACGCCGTTGACCTTGCCGGCGGCGTCGACGCCGACCAGGATCGCCACCTCGCCCGAGTAGCCCTTGTTGCTGATCGAGCCGAAGGCCACGCCCACGGGCTCGCCGTCGGTCAGGCCCACGTAGTAGAGGGCGTCGCCGTCGTCGGTGCCCAGGGTGTCGGCGCGCAGCTCGGCGTAGGGAGGCAGCACGGCCTCGACGGCCTCGAGTTCGGCGCGCAGCTCGGCCTCGGCGATGGGCCCGGCCGTCAGGTCGTTGACCTTGGCCAGGGCCAGCGCCGCGACGGCGCAGATCAGGGCCAGGCGCAGCGACAGGTTCAGCAGGTCCTTCATGCCGACTTCGCCTCCTCGTAGAGCTTGCGCCCGGTGCCGAAGACCCGGGGCCGCGTGTAGCGGTCGATCAGGGGCGTGGCCGCGTTCATCAGCAGGATGGCGAAGCTGACGCCCTCGGGGTAGCCGCCCCACAGCCGGATCACGCTGGTCAACAGGCCGCAGCCGCAGCCGAAGATCAGCATCCCCTTGCGGGTGACCGGCGAGGTCACCATGTCCGTGGCCATGAAGAAGGCGCCCAGGAACAGGCCGCCGCTGAGCACGTGGTAGACCGGCGAGACGTAGTGGACCGGATCGGCCAGGTGGCAGATCCCCGTGACGACGAAGACCGTGCCGATGAAGCTGACGGGCACCTGCCAGCGGATGATGCCCTTGGCCAGCAGGAAGATCCCGCCGAGCAGCAGCGCGATCACGCTGACCTCGCCCAGGCTGCCGGGGCGGAAGCCGACGAGCAGCTTCCAGAAGGGCGTCAGGTCGACCTCGGCCACGGTGCGGCCCAGGCTCAGGGCCTCGCGCAGGGCGCCCAGCGGGGTGGCGCCGGTGGCGGCGTCCAGCGCCGTGCCGGGTCCGGTCGGCGTCGGCCAGGTGGTCATCTGCACCGGGAAGGAGATCAGCAGCACCACGCGCGCGACCAGCGCGGGGTTAAAGGGGTTGTAGCCCAGGCCGCCGTAGATCAGCTTGCCCAGCAGGATCGCCGCCAGGGCGCCGACCAGGGCCATCCACCAGGGACTGCCCGAGGGCAGGTTCATCGCCAGCAGCACGCCGGTGACCACGGCGCTGAAGTCGCGCAGCGTGGCGCGGCGGCCCCAGATCCGCATGCCGGCCCACTCGAAGAAGAGGCAGCCGCCCACCGACACGGCCAGCACCTTCACGCCGTTCAGGCCGAAGAACCACAGCCCCACCAGCACGGCCGGCAGCAGCGACCAGACCACGGCGCGCATGATGCCCGGGACGTCCCGCCCCGAGTGGACGTGCGGCGACGAGCTCATGATCAGCGCCGCGCGCTCGGCCATGCGGTCGGCCGGCTTCTCGGGGGCCGGCGCGGGGGCCGCGGACCCGTTCTCATCCTTCATCAAGAGGAACTCCTTTTCCGGCCCTCGGGCCGGCGTCAGGCCACCTTGGCGTTCTGCTCCTGGAGCTTCTTCTGCACGGCGCGCCACTCGGCCTTGCCGCGCCGGATATGCTGGACCAGCGGCCGGTGCGCCGGGCAGACGTAGGCGCAGCTGCCGCATTCGATGCAGTCGGCGACGTGCAGGCCGCCCAGGTCCGCGAAGCGCTCGCGCTCGGCGTGCAGGCCCAGGGCGCTGGGGACCAGGCCCATCGGGCAGACGTCCACGCAGCTGCCGCAGCGGATGCAGGGGCCGCCCTCGAAGAGGGCCACGTCCCGCTCGCGCAGGCAGAGCACGCCGCTGGTGCCCTTGATCACCGGCACGTCCAGGCTGTGCTGGCCCACGCCCATCATCGGGCCGCCGTAGATCACCTTGCCGACGTCGTCGGTCAGGCCGCCGCAGAAGTCCAGGACGTCCTGCAGCGGCGCGCCCACGCGCACCAGCAGGTTGCGCGGTTGCTTGACGGCGGGGCCGGTGACCGTGACCACGCGCTCGATCATCGGCAGGCCGTCGCGGACGGCCTCGAGGCAGGCCACGGCCGTGCCCACGTTCTGCACGACGACGCCCACGTCCATGGGCAGGCCGCCGGCGGGCACCTCCCGCCCGGTCAGGGCGTAGATCAGGTGCTTCTCGGAGCCCTGGGGATACTTGGTCTCGAGCAGGGCGAAGTCCACGTCCAGATCGGGCGGGCAGGCCTTGCGCAGGGCCTCCAGGGCGTCGGGCTTGTTGCTCTCGACGCCGACCGCCGCCTTGACCACGCCGAGCACGCTCATCATCAGGCCCACGCCCTCCATGACGTCGGCCGGACGCTCGACCATCACGCGGTGGTCGCTGGTCAGGTAGGGCTCGCATTCGGCGCCGTTGAGGATGAAGACGTCGATGGGCTTCTCGGCCGGCGGACTCAGCTTGACGTGGGTCGGGAAGGTGGCCCCGCCCATGCCGCAGACGCCGGCGGCGCGGATGGCCGCGCGCAGGTCGTCGGCGCCCATGTTCCGCCATTCTCCCACCGGGGCGACGCCCTCCCACAGGCGGTCCTCGCCGTCGGCCTCGATCTCGATCGCCGTCTGGGCCGTGCCCATCGGGTGCGGGAAATCCTTCACGGACTTGACGACGCCGCTGGTGGGCGCGTGCACCGGCACCGAGACGAAGCCTGCGGGCTCGCTCAGCGGCTGCCCCTTGGCCACCGCCTGGCCCTTCTCGACCAGCGGCTTGCCCGGGGCGCCCAGGTGCTGCGAGACCGGCACCACGAAGCGCGTCGACAGCGGCAGGACCTCGACCGCGAGGGCGCCCGTGTCCTTGTTGTAGGCGGGGTGGACGCCACCCTTGAACTTCATGAGGGCCTCCCGGGCTCTGCATCGGCTCCGGTGAACGTGAGACGGACGATGGCGCCGGTCGGGCAGGCCTCGACCAGGGCCGGGTCGGTCGGCGCATGGCCGTAGTCGACCACGGCCAGGAAGTCGTCGACGGCGATGCCCGCGCCGTCGACCAGCTTCTCGCATTTCTTGCAGCCGATGCAGGCGACCGCGCAGGCCTTCTTGGCGGCGCCGCCCTTGTCGTGGTTGCTGCAGAGGACGTGGATCTCGGCGGCCTTGGGCACCAGGTGGACGATGCCCTTCGGGCAGGCCTCGACGCAGAGGCCGCAGCCGGCGCAGCGCTCGGCCAGCACCCGGGCCACGCCCATTTCGGTGATCTCTATCGCGGCGAAGCCGCAGGCCCGCTGGCAGTCGCCCAGGCCCAGGCAGCCGTAGTCGCAGAGGCGGTCGCCGCGGCCCAGCAGGTCGGCGCTGGCGCAGGTGGCCACGCCGTTGTAGCGGTACTTCTTGCGCAGGTGGGCGTCCTCGCTGCCCTGGCAGGCGACCAGCGCGACCATGGGCGCCTTGGCGGTCAGGGCCTGGCCCATGATGCCGGCGATCGTGCGCAGCGTGGCCTCGTCGCTGACCGGGCAGGCGCCGGGCTCGGCCGCGCCCTTGACCACCGCGGCCGCGAAGTCGTTGCAGCCGGCGAAGCCGCAGCCGCCGCAGTTGGCGCCGGGCAGCAGGTCGGCGATCTCTTCCTGGCGGGGATCGGTCTCGACCGCGAAGAAGCGCGCGGCCGCGGCCAGGCCCAGGCCGGCGACGAGTCCGAGTCCGCTGAGGACCGCGATGGAAACGAACACGGGCGACTCCTTTGCGAGCGCTAGCGGACCAGTCCGGCGAAACCGAAGAAGGACAGCGAGAGGATGCCGGCGGTGACCAGGGCGATGGCCGAGCCGCGGAAGACGCGCGGCGTGTCGGCCAGGTCCAGCACCTCGCGGATGCCCGAGAACAGCACCAGCGCCAGGCCGAAGCCCACCGCCGAGGCCATGCTGAAGACCGTCGTCTGGAGCAGGTCGTAGTCGTTCTGGATGTTGAGCACGGCGCAGCCGAGCACGGCGCAGTTCGTCGTGATCAGGGGCAGGAAGATGCCCAGCGCGCGGTACAGTCCCGGGCTGACCTTCTGCAGCACCAGCTCGACCAGCTGCACCAGCGAGGCGATGATCAGGATGAAGGAGATCGTGCGCAGGTATTCCAGGCCGAAGGGGACCAGCAGGCGGTGATAGACCAGCCAGCTGACGATGCCGGCCAGGGTCATCACGAAGAGCACCGCGCCGCTCATGCCCAGGGCCGTCGAGAGCTTCTTCGAGACCCCCAGGAAGGGGCAGATGCCGAGGAAGCGGGACAGCACGAAGTTGTTGACGAAGACGGCGCTTACGATCAGCAACACGAGTTCCATGGCGGCTCCCTTGTTAACGGATTAACCAGGCCCTAATTAGTGGACTTGCAATCATGATATCAAGCCGAAATTTCCCGGCCCGGCGCCGGCCGAGCCCAGGAAATACAAGGCGGAATATGCCCGGAAAAAGGCCCCGCGGCTGTGGCACGGCCCGGAGGGCTGTTGTACCTTGGCCCTGATCGACATCAGGGGGCGGCATCCACGGCGGTGACCGCCCCCCGATCCTGCCGACCCCTGCCTCCGGCGCCGCCGCCGGAACCGAGGAGGCGAGCGCGCAGCAGCCATGGCTGAGCACAAAACCGACACCATCCGCCAGGACGACGTCGTCATCCGTTTTTCCGGCGATTCCGGCGACGGCATGCAGATCACCGGCGGCCAGTTCACCGACACCACCGCGAAGGTCGGCAACGACCTGGCCACCTTCCCCGACTTCCCCGCCGAGATCCGCGCCCCCGCGGGCACGCGTCCCGGCGTCTCGGGCTACCAGATCCACTTCAGCTCGCTGGACATCTACACCCCGGGCGACTCCCCCGACGTGCTCGTGGCCATGAACCCGGCCGCGCTGATCGTCAACTACAAGGACCTGAAGCCCGGCGGCGTGATCATCGTCAACACCGGCAGCTTCACCGAGCGCGACCTGCAGAAGGCGGGGCTGACGTCGAACCCGCTCGAGGACGGCACCCTCGAGGGCTGCCGCGTCATCGAGCTGGACATCAACAAGCGCGTCAGCGAGGCCCTGGCCGACAGCCCCCTGTCCAAGAAGGACGTCCTGCGCTGCAAGAACTTCTACACCCTGGGCCTGATGTACTGGCTCTACAGCCGGCCGGTGGAGCCCACGCTGGAGTGGCTGGACGAGAAGTTCGCCAAGAAGCCCGAGCTGGCCGAGGCCAACAAGACGGCCCTGCGCGCCGGATTCAACGCCGGCGACATCCACGAGCTCTTCCAGGGCCGCTACGAGGTGGCGCCGATGAGCGACGCCGCGCCCGGCACCTACCGCAACATCATGGGCAACCAGGCGCTGAGCCTGGGACTGGTCGCCGGCGCCAAGCTGGCCGGGCTGAAGCCGCTGCTGGGCTCGTACCCGATCACCCCGGCGTCCGAGATCCTGCAGAACCTGTCGGCCATGAAGAACCACGGCGTGATCACCCTGCAGATGGAGGATGAGATCGCCGCCATCTGCGCGGCCATCGGCGGGTCCTATTCCGGCATGCTGGGCATGACCACGACCTCGGGGCCCGGCATGGCCCTGAAGACCGAGGCGATGGGCCTGGCCGTGATCACCGAGCTGCCGCTGGTGATCGTGAACGTGCAGCGCGCCGGCCCCTCGACGGGCATGCCGACCAAGGTGGAGCAGGCCGACCTGCTGCAGGCCGTCTTCGGCCGCAACAGCGAGGCGCCGATCCCGGTGCTGGCCTGCGCCTCGGCGGCCGACGCCTTCGACTGCGCGGTCGAGGCCTGCCGCATCGCGGTGCAGTACATGACCCCGGTCATCCTGCTCAGCGACAACTACATCGCCAACGGCGCCGAGCCCTGGCGGCTGCCGGACCTGGACGCGCTGGAACCCTTCCCGGCGCGGTTCGCCGACGATCCCGAGACATTCCAGCCCTACGCCCGCGACGGGAAGCTGGCGCGGCCCTGGGCCGTGCCGGGCACGCCGGGCCTCGAGCACCGCATCGGCGGCCTCGAGAAGGAGCATCTGACCGGCAACGTCAGCTACGACCCCGACAACCACGAACTGATGGTGAAGCAGCGGCACGACAAGGTGATGGGCATCCGGGCCTCGATCCCGACGCCGGAGATCTTCGGCCCCGACCACGCCGACGAGCTGGTCGTGGGCTGGGGCTCGACCTTCGGCGCCATCCGCAGCGTCGTCGAGCGCCTGCGGCAGGAGGACAGCCCCGTCGCCCACCTGCACCTGCGCCACCTGTGGCCGCTGCCCGACGGCCTCGACGAGATCTTCGGCCACTACGACACGATCCTCGTCCCCGAGCTGAACATGGGCCAGCTCGCCCGCCTGCTGCGCAGCGAGTACCCGGGCCACGAGTTCGTGTCCTGCACCAAGGTGCGGGGCAAGCCCTTCACCGCCCAAGACCTGCGCGAGCGGATCGTCAACATCCTGGAGGAGGAGCGATGAGCCCCGGGACCCTGAGCAAGAAGGACTTCAAGTCGGACCAGGAGGTGCGCTGGTGCCCGGGCTGCGGGGACTACGCCATCCTGAACAGCATGCAGGGCGCCCTGGCCGAGCTGGGCCTGCCCCGCGAGAAGCTGGTCTTCGTCTCGGGCATCGGCTGCAGCAGCCGCTTCCCCTACTACATGGGATGCTACGGCTTCCACAGCATCCACGGCCGGGCGCCGGCCATCGCCACCGGCGTCAAGGCGGCCCACCCGGAGCTGTCGGTGTGGGTGGTTACCGGCGACGGCGACGGCATGTCGATCGGCGGCAACCACCTGATCCACATGCTGCGGCGCAACATCGACATCAAGGTGCTGCTCTTCAACAACGAGATCTACGGGCTGACCAAGGGGCAGTACTCGCCGACGTCGCCGCGCGGCCTGCGCACCAAGACCAGCCCCCGCGGCTCGCTGGACAACCCCTTCAACCCGCTGAGCCTGGCCCTGGGCGCGGGCGCCACCTTCGTGGCCCGCACCATCGACACCCGGCCCAAGCACATGGTCGAGATCTTCAAGGCCGCCGCCGCGCACAAGGGCTCGGCCTTCATCGAGATCTGGCAGAACTGCGTGATCTTCAACGACGGCGCCTTCAAGAACTGGACCGAGAAGGCGAACCGCGACGACCGCACGGTGGACCTCGTGCCGGGCGAACCGATGGTCTTCGGCGCCGACCGCGAGAAGGGCGTGAAGGTCGACTGCTGCGAGACCCGCGTGGTGGCCGCAGCCGAGGCTTCGACCTGGCGCGCGGACGTGGCCTCGCCGGCCCCGGCCTTCCTGATGTCCCAGATGGACATCGACCCGACGATGCCCAGGCCGATCGGCATCTTCCGCAGCGTCGCGGACGCCACCTTCGACGCCGGCGTGCACGAGCAGATCGCCCAGGCCGAGCAGGAGATGGGCAAGGGGGAACTGCGGGATCTCATCTACACGAAGGACGCCTGGACGGTGGAGTGAGCGCCGCCGACGAGGCCGCAGACGACGGACGCCGGTCCCCCGCAGGGGGCCGGCGTCGTCGCGTTCGCGGTCGGGCTGGGCTCAGCGGCGCAGGGTGATCGCCACCGCGCCGGGGCCGACGTCCAGCTCGGCGCCGCCGGGAAGATCGATGCCGCCGCGGTTGGCGATGGTCAACCCGACGATGGTGCCGAGCGTGGCGCCGGCGACGACGTCGGAGAAGTGGTGGTAGCTGTCCTCCATGCGTCCGGCCGCGGTCAGGACGGCCAGGGCGTAGGCGACGGCGCCGGCGGTGTGGCCGGCGTGCTTGCGCACCAGGGGGGCGAGGCTGAAAGCCGTGGCCGTATGGCCCGAAGGGAATGAGTAGCGGCGGCCGTTGGGCCGCTCGCGGTCTACGGCCAGCTTGATGCCGCCGGTCACGACGGTGACCATCAGCAGGGCCTCCGAAGCGTCGCGGCCGAAGCGTGCCAGGCGCAAGTCGCCCGACAGCCCGCCCCAGGCCCAGCTGCCCAGGGCCAGCGGCGCCGCGCAGAGGGGGCCGCCCCAGATGTTGCCGCCGTCGCTCAGTGGGTCCAGCAAGCCGTGGGACAGGAACTCCCTGGCCTCGTGGGGATCCTCGACCGCGTAGGCCAGACCGGTGCCCGCCGCCCCGGCCACCAGCAG
Source organism: uncultured Fibrobacteraceae bacterium (assembly GCA_964559455.1). GTDB lineage: Bacteria > Krumholzibacteriota > Krumholzibacteriia > LZORAL124-64-63 > LZORAL124-64-63 > CAZLHO01. Next base: position 1,813 of record CAZLHO010000051.1, on the reverse strand, counting down.
CGGAGCCCAGCGGGTCGAAAAAAGCGCGGCGAAATCCGCGGCGAAGAGCGAGGGGAAGTCGGCGACGGCCGCGCCGTCCTCGCCAGGCCACGAACCGGCTACTGCCGGGGACACGGCCACGGCCAGCAACGACAGCGTCGCCAAGGCGAAAACGATGGTGCGACTCCGTTTGGCGGGCATGAGCGGGTTCGGCCTTTCCACTGGTCTCGGTTTGAACTTGCCGGATGAAGCAAGTCCTGTTCCATGGCTGATCCCGCAGCGGCTTTGCCGTTCCATTGTTGACACTTCCGCGAGTGGCTGTCTAGGCTGGCGCGACATCTGGACCGTCCCAAAGGAGTCGCAGCATGAGCCAGTCCCGTGGGCAGTGGAGCGGCAAGCTCGGATTCATCCTGGCCGCGGCCGGCAGCGCCGTCGGCCTGGGCAACCTCTGGAAGTTTCCCTACATCACCCTGGAGAACAACGGCGGGGCCTTCGTCCTGGTCTACATCGGGGCCGTGATCGTGGTCGGGCTGCCGATCATGATGGCCGAGATCCTGATGGGCCGCCGGACCCAACGCAACCCCGTGGGCAGCTTCCGCGCCCTGGCCAAGGGCGCACTGGGACCGAAGCTGTGGCCGGTGGTCGGCATGCTGGGCGTGATCACTGGCTTCATCATCCTGTCCTACTACTGCACCATCGCCGGCTGGACGATCCGCTACATCCTGATGGCGCTGACCGGCCGGCTGGGCGAGATCGCGACTTCCCCCGACGCCCTGGGCGGCTACTTCGTCGGCTTCCTCGGCCGCGGCGGCGAACAGGTGCTCTACCATTCGCTGTTCATGGGCCTGACGCTGGGCGTCGTCTACTTCGGCGTGAAGCGGGGCATCGAGCGGGCGGCGCGCATCCTGATGCCGGCACTCTTCGCGATCCTGACCGGCATGCTGATCTACTCCTTCTTCACGCCGGGCATCGGCCAGGCCCTGTCCTTCCTCTTCCGGCCGAACTTCGCCGAGCTGACCCGCGGCGGGGTGCTCGAGGCCGTGGGGCACAGCTTCTTCACGCTGAGCCTGGGCATGGGCGCGATGCTGACCTACGGCAGCTACATGCGCCGCGACAACTCGATCGCGCAGTCCGCCCTGGCGATCACCGCGCTGGACACGATCATCGCCATCATGGCCTGCGTGATCATGTTCTCGATCATCCACAGCTACCCCGGCGGCATCGAGGTGCAGAAGTCCTCTTCGATCCTCTTCACCACCCTGCCCCTGGTCTTCTACAAGCTGCCGATCGGCGCCCTGATGAGCTCGGTCTTCTACCTGCTGGTGGCCTTCGGCGCGCTGACCAGCACGATCAGCCTGCTCGAGGTCGTGTCGAGCTGGGCCATCGACGAGCTGAAGTGGAGCCGGCGGCGCGCGGTGACCCTGCTGGGCGCCGCGGCCTACGTCTTCGGCGTGCTCAGCGCGCTCAGCGTGGGCGGCGCCGAGCACGGAGCCCACGCCGGGCTGTCGCGGATCAACCTGATCGGGCGCGCCTCGACCGAAGGCTTCTTCGGCACCATGGACTACCTGGCCAGCAACTGGTTCCTGCCGGTCGGCGGCATGCTCGTGGCGCTCTTCGTCGGCTGGGTGCTGACCGGCCGCGAGACGCGCGAAGAGTTGGAGGCGGGACACGGCAGGCTGGGCTGGTTCCCCTTCTGGAGGTTCCTGATCAGGTTCGCGGCGCCGCTGGCGGTTGGCGCGATCATCGTCAGCGTGATCCTGGGCGCCGAATATCAGTAGGGTTGTGCCCCTTAGATTGTCCCTGGCCTCGTTGATGCAACCCGGGGCGCATGGAC
>CAZLHO010000050.1:0-21871 GCA_964559455.1 uncultured Fibrobacteraceae bacterium | reverse complement strand
AGGTGGTCAGCGGGATCTACCTCTACGCCGTCGAATCCGACGACGACGCCTTCGACGACTTCATCGGGAAGTTCGTCGTCATCCGCTGAAGCGGGCCGGCGCCGCGGCGCCGGCCCCCGGGCAGGGTGTCGTTGCCAGCAACGCGCCGTTGCCGTATTTTCAGTGAAACAACGTCCTTTCCCCCTGAAGCGAGGTTGGAGAATGCCCCAATCGCGAAGCCGTCTCGAACCGCGGGCGCTCGCCGCGGTCCGCGCGCCGCGGCGTGTCCCGTCGGCCTTCCCGATCGCCGTCGGCCTGGTCCTGTTGCTGTTCCTGCTGGCGACGGCCCCCGCGGCCGACGCCTCGCTGCTGCGGCCCTGGGAGGGGGAGGGCAACTTCCTGAGCGTCGTCGACTACCAGAACCGGCCGCGCGACGACGGCGCCGTCGACGTCGTGCTCTTCTTCTCGGTGGCCAACCGGGAGATCGTCTACGAGCAGGACGACGGCGGCGTGCTGCGCGGGAAGCTGTCGATCACGGCCGAGATCGTCGGCGACGACGGCAGCCGCTTCGACCGCAGCGCCGAGATCGACCTGCGCGCCCACGACGAGGCCGAGGCCGGCTCGCCGACCATGTTCCAGGTCTTCACGCTGACCATGCCCGGGGTCACCGCCGCCACCGGCCGCTTCCAATGCGTGATCCTGGACCAGAACCGGACCCGGCCGGGCCTGCTGAACCTGGTCAAGGAGAACCGCGCGCGCAGCGAGCTGGCGGGCGATTGGTACGCCGAGGTGCCCCGGCTGGACGCGGACGGTCTGCTCCTGCGCCCGCCGGTCTTCCTGGCCCGGGCCCCGCACCTGCCCGCCCTCGAGGAAGGCCGCCCCCTGGGCGAGCCCGAGACCTCGCCCATCGCCGGTTACATCCATCCCATCCGCCGCTACGGCATCGAGAACGAGACGCTGCAGGTCTACTTCGAGGTCGAGCCCGTGGGCGCCTCCCGCGCCGAGGCCGCCCAGGAGGAGCTCTTCCTGCAGATCCTCGCCAAGGACCTGGACTTCGCGCTGCGCGACACCCTGCGCCTGGACCTGAGCCGCGAGGAGCTGCTGGCCGGCGGCGGCGTCGCCGGCGTCCTCTACGAGCTGGACGTCAACCAGCTGCCGCCCGGCGTCTACCAGCTGAGCTGCATGCCCCTGGACGGCAGCGGCAACAGCTGGGTGGCGGAGTTCGACGTCTTCTGGAGCCTGTCGTCGCTGAACCGCCAGGCCGACGAGATGCGCGGCGAGGGTCTGACCGTGCTCACCGGCGACCGTCTGCAGGCCTTCAAGGACGCGTCCCAGTCCGAGCGCGAGGCGATCCTGGCCGACTTCTGGGCGGAGCTGGATCCCGACCCGGCGACGTCCTTCAACGAGGTGCGCATGGAGTTCCTGAGCCGCGTCTCGTACGTGCGCACCTACCTCGGCGGCTTCGGCCGCCAGGGCGCCCTGGACGACCGGGGGCAGACCTTCCTGCTGCTCGGCGCCCCCGACGAGATCCAGCAGCAGGTCCTGCCCGCGAACCCCAAGGACCAGGAGGACGCCGTCACCCGCGTCTACGACGGCTACGCCCCGGTCCGCGAGGGCGCCTGGGCGAAGGGGGAGGACGCGATCAGGATGTCGTCGGTGCACCAGGCCCGGCGCGAGATCGACGCCCGGCGCGGCGGCGTGGGCCGCGACAAGGGCTTCGAATTGTGGATCTACAACGACAAGGGACAGGAGCTCTTCCCCAACGTCTACAGCGGACGCCAGCGCGGCCTGCGTTTCCTCTTCGTCGACAGGCTCGGCTACGGCCGCTTCATCCTGCAGACGACGAACGCGTGGGACATCGGTTCCGTCGAGGATTGACGGCGCCCTTTGAACGCCGTTTTTCTTGAAAATGTATTGACTTGGGAAGGCGGTTGACACTTATTTCTAGTCGTGGCTATACTCGCCCGTTGCACCCTGAACTGGTGTTCCGACGGGAGATGCTTTAACCTCGGCGAGGCCCTGGCCCGGAGTTGATCGGCAGCCCCCACCCGCTGCCTGCGCTCTCCTGGCTCCCAAATCTCAAGGGTCCCAATCTGGAAAGGGAGATCTGGCACCATGGCTCGTCTCGGTACGTTCAAATACGCCTTCTTCGGGCTGCTCGGCCTGGGGCTTTTCGCTGCCATCGCAATGGCCCCGACCGCCGTCATGGCTCAGGAGGAGGCCGCCGACGGCCCCAACTTCGAGGGCATCATGGCGACCGCTGATTCGCTCTCCTTCGGCACCACCGTCTCGGACTCCATGGACGAGGTTCCGGTCGTGCACGAGGAGCTGGGCGGACTGCGCGGCGCGATCGCCCGCAGCCGCATCGGCCGGACCGGCGCCGGCGAGTTGTTCGTCAAGGGCGGCAACTTCATGTTCTGGCTGCTGGCCGTGACCATCCTCGGCCTGATCTTCCTGATCGAGCGTTTCTGGACGCTCAACCGCGCGCACGTCAACACGCGGAAGCTCATCGGCACGGTGGTCACCACGCTGCGCAACGACGGCGTCCAGGCCGCCGCCGAGGAATGCCAGAAGGTGCGCGGCCCGATCGCCGCCATCCTCTACTCCGGGCTGCAGAAGGCCGACAAGGGTCCCGAGGCGGTGGAAAAGGCCATCACCACGGCCGGCACCATCGAGATGGCCTTCCTCGAGCGCGGCCTGATCTGGATCTCGTCCGTGTCGACGATCGCTCCCCTGATCGGCTTCCTGGGCACGGTGTCCGGCATGATCAACGCCTTCGAGGCGATCGCCACCAGCGACACCGTCAACGCCCAGCTCGTGGCCAGCGGTATCTCCGAGGCCCTGATCACCACGGCCACCGGTCTGGTGATCGCGATCCCGACATCGATCGGCTACAACTACTTCGTGGCCTCGATCGACCGTTTCGTGATCGAGATGGAGGAGACTTCCGCCGAGCTGATCGAAGAGCTGAGCAACCAGTAGCCGGGGCCGACGCGCCCCGCCGCGGACGGCGGGGCGACGACGAGGAGAGCCAGAGTGAGTCTCCTGAAGAACAAACGACAGCGGAAGTCTTCCGAGATTCCGACGACGGCGACCAGCGATATCGCCTTCCTGTTGCTGATCTTCTTCATCGTGATGCCCATGAAGGTCGACGAGATCGGCATCTTCATGGCCCTGCCCGGCAAGAAGGCCCAGACCCAGACGGTCCGCATCCGGCAGAGCAACGTCCTCACGATCAAGATCCACGGGAACAACAGCGTCACCGTCGACGGCTCGACGATCGTCCTGCCCAGCCTGCGGAGCATGATCGAGCAGCGGCTGGTCGAGAATCCCGAGACCGTCGTCATCGTCGAGACCCATCCGGACGCCGACTACGGCATGATGGTGGCCTGCCTCGACGAGGTGAAGCTCTCGGACGCGCGCAAGGTCTCCCTCAAGACCACGGGCATGTAGAAAGGAGGCGGTCTTGGATTTCAAACGGAACATCAAGAAGGAAACCTACATTCCGACCTCCTCCATGGGCGACATCTCGTTCCTGCTGCTGGTCTTCTTCATCGTGACGGTGGTCTTCACCGACGAGACGGGTCTGGTCGTGGAGCTGCCCCGCGCCGAAGCGGGCGAGGAGGGCATCCGCGAGCTGATCAGCAACATCTACATCAACAGGGCCGGCCTGGTCTCGATCGACGACATGATCGTGCGCCCCGAGGACGTGGCGCCGGTGATGTCGCAGAAGATGGTCGAGAATCCGTTGACGATCGTCGCCTTCAAGACGGACAAGCACACGCCCTACCGGGTGGTCAGCGACGTCATGGAGGGGCTGAAGGAGGCCAACGCCCTGAAGGTCTTCTTCAACACGGACATGGACCTACCCGGCGTCAAATACTAGGCAGGTGGATCGGACGATGGCCACCCACAGCGGCTACAAGAGCCTCAGCGCCAACGATCTCTTCAAGGCGCAGTATCCCAAGGTCATGCGCTGGGCGACCCTGTCGGCCTTCGTCCTGATGGCCGTGATCTTCCTTTTCTCGCCTCGCTACGTGCCGAATCCCTACCGCCTGTACCGGACCGAGATGCAGGTCACGGACATCCAGGAGCAGGTCGAGGTTCCGCCGCCTCCGGAGGAGGTCCGGCGTCCGCAGCAGGTCGAGATCGAGGCCGCGCCCGACGAGGAAGTGGACGAGGACGTCGAGATCGCCGACACCCTGCTCGGCGCCGAGGATGCCCTGGACTTCGGCGACATGGGCATGGGCGACATGGGCGACGACTTCGTGGTCAGCCAGGAGAAGCCCAAGCTGACCCACTACCAGCAGCCGGACTACCCGGAGATGGCCCGCGCCTCGCAGCTCGAGGGCACCGTGGTCGTCAAGGTGCTGGTCGGCCCGGACGGCGCCGTCCGGCAGGCCGTGGTCATCCAGTCGGTGCACCCGCTGCTGGACAGGGCGGCCCGCGAGGCGGCCCTGCGCTGCCGCTTCAGCCCGGGCAAGCAGCGCGGCATCGCGGTCAAGGCCTGGATGGCGATTCCCTTCGTCTTCGGGCTGAACTGATCCGTCGAAAGCGATTTTTCCGGGGCGGGGTTGCAACCCCGCCCCTTTTTCGTGCGTCTATCCCAGGTGTCGCACCCGACTCCGACCCCGGAAAGACGTTGGCACGGCCCGCCTGTCGTGCCAGAATGCGGACCCGGCATCGGTCAACTGGACGATGGCGCAAAGGAGAGCGTTTCATGATTCCCAGCTTCTTCAGATTCGATTCCGCCGGGCGCGCGGCGCCGGCCGCCCTGGCCGTCGCCCTGCTGCTCGCCATGGCCCTGCCCGCGGCGGCCCAGACCGAGGCGCCGCGTCCGGTCCAGGACCTGGCCCGCTGCATCGAGATCGCGCTGGCTGCCAGTCCCTCGGTGGCCATCGCCAGCGAGCAGACCGGCGTCGCGGCCGCCGAGAAAAGGCGCGCCCTGGGCGCTTTCCTGCCGTCGCTCAGCCTGGGCCGCCAGTGGAGCAAGAGCGAGCGCACCGACTTCGACGTCATCGACGTCCTGACCGACCAGAAGACGGACCTGGACACGAAGTCGGCCTACGAGAGCTACTCCGCCGACAGCCGCCTGGACCTCTTCAGCGGCTTCGGCAAGTTCGGCAGCCTGAAGGCCGCCAAGCGGGAACTCGCGGCCGCGCAGGCCGACGAGTCCTACAGCCGTCAACTCGTGATCCAGAACGTGGCCGGGGCCTACTTCGAGCTTCTGCGCAACGAGCGCCTGCTCACGGTGGCCGAGGGTTCGCGGGACGTCGCCCAGCGCGAGCTGGAGAAGTCCGAGACCTACTACCGTCTGGGCAGCGTCGCCAAGAGCGACGTCCTGCAGGCCAAGGTCCGGCTGCAGCAAACGATGCTGGACGTGGTGCGCGCCCGGAACAGCGTGGAGCAGTCCTTCGCCGACCTGGCGCACGCCATGAACGTGCCCCTGGCCGAGCGCTTCGACATCGATTCCTCGCTGCTCGAGCGGGACTACCCGATGCCCGACCTGGGCTCGCTCTACGACGAGGCCCTGGCCAACCGGGCCGACGTCATGAGCGGCAGCCTGCGCGTCGAGGCCCGCCGCGGCGACGTCACCTCCGCCAACTCGGGCCTGCTGCCCAGCCTGACCCTCTTCGCCAGCTACACCCGCTACAAGAACGAGTCGCCTTATCGATTCGGCGCGCAGGAATCCGACAACCTGCAGTACGGCTACTCGGTCGACTGGGCCATCTTCGATCGCATGCAGACCCTGTCGGGCCGTTCGCAGGCCAAGGCCCGGGAGCGCATCGCGGAGTACGACCTGACGCAGAAGAAGCTGGACGTGCAGCTCGAGGTCCGTCGCCTCTACAACAGCCTGGCCGAGGCGCGCGAGCGCATCAGCCTGAGCCGCGAGACGATCGAGCAGGCCCGCGAGGAGCTGCGGCTGGCCCAGGAGCGTTTCAAAGTCGGCGCCGGCACCACGCTGGACCGCATCAACGCCGAGGTGAACCTGGCCCAGGCCCAGGCCGACGAGGTGCAGGGGATCTGCGACTACCTGACCTACTCCGTCCAGCTGGACCGCGCCGCCGGCCGGGACCTGGACCGTCTCTGGAGGTAGGATGGCCGAAGCCCTGATCCGCATGAGCGACCTGCACAAGATCTACGAGGTCGGCTCCGTCGAGGTCCACGCCGTGCGCGGCGTGGACCTCGACATCGCCCGGGGCGAGTACATCGCGATCATGGGCCCCAGCGGCTCGGGCAAGTCGACCCTGATGAACCTGATCGGCTGCCTCGACACGCCCTCGCGCGGCGAGTACTGGCTGGACGGCGAATCGGTGGGCGGCATGAGCGACGACGAGCTGGCCGCGGTGCGCAACCGCGAGATCGGCTTCGTCTTCCAGACCTTCAACCTCCTGCCGCGTTCCACCGCTTTCCAGAACGTCGAGCTGCCTTTGATCTACGGCGGCGTTGCGGCCGCGGAGCGGCGCCGCAAGGTTGACGAGGCCCTGGAGCAGGTCGGGCTCAGCGACCGATCGCACCACCGCCCGAACGAGATGAGCGGCGGGCAGCGCCAGCGCGTGGCCATCGCCCGCGCCCTGGTCACCAACCCGGCCCTGATCCTGGCCGACGAGCCGACCGGCAACCTCGACTCGGTGACCAGCGAGGAGATCATGATGCTGCTGGACGGCCTGCACGACCGCGGCAACACGATCGTCGTCGTCACCCACGAGGAGGACATCGCCGCCCACACTCGGCGCATCATCCGCCTCATCGACGGAAAGGTCGCCAGTGACGAGCCCAACCCGCAGCGGGCATCCGTCCCGGAATAGGGCTGAACCCGGCGGCGTCGCGCCGATCGCGTCGCTGCTGCTGCTGGCCGCGCTGCTGCTGGGCGGCGCCGGTCCCGCCGCGGCCGAACGTCCCCCCATGTTCATCGGCGCTCCGCAGATCGTGGTCGCCGCCGCGGTCGACAGCCTGGGCAAGGAATATCCCGTGCTCGACGTCAGCGTGCCCTACCGGGCGCTGGTCTTCCGTCGCGACGACGGGATCTGGCGTTCGGGGATCGCGGTGACCGCGGTCGCCGGCCGCGACGGCCGGCGGGTCGGCGGCGGCGTGGGCCGGGCCGCCGTTTCCGTCGACGGCTATGCCGACACCCGCGGCGACGGGCGGGTGGTCTGCCGCGTGCCCCTGAAGGTCCGCGGGGACGGGCCGGTCGAGCTCAAGGTCGTGACCCGGGTCCTGGAGACGGTCCGCGAGTGGCGGCAGGAGATGCCCTGGACGCCGGGCCGCGGTCGCGGTCTGCCCTGGTTCCTGGCCGGCGTCGACTGGAACCTGCCCGAGAGTCTGGACGCGCCGCGCCTGTTGGGCGACGGCCTGGACACCCTGCGCGTCGCGATCGATCTCGGCCGGCGGGCCGGGGTCCCCGCGGCGCCCGCCGACTTGATCCTGACCGTGCGCGCCCCGGACCGCGACGCGGTCGTGGTGTCCCGGAGCACGACCCTGCCGGCGGCCGCGGATGCCGCCGGGAACCTGCGCCGTTCGGTGGGCCTGCCCGCGGCGGCGATGGGCTTCGGCCGCCGCGAGCTGCACGTCGAACTGCGTGGCGAGGGCGGGGGACCGGAGCATTCCCTGGTCCTGGATCCCCCTCGCGGATTCGTGAACCTGAGGCTGGATTGGGACGACGACGACGCCTGGCGCCTGCACGTGGGCTGGCTGGAACGCATCGTCGACGGCGAGACCCGCGGGCGCCTGCGCGACCTGCCGCCGGCGGAACGGTCCGTCGCCTGGGACGCCATGTGGCGGAATGTCGAGTCCGACCCGGCGCATGCGGGCCCGGGCCGCCGCGAGCACCTGCTGCGCATCATCGCCGCCGACGCCCGGTTCGGCCGCTTCGGGCGCGGCGCCCTGGGCGACCGGGGCCGCACCTACATCCTCTACGGACCGCCCGACCGGGTCGAGCCGCGGGGCGACGATCTCGCCTATGGCGCGGCCTGGGAGATCTGGTACTATCGCGCCGAAGGTCTCGTCTTCAACTTCTACGACGCCCACGGCATGGGTGATTACAGGCTCCACTCGACCCAGATCTGGTGAGTCCCCTTGCGCGCGCCCGGGGCCGCCGCCGTCCGGAGGTACCGATGTTCCGCCCGCGCCGCCTCGTTCAGTCCGTCCTCGCGCTCCTGCTCCTCGCCGTCTTCGCCGATTCCGCCGCGGCCACCGAGGCGCGCCTGCTGGCCCTGGGCGCGGACGGGGATTTCCTGGAGGATGTCGGTCACGCCCGCCGCTGGTACGGCTGTCTGGCCTCGTATCCCGACCTGGTGCTGGCCGAACTGGGCGACTACCTGCCCGCCTCGTCGGGACAGCCGCGCCTGCGCCGCCAGTCCGCCGGCGCGCATCTGGCCCTGGACGCCCCCGGCCGCTGGGGGACCGCCGCCCTCTACCTGCAGGCCGACGACGCCGACGAAGGCGGCGACGCGGGCCGGCTGGCCCTGGCCTGGGGCCGTCGCCTGGGCGGCTGGCAAGTGGGCGCCCTGTGGTCCTTCCGTGTGCGCGAGGCCTGGCTGGGTCCCGCCGAGGGCGCCGGCGCGGGCGAGCGCGAGGCCGACTTCGATCTGGGGATCGGGACCAGGAAGGATCTGGGCGATCGGCTCTACCTGGACCTGGCCGCCGAGACCCTGGGCACGACGCGGCGCTACCTGGATCCCGAACTGGGCCTGGTCCTCCAGGACGGGAACTGGCGCAATTTCTCCCTGCGCGGACGGGCCTTCTGGGGGCCGAGCGAGCGGGTGGCCGTGGTGCCGGTGATCGAGCGGCGGCGGCGGCTGCGCCTGGAGGATTCGGATTTCCTGGCCGGCGTCGCCGACCTCGACGCCCGCGAGACGCTGGCCGGCCTGGGGGTCAACCTGTTGCCGGGGCCCGACGTCCTGATCGTGGCCAGCTACGCCTGGCGCCACGGCAGCCGGGACGAGACCGCCGTCGGCTCGCCGCCGGGAATGACCGCGCGCCGCGTGGAATACGACCGGCACGCCGTCCGTCTGGGCCTCGAGGCGCGCGTCATGTCCTGGCTCACGCTGCGGGCCGGCGCCCGCCAGCTGCTGCGCGACGAGGCCGTGCGCCATGTCTGGGGCCCGCCTCTGGTCGGGGACGACGCGCCGCCGGCGTGGAGCGGCTTCACCGACGCGGAATTCGATCTCAGCCTGGGCCTGGGGGTGCACCTGGGGCCCTGCGACGTCGACCTGGTCGTGGACGACGAGGCGCCCTACGCCTTCGGCGATTTCCTGACCGGCGGCGGCGAGGGCCGCGACGGCGCCAACTTCACCCGCATCAGCCTGCTCTACGTCTTCTGATCCCCCTTGCCTTCTTTCCCCGGGGCGACGTATCCGGCCGTCGGCGTCGCCCCCGGGCGACGACCGCGGACCGGGCCCCGGCCGCGCGGCGCGCCGGGACGCGTCCGGTGGCCTGTATGCGGCGGGCGCGGGGCTTGCGAAGGGCTTGCCGACGGATCAGAAGAGGGCGGCGTGCAGGGGCTCCAGCAGGCGGGCGGCGTCGGCGGGCAGCAGCAGCAGGCGCAGCAGCGATCCTTCCGCGCGGACGCGGCGGGGGACGACGCCCTGCTCGCGCAGGACGTCCTCGACCTGGCGCAGCGCCGCCAGCCAGTGGCGCGGCGGGGGGCCGGCGATGTTCACGCAGGACAGCCCGCGCTGGAAACGGCAGCGGCCGCCGCTCTCGTCGGCGACCGGAGCGGCCGCCGCGTGCAGGGCGGCGGCGAGCGGGCCGGCGACGAGAGCGCCCCAGACCAGTTCGTCGCCGTCCTCTTCCAGCCATTCGGCCAGCAGGCCGTCGGCGCCCGCCGCGCCGTCCAGGCGTTCGCGCCAGGGGCCGCCCGCGTCTGGGGCGGCGACCTCGATCAGGGCGACGTCCTCGCTCACGACCATGGACAGGGGGCGCCACGCCGGGGGAGGACAGGGGTCGGCGGCCGCGGCCGCGGCCGGGGGCGGCGCGGCGTCCCCGATCAGGGTGCCCGCGGCGTCGTGGAAGCTGGAGGCGACGAAGAGGGGAACGCCGTTGTCGCGGGCGAAGGTCACGGCCCGCTCGTGGATCACCTCGCTGCCGGCGCCGGCGATCCGGGCCATCTCTTCGTAGCTCAGGACGTCGTGACGGCGGGCGTCGGGGACCTTGTGGGGGTCGGCGGTGAAGACGCCGTCGACGTCCTTCAGGATCTCGCAGCGTTCGGCGCCGAGGGCGGCGGCCAGGGCCACCGCGGAGGTGTCGCTGCCGCCGCGGCCCAGGGTGGTGATCTCGCGCTCGCGGCTGACGCCCTGGAAGCCGGCGACGATCACGACGTGGCCGCCGTCGAGGGCCTCGCGCACCCTGTCGGGCCGCACCTCGAGCACGCGGGCGTCGGTGTGGCTGCAGTCGGTGATGATGCCGCACTGCGAGCCGGTGAAGGAGATCGCGGAGCAGCCTTCGGCCTGCAGGGCCATCGAGAGCAGGGACATGGTGATGCGTTCGCCGACCGAGAGCAGCATGTCCAGTTCGCGGCGCGGCGGGTCGGGGGTGACCTGGCGGGCCAGGTGGCCCAGGTCGTCGGTGGTGCGTCCCATCGCGCTGACGACGACCACCAGGTCGTAGCCCTCGGCGCGCTTGGCGACCAGGGCGCGGGCCACCGCACGGATGCGGCCGACCGAGGCCAGCGACGATCCGCCGTACTTGCGGACGAGGATGGGGAGTTTCCCTTTGACGGGAGAGGGCAAGTTGCTACCTCCGACGACGGTCGCGGCGCGTCGTGCGAAGGATAGGCGCGGGAATCCGGCCCGGCAAGGGCAAAGTCCCCGATTCCGCCCTCAGAAAAGGGTTGCCGACCCGTGTTGTCTCTGTTACCTTTGCGCAGCCTCCCGGATCCGGTTAGTCGATTGATATCAAATAAGATACGATCTTTCGGCTCCAGGCGGGAGGCGGCGGCGGAGTCCGGGGAGCCCCGAGGGCGCGTCTCGCTTCCGGAGCGGTTGCTGCGCCTGGGGCCCAAGGTCCTGGGTCCGGGAGAGATTCTTGCTCTCGTTCTCGGCGGCGGCGGACCGGCGCCTGCACCCGTGACGGCGCAGGAGGTGCTGGCCCGGCACGGTACGCTGGCCGCCCTCTCGGGGGCCGACCCGGTGCTGCTCTGCCGGGAGCGGGGGATGGGTCCCGTTCGCGCGGCGCGGCTGCTGGCGGCCTTCGAACTCGGTGCGCGGACCCGCATCGCGGGTGAACGCAGCCGGATCGCCGTCCATGCGCCCGGCGACGTGCTGCCCCTGCTGACCGAGGAATTCCGGGGCTGCGACCGGGAGCATTTCCTGGCGTTGAGCCTCGACACCCGGCACCGGGTGACGACGGTCGAGACGGTTTCCGTAGGCTGTCTCAACGCCTCGCTCGTCCACCCGCGCGAGGTCTTCCGGAGCGCGGTGCGGCGCGGAGCGGCGGCCTTGCTGGTGGCGCACAACCACCCGTCGGGCTGCGCGACGCCGAGCCGGGACGACCTGGCCCTGACCGCCCGCCTCGACGGCTGCGGGCGGCTGCTGGGCATCGAACTGCTGGATCATATCATCGTCGGCGACGGCGAGTTCACGAGCGTCCGGGAATACGGATGGCCCGGCGAAGGTTGAGGGACGGGACGCGGTTCCGCCCCCTGCGCTGAAGGAAGCAAGGATGTTCAAGAACCTCTCCCAGTTCTTCTCCAACGACATCGCCATCGATCTGGGCACCGCCAACACCCTGGTCTACATCAAGGGCAAGGGCATCGTGCTCAACCAGCCCTCGGTGGTCGCCCTGGACAAGGTCTCGGGCAAGGTCTTCGCGGTCGGCAGCGAGGCCAAGGCGATGATCGGCAAGACGCCGGAGCGCATCGTGGCCATCCGGCCGATGAAGGACGGCGTGATCGCCGATTTCGAGGTCACGGAGTTCATGCTCCGCGAGTTCATCCGCATCGCCCAGAAGAAGCGCCACTTCATCGCGCCGCGCATCGTGATCTGCGTGCCCTCGGGGATCACCGAGGTCGAGAAGCGCGCCGTGCGCGACTCGGCCAAGCACGCCGGCGCCCGCGAGGTCTTCCTGGTCGCCGAGCCCGTGGCCGCGGCCATCGGCGTCGGCCTGCCCGTCGACCAGCCCAGCGGCAACATGATCATCGACATCGGCGGCGGCACGACCGAGATCGCGGTGATCGCCCTGAACGGCATCGTCTGCGACACCTCGATCCGCGTCGGCGGCGACGAGATGGACGAGGCGATCATCACCTACATCAAGAAGAACCACAACCTGCTCATCGGCGACCAGACCTCCGAACAGATCAAGAAGACCGTCGGTTCGGCCTTCAAGCTGGACCAGGAGGAGGAGATGGAGATCAAGGGGCTGGACCAGGTCACGGGCATCCCCAAGATCCAGAAGATCTCCACGATCGAGATCCGCGAAGCGCTGCAGGAACCCATCCAGGCCATCGTCGACGCCCTGAAGCAGGCGCTGGAACAGACGCCCCCCGAGCTCGCCGCCGACATCAAGGATCGCGGCATCGTGCTGACCGGAGGCGGCGCCCTGCTGCGCGGCCTGCCCGAACTCCTGCGCGAACACACCGACCTGCCGATCAACCTGATGGACGATCCGCTCTTCTGCGTCGTGCTCGGCACCGGCAAGATCCTCGACGATTTCGAGCGCTACCGCCCCGTCGTCATGAAGAGCACCCGTAACTAGGGGGTGAGGCCGTGGCGCGGCTCACGCCGGATTCCCATCCCCTGACCTGGCTGGCCCTGGTCGCCTGCGTGACGGCCTCGCTGGTGCTGCTCTCGCTGCCCGACATGCAGCAGACCCGCGTGGCCGCCGCGCTGAACGCCGTGCTCACGGCTCCCTACTTCCGGCTCCGGGACTTCATCGACGACGTCGGCGTCGTGCACGAGCGCAACGCCGAGCTGGCGGCCCGCGTCACCGCCCTCGAGCTCGAGCGCGACGCGGTGACGCGCCTGCGCCGCGAGCGCGACGAGCTGAGCGCCGCCCTGGGGCTGGCGTCGCGCGCCGGCGGGCGCCTGGCCCCCTGCGCCGTGGTGCGTCGGCGGACGGCCACCTACGCCAGCCGGATCCAGGTCCGCAGCGCCGTCGCCCTGCCCTGGCAGCCCTACCAGCCGGTGATCACCCGGGACGGCCTGCTCGGACGGGTCCGCCAGGTGCTGGGCCCGCGCGACGCCTGGATCGAGCTGCTGACGGCTCCGGACGTGCAGCTGGCCTGCGAGCTGGAGCGAACCGGGCTGCAGGGCGTCCTCCGTTCGCGGGTCGGGGATTTCGACCTCGAGATGGTCGGACGGGACGAGAACGTGATGATCGGCGACCGCGTCGTCACCGCCGGCGTGGCCCTCTACCGCGCAGGCGACGAGACGGCGGGCGCGCCCATGCCCCGGGGGCTGCCCGTGGGCGTGGTCGCCGCGGTCGAGTCGCCGCCGGACCGCCTCTTCAAGTCGATCCGGGTCGAGCCCTTGGCCTCCTTCGGACGTCTCGACGTCGTCTTCGTCGTGCTCGGCGAGGGTGACTGGTTCCGGGTCGAGGGCGGCGGCGACGGGCCCGGGGCCGCTGCCGCGGAGGGGGACTCGTGAGCCACTTCGCACGCACCACCATCCTGCTGGCCCTCCTGGTGCTCGTCGGCGAGCTGCTGCTGGCCCCGCTGCTGACCTTCGGCGGCATCGGCCCCGATTTCGCGCTGATCGCCCTGTTCATCCTGGCCCTGGCCGGGGGCTCCTTCGCGGCCTGCACGGCCGGATTCCTGGTCGGCCTGGTCCAGGATCTCGGTCAGCCGTCGCTGCTGGGCCTGGGGGCCCTCTGCAAGACGCTCTTCGGATTCGCCGTGGGCCGCTTCCGGGGCCGGCTCGTCTACGGCATGCCGCTTTACGAGGGCGGCCTGCTGGCCATTGCGGTCTTCGCCCACGACGCGCTCTACCTGCTGCTGGCCGGTTTCCTGGGGCAGGGAGCGTTCTTCCGCCCCCTGTTTTTGACCGCCCTGCCGTCGGCCGTCTTCACCGGACTGGTCGGCATCCCCCTGATCCGTCTCGCCGATTTGCTGGGCATCCTGCGCGGTGAGGACTGAGGCGTTCCGGACGGGTCGCCGCGCGGACGCAACGCAGAAAGGAGGCGCCGTGGCCGAGAGCCGGACAGTCCAGGCCCGCCTGTTGCGCGGCGTCATCCTGCTGCTCTTCGGGCTGCTCGTCGGGGACCTCTTCTACATGCAGATCGTCCGGCACGACCACTACGAGGGCCTGTCCCTGCGCAACCGCCAGGTCCGGGTGCGCGTGCGCCCGCCCCGCGGCCGGATCCTCGATCGCGAGAGCCGGATCCTGGCCGACAACATCTACATGGCCGACATCACCCTGCCGCGCCACTCGCTCGGGGACGCCGGTCCGGATTCGACCCTGTCGCGCCTGATCCGCTGGCTGGGCCTGCCCCGCGACGAGACCCTGGAGCGGCTGGCCTCGCAGCTGGAGCAGGGGCGCGCCCGGCTGACCCTGGTCGCCAACGCCGAGATGCCGCAGATCGCGACGGTCGAGGAACGGCGGCGCGATCTGCCCGGCGCCGAGGTCGAGTCGCGCGCCCGCCGCCGCTACCTCTACGGCGGGCTCTTCGCCCATCTGATCGGCTACGTCGGGGAAGTGACTCCCGAGGAGATCGCCGCCGCCGGCGGGGGCGAGGTTCCGGTCTACCGGCCGGGCGACACGATCGGCCGCCAGGGCCTGGAGGCCCTGCGCGAGGAGATGCTGCGCGGGCAGGTGGGGCTGACCCTGCACGAGGTCAACGCCGCCGGCCGCAACGTGGGCCGCAACGAGGTCGTCCTGCGGCCGGTGCTGCCGGGGGAGGACATCCAGCTCACCCTGTCGCTTGTCCTGCAGGACAGCCTGGCCGCGGCCATGCGCGGCCGGCCGGGCTGCGCCGTGGCCATGGCTCTGCCCGGGGGCGAGATCCTGGCCGCGGTGAGCAATCCCGTCTACGACCCGAACATGATGACCACGGGCATCTCGACCGCCGAGTGGGAACGGCTGCAGGACGACCCCGGCCATCCCTTCCTGAACCGCATCGTCCAGGCCACCTATCCGCCCGGTTCGCCCTACAAGATCGTGACCTCGCTCTGCGGCCTGGCGAACGGGGTCGTGGGCACCCACACCGCTTTCGACCCCTGTTTCGGCGGTTACCGCTTCGGCAACCGCATCTTCCACTGCTGGAACCGCGGCGGGCACGGATCGCTGGACCACATCGGCGCCCTGGTCCACTCCTGCGACGTCTTCTACTACCAGCTGGGGCAGCGCGTGACCCTGGAGCAGCTGAACGAGACCGCGACGGCCCTGGGCCTGGGGCGGACCACCGGCAGCCCCTTCCCCGGCGAGGCCGCCGGCATCATCCCCACCTCAGATTGGTACGACCGTCGCTACGGTCCCCGCCGCTGGACGCGCGGGGTGCTGCTGAACAACGCCATCGGCCAGGGGGAGATCCTGGTCACGCCGCTGCAGATGGCCGTGATGACGGCGCGGGTCGCGACCTCGGGCCGCTGCGCCGCACCCCGCTTCGTACTCGGCGGACCCGAGCCGACGCCCGCCTTCGCCCCCGGCGCCTTCCCGATCGCCGAGCGCCACATGGAGTGGATGCGCCACTCGCTGGAGCAGGTCGTGGACATCGGCACCGGCACGGCCGCGCGGCTGCACGCCGTCGAGGTCGCCGGCAAGACGGGGACGGCCCAGAATCCGCACGGCGAGGACCATGCCTGGTTCGTCTGTTTCGCCCCGGCCAGCAGCCCCGAGGTCGCCTTCGTGATCATCCTGGAGCATGCCGGCCACGGCGGAGCCGTGGCGGCGCCGGTGGCCGCCCGTTGGTTGACCACCTTCTTCGCCTGGAGCGGGAGGGGGGCGGCATGAAGCTGGGCTGGTCGGGACGCGCCGCCAGGTCGAACACCCTGCTCGTGCTCGCTTTCGCCGGGCTCTGCCTCTTCAGCCTGGCGACCCTGTGGAGCGTGACCGAGGGCATCCACGGCCCCTACGAAGACTTCGACCCCGGGGTCTCGAAGACCGTTTTCTGGCGTCAGCTGATCTGGATGGTCCTGGCCTGGGGCGCGATGCTCTTCGCCAGCCGGATTCCCATGGAGCACCTGGAGGAGCTGACGCCCGTCGCCTACGTCGTCTGCCTCGTCCTGCTGGCGGCGGTGCTGGTCGTCTCGCCGGTGGTCGCCGGCGCCCACCGCTGGTTCGCCCTGGGGCCGGTGCGGCTGCAGCCCAGCGAGCCGGCGAAGATCGCGCTGATCCTGGTGCTCGCGCGCTGGCTCCGCGGCTTCGATCCCGGCGAGCGGCGCCTGGTGCCGGTGGCGGGTTCGCTGCTGCTGGCGCTGCTGCCCTTCGTGCTGGTCCTGCGCGAGCCGGACCTGGGCACGAGCCTGGTCTTCCTGGCGATCTGGCTGGGCGTCGTCTTCTGGTACGGGCTCTCGTGGGTCTTCCTGATCAGCGTCGGGTCGCCCCTGGTCAGCGGGATCTTCAGTTTCTACTCCGAGACGGTGGTTCACCAGGCCTGGCCCTGGGGCGTCTACCTGGTCGTGCTCGTGGCCCTGCTCTACCGGGCCCGCTTCCGGCTGCTGGAGAGCGTCTTCCTGCTGCTGGCCAACATCGCCACCGGCATCGGCATCTCCTTCTTCTGGGAGCGGCTGAAGCCCTACCAGCAGGAGCGCGTGCTGACCTTCTTCGACCCCTCGCGCGACATGTTCGGGGCCGGCTACCAGGCGATGCAGAGCAAGGTCGCCATCGGCTCCGGGGGCTTCGCCGGCACCCACTACCTGCAGGGCACCCAGAAGGGCCTGGCGTTCCTGCCCGAGCGGCATACGGATTTCATCTTCTCGGTGGTGGGCGAGGAGCTGGGCTTCGTCGGGGCGATGGTCCTGCTCGCGCTCTTCATGACGATCATCCTGCGCGGCCTGCACGTGGCCCGCGTGGCGCGCAAGCCCTTCGCCTCGCTGCTGGCCGTCGGCATCGTCGCCTACTTCACCTTCCATGTCTTCGTCAACGTGGCCATCACCACCGGCCTGCTGCCCGTGACCGGCCTGCCGCTGCCTTTTTTGAGCTACGGCGGATCGAACCTGTTGGTGTCGTCGTTCCTTCTGGGGCTGCTGTTGAACATCGCCGGCCAGGGCTTCGAGGCCTGACCGGATCGAGGAGGCCCTCGTGCATCCCGTCATTTTCGGATTCATCAAGAGCTACGGCCTGCTGCTGGCGCTCAGTTTCCTGGTGGGCATCTGGCTCTCGGTGCGGCGCGGCCGCAGGCGGGGATTGTCGCCGGACCTGGTGCTCGACCTCTGCTTCGCGGTGCTGATCTCGTCGCTGATCGGGGTGCGGCTCTATTTCGTGCTGACCCACCCGGGCCACTTCCATCCCTGGTACCGCGCCCTCTACATCTGGGAGGGGGGGCTGACCCTCTACGGCGGCATCATCGCGGCGACGGCGACGGTCTGGTGGCTCTGCCGCCGACGCAAGGTCCCCTTCCTGCGCATGGCCGACGTGATGGCGCCGGCGGTGGTCCTGGGCATCGGCATCACCCGCATCGGCTGCTTCCTGAACGGTTGCTGCTTCGGCCGCCCGACGCAGGGACCGCTGGGCGTGGTCTTTCCCCCCGACTGCGCCGCGGGCTGGCTCTGCGCCCGCGAGGGGGCGCTGCTGCCCGCGCAGCTCTTCAGTTCGCTGGGCGGTTTCCTGGCCTTCGCCCTGCTGTTGCTCCTGGATCGAAAGCGCGACCCGGACGGCACAACCTTCGGCCGCTTCCTGGTCTTCTACGGCGTGGCGCGTTTCGCGGTGGACTTCTCCCGCTGGTACGAGCCCGACATGGTGCCGGCCCTGGGGCTGAGCGCGAACCAGTGGATCAGCATGGCTCTGGTCGCCGGCGGTCTGTTGCTGTTGCTGGTCCTGCGGCGGAGACGGGCATGAGTCCGCGCGCTTCTTCCGGACCCCTGGCGCTGGCGCCCGGCGCGAGCGGCTGGCGCCTGGACGGCGACGACTGGCGCCCGGCCGGCGACCTCTACGCCGTCTTCGGCGACCCCGTGAGCCACTCCCTGTCGCCGGCGATCCAGACCGCCGCCCTGCGCGCCCGCGCGATCGACGCCGAGTTCCGCGCGGCGCGGATTCCCGCCGGGTCGCTGCGCGCGCTGCGCGACGCCGGAGGCGCTCCCGGCCTTTGCGGCGCCAACGTCACGGCGCCCCTGAAGGCCGAGGCCTACGCCTGCTGCGACGAGCTCACGCCCGAGGCCGTGCGGGCGGGCGCGGTGAACACCCTGCGCTGCGGGGCCGGACGCTGGGTCGGGCACAACACCGACGTCGGCGGCGTCGCCCGGGCCCTGGCCGTCTCCTGGCCGCATCCCGATCCCCCGCGGACGGCCCTGCTCTGGGGGACCGGCGGCGCCGCCCGGGCCGCGGCGCTGGCCCTCGCCGACTGGGGCGTCGGCGCGGTCGCGGCGCTGGGTCGGGGCGAAGCCGGCCGGCGCGCCTTCCAGGAGTGGTGGGCCGCCCTCGGCGGACCGTCGCCCGGCGTCGATCTGAGGGTCCTGCCCTGGACGGACGAGGACAAGCTGCCGGATGCTCCGCTCTGGGTCGTCGCCGCCGGTCCCGGAGCCGATCCGATGCAGCGGCTCGTCGGCTCCACCAGCGGGCCCGACCTGCTGCTCGACCTGCGCTACGGCGAACTCCTGCCGGACTATCCCCGACGCTCCGGCCTGCGCATCGTCGACGGGCGCGAAACCCTGGTCGGCCAGGGCGGTCTGTCCTTCGCCTGGTGGTTCGGCGAGCCGGTCCCGTGGCCGGCCATGCGCGAAGCCGCCGGGCTGTCGCTCCGCTGATCCCCGCCGGTTCCGACCTCCCGGATGGAAGGCGATGTTGGCGCTCTTGACCTGGTTGGGGTCCGCCCTGCTCGACGTGCTGCTGCCGCCGCGATGCGCCCTCTGCGGTCGCCTCGTCGCCGATGCTTCGGACGGCCGGGGCGTCGGGGGAGCGGCTGCGCTTTGCGGCGGCTGCGCGCGGTGCCTGACGCCGGCGCCGGAACTGCGCCGGCGACGCGACGGCGCGGCGGCGGAGCTCGGGCTCGCCGGCGGTCGCCGCACCGACGCCGACCTGGCGGCGGTGGTCGGGGCCTGCAAGTACAGGAACCTGCGTTCCCTGGCCCGGCCGCTGGCCGGGCTGGCCGTCGCCGCCGTCGTCGCGGCCCGCCAGGGTTGGGGCGACGTCGATGCGCTGGTGCCGATCCCGCTGCACCGGCGTCGGCGTCGGGAGCGCGGTTTCAACCAGGCGGCTCTGATCGCCGCGCTGGTCGCCGAAGCGACCGGCCTGCCGGTCCGAGACGACCTGCTGCGCCGGCGCCGAGCCACGGCCCAGCAGGCGCGGCTCGATTCCGACGCTTCGCTGCGCCGGGGCAACGTGGCCGGCGCCTTCGTCGCCCGGACGCCGGCCCGTGACGAACCCCTGCGGCTGGCCCTGGTCGACGACCTGATCACGACCGGAGCCACCGCAGCCGCGGCGGCCGTCGCCTTGACGGCCGCCGGTTGGCGGACGCCGTGGGCGGTCGCCGCCGGCGTCGCCGCGACCTCGGGCGCGCTCGACGGGGAGCCTTGACACCCGGCGGGCGCATGCCTAACATCCCGTTGCCCGTCCCAGAAACCTCCGATCGGGGAGTGCTCGTCATGCCCAAGCAGAGTCTTGCCAATCTCGATCCCGCCGGCCGCAAGGTGTTGATGCGGGTCGATTTCAACGTCCCCCTGGACGGCGACGGCGTCATCACGGACGACACCCGTATCCGCGCCGCCCTGCCCTCGATCGACTACGTGACCGCCGGCGGCGGCAGCGTCGTTCTGATGAGCCATCTCGGCCGTCCCAAGGGCAAGGTCGTGCCCGAAATGACGCTGCGGCCGGCCGCCGACCGTCTGGCCGAACTCGTCGAGGCGCCGGTGCGTTTCGCCGAAGACACCGTCGGCGAGGACGCCCGCGCCAAGGCCGCGCGCCTGCAGCCCGGCGAGATCCTGCTCCTGGAGAATCTGCGCTTCGCCGCGGCCGAGACCGACAACGATCCCGCCTTCGCCCGCCAGCTCGGCGCCCTCGGAGACTGCTACGTGAACGACGCCTTCGGCACGGCTCATCGCGCCCACGCCTCCACGGTCGGCGCCGGGGCGGGCTTCGACCACCGCTGCGCAGGCTTCCTGATGGAGAAGGAGCTGACGAACCTGGGGCTGCTGCTCGACGATCCGCCGCGTCCCTTCGTCGCGGTGCTCGGCGGCGCCAAGGTCAAGGGCAAGGTCGAGGTCATCGAGAACCTGCTCGACACGGTGGACGTGCTGCTGCTCGGCGGCGGCATGATCTTCACCTTCTTCAAGGTGCACGGCCTGGGCGTCGGCGACAGCCTGGTCGACGACGAGAGCCTGGACGTGGCCGCGCGCATCCTGGACAAGGCCGAGCGGTCGCGCGCGAAGCTGGTGCTGCCCGAGGACTGTCTGGTCGCCCGGGAGTTCAGCGGCGACGCCGAGCGCCGTTCCGTCCTGGTCACGGACATTCCCGACGGCTGGCAGGGACTGGACATCGGCGAGAAGACGCGCGCGCGCTTCGTCGCGGAGCTGGGGGCGGCCCGGGCCGTCTTCTGGAACGGACCTCCGGGCGTCTTCGAGATTCCCGCCTTCGCCGGGGGCACGAGCGCGGTGGGTCGCGCCGTGGCCGAGGCGACCGGCCGCGGCGCCCACACGGTCGTGGGCGGCGGCGATTCCGTGGCCGCCGTCAACCAGCTCGGCCTCGCCGACCGCGTGACCCACGTTTCGACGGGCGGCGGCGCTTCGCTGGAATTCATGGCCGGGCGCGTTCTGCCCGGCGTCGAGGCCCTCGCCGACGCCTGAGGCCGCCCCGGGGCGGGTTGACATCACCGCCGCCGCTGGTTACATTTTCCGCCCGCCGCCGGCAGTGGCCGGGGGCTTTTCCTGTGCCTGGGGCCCCGCCCCGAAAGAGAGTTCTGGCATGTACACGGTCCTGTTGGCCCTGCACGTCGTGATCAGCCTGGCGCTCATCGCCGTCGTGCTGGTCCAGTCCAGCAAGGGCGGCGGTCTTGCCGGCGCCTTCGGCGGCGGCGGCGGGCTGCCCCAGCAGATGTTCGGCTCCCGCGCCGTATCCTCGGCTCTGACCAAGATCACGGTCTATCTCGCCGTCGGTTTTTTCATGACCTCGGCCGTGCTCTTCATCATGACCGCCGACCGCACCGTCGCCCCCGGCTCCGCCGTGCAGCGCGCCCTCGAAGAGGGATCGCTGGGCGAGCAGATGCTGCCGCCTCCGAGCGACGAGGTCTTCGATCCGACGACGCCGATGACCGGCGAAGAGGCCGCGACGCCCGATGCGACGGGCGATGACGCGCAGCCCACCGGCGACGTCGAGGAGTCGACCGCGCCGTGACACGACGCCTGCCCGGGTGGTGGAATTGGTAGACACGCTATCTTGAGGGGGTAGTGGCCACAAGCCGTGCGGGTTCAAATCCCGCCCCGGGCACCATGAAGAAGAAGAGGGATCGCGCATGCGGTCCCTCTTTTTTTCGTTGACACGAATTTCGTGTCTTTAAATAATGCCTTTGTGCCAACGAGTTCTTCGCCGACAGTAGTTCGATCACCGGAAAGCGGAAAGGAGAGGATAGACGAAGTGAACCACGTGAGTGCCGCGCGCCGGACCTCGCGTCTTTCTTCTTCTGGGCTGCCCTGCAGCATCCGGAACAGTGGCGAGGAAGGAGCCAGCACGGATTAGCCAACGCCGGTGGACATGGTGCGTTGTCGTGCCGGAACAAGTTGAAGCTATCAAGAGAGGTCGAAAATGGAGGAGAGCCTGATGATGGCCGCCGCGGCTCCGAAGAAGAAGGCCGCGAAGAAGAAGGTCGC
>CAZLHO010000049.1:0-21941 GCA_964559455.1 uncultured Fibrobacteraceae bacterium | reverse complement strand
GCTCTTGGGTATCTTGCTACTTATAGCCCGCCGCGCCGGACCGCCGGCCGCGCCCTACCTGTTGACGGCCCCGGCGCCGGCGCTGGCCCGCCGCGGCCGCGACTTCCTGCTGATCGTTCCGGAGGCGGGGGAGATCCTGTCCGGATGGTCGCGGGCGGCCGTCGCCGCGCCCGCGGGGGGGCCGTACCCGGCCTGGGCCGACGCGCTCGACCGCTTCGGCGCCTTCCCCAGGGCCGGCTTCGCCCTGGGCGTCGATCGCGCCGTCGCCTGGCTCTGCGGCCTCTGCGATGCGGCCGAAAGCGTGGCTTTTCCCCGCCGGTGGAATCTGCTGGGCCCGTGAAGGCGGGCCCGATTTTTGCGGACTTATGCAAAAAGAGCTTTTCGGGCATCGACTTCCGGGTTAAATTTCGCCAGTCGAGGCTGGTATTCTTGCGTCCCGACAACGTCGGCCGGTCCGCTTGCCGGACGTCGGGCGTGGTTGGCGGCTACCCGCTGGGCGGGAAATGGAGTTCGCCGGTGTTGCCGCCGCGATCCGAAAAGGAGTGATGGTATGTTCACATCGAAGCGTTTGGCCGTGCTCGCGGTGCTGGCCTTCGCCTTCGCCGCGCTCTCCGGCTGTTCTCCCTGCAAGGACTACAAGGCGCAGATCGTCGACCTGAACGCCCAGGTCGCCGACCTCGAGGGCCAGGTCGCCGATCGCGAGGCCCGCATCGCCGAGGCCGAGCAGGTCGCCGCCCAGCTGCGCGAGAACATCGAGCGGGTCGAGACCGAGAAGTCCGTCCTGGTCGAGCAGCTGAACGAGGTCGTGATGGTCACGATGCCGGAGAAGATCGTCTTCGGCAACAGCCAGGTCATGATCCTGGACACGATGGTGCCCACGCTCGAGGCCATTCGGGACGCCGTCAACGCGTATCCGGACTGGGACATCTACGTCGAGGGCTACACCGACAACAAGAAGATCATCGAGGATTTCGTCGCGGTCTGGCCGACGAACTGGGAGCTCGGCGCCGCCCGCGCCGCCGCGGTGACCCGGTACATGACCAACTTCCTGGACATGGACGCCACCCGCTTCGCCGTGGTCAGCTACGGCCCCTTCCGGCCGGTGGCCGACAACGAGACCCCCGAGGGCCGCGCCGAGAACCGCTTCGTGCGCCTGACCCTGCGCAAGCCCGGCACGTAGGCCGCGGCGGCGCCGTCCAGCGATAGGAGAGGGGCCGCCATGATGGCGGCCCTTCTCTGCGCCCCGCGCCGGACACGGAACCCGGAAGCCGCTTCCGGGGTTGCCGTTTCTCCCCTTGCAGGTTATCGAATACGGGCCGGCGCGGCGCCGGCGCCTACCACCCCAGACCTGGAGCGACGATGAAGATGCGCCTGATCCCGGCCGCGGCCCTGCTGGCCGTCCTGACGCTCGTCGCGACGGCTCCGGCCGCCGACGCCCAGACCTTCGCCCGCATGCACACCGGCCACGGCGACATCCTGCTGCTGCTCGAGCCCGACGACGCCCCGCACCACGTGGCCAACTTCGTCCACCTGTCGCGCAGCGGTTTCTACGACGGCACGACCTTCCACCGTGTGGTTCCCGGCTTCATGATCCAGGGGGGCGACCCCCTGTCGCGGGACGCCAGCCGCCGCAACGACGGCACCGGCTACCCCATGCTGGCCGACGTGCTGACCGAGGAGGAGCGGCCCTGGCTCAGGAAGATCGAAGAGGCCCTGGCCGCCCGCGGCTACGCGCCGCTCCAGGTGCCGGTCAACCTGAAGGCCGAGTTCTCGCGCGCCCGACACGTGCGGGGCACGCTGTCGATGGGCCGCGCCCAGGGCCCGGACACCGCCGGCAGCCAGTTCTTCATCTGCGTGGCCGCGGCTTCGAACCTGAACGGCAAATATTCGGCCTTCGGCCACGTCGTGCACGGCATGGACGTCGTCGACGCCATCGTCAACGTCCCCCGCGATCCGCGCGACAACCCGGTGGACCCGGTCGTGGTCGAGCGCATTGACATTCTCGAGGGCCTTGACGGGCTGGACGAGGACGAACTGGCCGCCTGGGAGCAGGACGATCGGGCCTCCGTGATCGAGCCCTAGCTCTGGCGCGCCCTGGCGCGCCCGTCTTGACGGTCCGGCGGGGCTCTGCTAAGGCTAGAGGATTGCGCAACGGCCGCGCCGGCGCGGCCGACACCCGGGGAGCCGAACCATGGCCGAAGGCCGCATCATCGTCAGGGGCGCGCGGGTCCACAACCTGAAGAACCTGGATCTGGAGCTGCCTCGCCACCGTCTCGTGGTGGTCACCGGCCCCAGCGGCTCGGGCAAGTCCTCGCTGGCCTTCGACACCCTCTACGCCGAGGGCCAGCGGCGCTACATCGAGAGCCTGTCCAGCTTCGCCCACCAGTTCCTGGACCAGCTGCCCAAGCCCGACGTCGACCGCATCGAGGGCCTGTCGCCCGCCCTGGCCATCGACCAGAAGGGGCTGGGCTCGAATCCCCGCTCGACGGTGGGCACGGTCACCGAGATCACGAACTTCCTGCGCCTGCTCTACGCCCGCTGCGGCCTGCAGACCTGCCCCGACTGCGATCTGCCCGCCGCCGCCCGCCCCCTGGCCGAGATCGGTGACGCCATCGCCGCCTCGCCCGCCGGCGCCCGTTTCCAAGTGCTGGCGCCGGTCCTTTCGGGCCGACGCGGGGCCCACCGGAAGCTGCTGGCCGATCTGCTGCGTCAGGGTTTCCTGCGCGCCCTGGTCGACGGCGAGATCCTCTCGCTGGAGGATGATGTCGACTTGGCGGCGGGGAAGCGGCACGACATCGCCGTCGTCGTCGACGGGCTGACGAATCGCCCCGGGGTCGAGAAGCGGCTGGCCCTGGCGCTGGAACGGGCCGTGGCCATCTCCGGCGGCACCGTGCTCGTGCTGCAGGAAGGCGAGACGACGCTCTTCAGCCGCGACGCCGCCTGCCCCTCCTGCGGCCGCAGCTTTCCCGACCTCGAGCCGCGCCTCTTCTCGCACAACTCCCCGGCCGGTTCCTGCCCGGAATGCCAGGGCCTGGGCACGCTGCCCACGATCCTGCCCGAGGCCCTGGTGCCCGAGCCGGAGCTGTCCCTGGCCGACGGGGCCGTCGCCTTCCTGCGCGGCAAGGAGTCGGGCTGGGTCTTCACCCAGATCGAGGCCCTGGCCGAGGCCCTGGATTTCGACCTGAAGACGCCGTGGCGGGATCTGCCCGAGGGGGCGCGCTCGGCCCTGCTGGACGGGCTGGATCCGGGGGATCGCCGGCGGCTGGCCGAACACCGGCTCTACACGGCCTTCCTGGCCGACTGGACGGGACTGGTGCCCGAGCTGCTGCGGCGGCACCGCGAGACCAAGTCCGACAAGGTGCGCGCCACGCTCGGCCGCCTGCTCACCGAACGGACCTGCCCGGCCTGCGACGGTTACCGGCTGCGCCCCGAGTCGCTGGGGGTCAAGATCGGCGGCCGCCACTTCGGCGAGGTGGGGCGGCTGCCGGTGGTCGAGCTGCTGGAATGGGCCCGGGACCTGGAATTCCCCACCGAGCTGAAGCGTCAGGTGGCCCGCCCGATCATGGAGCAGGTCGTCACCCGCTGCCGCTTCCTGGACGACGTCGGCGTCGGCTACCTCTCGCTCTTCCGTCCGGTGAGCACGCTCTCGGGCGGCGAGGGCCAGCGCGTGCGGCTGGCGACCCAGATCGGGTCCAAGCTGACCGGGGTGCTCTACATCCTGGACGAGCCCAGCATCGGCCTGCACCACCGCGACATCCGGCGGCTGATCGACTCGCTGCTGCGCCTGCGCGACCGGGGCAACAGCGTGGTCGTCGTCGAGCACGACCTGGACGTGATGCTGGCCGCGGATCACATCGTGGACCTGGGGCCGGGGGCGGGGGAGGGCGGCGGACGCCTGGTCGCCGAGGGCTCGCCGGCCGAGGTCGCCGCCGCGCCGGACAGTGTGACCGGGCGCTTCCTGGCCGCCCGCGAGGAGCCCATCGCGCCGGCGCCGGTCAGCGGCGGCGTGCCGCCCGAGCACTGGCTGCGCATGACGGGACTGGACGGACGGAACCTGCGGGGGATCGACCTGGAGATTCCCCTGGGCCGGCTGACCGTTGTCACCGGCGTCTCGGGCTCCGGCAAGAGCACCGCCGTGCACGACACGCTCTACCGCGAGCTGGCGGCCCGTCTCCACCGGGCCGGCACCGCGCCTGAGCCCTTCGTCTCGTTGAGCGGCGTCGAGCACCTGAACAACGTGGCCCTGGTGGACCAGTCGCCCATCGGCCGCACGCCCCGCTCCACGCCCGCCACCTACACCGGGCTGCTGACCCACGTGCGCAAGCTCTTCGCCGCCACGACCCAGGCCCGCATGCGCGGCTACGGCCAGGGACGCTTCAGCTTCAACACCGGTCCCGGCCGCTGCCCCGACTGCGAGGGCGCGGGCGTGCGCCGGCTGACCATGGACTTCCTGCCCGACATCGAGGTGCCCTGCGAGGCCTGCGGCGGCCGGCGCTTCAACCGCGAGACCCTGGAAGTGGCCTTCAAGGGCAAGGACATCGCCTCGGTGCTGGAGATGCCGGCCGAGGAGGCCCTGGACTTCCTCGAGAGCATCCCGGCCTGCCGCAAGATACTGGAGGTCGTCGTCGGCGTCGGGCTGGGCTACCTGCGCCTGGGGCAGCCCGGGGCCACGCTCTCGGGCGGCGAGGCCCAGCGGCTGAAGCTCTCGCGTGAACTGGCCCGCGGCAGCCGGGGCCGGACGCTCTACATCCTGGACGAACCGACCACCGGCCTGCATTTCTGCGACGTGGCCCGCCTGATGGAGATCCTGGCGCGGCTGGTGGGCCAGGGGCACAGCGTGATCGTGATCGAGCACAACCCCGAGGTGATCCGGCAGGCCGACCACGTGATCGACCTCGGTCCCGAGGGGGGCGGCGGCGGGGGCGCCGTCGTCGCCCAGGGCGACCTGGCCGCGATCATGGCCGCGCCGGACTCCCATACCGGCCTCATGCTGCGGGAGCTCGCCGCCGGCGGGCGGGCCGGAGCCTGAGCCTGCGCACGGTCCAACTTTCCTTGGCTATCGGCCCGCCCCGGCTTAGATTTGGGGCGGTCCCGCCGGCGCCGGACCGAGGGCTTCAGCCGGTGCGGATCCTCGCCGACAGCGTCCCGCCTGCCGCGCGTGTCTCTGGCCGGAACGGAGGAGCGCGTCTTGTCCCAGGAAAAGCATGCAGACCTGAAGACCACCCCGCTGACCGCGTGGCACGAGGCCCGCGGCGGCCGCATGGTCCCCTTCGCCGGCTTCGCGATGCCGGTGCAGTACGAGGGCGTGATCGCCGAGCACGAGGCCGTCCGCGAGCGGGTGGGCCTCTTCGACATCACCCACATGGGCGAGATCCGCGTCGACGGCCCCGGCGCCGAGGCCTGGCTCGACTCCCTGACCACCAACCGCGTCGTCGGCGGCGAGGTGGGCAAGGTGGTCTACACCGCGATGTGCAACGAGGTTGGCGGCGTGCTGGACGACATGCTCGTCTACCACCTGGCCGACGAGCGCTGGCTGGTGGTCTGCAACGCGGCCAACCACGACAAGATCGCCGCCTGGCTGCTGTCGCGCGCCGAGGGCGTCGCGGGGCTGGCCGTGCGCGACGTCAGCGACGCGACGGCCCTGATCGCCGTGCAGGGACCGGACGCGCCCGAGCTCATGGCCCGCGTCGAGGCCTTCGCCGGCCGCGTCGACGCGGTGGCCGCCCTGGATTTCTACACCTGCCTGGTCGCCGGCCCGGCGGGGAACGACGACGCCTGGATCGTCTCGCGCACCGGCTACACCGGCGAGCGCGGCTACGAGATCTACCTGCCCAACGCCGACGCCCTGCCGCTCTGGGAGGAGCTGATGACCGTCGGCGCCGACCTCGGCGTCGCTCCCATCGGCCTGGCCGCCCGCGACACCCTGCGCTTCGAGCTGGCCTACTGTCTCTACGGTCACGAGCTGGGCGAGGACATCACGCCGCTGGAGGCCGGCATCGGCTGGGCCATCCGCTTCAAGAACCGCGACTTCATCGGTCGCGACGCCCTGCTCGCCCAGAAGAAGGAGGGCGTGCCGCGGCGCCTTGTCGGCCTGCGCCTGGACGGCCGCGGGATCGCCCGCGAGCAGTGCCCGGTCTTCGCCGGCGACCGGCCGGTGGGCGCCGTGACCAGCGGCACCTTCTGCCCGACGCTGAAGGAGGCCAGGGCCCTGGCCCTGATCGCCGCCGACGCCGCCGACGCCGAATTGTCGATCGAGATCCGCGGCAAGCGCGTTCCCGCGCGGCCGGTTCCCTATCCCTTCGTTGCGGCTCGGGTCAAGGGAGATCCCCGCGCCGACCGCAGCATCACCACGCCTTGAGGAGGCCCGAAGATGGTCGCTGACGATCGCAAGTACACGAAGGAGCACGAGTGGGTCCAGGTCGAGGGCGGCACCGGCACGGTGGGCGTCACCGAGTACGCCGCGCACGAGCTGGGCGACGTGGTCTTCCTGGAGCTGCCCGAGGTCGGGACGACCCTGGTCCAGGGCGACGTCGTCGGCACCATCGAGACCGTGAAGTCGGTCGAGGACTTCTACAGCCCCGTCTCGGGCGAGGTCGTCGAGGTGAACGAAGCGGTGCTGGACGCGCCGGAGCTCGTCAACAAGGAGCCCCTGGACGGCGGCTGGCTGATGAAGATCAGCCTCTCCGACGCCGGCGAAATGGACAACCTGCTCTCCGCGGCCGACTACGAGGCCCTGATCGGAGGCTGAGCGCACATGCCCTACACCCCGCACACCGGGCAGGATGTCCGGGACATGCTCGAGGCGATCGGCCTGGCCGACGTCGACGAGCTCTTCCGGACCATCCCCGCCTCGGTCCGCGTCGAGGGCGGCCTGGACCTGCCCGCCGGACTCTCCGAGGAGGAGGTCCTGCGGATCATGTCGAATTTGGCCTCCCGCAACGCCGGCCAGGAAGCCTGCATCTCCTTCCTCGGCGGGGGGGTCTACGACAGCATCATCCCGGCCGCCGTCGACGCCGTCGCCTGCCGCAGCGAGTTCCTGACGGCCTACACGCCCTACCAGGCCGAGGTCTCGCAGGGCACGCTGCAGGTGATCTACGAGTGGCAGACCTTCATCTCGCGGCTGACCGGCCTGCCCGTGGCCAACGCCAGCATGTACGACGGGGCCACCGCCCTGGCCGAGGCCCTGCTGGTGGCCGTCGGCAAGACCCGCCGCCGCCGCGTCGTCCTGCCCGCCGTGCTCAACCCCCGCTACCGGGCGGTGGTCGACACGGCCCTGGCGGGGCAGGGGATCGCCGTCGCCGTCGCCCCGGCCGCGGCCGACGGCACCACCGACCCCGCCGCCCTGGCCGCCGTGCTGGACGGCGACACCGCGGCGGTCGTGGTGCAGAACCCGAACTACCTGGGCCTGATCGAGCCCGTGGACGAGCTGGCCGCGGCGGCCGAGGCCGCCGGCGCCCTGCTGGTGGCCGTGGCCAACCCGGTCTCGCTCTCGCTGCTCAAGGCTCCGGGCGAGTACGGCGCCGCCCTGGCCGTCGGCGAGGCCCAGCCCTTCGGCGTGCCCTGCTCCTGGGGCGGGCCGTTGCTGGGCTACCTGGCCGCCCGCGACGACCTGAAGCGGCTGATCCCCGGCCGCGTCGTCGGCCGCACGGTCGACCAGCAGGGACGCGCAGGCTACGTCCTGACCCTGCAGACCCGCGAGCAGCACATCCGCCGCGAGAAGGCGACCTCCAACATCTGCTCGAACCAGGGCTTGAACGCGACTCGGGCCACGGCCTACCTGGCCATGCTGGGCCCCGAGGGGCTGGTCGAGCTGGGCCGCGCCAACCGCCTCCGCTGCGAGGCCTTCCGGAAGTCGGTGCGGGACCTGCCCGGCGTCGAGCTGCCCTTCCCCGGGCCGGTCTTCAACGAGACGGTGATCCGCCTGGCCAAGCCGGCCGCGGCCTTCCGCACCTTCGCCCGCGAGCGGGGCATCCTGGCGGGCATCCCGCTGGACGGCTTCGCCGGCTGCGGCCCCGAGGACCTGCTCGTGGCCGTCACCGAGAAGCGCACCGCCGGCGAGATCGAGCATTACGTCCGGGCGCTGCGGGACTTCATGTCCGCATAGAAGGAGACGAACCGAGATGGCCAACGACACGGGCAACACGACGCCGCAGCGCTGGGGCGCCGCCCTCCAGGATAGCCTCTTCGCGAAGGGACGCGCCGGGCGGCGCGCCCTGACCTTCCCCGCCTTCGACGGCGACGCCGCGGACGCCGAGGTGCCCGCCGCAGCACGCCGCGGCGCGGCCTGCGACCTGCCGGCCCTGAGCGAGCCCGAGGTGATGCGCCACTTCACGCTGCTGTCGAACCTGAACCACCACATCGAGCGCGGCATGTACCCCTTGGGCAGCTGCACGATGAAGTACAACCCGCGCCTGAACGAGAAGGTGGCGGCGCTGCCCGGCTTCGCCTCGCTGCATCCCGAGCAGGAGGACGACGACGTGCAGGGGCTGCTCTGCGCCCTGAAGCTGCTGGAGAACGCGCTCTGCGAGATCACCGGCTTCGACGCCTGCTGCCTGCATCCGTCGGCCGGCGCCCACGGCGAGTACCTGGGCATGCAGGTGATCCGCGCCTTCCACCTGGAGCGCGGCGATCGCGACCGCGTCGAGGTGCTGATCCCCGACTCCGCCCACGGCACCAACCCGGCGTCGGTGGCGATGACCGGCATGAAGCCGCGGACCGTGAAGTCGGGTGCCGACGGCCGCCTGGATCCCCAGGCCCTGCGCGCCGCGGTGGGCCCGCAGACCGCCGGCATCATGATCACCAACCCGAACACCCTGGGCCTCTTCGAGGAGCGCATCGTCGAGGTGGCCGCGATCATCCACGAGGCCGGCGGCCGGCTCTACATGGACGGCGCCAACATGAACGCCATCCTGGGCAAGGCGCGCCCGGGCGCGATGGGCTTCGACGTCGTCCACCTGAACCTGCACAAGACCTTCTCGACCCCCCACGGCGGCGGCGGCCCCGGCGCCGGCCCGATCTGCGTGACCGGGGAGCTGGCGCCGTTTTTGCCCGCCCCGACGATCGAGAGCCGCGACGGCCGCTACTTCCTGGACCACCACGTCGGCGAGTGCCGGCCGCGGATCCACTCCTTCCAGGGCAACGTCGGCGTGGCGTTGCGGGCGTTGGCCTACATCCTGCGCTGCGGCGGCGACGGGCTGGCCCGGGCGGCCGAACGCGCCGTGCTCAACGCCAACTACCTGCGCCGGCGCCTCGAGGGCGTGCTGCGGGTGGACCACGCCGAGGGCTGCCTGCACGAGTTCGTCGCCACGGGATCGGACTGGAAGGAGAACTACGGGGTGCGCACCCTGGACATCGCCAAGCGGATGCTCGACTACGGCCTCCATGCGCCGACGGTCTACTTCCCGCTGATCGTCGAGGAGGCGCTGATGGTCGAGCCGACCGAGACCGAGTCCAAGGAGAGCCTGGACGGTTTCGTCGAGGCCCTGCGGGCGATCCGCCGGGAGGCCGAGACCGATCCCGACCTGCTGCACCGGGCGCCGGTGGCGACTCCGGTCTCGCGCCTGGACGAGGCCGGCGCGGCCCGCAACCCCGACCTGAGCTGGCTCGGCCCCTGCAACTGCTGACCGGCCGGGGAGGGACCGTGTCCGAACTGCGCGTGATCCTGGACGCCCCCCGCGGCGGGGCCGAGAACATGGCGGTCGACGCCGGGCTGCTGGCGGCGCAGCGTCCCGGCGACGCGCCGGTGCTGCGCCTCTACCGCTGGTCGCCGCCGGCGGTCTCCTACGGCTACCACCAGCAGGCCGGGGACTTCGACGCCGCGCGCATCGCCGCCCTGGGCTACGACCTGGTGCGGCGACCCACCGGCGGGCGGGCGATCCTCCACGCCCAGGAGATGACCTACGCCGTCGTCGGCGCCTCGCCCTCGCCGCTCTTCGGCGAAACCCTGCACGACACCTACGCCCTGCTGAACCGCGCCCTGCTCCGCTTCCTGGAGGCGCTGGGCCTGGCGCCCGACGTCGCCGGGGGCGAGAGCCTGGCCGAGGCGCGCGGCCTGGTCTGCTTCCGCTCCGCCGGCCGGCACGAGATCACCGTCGGCGGGCGCAAGCTGGTGGGCTCGGCGCAGCGGCGCACCGAGGGCGTCTTCCTGCAGCACGGGTCGATCCTGACCGGACCCGCCCACGCCGGCCTGCTGGACTGCCTCGGCGGGGGCGCCGCCGACCCGGAGGCGCGCGCCGAGCTGCTGGCCGCGACCACCGACCTCGGCGCCCTGCTCGGACGGTCCTTCGGCGAGGCCGACCACGACCGCTGCCGCGACCTGCTGGTCGAGGCCTTCGCCCAGACCCTGGGCCTGGATCCCGTCATCACGACGCCGCCGCCCGGAGCCTAGGCTCCGGACGGCGGCGTCCGCATTCCCTCGTTGTCCGTCCTAGAAGTCGAGTCGCGAGCCCGTGGCCACGGCCAGGCCGCGCGTGTCGTCGGGCCACAGCCGGCCGCGGTTGGCGACGGCGACGTCCCAGCGCCACGGTCCCAGCTTCAGGCCCAGCCCGATCGCCGCGCGCTCCCCGCCGGCCCCGCCCAGGGCCACGCCGGCCCGCGGCTCCAGCCAGCCCAGCGCCGGCCAGGCCACGCCCGCGGCGATCTCGGTGCCGCCGACGTCGCCGGCCCGTTCGCCCAGGTCCCGGGCCAGGTCGACCGCGAAGCTGACCGGGCCCAGCCGGTTGCTCGCACCCAGGCGCAGGCGGCGGGGCAGGCTCGTGTCGTAGGCTCCGATGGCGTAGCTGGTGTCGCTGTCCGTGGTCACGGCGTCGAAGTCGTCGGTGGTCGCGGTCAGCGAGTCGCCGGCCGCGGACCAGACGTGGCGCTCGGTGCCGCGGTCCCAGGTCACGCTGCTCAGGCCGTTGTCGACCGCCAGCCCGAAGGTCCAGCCGCGGGGGGCCTGCAGGGCCAGCCCCAGGTCCACCGCGTAGCCGGCGCCGCCGGTGGCCGTGCGGTAGCCGGCTTCGGCGCTGCCCTCGGCGCCCGACAGGCTGGTGACCAGTCCGCCGGTGGCGGTGACGTCGCTGAAGTCGTAGATGCCGCGCAGGTAGCGCAGGTTGACGCCGGCCGAGAGCCGGTAGGTGCGGCTCGTCAGGACGGGCCGCGCCGCGCTCAGGGTGACCGAGCCCACCGCGTAGGCCTCGCCGTCGGTGTCGTCGAAGCGGAAGTCCTGGTCGATCTCGTTGCCCATCAGCACGAGGTCGAAGAAATCCTTGTCCAGGGTGCCGCTGCCGCCGGCCCGGCCCTGGAAGGAGATCGCGAAAGGACCGCTGGCGACGCCCAGGGCCGAGGCGCTGGCCGTGGCGTTCAGGCTGAAGCCGCCGTCGGGGATGTCGCCCAGCAGGATCTCCTTGTCGGCGTTGCTCAGGGTCGCGCCGGTGTACTCGTTGTAGCGCTTCAGGCTGAAGGAGTTGTTGCTGAAGTCGGCCGCGGCCGAGAAGAGCCCGACCTGGAACCCGGCCGGGCGGGCCAGGGCCAGGTTGGCCGGATTCCAGTCCACGGCTTCGATGCCGCGGGCGGCGGCGGTGCCGGCGCCGCCCATGGCCAGGGCGCGCACGCTGCCCTGGGCGGCCGCCGCGCCGGCGAGGGCCAGCAGGGCCGCGGCCAGCAGCACGGCGGTCGCCGGATGCAGGGGGCGTCGATGACGAGGGTTCTGCGGCATTTCGGTCTCCTCTTTCGAAGCGCGGCGTCGGCCGCGATCAGTCGTCCTCGACCAGGATCTCGGCGCGGACGGCGCCGATCACCGACAGGTAGTCGCCCACGCGCAGCCGGACTTCCTGGCCGCCGGTGCCCGGGATCACGGCGATCACGCCGGTGTGGGCGTTCTCGCGGGTCAGGACCCGGATCTGCTCCTGGCTCAGGGGAATCGTGTGGCGGCTGACCACGGCTTCCGCGGCGAAGCGCGTCAGCGGGTCGATGCGCGCCGGGGCCACGGCCAGGGGGCCGATGACGAGGTCGGGCGCGTCCAGCGTGGACAGCGAGTCGGCGCCCGCCTGGAAGAGCACGTCCACGGCGAAGGGGAAGCGGTTGGTGATCTCGACGACGATCTCGCCCGCGAGCAGGTGGTCGTCCAGGTCCCGGCGCAGGTCCTCGTCCAGGTCCAGGGGCTCCGGGTCGCGGTGGATCTCGGAGTGGTCGATCACCACGTGCATCGGGGCGTCGATGCGCCAGGTGATGTCCGCTGAGTCGCCCGGCTGCACCGTGCCCGGCTCGTCTCCGCCCACGCGCACGGCGCCGTTGAGGTCGAAGCTCTCGGGCAGGACGTCCAGGAAGGCGGTGATCTCGCTGTTGGATTCGTCCAGCACGATGCGGGTCAGGGCCGTCTTCTCGCCGCCCTCCGGCGCCGATACCGCGGCGGTCGCGGTCAGCACGGCCTGCTCGCCGCCGGCGTTGCGGCCGACGAGCTCCAGCTCGAAGTCCCCCGCCAGGCCGGTCCCGTTCAGGATGTCGACGACCAGCGTGGCGGCGGTCAGGGTCACGCCGTCCAGCTCGTCCGGGATGTCGATCTCCTCGTGCAGGGAGTCGATGGCGAAGGTGCGCTGCGGGATGTAGCCCGTGACCGCCCCCAGTTCGATGCTCGTCGGGGCCAGGGTCGCCCGGATGCCGTCGCCGGCCCGGACGTGAGCCGGGACGCCGCCGCTGCCGTCGGTGGAGACCGTGACGGTCCAGTCCAGGACGTCCATGGGCTCGCCGTCGCCGGCTACGATGCGCGCGCCCGCCAGGTCCACCGTCGTCTCCCCGGCGCCGCCGGGCGCCAGGTCCAGGGCCGCAACCACGGGCGCGCCCCCGGCGTCGACCATCCCGGCGAAGGCGATCTCGGCGCGGCAGGGCAGGGCGACGTCGCTGTCGAAGGAAAGCGCGAGGGCGCCGCTCTCGACGACGGCCTCGATGATGCGCAACGAATCGGGCAGGACGATCTCGCCGGATTCGACGAAGGACTGGGGACCGATCTCGGCCAGGGCCTCGCCGACCGTCAGGTCGGACAGGGTCACGGTCACCGCGAGCTCGGCGGCGGGGTCGACGAGCACGCCGCCGGGGTCGCCGGACGAACCGCCGGCCAGGCGCAGGGCGACGGTGCCGGGCAGGGTGACGCCGGCCAGGTCGGCCTCGGCGACGGCGTCCGCGCCCGCCGCGATCTCCGCCGGGAATTCCAGGCGGGCCGCCACGTCGCCGCTGTAGGGGTCGAAGAGCTCGACGCTCAGCAGCTCCGGGGGGGCGGTCCCCGAGGCGGGCACCGGCAGCCCGTTGTGCAGCGCCACGGACAGGGTCCCGCTCTCGACGACGGCGCTGGTCACGCCGGCCAGGGCCTCGGGGTCGCTGACGACGGCGAAGGAGAAGGGCGGCACGGGCGTCGCCACCGGCGGCAGCCCGATCACGGCCGGGTAGAGCTCGTCCAGCCGGAAGGCGAAGGGGGCGGGCGAGGCCACGTCCAGCGTGAAGGGCCCGAGCACGGCGTCGAGGTCCATGCTCTCGACGTCCACGGCGAGGTCGGGATCCAGGGCCACCGAGGTGGTCGTGCCCTCGACGGTGAAGAAGAGCGTGGAATCGGCGCCCGCGGCCAGGAACTCCTCGTCTTCGACCAGCTCGCTCACGGTGATGTCGTGCGTGCCCAGCGGCAGGACGACGTTCGTCGAGAAGGAGGGCAGAGCCGGCTCCTCGATGCTGCAGCCGACGGCCGAGAGGACGGCGGCCAGCAGGGCGGCGACGAGCGCGTAGCGTCGGGGCGTCGGAGGTCGGTGCTGCATGGCGGACTCCAGGAAGGCTTCGGGGCTGCGGGCGCTCTGGCCCGTGGTGACACAGCCGCTCCATGTGAAAGAGTCGTGCCGGAGAACCCGGAACGGGGCAGGAGGCCACTACGGGAAATCCCGGGGAACGACGAGGAAGGATGGCGGACGGCTGCTCCCGCTCCGGGCCTTCCGGGAAGCGAGAGGACATTGCGGGATCCGACTCGCCCCGCCGCCGCCGGTGCAGGGTGCAATGGGGGGGGGCGACGGGCTCGCCTTGACCGGGGTCCCGGCCGTCTCTAGTATCAGCCCGGACGGCCCTCGGGAACGGGCCCACCCGGCACGCGGCCCAGCGGAGGGGCGATGACTCGATACCTGCTGCAACGTCTGGCCGCCTCGGCGCTGCTGATCCTGGCCCTGCTGACGGTCGTCTACGCCGTGGTGGACCTGGCGCCGGGCGATCCCGTCGACCGCATCCTCGATCCCGACCTCGACGCCGCCGGCCGCGCGGCCCTGCGCCGGAGCATGGGACTGGACCGGCCCCTGGTCGTGCGCTACGGGGACTGGCTGGGCGGCGTCCTGCTGCGCGGCGACCTGGGCCGCAGCCTCCGCCTGCACCGGCCGGTCGCGGAGATCCTGGGCGATGCCATCCCGAACACCCTGCTGCTGACGGTGCCCTCGCTGGCGCTGCATCTTCTCTGCGCCGTCCTCTTCGGCGCCTGGCTCGCCAAGCGGGCCGGCAGCCGCCGCGAGCGCGGCGCCACCGTGGCCGGCCTCTTCCTCTATTCACTTCCTTCCTTCTGGCTGGGACTGATGCTGATCCTGGTCTTCGCGCGCGGCCCCGGCTGGCTGCCGACAGGAGGCATGCATTCCGTGGGCGCCGCGTCCCTGCCCTGGGCCCCGCGCCTGCTGGACCTGCTGCGCCACATGGTCCTGCCGGTCTTCGTGCTCGGCGTCGTCTCGTCCGTGGGCACGGCGCGCTACCTGCGCAACAGCCTGATCGAGGTGCTGGGCCAGCCCTACATCCTTTCCGCCCGCGCCCGGGGGCTGCCCGAGCGGACGGTGCTTTGGCGTCACGCCCTGCGCAACGGGCTGCTGCCGGTGATCACCCAGCTCGGTCTCAGCCTGCCGTTCCTGCTGGGCGGCGCGGTGGTCGTCGAGCACGTCTTCGCCTGGCCCGGCATGGGTCGGGTGGCCGTCGAGGCCCTCTTCGCCCGGGACTATCCGGTGGTCATGGGCACGACGGCCCTGGCCTCGGTGCTCGTCGTGCTGGGCAACCTGCTCGCCGACCTGGCGGTGGCCGCGGCCGATCCCCGGGTCCGCCTGGACCGGGAGAGGGGCGTATGATGAGGCGGCCGCCGCGTCTCTACCGGAGGATGGGCTCGGCCCTGCGGCGCGACGCCTCGGCCCGCGCCGGGCTGGCGCTGGTGGGGCTCGTCCTGCTGCTGGCTCTGGGGGCCGACCTGATCGCGCCCGCGGATCCCGGGGCGCTGGGCGCGGCCGGAGAGCAGTTGCAGTCGCCGGGCGAGGGGCATCTGCTGGGCACCGACGTGCTCGGACGCGACGTCCTGTCGCGGCTGGTCCACGGCGCCCGGGTCTCGTTGCTGGTGGGCTGGCTGGCGGTGGGCGTGGCCGTGGTCCTGGGCGCCGTCGTCGGGATGGCGGCCGGGCTGGGGCCGTCGTGGCTGGACCGGCTGCTGACGGCGCTGACCGATCTCTTCCTGGCCTTTCCCCGGATCTTCCTGGTCCTGCTCCTGGCCGCGACCCTGGAGCCCTCGCCCTGGCTGGTGACGGCCGTGCTTGGCCTGACCGGCTGGATGACCGTCGCGCGGCTGGTGCGCAGCGAGGTCCTGTCCCTGCGCGAGCGCGACTTCGTGGCCGCCGCCCGGGGCCTGGGCTGCAGCCTGCCGCAGCTGGCCCGCCGTCACATCCTGCCGAACGTGCTGCCCACCCTGCTGGTGGCGGCGACGCTGCGGCTGGGCAACACCATCCTGCTCGAGTCCTTCCTGAGCTTCCTCGGCCTCGGGGCCCAGGAGCCCCTGGTCTCGTGGGGGGCGATGATCGATCAGGGCCGCGCCCACCTCCGCGACGGCTGGTGGCTGGCGGCCTTCCCGGGCCTGGCGATCTCGCTGACGGTCATCGGCTACAACCTGCTGGGCGACGGCCTGCGCACGGCGCTGGACCCGCGGGCCGGCCTGGGCGGGGAGGGGGAGCGATGAGTGCGCCCCTGCTTTCGGTGCGCGACCTGCGCGTGACCTACCCCGGCGGGGTCGAGGCCCTGCGCGGCGTCGATCTCGAGCTGGCGGCGGGCGGCGTCCTGTCGCTGGTGGGGGAGTCCGGGAGCGGCAAGACCACGGCGGGGCTGGCCCTGCTCGGGCTGCTGCCGAAGGCCGCAACCGTTTCCGGAAGTCTGAGCTACGGGGGGACGGCCCTGTCCTGGCGGGCGGAGCAGCGCCCTGATCCGGGACCCGGCCGCGGCATGGCCATGGTCCTGCAGGAGTCGGGGGCGGCCCTGAATCCGGTGTTCAGCGTGGGGGACCAGCTGGCCGAGACCCTGCGCCTGCGGCGGGGCCTGTCGGCGGCCGAGGCCTGGCGGCTGGTGCCGTCGCGGCTGGCCGAGGTGCGCCTGCCCGACCCGGAAGCTCTGGCGCGCCGCCATCCCCACCAGCTCAGCGGCGGGCAGCGGCAGCGGGCCCTGCTGGCCTTGGCCCTGGCCGGCGACCCCGCCCTGCTGGTGGCCGACGAGCCGACCACCGCGCTGGACGTCACGGTGCAGGCCGGGATCGTCGACCTGCTGCGGAGGCTCGCGGCCGACCGCGGGCTGGCGCTGGTCTTCGTGTCGCACGACCTGGGTCTCGTCGGCTGGATGGGCGGCGCCGCGGCGGTGCTCCGGGACGGCCGCGTGGTCGAGGCGGGCCCCGCGGGGGAACTGCTGCGCCGGCCGCGCCACCCCCACACCCGCGAACTGATCGACGCGCTGCCCGAGCGCCTGCCGCCGCGGGGCGCCCTGGCCGCCCCCGCCGCCGCGCCCGTCCTGGAGATCGACGACCTGGTGGTCGAGCATCGCCGGCGGCGGTCTCCCTGGCGCCGGCCCGAGGTGGTGCGCGCGGTCGACCGGGTCTCGCTGATCGTGAGTCCGGGCGAGGCCGTGGGACTGGTGGGGGAGTCGGGCTGCGGCAAGACCACCCTGGCCCGCGCCGCGGCGGGGCTGGCGCCGCGCGACTCGGGCCGGGTGACGGTGGCCGGAGGCCCGCCGCCACGGCGCGGGCCGCGCCGGGTCCAGCTCGTCTTCCAGGATCCCGAGGGGGCGCTGGACCCGCGGCAGACGGCGGGCGAGGCCGTGGACGAGGCCCGCCGCATGGTCGTCGCCGCCGGCGGCGGCCCGGCCGCCCGCGACGAACTGCTGGCCGAGACGGGGCTCGATCCCGCTGCTGCCGACCGCTATCCGCACGAATTCAGCGGCGGCCAGCGCCAGCGCGTGGCTCTGGCGAGGGCCCTGGCGGCGGCCCCCGCCGTGCTGATCGCCGATGAGCCGACCAGTTCCCTGGACGTGACCGTGCAGGCTCGCATCCTCGCCCTGCTCCGTTCGCTGCAGGCGAGCCGCGGACTGGGTCTGCTGTTGATCAGTCACGACCTGGCGCTGGTCCGCGCCTGCTGCCATCGCGCCCTGGTGATGTACGCCGGCGTGATCGTCGAGGAGTTCACGACCGGAGTCGAGCCGCGGCATCCCTATACGTGCGCGCTGCTCGCCTCTTCGCCGCGTCTCGACACGCCGCCGCGACCCGGAGCCGTCCCGCCGCTTTCGGCGATCGCGTCCGCGCCGCTTGCGGGCTGCCCCTATCATCCGCGCTGCCCGGCGGCCGTCGCAACCTGCCGCGAAGTGCGTCCTCTCCTCGCGGAGTGCGGTCCCGGCCATCGCCTGCGCTGTCCGGTGATGCTGGATGATGCAGAATCACATTAGGTTGACACGGGTCTGCCTGCTCTCTATATTCAGCCGAAGTTACCGGTTAAAGGCCTGGAGGCCTCGATTCCCTCGGTTCCGCCTTGCGGCGCGGATCGGAGACTTCCAGCCGACCCCGACTCCCCATGACAACTGGGTCTCGCGCCCCTGTGGCCCGGGCACCGTTGAAACCCGATGCGTCATCGGAAAAGACTCGGACCTGGTCCGTCTGAAAGGAGCGGCGTTATGCTCCGGCGCCCGTTCTGCCTGCTTCTGCTGACCGTAGCGACCGCCTGCATCCTGTCTCCCCTTCCCGGTGCGGCCCAGGAGGCGCCCGGGACCCTCCACGGGGTGATCACGGATTCGGAGTCGGGCGATCGTCTGGACTACGCCAACGTCTTGCTCAAGGGGACGGCGCGCGGGACCATGTCGATCGGCGGCGGTTCCTTCTACTTCAACAGCTTGCGTCCCGGACAGTACACGGTGCAGGTGCTCTACCTGGGCTACGCGCCCGAGGAGCGCACGGTCATCGTCGAGTCCGGGCAGACCACCGAGGTGCGCTTCGACATGAAGGTGGTCATCGTCGAGACGATCGACGCCATCGCCGTCGAGGGCGCCCGCTACATGGTGGACGTCAAGGGCACCAAGGCGGAGCAGAAGATCGGCTCCGAGCGACTCAGCAAGTACGCCATCGACTCGGTCGAGGACGCCGTCGCCAAGCAGGCCGGCGTGGTCATGCGCGGCGACCAGCTCTACGTGCGCGGCGGCCGCTCGGGCGAGGTCTCGATGCGCATCGGCGGCGTCGCCGTCGACGACCCGATGGGCGGCAACGCCATGGGCGTCTCGAGCATGGCCGTCGAGAACGTCAGCACCGTGACCGGCGGCATGGACGCCGAGTACGGCTCGGCGCTCTCCGGAGTGATCAACGTGCGCACGCGCACCGGCGGCGATTCCTTCGAAGGCGGCATGCGCTACATGACCGACGACTTCGGCCGCCAGGACAAGACCTACACGAAC
Organism: uncultured Fibrobacteraceae bacterium; assembly: GCA_964559455.1. GTDB lineage: Bacteria > Krumholzibacteriota > Krumholzibacteriia > LZORAL124-64-63 > LZORAL124-64-63 > CAZLHO01. Next base: position 3,224 of record CAZLHO010000049.1, on the reverse strand, counting down.
TACGACCGCTTCGAGTTCGGTTTCGGCGGCCCCACGCCGCACAAGAAGCTGACCTACTTCTTCGCCGGCGACATGCACTTCTCCGACCAGGAGAACTACTCGGTGGCCAACCGGCCCGAGTACAAGGTCAACGTCGGCAGCTCGACCCTCTTCAAGTTCCGGCGGCGCCAGATCAACAACCTGCGCGGTTCGACGAAGTGGCAGTACACCTTCAATCCGAACCTGCGCCTGACCGGCGAGTACACGCTGAACTACTCCTCGACCCAGGCCTACTCGCCGAACTGGAGCGTCTCGGGCTACTCGCAGCGCGTGATCTACATGCCGATCGTCGTGCGCACCCCGGGCGACGAGTCCTGGATCTTCGTCGGCCAGTACGTGCCGGTCTACTACGGCCCCTGGTTCGACAACATGAACACCAACGCCCGCCCGGCGGTGGTGGTCGACGCCCGCAACTCCAGCCTGATCCGGCAGACGGCGCCGGTCATGCAGGTGCGCGGCGTCGACGGGCGGACCTACACGGTCATCGCCGAGCCCGGCTTTGACGGTTTCCGCTATCCCTACTCGACCTTCTCGACGGCCCAGGAGGACAGCGCCTACGTCTGGTTCAACTCGGCCGACAACTCGCTGACGAACACCCGCGTCGGCCAGACGGTCGCCTTCAACCTGACGCACAACCTGACCGACGAGACCTTCTACACGATGAGCATGAGCCGGGTGGCCTTCGACACGCGGACCACCGTGAACGACAAGGATCCCTGGGAGTTCAACCACGGCGGCGTCTGGTCGCCGGGCGTCTTCGCTTCCCAGACCCCGTTGTACCTGAACGCGGTCGACTACTACACCGACCCGCTGAACCCGCTCTTCGTCACCACCAGCGACGAGCCTTTCTACGGCGAGGAGTACTCGCGCAGCTACTCGCTGAAGTTCGACCTGACCTCGAGCCGCTGGAAGGGTCACCTGGTCAAGAGCGGCCTCCAGATCATCTACAACGATCTCGAGCGCGAGTTCATCAACTTCCCGGCCATCGAGCGGCAGAACCGCTTCACCGGCGACTACTCGCTGGGCGCCAGCACGAACACCTTCCACACCTACAACCCGGAGGCCAGCTGGTACGTCCAGGACCGCTGGGAATACGAGGGCATGGTCGTCAACTACGGCCTGCGCTGGGACATGTTCTCGCCCGGTTCGGCGGCCGAGATCCTGCTCGAGAACGACGACGTCAACAAGAACGTCCTCAAGTACAAGCAGCAGTTCTCGCCCCGCCTGGGCTTCGCCTTCCCGATCACCGAGCGGGACGGCTTCTCGTTCCACTACGGCCGCTACATCCAGCCGCCGTCGCGCAACCGGCTCTTCTCGAGCCAGGATGCCATCGGCAACGCCGGCATCCTGGGCAACCCGAACCTGCGCACCGAGACCACGGTCCAGTACCAGGCGGGCATCCAGCACCAGTTCAACGACCACCTGGCGGGCACGGTCGCCCTCTACAGCAAGGACATCTACGACCTGATCGCCTCGACCACCGTCACCGACAAGGAGACGGGCAACGTGCTGGCGCGGTACATCAACAAGGCCTACGCGTCGGCCCGGGGCGTCGAGTTCACGCTGAACAAACGCTTCTCGAGCAACTTCGCCTTCGACATCGCCTACACCTATTCCTACGCGGACGGCGTCGCCTCCGACCAGCAGTTCGGGGCGAACCCGGAGGGGCTGGAGTTCCTGCCCAACCAGGAGCTGCCGCTGGACTGGGATCAGCGCCACGTCTTCCACTTCTCGCTGCTGCTCGAGGAGCCCAACTCCTGGTCGGGCTCGATCACCTTCTCCTACGGCAGCGGCTTCCCCTGGACCCCGATCGACCGCTTCGCGCGTCGTCAGGATCCCCTGCTGGAGAACAGCGAGCGCCTGCCCGCCACCTATCAGCTGGACTTCCAGGGCGAGCGCAAGGTCAACTTCTACGGCCAGCAGCTGACCCTCTACCTGCAGGCCTTCAACCTGATCAACCAGGATATGGTGCTCGGTCCCGCGGCCGGCATCTTCCCGGGACTGAACAACGCGGCCGTCGCCTACACTTCCTACCTCACGGAGACGGGCAAGTACGGCGGCGCCTATCTGCAGGACCAGAACGGAGACAACTACAACGAGTTCATCCCGATCAACGATCCGCGCGTCTTCATGGATCACCGGTTGTTCCGGATCGGTCTCGGCTGGCAATTCTAGCTTCGAGGGCCGGCGCCCGCACGCGCCGGCGGCTGACCTGGGGAAAGGAATCGCAATGATGTCTAGCCTGATCGTAAGGCTTCTTAAGCACCGCAGGAGCGTCGCCTTGGGTTGCGCCCTGGTCGCCGGCGCCCTGCTGGCGGCGGCGCCCGCCGGCGCCTGGGTGGACATCGCCGCCATCGAGGGTCCCGGCTTCGACGCCCCCGACGGCATCGCGATCGTCGACGGCTCCTACGTGATGAACGTCGGCGAAGTGCAGATGAACATCACCAACCACGGCCTTATCGGCTCCTGGGCCCCCGCGGTCTGCTCGTGGTGCGACGCGCCCTCGGCGCAGTGGCCCGCGGGCTCCGGCGTGGAGTACCTGTGGGGCGCCGGGCTGTGGGTGGGCGGCGTCCTGCTCGGCGAGAAGCTGGTCTCGACCGGCCAGTACGAGCGCGAGTTCCGTCCCCTGGACGAGCTCGAGGACACCATCTACGAGGCCATCTCAGGCCGCATCACCCGTCCATCCGGCAACGACCTGGCTCGAGGTCAGCGCGAGCCCGAGGCCGGCGCCGACGACGACAACGACGGGCTGGTCGACGAGGAGACCCTGAACGGCTACGACGACGACGGCGACGGTCTGATCGACGAGGACTTCGGGCAGGTCGGCAACCAGATGATGGTCTGCACGATGTACGACAATACCCGCCTCGCCTCGGAGATCTACACCGACCATACGCCCATGAACCTGATGGTCGTCCAGAACGCCTACGCCTGGGAGAACGACGACGCCGACGACTTCGTCGCCTTCCAATTCGAGATCACGAACATCGGCGTGGCCCCGATCGACGACGTCTACATCGGCTTCTTCGCCGACGCCGACATCGGCCCGCGCGAGCGGCCCGGCCGCGCCGACGACGACATGGCCGGCAGCTTCGACGGCCTGGTCCAGTCCAAGGACGGCACCTACGTGCCGGTCTCGGTGGGCTACATGTACGACGACGACGGCGACGACGGGCTGGCGCCGG
>CAZLHO010000048.1:13646-22820 GCA_964559455.1 uncultured Fibrobacteraceae bacterium | reverse complement strand
TTCAATGTGCATCATTTCTTCAATAGCCGTTTTACGGAATAATCCGGCCAGTAAACCTGCCACTGGTGTCACGTCATGGAGCGCGAGGTCTTCGAGAACGACGAGGTGGCCGCGTTCCTGAACGCGAACTTCGTCTGCATCAAGGTCGACCGCGAGGAGCGACCGGACCTGGACGCCGTCTACATGCAGGCCGTGCAGGCGATCAGCGGGGGCGGCGGCTGGCCGATGTCCGTCTTCCTGACGCCCGGCCTGGAGCCCTTCTTCGGCGGCACCTACTTCCCGCCCGGTCCCTTCCTGGACCTGACCAGGCGCATCGTCGACCTCTACGCGAACCAGCGCGAGGCCCTGGAGAACAACGCCCGCGAGGTGGCCGAGTCGCTCGGCCGCCGCGACGCCGGCGAGGGCGGGCGCACGGTCGACCCGGCGCTGACGGCCGGCGTGGCCGAGGGGGCGCTGGAGCGCTACGACGCCCGCTGGGGCGGTTTCATGTCGCGCCAGAAGTTCCCGGTGCCGCTGCGCTGGCGCTTCCTGCTTCACCACTACCGCAAGACGGGCGACATGCGCTTCTCGGAGGTCGTGCGCGGCACCCTGGATCGCATGGCCGACGGGGGCGTCCACGATCATGTGGGCGGCGGCTTCCACCGCTACACCGTGGACGCGAGCTGGCTCGTGCCCCACTTCGAGATCATGCTCTACGACAACGCGCAGTTGGCCGCTCTCTACCTGGAAGCGGCCGCCGTCTTCGAAGACGCCCGCTACAGCGAAGTCGGCCTGGACGTGCTCGATTTCCTGCTCCGTGAAATGAACGACGATCAGGGTGGTTTCTACGCCAGCTTCGACGCCGACAGCGGCGGCGAGGAGGGCAGCTACTACGTCTGGACCCCGGAGGAGCTGGCCGCGGTCGCCGGGGACGACGGTCCCGCCCTGGCCGCCCTGCTGGGCGTGGCGCCCGGGGGCAACTTCGAGGGGCGCAGCGTGCTGACCCGTCGCGCCGATCCCGCCGACGTGGCCGCGCGCCTGGGCCGCGATCCCGGCGAGGTCGCCGCGCTCTTCGACTGTTGGCGGGACGAGCTGCGCGCGCACCGGGCCGGCCGCACGCCGCCCGGCCTGGACCGCAAGATCGTCACCGCCTGGAACGGCCTGGTCCTGAGCGCTCTGGCGGCGGGGCACGCCCTGACCGGCGAGGCGCGCTACCGCGAGGCCGCCGAGAGGGGCGCCGACTTCCTGTGGCGTGCGCACCGTCGGGCGGACGGACGGCTGGCGCGGGCGTCGACCGGCGGCGTCGCCGGCGGCGAGGGCGTCCTGGACGACTACGCCTTCCTGGCCTGCGGGCTGCTCGACCTCTACGGGGCCACGGGCGAGCGCCGGCACCTGGAGCGGGGCCTGGAGCTCGTGGTCGCCGCCCGCCGGCTCTTCACGGGCGACGACGGGACGGCCTGGCTGACCGCGGAGGGAATCGAGGCCCCGTTGGGCCGCCACAGCGAGTTCTTCGACAGCGTCGAGCCCTCGGGCGCCGCCGCCCTGGTCCACGCGCTGCTGCAGGCGGCCGCCCTGACCGGCGACGCCGCGCTGCGGGACGCGGCCGCGGCGATGCTCGCCCGGCGCGGGGGGGAGCTGGCCCGCTACGAGATGGAGATGGCCTGGTGGGCCGACGCCGCCCTGCTGCTCGCGGGGCCCTGCTACGAGGTCGTCCTGGCCGGCGATCCCGGCGACGCCGCCGCCGAGGCCCTGGCCCGCGCCTACGGCGCCGCTCTGCCCCCGCACGCGGTCCTGGCCAGGGTGCCCGCCGCGGGGCCGGACGGGGATCTGGCCGCCCTGCTGCCCGCGACGGCCGGCAAGACCGTTGTCGAGGGCGCCGCCGCGGCCTATGTCTGCCGCTTCGGAGCCTGCCTCGAACCCGCGCGCGACCCCGCGACGCTGAGCGCCCAGCTGCGGTCCGGCTGGGCCCGCTGAGCCCCGCCTGCTCCCGGACTCGACCGTCGACCGCGGAAGCGTTATCCTCGGCGGGACCCTCGCCGCGGCCCGGGTCGTCCGGAAACGTTGCCCCGGGGCCCCGCGGCCACTAACGTTCGGCAGGAAGCCCGGCCGCGCGCCCGCGGTCCGACCCGCACTGCGAACGCGAGGAGAGCCGATGCAAAGGGCCAAGTGGACCTTCCGCGCCTTCACCGACGGCGCCTTCAAGCTCGACGGCGGCGCCATGTTCGGCGTCGTGCCGCGGGCGCTCTGGGAACAGCAGCACCCCGCGGACGATCGCAACCGCATCGACATGGTCCTGCGCTGCCTGCTCGCCGAGCACGGCGACCGGCGCATCCTGGTGGACGCGGGCATCGGCGACCGCTGGGAGGAGAAGAAGCGCGACATCTTCGCCTTCGACCGCCGGCCGGGCCACCTGCTCTCGGAACTGGCGGGGGCCGGGATCTCGACGGAGTCGATCACCGACGTCGTGCTCACGCACCTGCACTTCGACCACTGCGGCGGGGCCGTCCGCGAGCAGGGCGGCGAACTGGTGCCGGCCTTTCCGAAGGCCCGCCACTGGGTGCAGAAGAAGCACTGGCAGTGGGCGATGCATCCGACCGAGCGCGACCGGGCCAGCTTCCGTCCCGAGGACTTCGAGCCCCTGGAGAAGGCGGGCCTGGTCGAATTCGTCGACGGGCCGAACGAGATCCTGCCGGGGGTGCGCGTGCTGCCGGTGCACGGGCACACGCCGGGCCAGCAGCTGGTCGAGTTCCACACCGGCGACGGGGTCGTGGCCTTCGTCGGCGACCTGCTGCCGCTGGCCAGTCAGCTGCGGGTGCCCTGGGTCATGGCCTACGACCTGAACCCGGTGCTGACCCTGACCGAGAAGAAGGAATTCCTGAGCCGGGCCGCCGAGGAGGACTACGTCCTGGTCTTCGAGCACGACCCCGCCGTGGAATGCTGCGGCGTGGTCTTCGACGGCAAGGCCTTCAAGCCCGCGGGCCCCTTCGCGCTGGCCGACCGCTGAGCCGCCGCGAGGTTCCCGCCCCCGAGGAGCGACAGCGATGACGGACGACAACCGCGAACCCAAGCCGGCGACGCCGGGCCGCGTGCGCAGCGTGCGCCGCGACCTGCCGGTCAAGCCCGAGTGGCTCAGGGTCCGCCGCAAGGGCGGCGACGCCTACAACGAGGTCAAGGGCCTGCTGCGCGGCGCCCGCCTGAACACGATCTGCGAGAGCGGCAACTGCCCCAACCGCGGCGAGTGCTTCGCGAGCCGCACGGCCACCTTCATGATCCTGGGCGACGTCTGCTCGCGCAAATGCACCTTCTGCAACGTGCGCACCGGCGCCGGCGACCCCCTGGACCGCGAGGAGCCCCGCCGCGTGGCCGAGACGGTGCGCGAGCTGGGCCTGAAGTTCGCGGTGGTGACCTCGGTCAACCGGGACGAGATGCCCGACGGCGGCGCCGCGCATTTCGCGGCCACGATCCGCTGGATCCGCCGCCTGAACCCCGGCTGCGGCGTCGAGGTGCTGATCCCCGACTTCCTGGGCGACCCGACCGCCCTGCTGAAGGTCCTGGACGCCCGGCCCGACGTGCTGGGGCACAACCTGGAGACCGTGCCCAGGCTCTACCGCGAGGTGCGCCCGCAGGCCGGCTACCAGCGCTCGCTGACCCTGCTCAAGACCGCCCGCCAGTGGGCCGATGCCCACGGGGTGACGATGCGCGTGAAGGCCGGCCTGATGGCCGGCCTGGGCGAGGAGCCCGAGGAGATCGTCGCCCTGATGGCCGACGCCCGCGATCACGGCGTCGACATCCTGACCCTGGGCCAGTACCTTCAGCCCACGCCCCGGCACCACCGGGTGGTGCGCTACCTCGAGCCGGCGGAATTCGACCGTCTGGGCGAGCAGGGCCGCGCCCTGGGCCTGCGCTGGGTCGAGGCCGGGCCGCTGGTGCGATCGAGCTACCACGCGCGGGAGCAGGCTGAAGGCCACGACCAGGTGCCCGCACGGTCCACCGCCTGATCCCGGGCGGCGGGACGCGGACGGGGCGCGCAAGGAGGCGTCATGACCCCGCTCGGCGACCGATCGCTGCGTTCGTGGCTCCTGACGGGCGCGTCGATCTACGTGGCGATCGTGGTCGTCGTCGTCCTGGCCCTGATCAACCTGCACAGCGCCGCGCAGCAGCGCCTGGACGAGGCCCTGGGCGACCGGCTGCTCGGCACGGCGGTGACCGCCTCCTACCTGGTCGACGGGGACGCCGTCGCCGACTGGGCCTTCGATCCCGAATCCTCCCTCGACTTTCTCTGGCTCCGTTCGCGGCTGGAACAGATCCGCCGCGAGAACGGCCTTTCCGAGGTCTGTCTCTGCGACACGACGGGCTTCGTGCTGATCTCGGCGGCCCGGCGGCTGGCGCGCGGCGACCTGAACGTCTTCTGGACCCTGGACCCGGGGGCGGTGGCGTCGGCGCGCGAGGGCTTCGCGGCGGCCACGCGCCTCTACCGCGGCGAGCGGGTCTACCAGAAGAGCGCCCACGCGCCGGTCCGCGATTCGCAGGGGGCTGTCGCCGCCGTGCTGACCGTGGAGGCCGAGGCCGACTTCTTCCGCTCCCTGGAGCTCCTGCGCCGCGGCGCCCTGCTGACCGGCGCCGGGGTCGTGGTCTTCCTGGCGATGCTCGGCCTGCTGCTGCGGCGCCAGCAGCTGGTCCTGGCCCGCTACCGCGAGACCGCCCTGCGGCAGGAGAACCTGGCGGCCATGGGCCGCATGACCGCGGCCATCGCGCACGAGGTGCGCAACCCGCTGACGATCATCCGCGGCGCCGCCGACCACCTGCGCGGCCGTCTGCGCGAGGCCGGCATCGAGGACGAGACGAGCGCCTTCATCCCCGACGAGGTCGACCGCATGGACCGCATCCTCAGCCGCTACCTGACCTTCGGCCGCGGCGACGTCGGCGAGTTCGAGCTCCTGGATCTGGTGCGGCTGGCCCAGCGTTCGACGCAGATGCTCGAGGACGAACTGGCGCGGGACGGGGTTCGCGTCTCCTTCGCCTCGATGGGTCCGGCGCGTCCGGTGTCGGGGGACGCGCCGCGCCTGCAGCAGGTGCTGATGAACCTGCTGCTGAACGCCGGGCAGGCCATGCCCGAAGGCGGCGACATCGAGGTGCGGCTGGACTGGGACGGCGACGGGGTCGTGTTGAGCGTGGCCGACCGGGGGCATGGGCTGCGCGGCCAGTCCGGGGAACAGCTCTTCGCCCCCTTCCACACCACCCGCGAGAAGGGCAGCGGCCTGGGCCTGGCCGTGGTCAAGGGCATCGTCGAGGAGCACGGCGGCGCGATCCGCCTGCGCGACCGGGACGACGGGCCGGGCGCCGTGGCCGAGGTGCGCCTGCCCGTTCCGCGAAGCTGAACCGCGCCTCCGGCGCGAGACGAGGAGGGGAGACGCCGTGGCGCGCATCCTGGTGGTCGACGACGAGCAGCGGAACGTGCACCTGCTGCGCCTGACGTTGGAGGGACAGGGTCACGCGGTGGAGGGCGTCGGCGACGGCGCCGCCGCCCTGGCCGCCTTCCGGGAGCAGGCCTTCGACCTGGTGATCACGGACCTGCGCATGGAGCCGGTGGACGGCATGGCCGTCATCGAGGGCGTGCAGGCCGAGGCGCCGGGCACGCCGGTGATCGTGCTCACCGCCTACGGCGAGATCGAGACGGCCGTGGCCGCGATGCGCCGGGGCGCCGGCGACTACCTGACCAAGCCCTGGCAGCCCGACCAGCTGGCGCTGTCCATCGCGAGAGTGCTGGGCGACGCCAGCCTGCAGCGCGAGAACCGGGCCCTGCGGCGCGAGGTGGCGGTCCTGGCCGGCGGCGGCGAGCTGGTGGGCGGGTCGGCGCCGATGGCTGCCCTGCGCGAGCTGATCGCCAAGGTGGCGCCCACCGAGGCCACGGTGCTGGTGCGCGGCGAGAGCGGCACCGGCAAGGAACTGGTGGCCCGGGCCGTGCACGCGGCCAGCTCCCGAGGGCATCGGCCCTTCGTGGCGGTGAACTGCGCGGCCATCCCCGAGACCCTGCTCGAGAGCGAACTCTTCGGTTACCGCAAGGGCGCCTTCACCGGCGCCGACGCCGACCGCGAGGGCCTCTTCGAGGCCGCCGGCGGCGGCACCCTCTTCCTGGACGAGATCGGCGAGGCCGGCCCCGGGGTGCAGTCCAAGCTGCTGCGCGTGCTCGAGGAGAGGCGCATCAACCGCGTGGGCGACCCGCGCGAACGCGAGGTGGACGTGCGCGTGGTGGCGGCCACCAACCGCCCGCTGGAGGCGGCGATCGCCGCGGGCGGCTTCCGCGAGGATCTCTACTACCGGTTGAACGTCTTCCCGCTGGACGTGCCGCCGCTGCGCGAGCGGCTGGACGACCTCCCGGACCTGGCGGCGCGCTTCCTGGGATCGGCCGACGCCCTGCCCGCGGCGGCCCTGCGCCGGATGCGCGCCTACGGCTGGCCGGGCAACGTGCGCGAACTGCGCAACGTGCTCGAGCGGGCGCGGATCCTGGCCGGCCACGCGCCCCTGGCCGATGGGCACCTGCTGCTGGATGCGCGCACCGCGGCGGCGGCGGACGAAGATCCCGGCGGCGAGCTGAACCTGGAGGCCGGCGAGCGGCGCCTGATCCGCGCCGCCCTGAAGCGCGCCGGCGGCAACAAGACCCTGGCGGCCGAGCTGCTGGGCATCACCCGGCGCACCCTCTATTCCCGGCTGAAGCTGCTGGGGATGGGCGACGCGGTGGCCGGGCGGGGGGAGTAGCGGCTGTTCCGGCCGGGGCGGGGTGTACCCTGGGGTACGCTCCCGGCGACGGCCGGCCCGCCGCAGCCCTCACGTATGTTGTTGCAATGATGTCGGATACTGATGACGACGGGGGAGGGACGGGGTGGCACGGCCCCTGCAGTCCCGTCACCGGCGGGGCGAACCGGGCCCGCGGCATTCGACCCGAGGGGGAACGATCATGAACACGGCCAAGGCGGGAGACGGAAGCGGGAAGACGGCGGCGCGGCTGGTGATGGCCGCGGCGACGCTGCTCTTCGCCGCCGTGCTGCTGCCGGCGGCGTCCACGGTCCTGGCGCAGACGCCCGAGCAGATCGACAAGGCGGAGGAATACGTCCAGCAGACCGGCGAGATCCTGATGCGGGTGCGCGACATCGTGGACGAGTCCGAGAGCGCCCGCGCCCGGCGCGTGCTGGCCGAGGCGAAGAAGGCCTACGAGAGTTCGCGCGAACTGCTGGCCCGGGAGCGCCTGGTGATGGCGGTGCAGCTGTCGCAGCGCGCCCGCGAGGGGGCGCGGCAGGCCGAACGCCTGGCCCGCGTCGACCTGGCTTCCGGCGAGCGGGTGCGGCTGCGCCTGGACCGGCTGCAGGAACTGTACGAGGCCGTGCGCGAGCGGGCCGTCGAGTCGGGCGACGAGCAGGCCCTGCGCTTCGTCCGGGAGGCCGAGCGGCAGTACGCCAACGCCCGCGAGCAGTTCGCCCAGACCAACTTCGAGATCGCCCTGAACCTGCTGAAGTCCTGCGAGACCCTGCTGCAGCGCGCGGCCCGCCTGGTCTTCGAACAGGGAGACAGGCAGCGGCTGGAGAGCGACCTGGACCGCACCGAGGAACTGGTGGCCCGGGCCCGCGACCAGCTGGACCCGGGCGCCGACCGGGGACAGGCCGACCTCCTGGCCCGCGCCGAGGACAACCTGGGCCGGGCCCGCGCGGCCCTGGCCCGAGGCGCGCCGCTGATCGCGATGGAGCACGCCCGCCGGGCGCGCGGGCTGGCGCGGCGGGCCCTGGGCGAAGGTACGCCTTTGCCGCAGCCCGAAGCGGTGAGGGACCAGATCGACCGCTGGGAACAGCGTCGCGAGGCCGTGGCGGCGGCGGTCGCCGAATCCGACTCCGAGCCGGCGGTCCGCGCCCTGCGTCGCGCCGAGAACCAGCGCGACCAGGCCGAGCGGGCCCTGCGCGACGGCGACGTCGAGGGCGCCCTGCGCCTGCTGCGCGCGGCCCACGACAGCCTGGCCCGCGCCGAGGACGCCCTGCATTGATCCCGAGACGACTGCGCCCGGCCCTCTTCCTGGGCCTCGGCGCCGGCGTCCTCGCGGCCGCCGGCGCGTCGTGCTGCGCCGCCGCTCCCCGCGCGGCCGGCCTGGCCTGGTCGGCCCGCCTGGCCGCCGGCTTCGACACCTTCGTGCAGTCCTACCCCCTGGCCGAGACCGACACCACCGAGACCATCGCCGAATACGAGATCGTGCTCGCCGCCGAGGGCGTCACGCCCGGCCGGGGACGGCATCTATGGCGGCTGAGGCCGCGGCTGTCGATGGGCACCGAGCTGGCCCGCGGCGACTTCGAGGCCGGCTATCGCTACCGTCCCGACTCCACGCGGGCCGTGCTGCGCCTGGACGCCCGCCTGCGCGGCCGCGACTACCGCGGCGGCACAGACTATTCCCTGAGCAGCGACAACGGCGAGATGGAGCTGCGCGGCGCCTGGACCCTGGCGCCGGCCGGCCGCCTGGGCGCGGAGCTGCGCGCCCGGGCCCGCCGCCTGCGCTATGCGTCGCCCTCGGAGCTGGAGGTTGACCGCGACGAGGCCGGCGGCGGCGCCTACCTGGTGTCGGGCCGCGACCTGCCCTGGCGTTTCCGGGCCGGCGGCGGCTGGACCCGGCGCTGCCATCCCGACACCGCGGCGCTGGACCGCACCGGCTGGAGCCTGGAGGGCGAGGCCGACCTGGGCGGCCTGGGTCCCCGCAGCCTGCGCCTCTACCACCGCAGCGACCGCCGCCGGGTGCGCGACGAGACCGCTCGGCCCTCGGCCTGGGCCCACTGGAGCGACCTGGCGGCGGTCCTGCCCCTGGCCGCGACCGGCGGCCCGGCCCTGGAGCTGGATCTGCAGCACGAGACCTGGCGCTACGACGCGGAGCGCGACCCCTACCTGGACAGCACCCGCCTGGAGGCGCGGCTGGGCCTGCGCGGCGGCGGGATCCTGGGGCCGGTCTGGCGGGCGGGGCTGGCCGGCGAGATCCTGCGCGCCGGGGACGAACCCGAGACCTATTCCCAGTACGGCGTACGGGCGGGGCTGGAGAGCTTCGGCGAGCGGCTGGTCGCCTCGTTCACGATGGAGGTCGGCCGGCGGGACTACCGCGAGACGGCGACGTCGCCGGTGGCCAGCGTCACCGACGCCCTGCTCGAGGATTTCGCCGTCTATTCCGATTTC
>CAZLHO010000048.1:2023-13636 GCA_964559455.1 uncultured Fibrobacteraceae bacterium | reverse complement strand
CATCGATGCGGCCTACGCACGACGCCGCGCGTTGAACGAGCCGCTGGTGGAGATCTACCAGGGCAAGGGACAATCGGAGACGCATCCGATGCTGTCCCCGAACGACGAATTCGCGGGCTTCGAGATCCTGGATCGTCTGGTGCCGCGGCTGGACCTGGACCTGGCCGCCAACTACCAGCCCGAGAACCACGTCGAGGAGTTCGACGACACCGCCCTGGGCTACGGCTCGGCCCGGCTGGTCTGGCGTTTTTAACCCGGATTGTTCATGAAGGATCTGCTGCGGGCTTTTTCCTCATCCTCGCAACGTGCCTTCTTGAATGATCCGGGCTTGGCTGCGACGGCCGGGGCCTTCCCGGCCGCGGACCGATCCTCTCGATTTCAGCCCAAAACTTTCCCCTTTCGGGCCCAGGTGCTATCTTTTCGCCCGGCGGCCGGCGGTTCGCGACGGCCGCCCCGACGCCCGCGTGCGCCCGCGGCGGCTCGAGCCGACGCCGCCGTTCCCTCGAAAGGACGCTCATGGCCGACATCACGAAACGCGCCGACAACTACAGCCGCTGGTACCTGGACGTGATCCAGGCCGCGGAGCTGGCCGAGAACAGCCCCGTGCGCGGCTGCATGGTGATCCGTCCCAACGGCTACGCCATCTGGGAGGAGATGCAGCGGATCCTGGACGCCCGCTTCAAGGAGCTGGGGCACGTCAACGCCTACTTCCCGCTGCTGATCCCCAAGGAGTTCCTGGCGCGCGAGGCCGAGCACGTCGAGGGCTTCGCCAAGGAATGCGCGATCGTCACGCACAGCCGTCTGAAGACGGTCGAGAAGGACGGCAAGGTCAGCGTGGTGCCCGACCCGGCGTCGAAGCTCGACGAAGAATTGATCATCCGGCCCACCAGCGAGACCGTGATCTGGGACGCCTACAGCCGGTGGATCCAGAGCTATCGCGACCTGCCGCTGCTGATCAACCAATGGGCGAACGTCATGCGCTGGGAGATGCGCACGCGGCTGTTCCTGCGCACCACCGAATTCCTGTGGCAGGAGGGGCACACCGCCCACGCCACCGCCGCCGAGTCGCGCGAAGAGACCCTGCGCATGCTGGAATGCTACCGCTGGTTCGCCGAGGAGAGCCTGGCGATGCCGGTGATCTGCGGCGCCAAGACGCCCAGCGAGCGCTTCGCCGGCGCGGTCGAGACCTACTCGATCGAGGCGATGATGCAGGACGGCAAGGCCCTGCAGGCGGGCACCAGCCACGACCTGGGCCAGAACTTCGCCAAGGCCTTCGACGTCAAGTTCCAGACGGCCGAGGGCGGCCTGGAGTACGTGTGGGCCACGAGCTGGGGCGTGTCCACGCGGCTGATCGGCGCCCTGATCATGAGCCACAGCGACGACGCCGGCCTGGTGCTGCCGCCGAAGGTGGCGCAGCGCAAGGCCGTCATCGTGCCCATCTGGCGCAGCGACGAGGACAAGGCGATGGTGATGGAGGCCGCCGGCCGCATCGCCGAGCAGCTCAAACCCGTGGCTGGCTTCGTGCACATCGACGACCGCGACAACATGCGCCCGGGCTGGAAGTACGCCGAGTGGGAGCGCCGGGGCGTGCCCGTGCGCCTGGAGATCGGCCCCCGCGACGTGGCCGACGGCCAGGTGATGATGGTCACGCGTCACGACCGCAAGAAGGAGGCCGTGCCCATGGACGGCCTGGCCGTCGCCCTGGGCGACGCCCTGGAGCGCATGCAGCGCGAGCTCTTCGCGGCGGCGCTGCAGCGGCGCCAGGCGATGACCCACCACCTCGACACTTGGCAGGAATTCGTCGATCTTTACCAGGGGGAGGGCGGCTTCTCGTGGTGCCACTGGTGCGGCGACGACGCCTGCGAGGCCCAGATCCAGGACGAGACCAAGGTCACCATCCGGAACATGCCGGAGGACCGCCCGCGCGAAGAGGGCAAGTGCATCCGCTGCGGCAAGCCCTCGCAGAGCCGCGTGCTCTTCGCGCAGTCCTACTAGAGCTGAACGAACGCCGCCGCCCGCGGCGTCATGACCGTGACCGACGGATAAAAGGAGGGGACCGATGAACACCCCGTGGACCGACCAGGAGATCCAGGAGCGGATGAAGCTCAAGACGGGTCTCGCCGAGATGCTCAAGGGCGGGGTCATCATGGACGTGACCAACGCCGACCAGGCCCGCATCGCCGAGCAGGCGGGCGCGGTGGCCGTGATGGCGCTGGAGCGCATCCCCGCCGACATCCGCGCCGACGGCGGCATCGCCCGCATGTCGCAGCCGCGGATGATCAAGCAGATCCAGGACGCCGTCTCGATCCCGGTGATGGCCAAGTGCCGCATCGGCCACTTCGCCGAGGCGCAGGTGCTCGAGGCCCTGGGCGTGGACTTCATCGACGAGTCCGAGGTGCTGACCCCGGCCGACGAGAAGAACCACGTCGACAAGTGGGCCTTCAAGGTGCCCTTCGTCTGCGGCTGCCGCGACCTGGGCGAGGCCCTGCGCCGCATCGGCGAGGGCGCGGCGATGATGCGCACCAAGGGCGAGGCCGGCAGCGGCAACATCGTCGAGGCCGTCCGCCACATGCGCAGGGTGCAGGAGGGCATCCGCCGCCTGACCACGCTGCGCCCCGACGAGCTGATGCACGAGGCCAAGGAGCTGGGCGCCCCGTACCACATCGTGCTCGAGGTCGCCAAGCTCGGCAAGCTGCCCGTGCCCAACTTCGCCGCCGGCGGCGTGGCCACACCCGCCGACGCCAGCCTGATGATGCAGCTGGGCGCCGAGACGGTCTTCGTCGGCAGCGGCATCTTCAAGAGCGACGACCCAAAGCCCCGCGCCGAGGCGATCGTGCAGGCCGTGACCTTCTACGACGACCCCAAGAAGCTGATGGAGATCAGCATGGACCTGGGCGAGGCCATGAGCGGCATCGACGTGGCGACGCTGCCCGAGGAAGAGCGCATGGCCACCCGGGGCTGGTAGTTTGATCCGAACCGGCCGGGCGGAACCTGCTGCGAGAGTTTCCAGCCTCGCCCGGCCGCACTTTCTCGGATCGGCTCGGTCAACGTACCGCCGTGGGTGCGACTCCCTCGCCGATCCTTGCGAGAGCACGACCGGGCGGACCTGGCCTTCCCTCTCGCGACGGTCCCACCCGGCCAGTTCGAATCATGGTCTTTCCGCCGAGGTCGCGCAGATTATCGCCCCCGGTCCGAGGTTCTCATGAAGCAGCAGCCCGTAGGCATCCTGGCCCTTCAGGGCGACTTCGAACTGCACGAGCAGGCGCTCGACCGCCGCGGTGTTCCCCATGTCAGGGTGCGCCGGGTCTCGGAGCTGGCGGCCTGCCGCGGCCTGATCCTGCCCGGCGGCGAGTCGACCACGATGACCCGGCTGATCGACCGCAACGACCTGCGCGGCGCGATCACGGACTTCGCCGCCGAGAAGCCGGTGCTGGGCACCTGCGCCGGGCTGATCCTGCTCGCGAAGCGGCTGGACGAGGACCTGGACCGCTACGGCGTGAAGCCTCTGGGGCTGCTGGACGTGACGGTGCGGCGCAACGGCTACGGGCGGCAGATCGACTCCTTCGTGGGCGACATCCGGGTCGAGGGCCGCGAAGAGTCCTACCCCGGCGTCTTCATCCGCGCGCCGCGGATCCTGCAGGTGGGCGAGGGGGTGGCGGTGATCGCCCGCCACGGCGACGAGCCGGTGGGCGTGCGGCAGGGGCTGGTCACCGGGCTGACCTTCCACCCGGAGGCGGGCAAGGGCTTCTGGGACGGGGTGTGGGACTAGGCAGGCGCGTCGAAATCCGCAGATGCTTCGGGGGCGCAAGGCGCCCCTTTTTTGTGCTATGATCGCAAACGATATTCTCGCCCTCCGCCCTTCTCGCCCGAGGAGAGCTCCATCATGCGCTCGAAATCAGCCTATGTCGTATTTCTGTGCCTGGCTCTCGCGTTCGTCCCCGGCGTCGCGATCGGCGATACCGACGCCGACGCCGACGGCTGGACCGTCGAAGCCGGCGACTGCAACGACATGGACCCCTCGATTCATCCCTACGCTCAGGAAATCCAGGACGGCAAGGACAACGATTGCGACATGCAGGTGGACGAAGGGCTGACCTGGTACGAGGACGCCGACCTGGACGGCCACGGCGATCCGTACGGCGAGTTCCTGGAGCAGTACGACGATCCGGGCCCGGGCTGGAGCCTGCTCGGCGACGACTGCGACGACGGGGACCAAATGGTCTATCCAGGCGCACCCGAGATCTGGTACGACAATATGGACTCGGACTGCGGGGCCGACAACGACTTCGACCAGGACGGCGACGGTTTCGTGGCCGTGGGCTTCGATTGGGCGGCCGGCGGGACGGCGCCCGGCACCGGCGACTGCGCCGACATGGAGCCGTCCATCAACCCGGGCGCGCCCGAGATCTGGTACGACGATGTGGATCAGGACTGCGACGGCTGGAACGACTACGACGCCGACTACGATTTATATGTCAGCGCCGATTATCCCGGCCAAGGGGGGGGCACGTCGCCGCTCGAAGGCGATTGCGACGATGGCGATCCCGAGACCTATCCCGGCGCGCCGGAACTCTGCGACGCGGTGGACAACGACTGCGACGGCCAGATCGACGAGGGTGTGACCACGACCCTATACTACGACGCCGACGCCGACGGCCACGGCGATCCGGCCGTCTCCCAGGAGACCTGCGAGAATCCGGGATCCGGTTGGGTCGCGCTGGGCGACGACTGCGACGACGACGACGCCACCGTGCACCCCGGCGCGACCGAGCTGTGCGACGGCAAGGACAACGACTGCGACGCCGAGATCGACGAGGACTGCTCGGTCTTCGAGATCCTGGGCGTGGACGACGTGGGCAACGACCAGGGCCGTCAGGTGCGCCTTCGCTGGT
Organism: uncultured Fibrobacteraceae bacterium; assembly: GCA_964559455.1. Taxonomy (GTDB): domain Bacteria; phylum Krumholzibacteriota; class Krumholzibacteriia; order LZORAL124-64-63; family LZORAL124-64-63; genus CAZLHO01. Next base: position 8,744 of record CAZLHO010000048.1, on the reverse strand, counting down.
CGCCGCCGTACGACGACGTCCCCGGCGTGGGCCTGGACCTGACAGAGTACAACGTGTTCCGACGGATCGACGGCTTCAAGAAGGCCGTCGCCGACGGGCCGCTGGGCGCCCCTCCCGGCGACTGGGATTTCATCGACGAAGTGCCCGTCAGCGGCGAGGACCATTACAACCTGGTCGTGCCGACGCTCTGCGACTCGACCGAAGCGGGAATGTGCTGGAGCGTCTTCTTCGTGCGGGCGCGGACGGCCGATCCCTACGTCTTCCTGGACTGCCCGCCGGACAGCGGCTGCTCAGTGGACAACCTGGCGCCGAGTGTGCCGCAGGGCCTGATGGTGGCCTACGGGGACGGCGTCGATCTGACCTGGCTGCCCAGCGAGGACGAGGATTTCCGTTACTTCAAGATCTACCGCGGCGAGGCGCCCGATTTCGTCGTCGACCCCGAGAATCCGCTGCAGACGACCACGGACGCGGCCTGGACCGACCCCGCCGGCGGCTACGACAGCCACTACAAGGTGTCGGCAGTGGATTTCGCCGGCAACGAGAGCGAGGCCGCCGATCCCCAGGCCCTGACCGGCCTGGGCGACGGCCCGGCGGCCCTAGACTTCGCCCTGCGGCAGAACGCGCCGAACCCCTTCAACCCGAGCACGACGATCGAGTTCAGCCTGCCGGCCGCGGCGACGGTCAGCCTGCGCGTCTACGACGTCTCGGGCCGGCTGGTGCGCGGCCTGCTCGACGGCGCGCCGCACGGCCCGGGCCTGCACCGCGTCGACTGGGACGGCCGCGGCGCCGACGGCCGGGACGCCCCGGCGGGCGTGTACTTCTACCGCATCGAGGCGGCGGGGCGGTCGGTGACCCGCGGGATGGTGATGGTGAAGTAGGGGGAGGAGTCCCCGGGATGATCGAGGGCGCCGAGGGGCCGTGGCGGGTCCGGAGGCGCCCCTTCTTTTGTGGGGGTGGGGGGGGAATTGGATATTTTGGGGGGTGGAATAGCCCATTGGCCCGGGCGGTAGCCAATTGGCGACATGACCGCGAGCCCTGGCGGTCAGCAGGCCTCCAGGAGTCGCAGAGTCCGGTGGGTCAACGGTTCCACGATCTTGGGCCGGACCCAGCCCTGTGCTCCCGCCGAGACCGCCTGGCCGTAGGCCCAGCGCGAGATCGTGACCGACCCGATGCGGTCGTGGGCCAGCTTCTCCTGCTCGAAGTAGTCCGTCATCGTCCGGCCGTGGTCTACATTGCGGCGGCACCAATGCTCGACATGCCTATCCGCCGCGAGCAGGTCCCGCTTGTCGTTGTTGCATGTCCGGCAGGCGAGCACGAAGTTGTGCCCCAGGTCGTGGGGATAGCGTGACCAGGGGATGAAGTGGTCGACTTCGCTGTCCCGCAAAGACCTTCCGCAGTAGAAGCAGCAGCCCGACTGGATCTCGCGCAGCAGGGGCCGGTAGGCGTCCAGGCTCTCGCGCTCCGAACCGAAGAGGAAGACGCCCAGGTCGATGTTCCCGCCCAGCAGTTCCTGGTTCCTGCGCCGCTCGCGCACGAAGCGGATCCAGCCGTCCTGGGCCAACCGGCGCACCAGCCCGTGAAAGCGGCGGAAGCAGAAGGCGACGCCTGGCCGCAGCGTGATCGACTTGCCGCTGGACGCGTTGGGGTACAGGAAGTCCACGACCTCCCGTCCGACCATCTGCAGCTTCCACAGGGGCATGACCCTGACCGTCGCGGCCACCTCGGCGACCAGCCGTCGATAGGCGGCGTCGTCAGAGGGCGGGAGGGTCGTGTAGGTCCCCCTCAGGTCCGAGACGAGATTGACGACGCGCGCCTGCTGTCCCGTGTTCTGCAGCAGGATGTCGGCGCCGCTTTCGGAAAGGAAGGGCTTCGTCTGCCGCCAGTAGTAGCGGACGAACTTCTCGGCGATCAGGGGCGTGGCGATCTCTAACTCCGACTCGTCGTCACGGCCGTGCTCGATCGAGATGTCCGCCAGCGCCACCATCAGGGCGTACTTGTAGGTGGCGACGAACTCGCCTTCGTCCATCAGCCGCTGGATGTAGGCCAGGAATTGGAGCTGGAATTCAGGGGAAGGAACGCTCATCCCTGTTCGTCCTCCCAGTACTTCGCCTTCTCCGGCAGCACCCAGCGGATCCCGCCGCGCGGATCCGGCGCGTCGCCCGTGTAGCGCGGGATCACGTGCAGGTGCAGGTGCATGATGGTCTGGCCGGCGGCCGGGCCGTCGTTGATGCCGATGTTGTAGCCGTCGGGACCGTACTCCTCGTCGAGCTGCGCCTTCACCGTCTCCATCAGCGCCACGAGGTCGCGCCGCTCGTCGTCGTCGAGCTCGAAGTACGAGGCGACGTGCCGGCGCGGCGCGACCAGCGTGTGGCCGCGCGAGACGGGCATGCCGTCGCGGAAGGCCACGCAGGTGGCGTTCTCGGCCACGGGTGGGGAGGGGGGCGTGGGGCAGAAGGGGCAGTCTGATGCTGTCTTCATCGATCCGCTCCTGTGATTCTGCTTCGACATGGAATAGGCATTGCATCATGAATCGGGACTGATCCTCGACCCGGATATCGACTTTGTCAACGGCATGAGAAGGCCCGCCGAAGCGGGCCCCCTTCAGATCTCCTCGTCCTTGAACATCACGGCCTGGCCGGCGAGAGCCTTGTACTTCTTGCACATGAACGCGTGCCTGAAGTCCTTGAGCACGGCCTCGGCGTTGTCCTCCTTGCCGCAGGCGGCGTCGATGACGGCCTGCGACTCCCAGGGCTTCTGGCCGAGTTGCCTCAGGGCGATCAGGATGGCGTCCCGATCCTCAGCGCGGAATACGGTCTTGGTCTTCCGATGCTGCTCGCGGACCGTGTGGCCCCAGCGCTTGATCACCATCGGCTGCATGATGGTCGTCTGGGCCGTTCGCGGGTCCATCAGACTGCTGCGGGCTCTTTTCTGGGCCCACTCCCACTCCCCGATCCGGAACGACTCATGATCGAAGGGGGGACGTTCCTTGACCGGCTTCAGGGCCTTGTACTGTCTCCATGTTCGTTCCCGCGGGTAATCGTAGCCTCGTCCCACGAACCACCACCAGCTGCCGTACCTTGCGACGCACTGTAGCACGTCCCTCGCGAAAGCCTCGTCGGCCTGCTCGAGCCTGTGGAGGAAATCCCCCCACGTTCTCGCCAGCCTGCGCGCCCGACGGTAGCTGATCATGCGCCTTGCGTACTCCTCGTCGAGGAACAGCAGGTCGCCCCGGTCCGGTGCTATGCCGTGGAAGATCAGGTAGGGGACCTCGATGTTCCGGCTCGGCGACCAGACCTCGTCGTTGGAGCACAGGGCCTTCAGGAACCAGCTGTGCAGCGAGCCAGCGCCGTGCTCGGGGAGGTAGAACTCCACCTTCTTTCGCGCGATCCTTCCTCGTCTCTTGCTCATCGCTCTTCTCCTCGTGATGAGGGCTTTTTAGCGGTTGGTGACGCGGCCGCAATACGCTCAAATCCCGCGTGTCCGAATGTTTCGTCCGGCTCCTTCGCGTGTTCGAGGGGCGACGCTCGCCGGACAGACTCGCGCCGCCCCTCACCCCCGACAGGGTCTCTACAGGCCGAGCTCCTTCGCGATGTCCTCCGCGACGAAGTCCTGCCTCACGTCCACTTCGCACTTCATGAACTTCATGGCCATGGTGTTGGCCTCGCACATCAGCCAGGCGTCCACCGGCCGGCCCAGGCGCCGCTTGAAGCGGACCAGCGACAGGACCAGCTCCCTGCCGTCCGGCAGTTCCCGGCAGTAGTCCCGGAACTCGCGCAGGACGTCCTTGAGCATCTGCACGGCCCCGTCCTGGGCGCCGTCCTCGATCATGGTCGTCGCCTTGAGGACCAGGTCCTCCTTCCAGATCCTGGCGACCGCGCCGGCCGTGGGCCCGTCCGGAGCCTCGGCCGCCAGTTCGACCGCCTCGACCCGGTGCAGGACGGCCTTCATCGGCGCGCCCTTCACGTTGGCGCCGTCCGCGTCGCGCCAGGACGGGCGCAGGGTCAGGACGACGTCCTCGCCGACCTCGCCCTCGCCGGACTCGACGCGCAGCACGACCCGGCGCTCCGCGCCGCAGACCAGCGTGCCCATGGCGATCTCGGTCGCGTCGTCGCCCGGCACGGTGGGGAAGGGCCCCAGTGGCCGGACCGCGACGCCCGCCGGATGGTCCACGACCAGGGTCAGGTCGTCGGCCGCGGTGCTGCGGATCTCGCCCAGCTCGCCCAGGACGACCTCGACGATCTCGTCGGGGCCCGAGGCGCGGTGCGTACGTCCGCCGCCGTGCTCGCTCAGGGCGTTGAGCTGGGTCGGGCTGTAGCCGTCGCCGACGCCCACGGCCGAGCTGAAGACGCCGCGCTTGCGGGCGGCTGCCGCCTTCAGGCCCAGCATCTCGGGGTCGGTGACGCCCCGGTTGGCGTGGCCGTCCGAGAGCACGATCACCCGGTTCTGGCTGCCCGGCCGGGAGGCCTTCTCGACGCACGTCGCGCCGACGCGCCAGCCGCCCTCGAGATCGGTGCAGCCCCGGGGGCCGAGCTTGCGCAGGGCGTCCAGCGCCAGGCGCTTGCCCTCGCGGTCGGCGGCGACGGCGTCCACGTGGACGATCGTCTCGTCCGCGAAGGACACCAGGCTGAAGGTGTCGTCCCCGGTCAGCGTCTCGATCACGCCGGCTGCGGCCTTGCGGGCCATGTCCAGCGGCGGACCGCTCATGCTGCCCGAGGCGTCGATGACCAGCGCCACGTTCAGCGGCGGCTCCGTCTCGTCGTCCTCGCGTTTGCGGGCCGGGGCCTCGACCTCGACCAGCAGGTGGCGCGCGCCGCCCCGGCGTCCGATCAGCCGGCGGTCCTGGCGCAGCTTCCAGTTCAGCGTCTCGTGATTCTTCATGGCAGGATCCTCCCGTCGAGCATGGTTCTGAGGATCTCGGCGATCCCCTCCAGGCGCTCCCGGCTCTTCTCGTTGTCGGGCACGCGCACGTGGAACTCGATGTCGGGGGTCCTCACGCGTCGCCAGTTCTCGTCGTCTCGCCACGGCTTGCGCGGCTCGCCGGGCTCCTCGGGCGCCGGCGCTTCGGTCAGTTCCTCCAGCAGCTTCAGCAGCCGCTTCAGCGGCCAGCGGGCAGGCCCCCGGACGTGTCCGGGCGTCTGGAGGGGCCTGTCATCCCTGAAGAGGGTCATCGGTTCGCGCGCCATGATCGGCGCCGAAGACCGTCGGCATTCGAGGACCTGGTCCTCGGGCTCCGCGATGAACGAGGAGGAGAGCTCGGCAGCGCTCTCGTCGCTGTCCAGCATCCTGCGTATCTCCTCCAGGGTCGGGCCCCGGCCGGCGGGGGGGAGCTTCATCTTCTTCAGCTCCCCGATGCGCTGCAGCCGCCGCAGCGTCTCCTCGCCGTAGGTCACGTTGGGTCCCTTGCCGCCGGCTCCCGGCGCGAGCTTGCGCGTGATGTAGAAGCGGATCTGCCTGGGGCTGAAGCCGGTGAGCGAGACCAGTTCCTTCATCGTGTAGCTCTTCGGGGTCAACAGCATCGGCGGCCTCCGTGGTTCGGTCTCCATGCGTGACGAAAATGAATATACACTAGACAGTGCCTAGTGTCAATAACATATTATTGAAAATCCCCGGTTTTTTCGACTCGGGGATCTTCAATGAAGACAAAGTTTTGCGATGAATGCGGGCCTATCTGACCAGCATCACCTTCCCGCTCTCCACGACGCCCCCCGCCTTCATCCGCACCACGTAGGTCCCGCCCGGCACTTCCCGGCCGCCGTCGTCGCGGCCGTCCCAGGCGATCGCAGCGCGTCCCGGAGCCAGCGGGCCGTCGTGCAGCAGGCGCACGCGCCGGCCGCGCAGGTCGAAGACCGTCACCCGGGCCGGTCCGCCGTCCAGCGGCACGTCGATCCGGATCTCGGTCTTCGGGTTGAAGGGGTTGGGCGCGGCTCCGGCCAGGGCGAAGCGCGCGGGCGGGGCGTTGCCGGCGTCGGTCGTCTCGCCGGCCGAGGCGAAGAGGCTGGCGTTCCCGTGGATGTCCACCGCGGCCACCTTGTAGTAGACGTCCCAGGGGTCGGCAAGGGGGTCGGACCACGACGGATCGACGACGATCGCGACCTCGGTGAAGCGCGTTGGCGTGAAGTCCGGCGTCGTCCCGCGGTGCACCACGTACCAGGCCAGGTCGTCCGCGGGGCTGGGGTCCCAGGCCAGTTCGTTGCCGGCCGCGGCGTAGTCCACGGCGAAGCTCGTGGGCGTCGGCGGCGGCAGGTTGTCCACCGAACGCGCGCTGTCCGGCGGGCTGACGTGCCAGTAGGTCGGGCTCGTGGTGTGCGTGGTCACCACGAAGACGCCGTGGGGCGAGTCCGGCGCGGTGGAGTCGGCCACGGTCGGCGACAGCATGATGTAGCTGTCCTGCTGGCGGGCGTGGGCGGTGGCCACGACCTCCCACAGGCCGTCGGGGAACACTCCGACCTTCGCGGCCGACCGGAAGACGCGATCTTCCCACGCCAACGCGCCGTCGTCGCGCAGCTCGGCGTCGGCCAGCACGCGGGTCTTCAGCTGCGGGTCGTCGATGCGCCGGTACAGGTCGTAGGCCGTGACCGGGGTCGAGGCGCCGGCGCGGTCGTCGGCCGCGGCGATGACGTGCACGCGCACCCAACCGCCCTGGTCCTCGGGCACGTCCGTGATCGCCTCGATGACCGCGGGAGTGTAGCGCCAGCTCATGGTCAGCGAGCGGCACTCGGGG
>CAZLHO010000048.1:0-1923 GCA_964559455.1 uncultured Fibrobacteraceae bacterium | reverse complement strand
CTCGATGACCGCGGGAGTGTAGCGCCAGCTCATGGTCAGCGAGCGGCACTCGGGGGTCTGCCAGGGCGTCGCGGGGTCGGACGCCAGGGTCGCCCGCCACATCGGCTCGGTGCCGGCGGCCAGGACGACCGGGACGCCGGGCGTCACCGGCCCCGTCCAGTCGCCGCCGCCGTTCAGGCTGAGCTCCACGTTGACCACGCCGTCGGCGTCGATGTCGAGGCAGGCGTATCCGGCGTCGACCGGCAACTGGGCCAGGGCGGTCGAGGCCGCCGCGTTCAGGTCGCTGCGCAGCCAGGGGTCGAAGACTCGGGAGACCTCGACCCGGCGGGAATAATCGGGGCAGGTCGTCAACGGACAGAAGGGGCCCGCCGCGGCGCAGAAAAGGTCGCCGGCGGGCAGCGACGCCTGGCGCAGGGCAGCGGCGCTCAGGTCGGCTCCGAGTACGGTGCGGTTCAGGGCGCCGACGACGATCGGGGACGCGGGGAGGGACAGGTCGACGACATCGAGGATATTGGAGATCCCCAAATAGGACTGGTCGTAGGTCCTCAGGAAGGCCGTGTTCCCGTCCATGAAGACGGCGGCCCGGTAGCCGATGTCCGGCGAGGCGAGCAGGACCGGAGCGGCGGGGTCGGCGACGTCGATCACCTGCAGGCCGGGATCGTCCGTCGACATCAACAGCAGCCCTCCGTCGACGGCCAGGCCGCGCGGCGTGGGCAGGCCGCCCAGCGTGCCCAGCGTCGCGGGCGCATCGGGATCGGAGACGTCCACCACGTAGAGCGTCCCGTCGTTCGCGGCGTAGAGACGCTGCCCGTCCAGGGCCATGGCCAGGACATGGCCGGGCGCGGCGAAGCCGGCGGTCAGGGCCGGCAGGGCCGGATCGGCGATGTCGAAGGTCGTCAGTCCGCCGACGCCGGCGGTGAAGGCGCGGGTTCCGGACAGCGCCACGTGCAGGGCCGCGTCCGGGATCGCGACGCTGCCCACTGGAGTCATGTTCGCCGGGTCGCTCACGTCCACCAGCCGCAGTTCCCCCTCGTAGCAGTAGGCCAGCAGCCCGCCGGCCGCGTCCAGCCCGCCGTAGTATTGCAGGGAGCGAGTCGAACTGGTCGAGTAGAGCAGCTCGGAGTCCAGGAGCGTCAGGGCGCCTGGATCCGATCTGTCGAAGGCCAGGAGCCGGACCTCGTAGGAACCGTAGTCGAAATCGCCGGGAACCGTCATCGACATGACCTGCGCCGCCTTGGCGCCCAGGGCGAAGAGGACGTCGCCGCTGCGCGCGAAGTCCTGCAGGGCGAAGCTGTCCGGGACGAGCGGTTCCGCCACCAGAACCGGCGTGTCCAGCCGCCGCCGCACGCGCCAGGCGTTGAACCGCGACGGCAGGCCCACGTAGTAGTTGCCGACGTAGGCCGTTTCTCCCGCCAGGATCGCGGTGGTCGCGTAGCCACCGGTGGCGATCGTGCGCTGCAGGCTCGGCGCCGCGGGGTCGGCGACGTTCACCAGGTGCAGGCCGCCGTCCCAGCCGCTGACCAGCAGCAGCTGGTCGATGCGTTCGACGTTGCGGGCGTAGCCGTCCAGGGCCAGGGAGCCGGTCAGGGTCAGCGAGCCGTCGGGCGCGACGGTGAAGACCAACAGGCCCGTTCCGTCGGCCACGTACAGCCGGTCGCCGTCGACCAGGCCCTTGAAGGCGCTGCCGGCGGTGTTGTAGGTGTCGAGCTGCACCGGGGACGCGGGGTCCGAGACGTCGTAGACGAAGACGCCGCCCGCGCCGGCCATCAGGTACAGCCGCATGCCGTCGACCGCCAGCCCGTAGCAGCTCCCGTAAGTGGAAGTGAGAGACAGGTGGGCCGGGGCGGTGGGGTCGCTGACGTCCACCGCGCGCCAGCTGCCGTCGAAGGCCGCCATGAACAGGGTGCTGCCGCTCAGGGCCAC
>CAZLHO010000047.1:0-22855 GCA_964559455.1 uncultured Fibrobacteraceae bacterium | reverse complement strand
GGGCCGCGGTCGCCGGTGGCGTTGCCGAAGGCGTCGGCCGTGGGCGCGGCGAGCACGGCGATGTCGATATGCACCTCGCCGTCCTTGATCGCCTGGTAGCGCCCGCCGTGGCTGCGCAGCACGCCCATGCCCTTCATGCCGCCGTGCGAGACGAAATCGCCCAGGGGGCCGTTCATCGAGCCCTCGACGTGGTGGATCAGGCCGCTCTGCATGTGCTCGATCTGCGGCTTGTGGCAGGGGAAGGCCGCCGACGGGAACCAGCGCAGGTCCTTCACGCCCAGCTCGGCGGCCGCGGCGAAGACCATGTTGGCCACGTGGTCGCCGTTGCGCAGGTGGTGGTGGGTGCTGATCGTCATGCCGTCGCGCAGGCCGGCGTCCTCCAGGGCGGTCTTCAGGTCGCGGGCGATCTTGTCGCCCTCGCGCGTGAAGTCGTTGGCGCTGCGGATCGGGGCGCCGGCGTAGCGGCCGGTCGGGCTGTGCTTGCCCACGCCCTTGAAGGGGATCGCCGGGTCGCCGTTGATCGCGGCGGGGACCAGGCGGCCCGCCGCGTTCTCGACCATGGGGATCGGGGTGCTCTTCGTCGTCGTCGTCAATGCTTCCCACCTTCTTTATCGCCGCAGGCGTCGTCCGGTTCGGGTTCGCGCCAGCCCTCGGCCAGCTTGCCCGTGGCCAGGGCCGCCTTGACGGTCGTCAGAGCGCGCTTGACCACCGGCGGGTCGATCATCTTGCTGCCCAGCGAGACCACGCCCAGGCCCCGGGCCTCGGCCTCCTCGAAGGCCAGCACGATCTTGCAGGCCTTGTCGATCTCGGCCTGCTCGGGGGCGAAGGCCTCGTGCACGACCTCTATCTGCCGCGGGTGGATGCAGCCCTTGCCCACGAAGCCCAGGGCCTTGGCCTCGCGCACCGCCGCGCGCAGGCCGTCGGTGTCGGCCACGTCGCTGAAGACGGTGTCGATGGGCTGCACGCCGGCGGCCACCGCGCCGTTGACGACCTGCGCCCGCGCCCAGGCCGACTCCAGGCCCTCCTGGGTGCGCTGCACGCCGATGTCGGCGGTGTAGTCCTCGAGCCCGATCGTCAGGGCCACCACGTTCGGGCTGGCGGCGGCGATCTCGAAGGCCCGCCAGGCGCCCCGGGCCGACTCCACGATGGGCATCAGCAGGATCTCGTTCTCGATCTTCATCTTCTTGCGGATCTTCTGCACGCGGGCGTCCACGTCGAGCACCTGCTGCGGGTCCTCGACCTTGGGGATCAGGATCACGTGCACGTTGTGGGGCGCGATCCAGTCCAGGTCCTCGAGGCCGCGCTCGCCCTGGTTGATGCGCACCATGCGCTCGGCGCCGTGGAAATCGACCGTGCGCAGGGCGTTGCGGACCACGACCCGGGCGGCGTCCTTCTCGGCCGGCGCCACCGAGTCCTCCAGGTCCAGGATCACGCCGTCGGGGTGGTGCAGGCCGGCGTTGGGGAAGAACTTGGGCTCGTTGCCGGGCAGGTACAGGCGGCTGCGGCGCATGCGCTCGCGCGTGGTGCCGTAGGCGCAGCGATCGGACAGCGGCGGCAGGTTGCGGGCCGTGATCGACGGGTCGGCCCGCAGGACCGCGGTCTCCAGGCGGGCGTCCAGCACGAAGGGCAGCGCCCCGCCGTCGGTCACCTTGACGACGGCGTGCTTCACGCCGAGGGCCTCGCAGCCCTGCTCGGCCTGGACGCGGATCCGCGCGCCGTACATCGACTCGATAGTGCTCTCGACCACGACCTCCAGGCCGCCGGCGTCGCGCAGCTCGACCGCCACGTGGCAGTCGGAACGGACCCTGGGCCCCAGTCGGCCGGCCTCACCCGTCTTCGCCATCGTTCATCCTCCGCATTTGGGCGCACGTCGATCTCGCCCCCGGACCGGCCGGTCCGGGCGTTTTCCTATGATGGGACGCGGAAACCGGGAAGGCAAGCGAAGCCCGGGCGGGGCTAACCCCTGATTTCCCACGCATTAACTGGCTGTGATCAATTGATCAATTGACGATGCATACGATAGGCGTTATCGTTGGTGACGAGTACGGGGGAGCATGCCTCCCCTTCACTCGCCCTTACGCGTACAGGAGGAGAGCGTGAAGATGTTCTGGAGCGGTATGATCATCGGCCTTTTCGTCGGCGCCATCGCGCTGGCGCTGATCCTGGGGCGCAGCGCGCCCGGCATGATGTTGGTCGAGAACCAGAGCCGCCTGGGCTACGGCGAGACCGTGCAGGCGATCCAGGACGCCGCGGTCGCCGCCGGCTGGAAGGTGCCGGCGGTGCACGAGCTCTCCGAGACCGTGAACAAGGCCGGATTCGACGTGCGGCCGGTCACCATCATCGAACTCTGCAAGCCCGACCTGGCCGGCCGCATCCTCGCCGAGAACGTGGGCTACACGATCACCCCGCTGATGCCCTGCCGCATCGCCGTCTACGAGAACGGGGCCGGCGAGGTGGTGCTGGCCCGCATGAACACCGGCCTGATGAGCAAGCTCTTCGGCCGCTTCGTCGAGACCACGATGAAGCAGGCCACCGCCGAGACCGAGGCCATGATGGCCAACGTGACCGCGAACTGACGCCCGCGGACCGCCGCAAGAAAAGAACCGCCGGGATCCGAGGATCCCGGCGGTTGTCTTTTACGGTCGGTCGGCCGCGGACCCTAGCCCTTGGCGACCTTCTCGATCACGCCCAGGAACAGCTTCCAGATCTTCTGCACCGACGTCACGCTGACCTTCTCGTCGGGCGAATGCGCGCCCGCGATGTTCGGCCCGAACGAGACGATGTCCAGGTCGGGGTACTTCTCGGTCAGCAGGCCGCATTCCAGGCCGGCGTGGATGGCCAGCAGCTGGGGCTCGTGCTTGAAGATGCGCTTGTACTCCTTGGCGGTGATCGCCACCATCTTCGACTTCGGGTTCGGGGCCCAGCCGGGGTAGCCCTCGGGCTGCTCCGTCTTGACCGCCGCGCCCGCCAGCTCGCCGATCATGGCGTGCTGCCGCACGACCTCGTCCAGCGAGGCCATCGACGACGAGCGGCTGCAGGTGACCATCGTCACCTTCGAGCCGTCGGTCGTGACCACGCCCAGGTTGCTGCTGGTCTCGACCAGCCCCGGGATGGCCCGGCTCATCTGCGAAATCCCGCTGGGGATGGCCGCGATCAGGCCCAGGGTGCGGGTGGTGCAGCCGCCGCCCAGGGTGTGGGTCAGCTTGCAGGCGCCCACCTTCACGACGCAGCCGTCGTCGACGCCGGCCAGCTCCTCGGCCTTGATGCGCTTCGCCATGCCGTCGACCAGCTTCTTGAACTTCGCCGTGTCGGCCTCGGGCACCGCCACGACGGCCTCGGCCTCGCGCGGGATGGCGTTGCGCATGCTGCCGCCGTCGAAGCTCACCAGCTTGAAGGCGACCTCGTCGCGCGCGGCCAGCAGGCAGCGGTTCAGGATCTTGATCGCGTGGCCGCGGTGCTTGTCGACGTCCAGGCCCGAGTGGCCGCCCAGCAGCCCGCGCACGGTCACCTTCCGGCCGACCAGGCCCTTGGCGACCTTCTGCTTGCGGTTGCTCACCGTGTAGACGGTGTCGCGGCCGCCGGCGCAGCCCACGAAGAGGGCGTCGTCCTGCTCGCTGTCCAGGTTGATCATCAGCCGGGCCTTGAAGAAGCCCTTCTTGACGCCGGCGGCGCCGGTCAGGCCCCGCTCCTCGTCCACGGTCATCAGCAGCTCGACCGGCCCGTGCTTGACGCCCTTCGCGTCGGCCAGGGCCATGCCCATGGCCACGCCGATCGCGTTGTCCGCGCCCAGGGTCGTGCCGTCGGCGGTCACCCAGTCGCCCTGGACCAGCAGCTTGATCGGGTCCTTCTCGAAGTCGTGCTTCGTGTCCGAGTTCTTCTCGCAGACCATGTCCAGATGGCCCTGCACGAGCACGGCGGGGACCTTCTCGCAGCCCGGCGTCGCGGGGATCGTCACCAGCACGTTGCCCACGGCGTCCTGCTTCGCGGGCAGGCCCTTGGCCTTCGCCCAGTCCAGCACCCACCGCATGACGGCGGCCTCGTTGCCCGAGCCGCGGGGGATCTTGCTGATCTCGCCGAAGATGGACCAGACGGACTGCGGCTGCAGCGACGTGTACTTGCTCATCGTCCCTCCCGAGTTCGGTGTCGCGCGGGGTCAGCCCTGGCCGGCCCGCTCGCGGAATTCATCGTTCACGTGGATCGAAAGCTCGACCCGGCGGTTCTGCGCCCGGCCCAGCTCGGAGGCGTTGTCGGCCACCGGCACGGACTCGCCGAAGCCGCGGCTGCGGATGCGGGTCGTGGCGACGCCCTGCGCCTCCAGATAGCCCCGCACCGAGCCGGCGCGGCGCTCCGAGAGCCCCAGGTTGTAGTCCTCGGCGCCCCGGCTGTCGGTGTGGCCCAGCACCAGGATGTCGGTCTCGGGGTACTTCTTGAGCACCGCCGCCACCTGCACCAGCTGCTGCTGCGACGCCGGCTTCAGCGTGGCTGAATCGAAGTCAAAAAGGATGGCGTTGTCAAAGGTCACCTTCAGCTCGTCGCCCTCGCGGGTGATGGTGGCGCCCTCGATCTCGTCCATCTCCTTGGCCTGCTTGTCCAGGTACGAGCCGATCAGGCCGCCGACGACCGCGCCCGCGGCGCCGCCGATCACGGCCCCCTTGGTGTCGTCGTCGCTGACGGCGGTGCCGCCCAGGGCGCCCACCGCGGCGCCGATGGCGGCGCCCTTCTGGGTGCGGCTCATGTTCGAGCAGCCGGCCAGCATCGCCAGGCAGAGCAGCAGCGCGATCGGGATCAGCAGTCTCTTGCGGGTCATCTCGATTCTCCCCTCGGTTCAGCGAACCGCCGCCAGCTCGCGGCGCAGCGGCGAATCCGCGGTCTCCCAGTTCCCCTTCCCCACCGACCCGCGGCCGGCGGGAAACTCCAGATACGAATACTTGCCGTAGTGGCCCAGCCGGCGGGCCAGCCCGCCCAGGCGGCGGGCGTCCCGCGACAGGACCACCAGGTCGGTGGCCTCGGCGGCGCCGGGGCGCGCCACGGCCATGACCAGGTCGATGTCGTTCAGGCTCAGGCGCCGCCCCTGCACGAAGGCCGTCGAGCCGGCGACCTGCACGCCCGGCGGCAGCAGCGCCTTCAGGGCCGCCGCGTCGGGGTTGACGTGCACGACGGCGGCGTCGGCGGGCGGCTCGGCCCCCGCCGGCAGGGTTTCCGGCGCGTCGGTCTCGGCGAAGCCGGCCGCGAAATCCCGCGCCGCGGCGGCCAGGGGGTCGTCCCCTGGAGGCAGCGCGAAGACGGTGCGCCCGGCGCCCAGCACCTGCCGCAGCGTCGGTTCGATCTCGGCGGCGTGCAGGCGGCGGAAGACATGGTAGTCGGGATCGACGGCCACGGACAGTGCGGCGGGCGCTTCGAAGGTGAACACGGCCTCGGGGCCGTCCAGGGTCACGACCCGCTCTTCCGCCACGCCCGAGCCGTAGAGCACGACCGGCACGTCCACCGCCCAGGCCGGCTCCTCCTGGCGCAGGGTCACCACCACGTCGTCCCCGTCGCGGCGCGCGTCGGCCAGGGTGATCAGCGGCGCCCCGGTCCGGTGCAGCCACTGGTCGCGGAAGGCGCCCAGGTCGCGCCTCGACACCCGGGCGAAGGCGGCGAAGACGTCGTCCCAGTCGGCCTCGCGGAAGAGGTTCACGCTCCAGGCCTCGCGCAGCCCCTCCAGGAAGAGGGGCCGGCCGATCATCCGGTCGAGCATGTGGTAGACCATCAGGGCCTTGCCGTAGCCGACGGCGCGCGTGGCCCCGCTGTGGCGCTCGCGGAACTCGGCCAGGGGGATGTCGCGGCCCGAGTGCACGTAGGCGGCGTAGTCCTTCAGCGTGTTGCGGCGGTACTCGCGGGCCTCGGCGTCGGACTCCAACTCCTTGTAGTGGTAGTCGGCGCACCAGACCGTCAGGCCCTCGCACCAGTTGCCGCCGCTCTCGTCGACGAACATCGAGTTGCCCCACCAGTTGTGGCAGATCTCGTGGCCGAAGCTGGTGTAGGGGATGAAGGGCAGGCGCAGCACCTGCGAGCCCAGGAGGGTCCACGAGGGCATGCCGTAGCCGGTGGGGAACCAGTTCTCGACCGTGGCGAACTTGGCGTAGGGGTAGGGCCCGATCATCTCCTCGTACATGTCGAGGTAGGCGGCCGTGCGCTCGAGGTAGGTCTCGACCAGGCGCGGCTCGTCGCCCAGGAAGTAGGTGCTCATCGTCACGTCGCCGTGCAGGCGCTCGACGACCGTGTAGGGGCCGGCGACCAGGGTCATGCCGTCGCTGGGGTTCAGGGCCTCCCAGACCGTCCTCACCCGGCCGTTCACTTCCTCGCGCGATACCCGCCGTCCCTGCGTGACGCATTCCCAGCCCGCGGGCACGACCACGGTCAGGCGGTGGGTGGCCATGGCGCCGTCGGCCAGCGGCAGCCATCCGGTCGAAGCGGCCAGGTAGGCGCCCTCTTCGCCGATGGTGCCGCTGATCTCGCGGCCCACGTTCTCGCGGCTGAAGACCACGCCGTCGGTGCTCTCGTAGAGGCTGCCGACGTAGGCCATCGTGTATTCGGGCTCGCCGAGCGTCGCCAGGGCGCGCAGCTCCTCCGACGGCGGGCCGGCCTCGGGCGGCCCGATCTCGAAGTGGGCGGATTCGTCGCCCCGCTCGACATAGCTCCGCAGCAGGGCGCCATTGATGCGCAGGGTGTCGACCCCGGCCGGCACGGTGGTCGTGATCTCGACCCGCAGCGCGTGTTCGGAGGGCACGAGCACGACCGTGGCCTCGTGGTGCAGCACGGGCGCCTGGGCCCAAACGCTCCCGGCGCAGCCGACCAGCGCCATCATGACGATCCATCGCTTCAAGTCGATCCTCCCCTTGTTCTCTGCGAGGCCCGCCCGGCCCTCCTGGGGCCGGGCGCGGGGTCGAGCGCGACGGATCGGCCCGCTCACGAGGCGATCCGGAGGGCGAGGCACCGTAGGCCGTCCCGTCTTCGGGGCGGCCTGGGTCGGGGCCGTCCCGACTGGGGCCCTCGGGGCGTCCCGTCTCAGGGGCGTCGCGCAGGCGGCGGGAGGCAGGATGCCGGAGCCGCCGGAGCGCCGAGCGAGCCCGACACAGGAGGTGTCGGGCGAGCGTCCCCGGAGACGGGACGCCCCGAGGGCGCTCAGTCGACGACCACCGTCACCCAGGCCCTCCCGTCCAGGTACTTCTGCCAAGCGCGGACCATGTCCCCCAGCGTCACCGCCGCCTCGTCGGCCATCGCCCCTTCGAAGGCGCCGATGTCGCCGTCCAGCTCCGCCATCGTCAGGTAGTAGGCCTGGGCGATGCTCGACAGCCGCCGCATCATCAGGCGGCCGGCGCGGGCCTGCACCACCCTGTGCAGCTCCTCGGCCGTGATCGTGGCCGGGTCGAAGGCCGCCACGGCTCCGGCCAGCGCGGTGTCGCCCTCGGCCAGCCTGGGCAGGGGCGGATTCAGCCACGCGGTCAGTTCGGCCTGGTCGCCGCGGATAGAAGCCCCGGCGCCCACGCTGTACGACAGCCCGCGCGTCTCGCGCAGGTCCATCTGCAGGCGGTCCGACAGCACGGCCATCAGCACCCGCAGGGCCGCGGCGTCGCCCGGGACGACGTCGACCAGGGCGCCCAGGCGCACCGCGCCGACGCGCCCGCCCATGGTCTCGGTCACGCGCGCGGGCGCTTCGGTGACCGGCGCCGGCGGCAGACCCGGACCGGCCTCGCCGCGGGCGGGCAGGGCCGAGTCGATCAGGGCGGCGATCTCGCCGTGCGACAGCGGCGAGACGACGGCGAAGATCAGGTTCGCTGGCGCGAAGGCCCGCTCGCAGACGTCGCGGACATCGTCGTAGGTGATCGCGGGCAGGCCCTCGAGGTCGCCCTCGGGCGGCGCGGCCAGCGGATGGTCGCCGTAGAGGCTCCGGGCCAGCAGCCGATCGGCGGCGGCGCGGGCGCTGCCGGCCCGGCGGCGCAGCAGGGCCGCCTGGGCCTCGCGTTCGCGGGCCAGGTCGTCCTCGGTGAAGCTCGCGTCGCGGATCATGTCCAGCAGCAGCAACAGCGCCTGCGGTCCCTGGGCCTCGGCGCATTCCAGGCGCAGGAACGAGAAGCGGCCCTCGGTGACGTAGTCGTCCATCGGGATGCGCGGATCGTCCACCAGCTTCAGCTGGACGCCCAGGGCGCGCAGCTTGGCGGCCAGGCACGAGGCGTCGCAACCGCCCACGCCGCTGGTCAGCAGGCGGTGGACCAGGTTCAGCGCGCCGGGCGTGTCGCCGTCGACCACGGCGCGGTCGCGGGCGGCCACGTGGACCGCGAAGAGCGGCGAGCCGGGATTGCGCAGGGTCACCAGGACGGCGCCGTTCGGCAGCAGGGAACGCTCGGGAGACGCGACGGCTGCGTCCGCCCCGGCTTCGCCGTCGACCTCGCGGGGCAGGATGTGCAGCGCGACGTGGGGGCTGTCGACCAGGTAGGCCCCGAGCACGCGACCGACCTCCTCGGCGTGCACCGCGCCCAGCTCTTCCAGGTAGTTCAGGAAGAAGTCGGCGCCGCCTCGGGCCAGCGGCTCGGCGGCCATGATCGCCAGGTGGCGCAGCTGCTCCCTCTGGATCAGGGTCTCGGTCTCCTCGGCGCGCACGACGGCCCGCACGTCGTCGTCGTCGATCCCCCATTCGAGAGCGCGGGCCAGGGCCCCCTGCACCAGGCGGTGGTAGCGGGCCGGATCGGCGCCGGCGGGCAGCCCGAGCTCGACGACGTAGCGGGCGCGGCCCTCGCTGCTCTCCCACCAGGCGGACAGCGCGGCCTGCTCGTCGACCGGCAGGGCGTCCAGGGCCCGGGTCAGGACGCCGTCGGCCTCGGCCTCGATCAGGCGCGTCAGGACCAGGAAGGGGAAGTAGTCGGGCGCGCCGTAGCCGGGCGCCTCCCAGGCCAGGTACAGCAGGTGCTGGTCGCCGCCCCGGCGCACGTAGGTCCGCGTGCGGTCGATGAAAGGGACCTCGCCCTGGTCGACGCGGGGCGGTGTCCCGGGCGCCGTCTCGCCGTAGTGCTCGCGCAGCAGGTCCAGCACCTCATCGCGGTCGAAGCCGCCGGCCACGGTGGTGATCATGTTGTTGGGCACGTAGTGGGCGCGGTAGAAGGCGTCGACGTCGTCGCGCCGCATGTTGGCGATCGTGCTGGCCGTGCCCAGGGTGGGCAGGGCCAGCGAACTGCCCTCGTAGAGGACCTGGCGCAGAGCGGCCTCGGCGAAGGCGCCGCCGCGGTCCCGGGCCTGGGCCAGCTCGCCCAGGACCGTCTGCTGCTCCTTGGCGAAGTTCTCGGCGGGCAACGTCGAGTGGAAGAGCATCTGGGACTGGAGCTCGACGCCGGCGGCCACCTCGATCGAGGGCAGGATCGTCATGAAGTTCGTGTACCAGGACGTGGTGTTGGCGTTGTTGTAGGCGCCGTGCCGGTCGGCCAGGGCGTAGAGCGCCTCCTGGTCGTACTTCTCGGTGCCGTTGAAGAGCAGGTGCTCCAGCATGTGGCTCATGCCGCTGGTGCGGAAGTCCTCGTAGGCCGACCCGACCCGCACCTGCGTGAAGATGCCCGTCATGGGCTGCAGGGGGTTGGGCAGCAGCAGCACCTGCAGGCCGTTCTCCAGGCTCAGCAGCTCGGCGCCCTCGGGCAGCGACGGGAAGCGCAGGTCCTCGGCGCCGGGGAAGTAGGCCGACGCCGCCCAGGGCTGGTCGGAGGCCGGCGCCTGGGCCCGGACGTCCGGGGAAGCCAGGCAGAGGCAGGCCGCCAGCGCCGCGGCCAGCAGGCCGACGACCGGATGCACGCGAAGGCTGCGGAACGAGCTCATGGCATCTCCCGTCGGGTTGCGGACGTCGGCGCCTGCGCTCAGGTGGCCTCGGCGCTGCGGACGATCGCCAGGAACGAGTCGGCGCCCAGGCTGGCGCCGCCGATCAGCCCGCCGTCGATGTCCGCCTGGGCCATCAGTTCGGCGGCGTTCGCGGGCTTCATGCTGCCGCCGTAGAGGATGCGCACGCCCGCGGCCGCCTCGGCGCCCAGCAGCTCGGCGACCAGGCCGCGCGAGAGGGCGTGGATCTCCTGGGCGTCGGCGGGGCTGGCCGTCTCGCCGGTGCCGATGGCCCAGACGGGCTCGTAGGCCAGCACCAGGTTGGCGGCGTCGGCTCCCGCCAGGCGGGGCAGCACCGCCGTGAGCTGGGCGCGGACGACCTCGGCGGCCCGGCCGGCGCGGCGTTCCTCGAGCCGCTCGCCGTAGCAGAAGATCGCCGTCATGCCCGCGGCGTGGACGCGGTCGATCTTGGCGACGAAGAGGTCGTCGGTCTCGCCGTGGTCGGTGCGGCGCTCGCTGTGGCCGACGATCACGTAGCGGCAGCCGGCCTCGGCCAGCATCGAGGCGGCGACGTCCCCGGTGTGGGGTCCGGCGTCGGCGCCGGAGCAGTCCTGGGCGCCCAGGGCGACGGGCGAGCCGGCCAGGGCGGCGGCGGCCGCGGGCAGCGAGACGAAGGGCGGGCAGACCAGGACCTCGCCGCCGGCCTTCAGGTCGGCGACGCCGTCGGCGACGGCGCGGGCCAGCACCCCCGCGCCGGCCGGGCCCAGGTTCATCTTCCAGTTTCCGGCCACCAGGTAGCGTCGCATCGTCGTTCTCCCGCGTGAAGGGCGGCGGCCGCGCTCAGCGCCGGCCGCGAAGGATGAAGAGCCGCAGCAGCTGCACGATCGCCATCAGGGCCGCGGCCACGTAGGTCAGGGCGGCGGCGTTCAGCACCTTGCGCACGCCGCTCTCCTCGTCGCGCGCGATGATGCCTTGTCCCGACAGCAGCGTCACGGCCCGACGGCTGGCGTCGAATTCGACCGGCAAGGTGATCAGGGCGAAGGCGGCGGCCACCATGTAGACCAGGATACCCAGGTCCATCAGCAGTGGATACTGGAAGATGAAGCCGAGGAAGAAAAGCGGCAACGCGGCCCGGCTGCCGAAACCGGCCACCGGCCAGACGGCCTGGCGCCACTGCAGGGGGGCGTAGCCGCGGGCGTGCTGGATGGCGTGCCCCGCCTCGTGGCAAGAGACGCCCAGGGCGGCCAGGCTGCGGCCCCGGTGGTTGCCGTCGCTCAGCCGCAGCACTCGGCCGCGGGGGTCGTAGTGGTCGCTCAACTCGCCGTCCACGGTCTCGATGCCCACCGAGGACAGGCCGGCGGCGTCGAGCAGCCGGCGGGCCGCCTCGGCGCCGGTCAGGCCCCGGGCGCCGGGGACCTCCAGGTATTCGCGGTAGGTCGCGCGGACGCGGTTCTGCGCCCAGAGGGCGAAGGCGAAGACGGGCAGCAGCAGCAGCAGGGTCGAGTCCCAGAACATGTCGCACCCCCAGGCGCCCCGGCCGCGCGAATGTGATCGGGTCGGGGACGAGCGGTCACCCGGTCAGCCGGGGCAGGAATTCCAGCAGCAGCCGGGCCACGCGGTCCCGGACCGTGAGCCCGACTTCAACGACGTCCTCGTGGGACAGTTCCGGCTGCCCCACCTCGCGCGACGGGTTGGTGATGCAGGACAGACCGACCACGCGCACGCCCAGGCGGGCCAGCAGCGCGGCCTCGGGCGCCGTCGACATGCCCACGGCGTCGCAGTGGATCCGCCGCAGGAAACCGATCTCGGCGCGGGTCTCGTAGGCGGGGCCCCACATGCTGGCGTAGACGCCGCTGTGCAGGGGCACATCCGCCGCCGCGCCGGCGGCCAGGAGCTCGCGGGCCAGCTCGGGGTCGAAGAGCCGCGCCGCGCGCCCGGCGCGTGGCGAACCGGCGGGAACGAGCAGGCCCGCCAGGGGGTCGCGCAGGTGCATGTCGACCTGGTCGCGGATGACCATCAGGTCGGCGGGCAGGTAATGATGGTTCAGGCCGCCGGCGGCGTTGGTCAGGACCACGGTATCCACGCCCAGGCAGGCCAGCACGGCCGTCGGCAGCAGCAGCTCGGCCGCGGGCAGGCCCTCGTAGGGATGCAGTCGGCCCTGCATCACGACCACGGGCACGCCCGCCGCGTGGCCGCGCACCATCCTGCCGGCGTGCTCGGCCACCGAGGTGCTCGAGAAGCCGGGGATCTCGCCGTAGTCCACGGCCTCGGCCTTCTCCAGCGATTCGACGAAGTTCCCCAGTCCGCTGCCCAGCACCAGCCCGACGCGGCCGGCGAAGCCGCGCCCGCCCAGCCAGGCGACCGCCTCGCCCACCCGGTCGCGCCAGGCGTCGGACAGCAGGGAAAGCCGGTCGCTCATGCCACCTCCATGTCGTCCAGGGCGAACTTGTCGCGCAGCGAACCGAAGGTGGCCACGGCCTCGCGGATCAGGTTCGACTTCTCCACCTGGGGCAGGAACGCGCTCTTGAAGCCGTTGAGCAGCAGGTTCTCGACCTCCAGCAGGCTCAGGTCGAAGACGTCGGCGGCCAGGCGCAGCTCGCGGAAGGGAGTGGTGCGGGCGAAGAGCGGGTTGTCGGTGTTCAGGCAGACGCGCAGGCCCATGTCCATGTAGCGCCGCAGGGGATGCTCGGGCAGCGAGGGCACGACGCCGGTCAGCAGGTTGCTGCTGACGCACATCTCCAGGGGGATGCGCAGGTCGTTGACGTAGGCCAGCAGGTCCGGATCCTCGTGCAGCCGCGTGCCGTGGCCGATGCGGTTGGCGCCGCAGTAGTGCAGGGCCTGGTGGATGGACTCCGGCCCGAAGCCCTCCCCGGCGTGGATGGTGGCGTTCAGGTTGTTGTTCATGATCAGGTAGAAGGCCTCGCGGTGGTGCTTGGCGGGGTAGTCCTTCTCGGTGCCGGCCAGGTCGAAGGCGACCACGCCGCGTCCCTTCCAGGACACGGCCAGCTCGGCCAGGGCCAGCGAGTTCGCGGGGCTGATCGTGCGGATGCCGGTGACGATGATGCCGGTGCGCAGGCCGGTCTCGCTCTCGGCCTCGGCCAGGCCGGCGCGCACCGCCGCCAGGGCCTCGTCGGGGGTCATGCCCTCGCGGCCGTGGCGCAGCGGGCAGAAGCGCACCTCCAGGTGCCAGACGCCGTCGGCGGCCTCGCGCAGGGCCAGCTCGCGCGCAGCGCGGGTCAGCACCTCGGGGGTCTGCATCAGGGCCACGGTGTGCTCGAAGTAGTCGACGAAGTGCTGCTGGCAGCGGGCGGGGTCGGCCGGGAAGAAACGGTCCCAGGCCGCGCCGGGATCGTCGGGCACGTCCAGGCCCGCGGCCCGGGCCAGCTCGCAGAAGGTGCCGATGTCCAGGGCGCCGTCCAGGTGGCAGAGCAGGTCCGTCTTGGGCAGCGCGCGCAGCACCGTGTCGGGAATACGCTGGCCGCGCAGAAGGTCGCTGCGGCGGAATTCGATCTCGTTCACGCACCCTCCGATCGTCCGCCGGCCGTCAGGCGGGCGTGCTTCGCTTCGTGCAGGTCGCGGACCAGGTCCAGCAACTCGATCTGCGCGTCGCGGTCGTCGCGCAGGTTCACGACCTCGGTGTCGATCGTCTTCACGGGACAGATCTCCACGGCCGTGGGCGCCCACTGCTCGTAGGCCTCGTGCAGGTCGACGATGAACTCCCGCTGGATGCCCGCCTCGCAATCCCGGCCGCGGGCCGCGATGCGCCGCATGGCGGCGTCCGGGCCGACGCGCAGGTAGAGCACCAGGTCCGGCGGCCTCAGGAAGGCGACCATGTTCCGGAAGACCTCGCGGTAGTTCTCGTAATCGCGGGTATCCATGCAGCCGCGCTCGTGCAGCACCCGGGCGAAGATCTCGACGTCCTCGTAGATGGTGCGGTCCTGCACCGCCGAGGTGTTCAGGTCGATGATCTCCTTCTGCACCTCGAAACGCTTGCTCAGGAAGAAGACCTGCAGGTGGAAGGCCCACCGCGGCATGTCCTTGTAGTAGTCGGCCAGGTAGGGGTTGTCGTCGACGGGCTCGTAGTAGGTGGGCCAGCCGAATTCACGGCCGAGCAGCTCGCAGACCGTGGACTTGCCGACGCCGATGTTGCCGGAGATCGAGACGTAGAATGGCGTGGGCGGCTGCGATGTTCCCGCCCGCGGGCCTTGGCTGTGGGGCACGCCGGTACTCCCCTCGGCTGACGGAGTCCGCGTTCCCGACTAGTTCGCCGGCGGCGGCGGCTCCTCGTTGATGTAGATGAAGTGCTCCGTCGAGATGTACTTGCGAAGTTCGTCGATGTCGGGCAGGAGCGCCAGCACGAAGGCCCCGAAGTTGACCTCGTCCGCCCCCGAGCCGATGCGCCAGTCCACCAGCGTCAGGCTGGCCGGTCCCGGCATCGTCGTCGCGTTGCCGTACACCATTTCGTGGATGCCGTCGGCGGCGAAGACCTGGAAGCGGTCGTTGCCGGTATCGGCGACGAAGATGCGTCCGGAGCCGTCCTGGACCACGGCCCGGGGGCGGTCGAATTCGCCGACCGCGTCGCTGGGCGCGCCGGTCCAGCCGATCTCGCCGCATTCGGCGGCGTCGCCCAGGGTGTAGTCCGTCGCGGCGGGCGGCTCGCAGCTGGCCGCGGCGAAGAGCACGGCCTCGCCCCGCCAGGGATCGACGTCGTCGGGATCGGCCGTGTCGTCGTCCAGGTCCAGCGAGGGATCGAAACGGACCACCCAGTTGCGGTCGGCCGCGGCGTCGCAGACCAGCAGCATGCCCTCGGCGTCGACGGCCAGGCCCGCGGGCTCGTGCACGAAGCGGGCGCCCTCGCCGTCGCTGCGGCAAAGGATGCCGGCGGGATCGAAGCCGCCGCCGAAGCGCTCCACGTAGCGGTGGACCACTCCCGAGTCGGGGTCGGAAACGTAGACGAAGGTCACGAAGTTCTCGGCCCCGTCGGGGTGGCCTTCGAGCCCGGTGGCGCAGGCTACCAGGGCCACGCCGCGCCGGACCCCGGGCAGCTCCTGGGCGTCGAGCGGGGTCAGGTCGCTGGCGTCGAAGACGCTCAGCCTGCCGGCGTCCTGCTCCCAGACGAAGACGCGGCGCGAAGCCTCGTCGCGGCAGAGGGCCGTCGGCCCGCCCAGTCCGTCGACGCGCGCGATCTCCTCGAAGGCGAGGCTGCGCTTGACCAGGCTGCCGTCGTCGGCGACCAGGAAGATGTTGTTGTTGATGACCGCGACCTGGATCACGCCCTGGACCGGGAAGCTCTGGTCCACCAGGTAGGAGTTGACCGAGAAGAGGCCCTCGGCCTCGGGCATCTCGATCTTCTCGCCGCAGCCGGCCAGGGCGAGGACGGCCAGCAGGGCCGCCGCCGCCGCGATGCGCTTCGGGCCGCCGTTCATCGCAGCCTCCTCTTGTCGATCACCGGCACCAGGTCCACCGAGAAGTGGTGGATCTCGCCGAAGGCGCCCATGTCGCTGTAGGCGTAGTCCAGGCGGACGTCCAGCTGGTCGCGGGTCAGGCGCACGCCGAAGCCGGCCGCGAAGCCACCCTCGTCGCGGTTCGTCTCGTAGCCCGAGCGCAGGTAGAACATGCGGTCCAGGCCCAGCTCGGCGCCCAGGCGGAAGCTCTCGGCGAAGTCGGCCGGATGGTGGAAGTCGGCCGTCGTCAGCAGGGTCAGGCGATTCGCCAGGTCCCAGGTGCAGGCCGTGCCGAAGGAGCCCGAGGTCGGCGCCGAGAAGCTCTGGAACTCGGAGGCCGTATCGTAGCCCGGCCCGATCGGGGGCGGCGTGCCGCCGGGCTTCAGGTCCGGTCCGAAGTTGCGCAGCGCGAAGCCGACGCGCAGGTCGCCCAGCCCCACGAAGTAGAGCACGCCCAGGTCCAGCAGCACCGAGCGCACCTCGAACTCGTCCAGGTTCTCCTGGTAGAACTTGGCGGTGCCGCCGAACGAGAAGCGGTCGGTCATCGCCCGCGCCAGGCTGAGGCCCAGGAAGTACTGGTTGGCCTCGAAGAACTGGCCCGTGTCCTCCTGGTGCAGCTCGGTGGTGCGCGGGATGTCTCCGGAGCGCAGCATGCCGGCCGTGATCGCGAAGCCGAAGTTCTGGCGCCGCCAGTGGTAGGAGGCGTAGTCCAGGTCGATGTCCGCGGTGTAGGCGACGTGCGAGGCGAAGAAGTTGCGGCGGCCGAGGGTGCGCATCAGGCCCGCCGGGTTCCAGAAGGGCGTCGCGCCGTCGATGGCGTCGGCGGTGCAGGCCTGCCCCAGCGAGACGGCGCGCGCGCCGACGGGGATGCGCAGGAACTGGGCGCCGGCGGTGCCGACGTTCTCCTGGCCCAGGCTGTCGGTGCCGGCGGCGGCGGGCGCGGCCGACAGGGCCAGCGCGGCGGCCAGGGCCGCGAAGAGGGCGTTGCGGAGGAAGCGTGGCGTCACCATGAGAAGCTCACCCCCGTCAGGATCGTGCGCGGGTCCTCGACGTAGCTGGGATTGACCACGCCCTTGGCGTACTCCTCGGAGTTCGTGTCCGCGATCTCGTCCTCGGTCGACCAGCGGTCCACCCACTGCGGGTTCAGGTCGCCCACCTGGTAGCCGTCGCCGGTCCAGGCGTTCACCCGCCGGTAGTTGCGATGGTTCAGCAGGTTCCGCGCCTCGACGAAGAAGGTCAGGCGCCGGCCGCGGCCCACCGGCCAGAACTTGTTGAAGCGCATGTTCAGGGTGCTGGTGGCCGGCCCGATCTCGCCGTTGTAGTCGCCGTTGACGTAGTCGCCGATCACCGGCTCGTCGGGGTCGCGGAACGAGCGCGAGGTGTAGCGGCGGCCGGCCTCGGCGCGGTAGAGCAGGTTCAGGCTCCAGTTCTTCGGCATCCGCCAGTCGGTCCGGCGCACGGTGACGAAGGGGAAGGACGACGACAGCCAGGGGAAGAGCACCGGCATCTCGGGGCGGTCGCGGTCGAAGACCGAGTAGTCCAGGTTGACCGACACCTTCCAGGGCTTGTCCCACAGCAGCGGCGTGCGCGCGAGGCCGCCGATCGAGGCGGTCGGCGAGTAGGCCTCGTCGTAGATCGCCAGCAGGTAGGCCTCGTCGGCCGAGCTGTTGGTGCCCGTGCTGCGCGACAGCTCCAGGCTGGCCGAGCCGCTCAGGAAGCGGGTCGTGCGCTTGATCACGCTGATCTCCACGCCCAGGCTGCGCGCCGAGTCGCCGTTGAAGTAGCGGACGGGCTCGATGGTGACCGTGCCGGTGTCGTTCGGGTCGGGCGTCTCGTCCGCGCCCACGTCCACGGCGTCCAGCGACACCGACTTGGCGTAGCCGAAGATGTCGCGATTGAAGAAGGTCACGCCCAGGCTCCACAGGCCGTCGAACTCGTGCTGCAGGCCCACCTCGTACTCGATCGTGATCTTGGGATCGAGGTTGGGGTTGCCCAGCAACTGGATCTTGGTCGCCGACTGCGCCTGCAGCTGCGGGTAGACGTAGGCGTAGCGCGGCCACTGCGAGAAGTGCCCGTAGTTGAAGAAGAACTTGTCGCGCTCGGTGACCGGGAAACTCAGGCCCAGCCGCGGCGAGAAGCGGGCCTTCCAGCGCCGCCCGGCGAAGCCGTGGGTGTCCTCGTAGTACTCCTCGGCCATGTCGGGGTAGATGAAGAGGTAGTCCTCGTCGTTGTCGATGACCTCCTCGACCTCGCGCCCCGGCGCCCAGCCGTCCAGCCGCAGGCCGGCGTTCACGACCAGGCCGCGGTAGTTGATCGTGTCCTGGAAGTAGGCCGCCCCGACGATCGGGTGGACCTTGAACTTGTCCTCCTTGATGCCCAGCTTGCCCGGCGGCGGCGAGCTCAGGGAGGACTGCAGGTCGACCAGCTGCATCTCGGTGAAGGACATCTCGACGCCGGTCTTGAACTGGTTGGTCTCGTTGGCCACGAAGGCGTACGAGGTCTTCAGGTTCCACGACTCGGAGTAGTGGTCGTGCCAACGGTCCGCCGTGCCGTAGGCCAGGCTGAAGGGATCGTCCGCCGGCGAGTCGATCGTGCCGTAGGTCGTGTAGTCGTCCTCGCCGTTGACGTTGGCGTGCATCCGGTTGAAGTTCCGGCCCAGGCTGATCTCGAAGAAGTCGTTCTCGCCCAGGACCTGCCGGTAGTAGAGCTGGTTCAGGACGTTCTCGTTGGTGAAGACCAGGTAGTTGTCCAGGTTGTCGATGAAGGGCCGCGGAAAGCCCTCGCCGGGCAGCCGGAAGCCCTGGCTGACCGAGAACTGGCGGCTGGCCGTGAAGTTCAGCTTGTGGACCGGCGTCAGGTTCCACGTCCACTTGGCCAGGCCGTTCCAGTCGTTCTGCTGCCGCGGCGACCAGAACTGGTCGTTGTAGATGGGCGATCGCAGCTTGCGCGAACGGGAGTAGATCGGCAGGTAGCCGTCGCGCAGGTCCATCGAGGCGCTCAGCAGCAGGTACTGCTTGCCGGGCAGCCCCAGGCCCAGGGCGTCCAGGGCGCCGCTCAGCGGATCCGGGCCGGACAGGGAGGCCTTGACGACGTCGATGTTCTGGGGATCGCCGAAGTCGTCCAGCTCGTCCCAGGCGACGCTGCCCTTGTCGGCCCGCGAGACGTAGTCGCGTTTCCAGCTCAGCTTCCCGGACCAGCGGTCCGATCCCTCCTTGGTCGACACGTTGACCACGCCCGAGACCGCCTGTCCGTACTCGGCGTTGAAGCCGCCGGTCAGCACCTCGATCTCGTTGATGATCGAGGGGTCGATGGTGTAGCCGTAGCCGCCGCCCGCCAGGGGGTCGTTAACCGAGATGCCGTCGATGATGAACTGGGTGTCGTCGGCCCGGCCGCCGCGGATGTGGATCTCGTTGTCCTGCAGGGTGACGCCGGGCTGCTGGGCGATCATCTGCACCAGGTTGTCCAGGGGCATGGCCGCCATCTGGTCGGCGGTCAGGCGGTGGGCGGAGCCGGTGCGCTCGATCTCGATCAGGCGCCGCTCGGCGGAGACGGAAATCGGCTCGGTGTAGATCGCCTGCACGTCCAGCCGGAACTCGATCTCCAGGACCTCGCCCGCCTCGACCGAGACCTCGAGGGTGCCGACGCCGTAGGAGATGTACGAGGCCTTCACGACGTAGGTGCCCGCGCGCAGCCCGGTCAGGAAGAACTGGCCCCGGTCCAGGGCGATCGTGCCCAGGTTCGTGCCGGCCAGATAGACGTTGGTGTAGGGCAGCGGCTCGCCGCTCTCGGCGTCGTAGACGAAGCCCTTGATCATCGCCGGCAGCTCGCCGGAGACGCCGGTGACGCGGCCGTTGCGGGGCGCCGTGGCCTGGGCCTCGTCGGCGGCCGCGGGCGCGGCGCCGAAGCAGAGGCAGGCCAGGGCGACGCCGGGCAGCAGCAGGACCAGGATGCGGGCGAGACGGGTCATGGCAGCGACACCCCCAGTTCGTCCCCCAGGATCGCGCGCAGCATCACGGCCAGTTCGGCGCGGTTGAGGTAGTCGAGCTGCAGCGACAGCGTCACGGCCGAGGCCACGGGGGCCGTGGCGGCCCCCGGCCAGCGCATGCCGACCAGGGGTTCGTAGGGAGGACGCGTGGAATAGCGGCTGTACTCCATCTGGTACAGGGTGTCGGCGCCGGCCATGGCCTGGATGCCGACGGCGCGACCGAAACTGTTGGTCGGGTGCAGGTCCGGCAGGTTGGGCGCCAGCGCGAAGGCCGTCTTGTCCGCGGGGATCGCGAACTCGGTGGCCGGGGCGGGCAGCGAACGGATGCCCAGCCGCGACTGCACGAAGCCCGGCGGCAGGTTCGACGAGGCGCCGACCACGTTCTTGGTCGCCAGCAGCAGGCGTCCGGCCGCGGCGCCGTCGGTCGGATCGAGGTATTCGGTCAGCGAGGGGATCGCTTTCTTCAGGTTGGCGGAGGCCGAATAGGCCGTGTACCAGAAGACGGCATCGAACTGGCGCAGGGTCTCGGTCAGCACCCACTGGCGGTCCATCAGGCGGTCGCCGCCCGCGGGCATGTCCAGCAGGGACCAGTTGCCCGCGCCGAAGACCGAATCCATGGACGCGTGGTAGACGGGCACGTCCAGGTCGCCGCCGAAGTCGTCCACCAGCAGCACCGGGCTCAGCAGGGGCAGGCTCTCCCAGGTCCACTCGAAGCGGGCCTCGGCGTCGGCCTCGTCGCTCACCCGCACGGTCAGGGTGCGGGTGCCGGGGGCGACGACGCCGTGCAGGCCGATCTCGAAGGTGCGGTCCTGCTCGTCGGCGACGGACAGGCGCACGGGACGCTGCGACGGGTCGGCGCCGGGCTCGCCCTCGATCACCGGCGCCAGGGTCGTGTCGGCGGTGTCCAGGTAGTAGGTCACCGTGTCGTCCATCGTCTCGTTGCCGTCCAGGTCCAGCGTGAAGAAGCGGAAGCTGGCCGAGCCGTAGCTGAAGGTCAGGGTGTCGAAATCGGATTGGAAGTTGATCACCGGCGGGAAGTTCTTCAGGGGGATGAACTGCTCGATGGTGTCGCTCATCGCCCCGCGGTCGTCGCGGCAGGCCAGGCGGATCAGGGCGTAGGCCTCGCCCTCGTCGTCGGTGCTGAAGGTCATCGTGGTGTCGGTCTCCTGGGTCACGGCCCAGGGCGCGGCCACGCCCTCCTCCGACTCGATCGAAACGTGGAACTCGGTGACGAAGCCGTCCTCGTCGCTGCCGCTCCAGCGGAAGGTGCGCTTGTAGTAGCTGGTCGGGTTCAGGTCGCCGCCCGGCACCACCGGCCCGATGTAGATCCGGGCCTGCGGGGGGCTGTTGGGCAGCGAGGCCGGGTCGAAGGGGTCGTTCGTGCAGCCGCCGGCCTGGCCGAGGGCCAACAGGCCGGCGATCAGCAGGGCGCCGCCCGGGGCGGTGATGCGCGGCATGGGCCTCATTTGATGATCACCAGCTTCCCGCGCTCGACGGAACCCGAGTCCAGGTCCTCGACGGCGTAGATGTACAGTCCCGAGGCGATGGCGCGGACGGGCTCGCTCAGGATGTCCCAGGGCTCGGTTCCCGAATCCGGGTCGTCGTGATGCAGCGTCTGCACCAGGTCGCCGCCCAGGTTGAAGATCATGATCCGGCTGCGCGCGGGCAGGCCGGTGAACCAGATCTTGCGCCCCAGTTCGACCTCGCCGCTGCGCTCGTCGTAGAGCGAGCCGGCGCGGTAGGGGTTCGGGTAGACGCCGATCCGACGCTGGTCGCCCTCGACCGACGGCGCCGAACCCGGGTAGATCAGCAGCGAGTTCTCGTTGAACCCGCTCTGGAACGAGGGCAGCCCCTCGTCGGCGTCGGGCGCCGAGAACGAGACCACCGAGAACCAGTAGGGGAAGCCGTCCAGCAGGTGGTCGTCGACGAAGACGCGCCGGCCCTCGGCGTCCAGCGGCGGCAGGCCGGTGTCGAAGCCGACGCCGTCGATCTTGTCGTATTCCGCGACCAGGGTGGCCAGCTCGAAGGGATCGTCGGTGAAGGTCTCGCCCTGGAAGCGGTAGACGCGGTAGCCCTGGAAGTCGGGCTTGCCGGTGATGCGGCTGATGTGGTGCTCGGGCGAGCGGGCGGGGTCGTCGGGATCGGCGTCCGGATCGCCGGGCAGCCAGCTCAGGTAGACCTTGTTGTCGTCGATGCGGGTCTGCAGGCGGGGCGAGGGCGGCCCGGTCGGGATGGAGAAGCCCTCGTCGTAGGCCACCTGGGCGACCTTGGAATTGGCCAGCAGGGACAGCGAGTCGGCGCCGCAGACGATCGCGAAGGTGGCGTTCAGGGTGTCGCCGGGAGCCAGGTAGGGGAAGGGACCGGTCGAGAGCATGCCCACCCAGTCCGAGACCAGGGTGAAATTCTCCTCCTGGGTCTCGCCGGCGTCGAAGTTGCCGTTGGCCATGATCTGGTACTTGCCGGGCTCCGGTCCGTCCTCCCCGTCGAACCAGTCGTCGGTTTCGGGCACGCCGCGGAAGCGCCACGAGTTGTACGAGACCGGCGGCGTCCCCGGGGCCGGCGCGACCGCGGGGCTGGCGCCCAGGAAGCGGGTGCCGATCCACGAGGTGGCCATGCCGTCCTCGCCGTCGTCGTCGTGCTCCCAGCACATCC
Organism: uncultured Fibrobacteraceae bacterium; assembly: GCA_964559455.1. GTDB lineage: Bacteria > Krumholzibacteriota > Krumholzibacteriia > LZORAL124-64-63 > LZORAL124-64-63 > CAZLHO01. The sequence goes on along the minus strand of CAZLHO010000047.1, from coordinate 937 downwards.
AGATCTTCTCGTCGCCGGGCACCTGGAAGTCCGGCGCCACCCATTCGGGGGGCCCCCAGCCGCCGTTCATGTCGTCGTAGTAGTTCCATTTCACGGCCGACTGCGGATCGTAGGGATCGGTCACGGTGGTGTTGCCGACCGTGGTGTCGCTCCAGAAGCCGACGTAGACGTCGCGCAGCTCGCTGCCCGAGATGTTGATGACGGCGTAGTCCAGGATCACGAAGTCGTCGGCGTAGGGGTTGCCCCAGGCCAGGGCCCGCAGCACGACCTTCAGGCCCAGGGGCACGTGGTTGCCCGACTCGATCGTGGCGTAGTCGTCGAAGACGCATTCGATGTGCTGGGTGGCCAGGGCCAGCGGGCTGTAGTTGTCGCTGTTCTGGCTGTTCGAGAGGATCAGCACCGGGTCGTCGGTGTCGACGAATTCGCGGACCTCGTCGCCGGCCACCAGGTTAGAGGCGTCCTGGGCCCCGGTCGAGACGTGGATCACCCCGTCGGCGTCCTTGGCCCCGACCCAGATGCCGCCCAGGAAGAGGTGCTCGACGTTGCTGTTCAGGGGGTACTCGCCCGAGGGCTGGTTCGGGTTGGTCAGGCCGTTGCCGACGTAGCCCAGGTTCGTGATGGCGACGCCGATGATGCCGGCGTTGGTGTACATGTCCTTGCGCGGCAGCCCGTCGGCGGGACCGACGGCGGCGAAGAGGACGACCAGGATGCCGAGGGCCGGAAGGTAGCGCGCCTTCCGGCGATGGGGCGTGGGACCGACGGTCAACGGAGCCCTCCGGGGAGTTCGGGCATGAACGGTGCCGATTCAGAGCGGGAGGCGCCTCCGTGCGGAATCCCGTGGCCGTCGAAGGTAACCCCGGCCGCGCTTCGGTGTCAAATCAAGAACACGCTAAACGATAGACCATGACCGGGTTTGGACCTTCCCCCATGACGGGGG
>CAZLHO010000046.1:0-22873 GCA_964559455.1 uncultured Fibrobacteraceae bacterium | reverse complement strand
CAAGGCCCTGCAGAACCAGATGGAGAACCGCGGCTACAGCTTCGTCGAGATCCTCTCTCCCTGCCCCACGGGCTGGAAGATGGACGGCCCCGCCAGCCGGGACTTCGTCATTGAGGAGATGACCAAGGTCTTCCCGCTGGGGGTCTTCAAGGACGTCGGCGACGAGCGCGAGGGCGAGTGGCGCCGCGAGTTCAAGGACTACGATCCCGCCGCGGTCACCGAGTACTTCGGGGCCGGGGAGGGCGCGGGCGAGGCCGTGGCCGAGCAGGCCACGCTGGCCGAGGACCTGCGCTGCAAGTTCGCGGGCTTCGGCGGCCAGGGCATCCTGTCGCTGGGCAGCTTCCTGTCGCAGGTGGGCATGAACGCGGGGCTGCAGGTCAGCTGGATCCCCTCGTACGGCCCGGAGATGCGCGGCGGCACCGCCAACTGCTCGGTGAACCTGTCGAACAAGCGCATCGGCACGCCCCTGGTCGAGCGTCCCAACGTGCTGGTCGTGATGAACCAGCCCTCGCTGGACGCCTTCGAGAAGGACGTCGTCGACGGCGGCCTGATCGTGGTCGACACCTCGATCGTCGAGGGCGCGCCGGACGCCGAGCGCCTGGACGCGCTGATGATCCCGGCCACGAACATGGCCGACGAGGTGGGTACGCCCAAGGTGGCCAACGTCGTGATCATGGGCGCCCTGGCGGCCAAGACCGGCGCCTTCTCGCTGGAGATGGTCGAGACCACCCTGCGCCAGGCCATCAAGAAGAAGAACCTGGTCGACATGAACATCGAGGCCCTGCACAAGGGCTACGATTTCGTGAAGGCGGCCGCCGCCGTCTAGGCCGGGCTCCGAACGCCGAGGCCGCCCCCGATCACCGGGGGCGGCCTTTTTTTGCCCATCCTGTCAATAAAATTTGACAATTCGACAATTGTGGACAAATTGTCAAGACGGTGGGGCGCCGATAGCGCCGCTTCCGGTCCCGAACCCAGGAGCCGCCGTGAATCCCCAGGAAAGCCGAGTCGCCGAGCCCGAGGCCGTGAACCCGGGCGAGTCCACGATCCTCGTCGTGGACGACGAGCCGGAGCTCTGTCAGGCCCTCTCGCGCCTGCTGAAGCGCAACGGCTACCGCGTGGTCACCGCCGGCAACGGCGAGGAGGGGCTCGAGGTGCTGCGGGCCGAGCCTGTGAACCTCGTCTTCTCGGACCTGATGATGCCCCGGATGGGCGGCATCGACCTGCTGAAGGCCGCGAAGATCGTCGCTCCGGCCGCCGAGTTCGTGATCATCACCGGCCACGGCACCATCGAGACGGCCGTCGAGGCGATGAAGATCGGCGCCTACGACTTCGTCGAGAAGCCCTTCACGACCAGCCTGACCCTGAACGTGGCCCGCAAGGCCCTCGAGAAGCAGCAGCTGCGCGCCGAGAACCAGGAGCTGCGCCGCAAGCTGCGCGAGTACCAGGGCGGCGCCGACATCATCGGCAAGAGCGGGGTCATGCGCGGGGTGCTGGACACCGCCCGCCAGGTCGCCCAGAGCCGGGCCACGGTCCTGCTGCTGGGGGAGAGCGGCACCGGCAAGGACGTGCTCGCCAACGCCATCCACCGCTGGAGCGACCGCGCCGCCCGGAACTTCGTGGCCCTGAGCTGCGCCGCCCTGCCCGAGACCCTGCTCGAGGCCGAGCTCTTCGGCTACGAGAAGGGCGCCTTCACCGGCGCCACCGACCGCCGGCAGGGTCGCTTCGAGGCCGCCCACAAGGGCACCCTCTTCCTGGACGAGGTGGGCGAGCTGCCCATGACCGTCCAGATCAAGCTGCTGCGCGTGCTGCAGGAGGCCACCTTCGAGCGGCTGGGCAGCAACACGCCCGTCGAGGTCGACGTGCGGCTGATCGCCGCGACCAACGCCGACCTCGAGGGCATGGTCGCCGCCGGCACCTTCCGCGAGGACCTCTTCTACCGCCTGAACGTCATCAACGTCGAGCTGCCCCCGCTGCGCTCCCGCGGCGGCGACATCCTGTTGCTGGCCAACCACTTCCTGCAGAAGTACAACCAGAAGAACGACAAGAACATGACGGGCTTCACCGGGGCCGCCGTCGAGGCCCTGAACCGTTACGCCTGGCCGGGCAACGTGCGCGAGCTGGAGAACTGCATCGAGCGGGCGGTGGTGCTCAGCAAGTCCCTGCTGGTGGACGTGGACGTGCTGCCGCAGGCCGTGCTGGCCGGCCGCAAGCGGGCCGACGCCCTGACCATCCCCATCGGCTCGACGCTGAGGGAGGCCGAGCTCGAGCTCATCAAGGCCACCCTCGAGAGCACCGGCGGGGACAAGGAGACGGCGGCGAACATCCTGGGCATCGCCTCGCGCACCATCTACCGCAAGGTGCAGTAGGGGCACGGGGCGTCTTGACCCCCGTCGGCGTCCGGTTTATATTGGCCCGGGTCGTTCAAACGCCGGATTTGCTTTGATTTCTGCAAGTTTCGGGACGTTTCGTCACCGGCGCGGCGACCCCCGGGCGAGAGTGGCGGAACTGGCAGACGCGCGGGATTTAGGATCCCGTGGCCTTGGCCGTGGGGGTTCGAGTCCCCCCTCTCGCACCAGACATCCCGCGGGGCCCGCGCCCCGCTTTCCCGGCAACCAGAGGATCGTTCCATGACCGACAAGAACGCCGCGGCCGAGGGCGCCGCCCCCTTCGAGTTCACCTTCGCCGAGCCCGAGTCCTGGAAGCGCGTGATCGGCGTCACGATCGCCACTCCCTACTTCGAGGACGAGTACGCCCGCCAGCTGCGGGTCGCCCGCAAGACTCACGAGCGGCCGGGCTTCCGCAAGGGCAAGGTGCCCCTGGCGATGGTCGAGCGCGACCTGGGGCCCGAGGTGCGCATGCAGGCCCTCGAGGCGGTCGTGCCCCGGGCCTACCAGGCCGCGGTGGTGGACCGCAAGCTGGTGCCGGTGGCCGATCCCTCCTTCGAGAACCTGAAGATGGACGAGGGCGAGCCGATCACCCTGGACATCGTGGTGCAGGTGCGTCCCGAGGTCGAGGCCGTCGGCTACGACGACCTGCCCCTGACGCTGCGCGAGCCGAAGGTCGGCGACGCCGAGGTGGACGAGACCGTCGACCAGCTGCGCGAGAGCAAGGCCGTGACCGAGACGGTGGAGCGCGCGGGCGCCCGCGGCGACGTGCTGAAGGTCGACGTCACGCCCCTGGACGCGGCCGGCGAGCCCGAGCCGGACAAGATGATGGCGGACTACGCGCTGGAGCTGGGCGCCAAGGGCAACCTGCCGGTCTTCGACGAGGGCCTGGACGGGGCCGCCGCCGGCGAGACCCGCGAGATCACCGCCACCTATCCCGACGACTACCCCGGCGAGGAGCTGCGCGGCCGCATCGTGACCTACCGCATCGCGGTCAAGGAGGTGCAGCAGCGCCTGCTGCCGGAGGCCGACGACGCCTTCGCCGCCTCGCTGAAGGAGGGCCAGACGCTGCTCGAGCTGCGCACGGCCATCCGCGACGACCTGCAGGCCGAGCTGGACCGTCGGGCCGAGCGCGAGACCCGCGAGGAGATCCTGGACCGCCTGCTCGAGCGCAACCCGGTCGACCTGCCGCCGGCCCTGATCGACGACTTCGTCGAGTCCGGGCTGGGCGACTTCCACCGCCGCAACCAGTACCAGGGCCGTCCGAACACCGCGGAGGGCGACGCCGAGTACCGGCGCCAGGCCCGTCCCGCCGCCGAGCGTGCCCTGCACGGCATGCTCGTCCTGGAGTCCGTGCAGCGGCAGGAGAAGATCGAGGTCGCCGACGCCGACGTCGACGAGCGCATCGACGAGATCGCCGCCACCAACGGCTTCGAACTGGAGCAGTACCGCGCCTACGTGAACCAGGGGGAGGAGCGCCGCCGCATCGCCCACGACCTGGCCGAGACGCGGACCTACGACTTCCTGAAGTCCCGGGCCGATTTCACCGGGAAAAGCGCAAAAAAGGACAAAGGTGCGGCGAAAAACGCCGATCAAGGCTAGGATGGCGGCAATCCGCCGCCGCTGAAGTGCGTCAAGGAGCGCCCGGGCCGTCCGGGGCGAGGATCGCAAGGAGTCGCCATGCTTGTTCCCTACGTAGTCGATCAGACCAGCCACGGCGAGCGCGCGTACGACATCTTCTCGCGCCTGCTCAAGGACCGGATCATCTTTTTGGGCCAGGCCATCGACGACACGGTGTCCAACCTGGTCATCGCCCAGATGCTGTTTTTGCAGGCCGAGGACCCCGAAAGGGACATCTTCCTCTACCTGAACAGCCCCGGCGGCAGCATTTCGGCCGGTCTTGCGATCTACGACACCATGCAATACATTTCCAATGATGTCGTGACGATCTGCATGGGGCAGGCCGCCAGCATGGCGGCCGTCTTGCTGGCGGCGGGAGCCGCTGGCAAGCGCTCCGCCCTGACCAACTCCCGCATCATGATCCATCAGCCCATGGGCGGGAGCCAGGGCCAGGCCAGCATGATAGAGATCTACGCCAAGGAGATCCTCTACCTGCGCGACCGGCTCTATCGCATCCTGGCCGACCATACGGGCCAGAAGCTCGACAAGATCGCCGCGGACAGCGACCGGGATTTCTTCATGTCCGCCGGCGACGCCGCCGCCTACGGCCTCGTCGACAAGGTGATCGAGAAGCGCTCGGAGATCGAGGGCGAGACGAAGAAGAAGTAGGTTCGGGACGACCCCGGGGGAATGCGATGAAACGCCGGCAGACCGGAACTCCGCAGATGATCAAGTGCTCCTTCTGCGGCCGCGGACAGGACGAGGTGGCCAAGCTCGTCGCCGGGCCGTCGTCGGTCTACATCTGCAGCGAGTGCATCAAGCTCTGCAACGACATCCTCGAGGGCGAGATGATGGACGAGGCCGCGCAGGCCACGCCGCAGTTCGCCAAGCCCCAGGAGATCCGCAGCCACCTCGACGACTACGTCATCCAGCAGGACCAGGCCAAGATCAGCCTGGCCGTGGCCGTCTACAACCACTACAAGCGCATCAACCAGCCGCGCACCGGCGACGAGGTGGAGATCGACAAGAGCAACATCATGCTCATCGGCTCCACCGGCACCGGCAAGACGCTGCTGGCCCAGACCCTGGCCCGTTTCCTGAACGTGCCCTTCGCCATCGCCGACGCCACGACCCTGACCGAGGCCGGCTACGTGGGCGAGGACGTCGAGAACATCCTGGTGCGCCTGCTCCAGGCGGCGGACTACAACGTGCCCTCGGCCGAGCAGGGCATCATCTACATCGACGAGATCGACAAGATCACCCGCAAGAGCGGCAATCCGTCGATCACCCGCGACGTGTCGGGCGAGGGCGTCCAGCAGGCCCTGCTGAAGATCCTCGAGGGCACCGTGGCCAACGTCCCGCCCCAGGGCGGGCGCAAGCATCCGCAGCAGAAGTACATCGAGGTCAACACCAAGAACATCCTGTTCATCTGCGGCGGCGCCTTCCAGGGCCTGGACAAGATCATCGCCAAGCGCATCGGCCGGAACGTGCTGGGCTTCGACCGCGAGGAGGACCAGGACCGGCGCGCCCGCGACGCCGAGCTGCTGGCCTACGCCGAGCCCGAGGACCTGATCAAGTACGGCCTGATCCCCGAGCTGGTCGGCCGACTGCCGGTGGTCACCTGCCTGCAGGACCTGGACCGCGAGGCGATGATCCGCATCCTCCAGGAGCCGCGCAACTCCCTCATCCGCCAGTACCAGAAGCTGATGGACATGGAGGAGGTCGAGCTGGTCTTCACCCAGGACGCCATCGAGGCCGTGGCCGACCAGGCCATCGTCCGCAAGACCGGCGCCCGCGGGCTGCGCTCGATCCTCGAATACGTGATGCGCGACGTCATGTACGACGTGCCTTCGATGGAGGGCGTGCGCAAGGTCGTCATCAACAGCGATACCGTCACCGGCGCGGCCGGGCCGGAGCTCGTCATCGCCGACGACTCCTCCGCCGACGTCAAGGGAGCGTAGGCTCCCGCGCATCGGCGCCGGACGTGATCCGGCGCCGGCGCCCGCGTACCGGCGGGGCGCCTCGGGCGGCATCCGCCCCCCGGCGTTTCCCGCCGTTTTTTGCGCCGTCGAGCGCGCGCCGGCCCGGCCGGCCGCCGCCGCCGGCCGCCGAGGTGGACCATGACCGACAGCCATTTCACGATCATCCGCGAGGGCGAGAAGACGCCGGTGCCTCGGCGACTGCCCCTGCTGCCCCTGCGCGACGTGGTCGTCTTCCCCTGGATGGTGACGCCGCTGCTGGTGGGCAGGGCGCGCTCGATCGCCGCCCTCGAAGCGGCCATGGAGCTCGAGAAGTACATCTGCGTCTCGGCCCAGCACGACCCGGAGATCGACGAGCCCGGCGCCGAGGACCTCTATCCCGTGGGCACGGTGATCAAGATCCTGCAGATCATCCGCACCCCCGACGACACCCTGAAGATCCTGGTCCAGGGCGAAGCCCGCGTGCGCATCGAGCAGCACCTGGACGGCGACGACTTCAGCGAGGTGCTGGTGTCGCCGGTGGCCCAGGAGGCCGAGGCCGGCGCCGAGGTCGAGGCCCTCAGCCGTTCGATCAAGGAGCGCTTCAAGGAGTACGTGCGCCTGAACAAGCGCCTGCCCGACGAGGTGCTGCTCTCGGTCCTGAACATGGACGAGATCGCGCGCATGACCGACTCGATCAGCGCCTACATCGTGGGCAAGGTGCCGCAGAAGCAGGCCCTGCTGGAGGAGCCCAGCCTGATGCGGCGCATGAGCCGCATCAACCAGATCCTGGCCGACGAGCTGGAGATCCTGGCCATCGAGCAGCGCATCGACACCGAGGTGCAGAGCCGGGTCCAGAAGAACCAGCGCGAGTTCTACCTGAACGAGCAGCTGCAGGCCATCCGCAAGGAACTCGGCTACATGGCCGACGACGACAGCGAGGTCGACGCCTACCAGGCCCGCATCGCCGAGAGCGACCTCAGCGAAGAGGCCAAGACGACAGCCGAGCGCGAGATGGGTCGGCTGGCGCGCATGCCGTCGATGTCGCCCGAGGCCTCGGTGGTCCGCAACTACCTGGACACCCTGCTCGAGCTGCCCTGGCAGAAGCGCTCGCGCGACCGCCTGGACACCAAGCGAGTGCGGCGCAAGCTGGACGAGGACCACTACGGCCTGGAGAAGATCAAGGACCGCATCCTGGAGTACCTGGCGGTGCTGAAGCTGACCCGCCGCATGCAGGGCACGATCCTCTGCCTGGTCGGTCCTCCGGGCGTGGGCAAGACCAGCCTCGGCCGCTCGATCGCCGACAGCATGAACCGCAAGTTCGTGCGCATCTCGCTGGGCGGCGTGCGCGACGAGGCCGAGATCCGCGGCCACCGCCGCACCTACATCGGCAGCAAGCCCGGCCGCGTGATCGAGGGCCTGCGCCGCGCCGGCACCCGCAACCCGGTCTTCCTGCTGGACGAGATCGACAAGATGGGCTCGGACTTCCGCGGCGATCCCGCCGCCGCCCTGCTCGAGGTGCTGGATCCGGAGCAGAACGCCCACTTCAGCGACCACTACCTGGAGGTGGACTTCGACCTCAGCGAGGTCATGTTCATCACCACGGCCAACTCGCTCTACACGATTCCGCCGGCGCTGGAGGACCGCATGGAGGTCATCCGCCTGCCCGGCTACCTGGACCACGAGAAGCTGGCCATCGCCTCGCAGTTCCTGGTGCCGCGCCAGATGAAACGCAACGGCGTGGCCAAGTGGGAGGGCGGCTTCCGCCGCAGCGCGCTCGAGACGATCGCCGAGGGCTATACCCGCGAGGCCGGCGTCCGTCAGCTCGAGCGCGAGATCGCCACCATCTGCCGCAAGGTCGCCAAACGGAAGGCCGAGACCGGCAAGTACCCCGGGGCGGTCACGCCCCGCAACGTTGCCGCCTACCTGGGCATCCCCAAGTACCAGCGGCAGGTGCTGGACCGCGAGCCCGAGGTGGGCGTGGTCACCGGCCTGGCCTGGACGGTCACCGGCGGCGAGATCCTCGAGGTCGAGGCCATGAGCATGGTCGGCACCGGCAAGCTGATGCTGACCGGCAACCTGAAGGAGATCATGAAGGAGTCGGTGGAGGCGGCGTTGAGCTTCGCCCGCACCTGCTGCCCCGCTCTGCCGGCGGATTTCATGAAGAAGCACGACCTGCACATCCACGTGCCCGAGGGGGGCATCCCCAAGGACGGCCCCAGCGCCGGCGTGACCATGGCCACGGCCATCGTCTCGCTGCTGAACAACCGCATGGTGCGGCGCGACGTGGCGATGACCGGCGAGGTCACGCTGCGGGGCAAGGTGCTGCCGATCGGCGGCCTGCCCGAGAAGGCGGTGGCCGCCCTGCGCGCCGGCATCAAGGTGCTGATCATCCCCAAGGGCAACGAGAAGGACTACAGCGAACTGCCCCGGGTCGTGCGCAGCCGCCTCGAGGTGAAGCTGGTCGAGACCATGGACGAGGTGCTGGAACTGGCCCTGCTGCCCGCCGGGGACAAGGCGGGGAAGGGCTCCGGGGACTGAGCGTGAACGTCGAGTTCGTCACCAGCGCCGCCGACCTCGCCGGCCGGCCCGAGCCGCCGCTGGCCGAGTTCGCCTTCGTCGGCCGCAGCAACTGCGGCAAATCCTCGCTGGTGAATCTGTTCCTGGGGCGCAAGGGGATGGCGCGGACCAGCGGCCAGCCCGGCAAGACCCAGCTCCTGAACTACTTCCTGGTCGACGGCCGCTATTACCTGGTGGATCTGCCGGGCTACGGCTTCGCCAAGGTCAGCAAGTCCATGCGCGAGGCCTGGGCCAAGTTGATCCAGGCCTACCTCTTCGCCCAGGACCGCCCGCTGGCCGTCTTCATGCTGGTCGACGCGCGGCACAAGCCGTCGGCAGAGGATCGGCGCATGGCCGAGTGGCTGCGCGAGGCCGGCCATCCCTGCGCCCTGGTGGCGACGAAGATCGACAAGGTGGGCACGACCCGCCGCGACGCCCGCTACCGCGAGATCGTCGCGACCCTGGATCTGCCCCCCGAGACCCCCTTCTTCCCGACCTCGGCCGCGCGCCGCGAGGGGCTGGCCGATCTGAGGGCCTGGGTGGCTGCCCTGCTGGAGGGGTCCGAACAGGACTGACGGGCCCGAAACGGTCGGTTCCGGCCCGAAAACCCCGGATCTTCAGGAATAGGCCCGGATTCCGGGCCGTAGCCGCAACGCGCGTCCATTGACAGGAACCTCGGAACGGGATTATAATTTTGGTGACATGAGGCGCTCTTACCGACATCAGCTCTTCCGGCTGCTGCTCGTGGCCCTGGCGGTCTGCGCGGCGACGTCCGTCTTCGCCACTCAGGAGGAGATGAACACCCTGCCGTCCTCGTCCCGCTTCGGCTGTGCGATCTGCCATGTGCCCGACGGTCCCTCGGCCCTGAATCCCTTCGGCCGGGACTGGCGGGACCACAGCGCCGAACTGGAGGGCACCGGCCCGGTCTGGGACGCCTTCCTGGCTTCCCTCGACAGCGACGGCGACGGCTGCGTCAACGGCGTCGAGCTCGGTGACGCGGACGGCAACGGCTTTCTCGACGGCAGCGCCCAAGAGGAGTCCAGCAACCCCGGACGGCCGGGAGACTGCCAAGCGACCAATCCCATCGACGAGTCCACTTGGGGTGCCCTGAAGGCCCTGTTCAAGACCCGCTAGAGTCTGACGGCGCTTCGCCGACATCGGGTCGGCCCGGTGCGTGGGCTTTTTTTTTGCGCGGCAAGGCGTGGCGGACCCCGCCGTCCCCCCGCCGCGTCGGGAGTGCAAATTGGAGAACCGAATCATCATCGGCGGCCAGTGGGGCGACGAGGGCAAGGGCAAGATCGTCGACGCCCTGAGCGCCGATGTCGACCGCGTGATCCGCTACCAGGGCGGCGCCAACGCCGGCCACACGATCTACCACGGCGACGAGAAGGTCGTGCTGCACCTGCTGCCCGCCGGCATCCTGCGCGACGGCGTGCGCTGCTTCCTGGGCAACGGCATGGTCATCGACCCCTGGGCCCTGCGCGACGAGATCGTCAGCGTCGAGGAGCGGGGCCTGAAGGTGCGCGACCGCCTGCGCATCTCGGCGGCCGCCCACCTGATCATGCCCTACCACAAGCGGCTGGACGAGCTGGGGGAGACCCGGCGCCGGCAGCGCAGCATCGGCACGACCGGGCGGGGCATCGGGCCCGCCTACACCGAGAAGGCCGTACGCACCGGCCTGCGCATGGGCGACCTCCTGCTGCCGCAGGAGAACCTGGAGCGCAAGGCGATCGAGAAGATCCTGGCCGCCAACGAGAGCCTGGCCCGGGAGTACGAGGCCGGCCCTCTGGCGGCGACGACCCTGGCCCAGGAACTGGTGGTGCTGGCCCGCGGCCTGGCTCCGATGATCGTCAACGGCTACGAGGAGCTGGCCGCCGTGCGCCGCGGCACCGAGCGGGCCCTTTTCGAGGGCGCCCAAGGCACGCTGCTGGACATCGATCACGGCACCTACCCCTTCGTCACCTCCAGCAGCCCGTCGGTGGGCGGCGCCATTACCGGCTCGGGTCTGCCGCCGCGCTGCCTGGGCGAGATCATCGGCGTCTTCAAGGCCTACTGCACGCGCGTGGGCAACGGTCCCTTCCCGACGGAGATCCTGGCCGATGAGGCCGAGTCGCTGCGCCGGCTGGGCGCGGAGTTCGGCGCCACCACCGGCCGCGCCCGCCGCTGCGGCTGGTTCGACCTGGTCGCCGGCCGCTACGCCGTCGACATCAACGGCATGACCGGCGTCGTGATCACCAAGCTCGACGTGCTGGACACCCTGCCCGAGCTGCAGGTCGCCACCTCCTACGAGCTCGAGGGCGAGCCCGTGGCGCATTTCCCGACGCGCAGCGACCTGCTGCCCCGCGTCCGCCCGGTCTACAAGACCTTCCCCGGCTGGGGCTCGTCCACGGGCGACTGCCGCAACCTGACCGACTTGCCGGCCAAGGCCCGCCAGTACCTGGAATACCTGGAGCGGGAGCTGGGCGCCCTGATCCTGGGCGTCTCGGTGGGACCGCGGCGGGACCAGGTGATCTGGACCCCCACCGGCGTGTCCGCGTAGGACTCGGTCCGAAGCCGGCCCGGCGACCCCTGGGCCGGCCGGGTTCTATGACGGACGGGTTTTGACTCGTTCCGCGGGCCCGTGTATATTGGCCTCCCGAGGCGCCGCGGCGCCGCAACCCGTTTTCGGGTGGGCCGCTAGCTCATCAGGTAGAGCATCTCCCTTTTAAGGAGACGGTGCCAGGTTCGAGTCCTGGGCGGCCTACCATTTCGCAGAAGGCCCGCGCTGCTCGGCGCGGGCCTTCCCCTTATTCGGTACGAATCTCGGCGGCACTACCTTCCGTCTCTGCCATAGCTGGCCTTCGCCGCCCTCCGCGTCCACCACAGCGCCCACCCCACGGCCATCGCCGCCACCGCCGCCGTCCCCGCCCACCACAGCGTCGCGTTGCTCGCCGCCACGCCCTGCAGCAGCCAGGGGCCGCGCGGACCGTCCAGCAGCCCGGTCAGCGGCGACAGGCTCCAGTCGCGGTAGAGGCGGTCGTCCAGCAGCACGTCCACGCCCAGCCGGGCCTGCTCGAAGCGCGTGCGCTGCAGGAAGGCGAAGACCTCGCCCAGGCAGAAGTAGAGCTGCTGCGCCACGCAGGCCGCGCCGAAGGCCGCAAGGCCCAGGACCGCGGGGCGGCGCCGGGCCTTCAGGACGTCGGCCAGCAGCGGCGCCGCCGGCAGCAGCAGGAAGGGAACCAGTACGACCAGGTAGCGCGGACCCAGGGCGAAGCCGCCGTGCCAGTCGCTGCGGGTGGCGATGAAGACCAGCCGGATCAGCGCCGTCGCGATCAGGGTCCACGACAGCAGGGGCCGGCGGCGGTGCAGTCGGCGCCAGCCCAGCAGGCCCAGCAGCAGGGCGGGGCAGAACCACAGCAGCCCCTTGCCGCCGGAGAACAGCAGGTCGACGAGGGGCCGCCAGGGGGCGACCGGGTGGGCGTACTTCGTGGTCCACAGGCTGCTCTCGCCGATCGAGCGGCCGGTCTCGAAGACGTCGCCGAAGCGCAGGAAGTTGAACAGCCCCAGCAGCGCGCCGACCGCGGCCAGCCCGGCCAGGAAGGCGCCGCCCGCGCGCACGGCGCCCCGGAGGTCGCGCAGGGCGCGCGGACCGGAGCCGGCGGCCAGCAGCAGCCAGGGCGGGGTGAAGAGCAGGGCCGTGACGTGGCCGGCCGTGGCCAGACCCAGCAACAGCCCCGCCGCCGCCGGGCGGGGCCGCGGCCGCAGCAGTGCGGCCAGCGAGGCCAACGTCAGCAGCGCGGTCAGCGCCTCGCTGAAGAAGGTGCCGGCGTAGGGCCAGGCCGGGCTGCCGAAGGCGTAGAGCGCCGCCAGCGCCAGGGCCGCGGCCGGCGACCCGCAGAGCAGCAGGGCCAGGTGCAGGAACAGCGCCGCGCCCAGGGCCGTGACCAGGGCGTTCAGCAGCGAGACGACCAGGCGGGTGCCGTAGGCGCGGCGCAGCTCCGGCGGCGTCGCCCTGGCGTGGTCGGGCGACGCCCCGTCCACGTAGTGGCTGACCGGCAGCGGGCCGGCATCGTCGCGGAAGGGGCCGCGTTCGCCCACTGCGTCGGCCAGCAGCACCAGGGGCGCGGCGGCCAGGGATTGCAGGGGCCCGAAGATCGCGTAGTCGCGGCCGTCGACGCCGGTCGCCAGGCCGAAGCCCGGCCAGACCGTCAATTCACCTTTGACGGCGAAGTCGCCGCGGCGGGCCAGCGACTCGGCGGTGCGCATGACGATCTCGCTGTCCGGCGAGCGGACGCCGCCGTAGTCGACCAGCAGGTTGAGCAGCAGCGAGGCGAGGAAGAGGGCGATGACGGCGGTCCTGGACATGGTCGGCTCGCTGGCGGCTCGGGGGCGGAGCGGTTGTCGGACTGGGGCGGTCGGAACCTAGCACGGGGCCGCGGCGGCGGCCAGCGCGAAGAGGGCGCGCCCCCCGTGGGAACGCGCCCTCTCGTCATCCGGACCGCGGCGTGCCGGCCGGTCTACTTCTTGTTTTCCTTGGTCCAGATCTTGTCGAAGTCCGCGACCGTCTTCTCGAAGAGGTCGAGCATCGACAGGATCGGCTGCGGCGTCTCCAGATCGACGCCGGCGTTCTTCAGGATCTCCAGCGGCGGGGCCGACGAGCCGGCGCTCAGCAGGTTCTCGATGTAGCGGTCGGCGGCCTTCTGGCCCTGGTCCTCGATCAGGTTGGCCATCGAGATGCCGCTGGTCAGGCCGGTGGCGTAGCTGAAGACGTAGAAGTTGTAGAAGAAGTGGGGGATGAAGGCCCACTCCACGCAGTCGTCCGGGCCCATCTCGAAGTCGGGGCCGTAGTACTTCGTGATCAGCTCGGCGTAGAGGTCGTTCAGCCACTCGGCCGTCAGGACGTTGCCCTGCTCGGCGTACTCGTGGAAGCGCAGCTCGAATTCCGCGAACAGCGTTTGCCGGAAGATCGTCTGCCGGATGCTCTCCAGACGCTGGTTCAGCAGCATCATCTGCATCTCGGGATCCTTCTCCTTCTTCAGGAGATGGTTCAGCAGCAGCGACTCGTTGCAGGTCGAGGCGATCTCGGCCAGGAACGTCGTGTAGTCGGCGTAGATCTGCGGCTGGTTCGCGGCCGAGTAGACCGAATGCAGCGAGTGACCGAACTCGTGGGCGGTCGTGAAGACGGCGTCCAGGGTGTCGTCGAAGTTGTGCAGGATGTAGGGGTGCACGTCCTTGGCGACGATGCCCGAGCTGTAGGCGCCCGTGCGCTTGTTCACGTTCGGGTAGATGTCGATCCAGCCGTTGGCGGGATCCAGGCCCGTCGCCAGCTTGCCGATGTAGTCCGGGCCCAGGGGCTTCAGGCCCTCGAGGATCAGCTGGCGGCCTTCCTCGTAGGTCATCCGCGGCTCCACGCCCTCGAGCATCGGGTTGTAGAGGTTCGGGAAGGTGACCGGGCCGTCCAGGCCCATCACCTTGCGCCGCAGCGTGATGTACTTGTGCAGGGTGCGGCCAAGGTTCTCGTTGATCGTGTCGATCAGCATGCGGTAGGTCGTCGTCGAGATGTTGTCGGGGCTCAGCGAGGCCTCC
Organism: uncultured Fibrobacteraceae bacterium; assembly: GCA_964559455.1. Classification (GTDB taxonomy): domain Bacteria; phylum Krumholzibacteriota; class Krumholzibacteriia; order LZORAL124-64-63; family LZORAL124-64-63; genus CAZLHO01. The sequence continues at coordinate 8,787 of CAZLHO010000046.1, read as the reverse complement.
AGGCAGGAGTCGTAGCCCCGGGTCCTGACCGTCAGCATATGCGACTTGACCACGCCGTCCAGGCAGGCGGCCAGGGTGTTCTCGTACTTGCGGAAGGTGCCGAAGAAGGCGTCGGCGGCCTGCTTGCGCACGACGTAGGAGTCGCACGAGCGGTAGCGGGGGAAGCTGGCCAGGGTCAGGGGCTCCTTGCTGCCGTCCTCGATCACGATCTCGGGGAAGGCGATCTCGACGTCGCGCAGCTTGGCGGCGACCTCGCCGGGCACGCCGCGCACGTTGCCGGTCAGGGCCAGCAGGCGCTCCTCGGCGGGGGACAGGGTGTGCTCCTTCTGGCGGAGCAGGTCGCGCAGGTACCAGTCGTAGATCCGCAAGCCCTCGTCCTCGGCCAGGAAGCCCTCGAGCACGGCCGCGTCCAGGGCCAGGATCTCGGGCTCGATGTAGGCCGAGGCGGTGCCGAAGTCCTGGAAGAGGAAGTCCAGCTTGCCGCTCAGGGCCTGGTTCTCGGTGTTGTCCAGCTCGACGTTCAGGCGGCTGTTGGCGTAGACGATCAGCTTGTAGGCCGTCCTGATCAGACGGTCGCGCTCCTGCAGGCAGTCGCGCAGTACGGCGGCCGACTCGCCCAGGCGGCCCTCGTAGGCGGCCAGGCCGGGCAGGGCGTCCGAGACCATGGCCAGGTCGGCCTCGAAGCCGTCGACCGTGGGGTAGATGTGGGTGACGTTCCACTGGAACTCGGGGGCGACCTCGGACCTGGGGGTCAGGGAGGTCGGGTGGTCGGCGGCGACGACGGCTGCGGGAATCAGGCAGAGCGTCGCGAGCAGGAACAGGGCGTTCCGGCTGGCCAAACGGGTCATGGGAAACCTCCTGGAGTGGCTGGGAAAACGGACCCGGCCGCAGCGCGGCGGCCGGGTCCACAGGATCTGCTAGGGCAGGGGACGTCCGAATTTATCCGTCTCGGGTCCCGGCGTCTTGAAGATGATGGAGGGCAGCGGCACATCGAAATAGGTCCATTCCGTGCCGTCGAAATGGATCATGGTGCCGTTGTAGCCGCAGGCATAGATGTTGTCGTTGTCGGTGCCCCAGATGCCGGAGTACCAGATCTTGTCGAGGTGCACGTTCTCGCTGCTCGATCCGTCCGCGGCGCGGTGGGAGATGCGGCCCCAGCGGGTCGTGAAGTACTGGTCGGCGCCGTCGGGTGTGACCCACATCGCGGTGATCGGCGCCGGGATCGAGGCCGGGCTGCTGATCTCGGCCCAGGCGTAGGTCAGGGTCGTCGGGAAGTAGCGGTACTGGAAGAGGCGGCCGCTCTCGTTGGCCAGGAAGTTCCCGGAGAATTCCTCGTCGCTCCAGCTGGCGGTCAGCCAGGCCCGCTTGGGATCCTCGATCGAGCCCTTCTTCCAGGTGTGCCCCGCCGTGTCGCTCTTGGCGACGACGATGGCGTCGCTGCCGGCGATGCCGAAACGCGTGACCGTCGTCAGCGAACGGATGTCCTCGTCGCGCAGCAGGGTGTCGTTCTGGCTGTACCAGTAGACACGGTTGTCGGTTTCGGCCCATGTCGCTCCGCTCTTGCGGCGCAGCGTGCCGTTGTTGCCGACGGCGTAGATCTCGCCCCAGGGGCCGGTGCCCACGGCGAAGAGGTCGGCCGTGGTGCCGCTCTCCTGGCTCGACCAGTTGTTGCCGTCGAAGTGCAGGATCTTGCCGTCGTGGCCGACGGCGTAGACGTCGTTGGCCGCGGTTCCCCAGACGTCGGTCAGGGTATGGACCGGGACCTGCTGCAGCGACCAGGAGGAGCCGTCGTAGTGCAGGATGATGCCGGGGCGGCCGACGACCCAGATGTCGTCGGCGGCGGTGCCCCAGATGTCGAAGAGCCAGACGTTGCCCGTCGGCTCGGGGAAGGCCGTGGTTCCTGGCGGGTCGCCCTCGTCGCTGCTGCAGCCCGCGAGGCCGAAGACGCCGAGGCCGGCGAGCAGGACGGTCGCGGTCAGGGCCACGGTGAGCAGAAGGGGACGTCCGCTGGCGGTCAGCATGCCCTTGTTCATTGCGCTCCGATCCCTCACGAAAAAGGTGGGGTCAACATCGTCGATGGCCCGCTGCCGTCGATGGCGGTATGCTGCGCAATAGGGCGCGACGCCCGCGGCAGTCAAGGGCGGAAACTTTAAGAAAAATAAGTAACCCCAGGGGGAAAGTCCACAACGGACTTGCTGTTGCGCTCGGCCTTGACGAAATTCTGGCCTCAGGAGGGCATGTTTCCGGCTTTGAACGGGAGGCAGCAATGACGCCAGCGGACGGCAACTCCGGCCTCGATCCCGCCTTCGATCTGATCGCGGGGATCGACGGGCTGCGGCGGGATCTCAACGCGGTGATCCTGGCCCACTACTACCAGGAGGGTGCGATCCAGGACGTGGCCGACTTCGTGGGCGACAGCCTGGCGCTGAGCCAGGCCGCGGCGCGCACCGACGCCGACGTCATCGTCTTCGCCGGCGTGCATTTCATGGCCGAGACCGCCAAGATCCTGAACCCGGACAAGCAGGTGCTGCTGCCGGACCTCGCGGCCGGCTGCAGCCTGGCCGACGGCTGTCCCCCGGACGAGTTCGCCGCCTTCCTGGCCGCGCATCCCGGGCACGCCGTGATCAGCTACATCAACTGCAGCATCGCCACCAAGGCCGTCAGCGACATCATCTGCACTTCGAGCAACGCGGAGAGGATCGTGGCGTCGATTCCGGCGGACCAGCCGGTGATCTTCGCGCCGGACCGGCACCTCGGCGCCTGGGTCGCGAAGCGTCTGGGGCGCCGGCTGGTCTGCTGGCCTGGCTCCTGCGAGGTCCACGAGCGCTTCAGCGAGAAGAAACTGGTCGAGCTCAAGGCTCTGCATCCCGGCGCGCCGGTCTCCGCCCATCCCGAATGCACGGAGGCCCTGCTGCAGCACGCCGACCACATCGGCTCCACCAGCGCGATCCTGAAGTTCAGCCGCGAGTCCGACGCCGACGAGATCATCGTCATGACCGAGCCGGGCATCATCCACCAGCTGCGCAAGGAGAGCCCCGGCAAGACCTTCCTCGAGGTGCCCGGCCTGGACGAGAGCTGCAGCTGCAACGAGTGTCCCTACATGAAGAAGAACACCCTCGAGAAGCTCTACCTCTGCATGCGCGACCGCACGCCCGAGATCGTCATCGACGAGGATCTGCGGCGGCGGGCGCTGGCGCCGATCCGGCGCATGCTCGACCTCAGCTGATCCCGAGCCGGGAGGGCCTCGTGTCGGTGCGTACTCCGGTCTATCTGGATCACCAGGCCACGACGCCCCTGGACTCCCGCGTGCTGGATCGCATGCTCCCCGTGCTCCGCGGGCATTTCGGCAACCCGGCCAGCGCGTCGCACGCCTTCGGCTGGGCCGCGGCCCGCCTGGTCGAGACGGCCCGCGAAGAGACCGCCGCCCTGATCGGGGCCGAGCCGCGCGAGATCGTCTTCACCGGCGGCGCCACCGAGTCGATCAACCTGGCCTTGAAGGGCGTCGCCGCCGGCCGCGCCGAAGGCCCCGGCGCCGTGGTGGCCACCAACATCGAGCATCCGGCCGTCGACCGCTGCCTGGACAGGCTCGCCGTCTCCGGCTGGCGGGTGGACCGGGTGCCCTGCGGCCCCGACGGCGTGGTCGACGCCCGGGACGTCGCCGCGGTCCTGAAGCCCGACACCGTCATCGTCACCCTGATCGCCGCGCAGAACGAGATCGGCACTCTGCAGCCGGTGCGCGAGGTCGGCGCCCTCTGCCGGGAGCACGGGGCGCTGCTGCACGTCGATGCGGCGCAGGCGGCGGGCAAGGTGCCGGTGGACGTCGACGCCGACGGGATCGACCTGCTCTCGTTCTCCGCCCACAAGCTCTACGGTCCCAAGGGGTCGGGCGCGCTCTACCTGCGCCGGCGCCGGCCCCGGATCCCCCTGGCGCCGCTGCTTGACGGCGGCGGCCAGGAGGGGGGGCTGCGTTCGGGCACCCTGAACGTTCCCGGCATCGTGGGCCTGGGCGAGGCCTGCCGCCTGGCGGGAGAGGAGATGGCCGACGAGGCCCGGCGCCTTTGCGGCCTGCGCGACCGTCTGCTGACGGCCGTGCGGGGAGCCCTGCCGGACGTCGTGCTCAACGGCGACCCGCGGCGGCGGCTGCCCGGCAATCTGAACCTGAGCTTTCCCGGCGTGGACGGGGCCGCCCTGGTGAGCTCGCTGCCCGTGCTGGCGTTGTCGTCGGGGGCGGCGTGCAGCAGCGGCGGCGATGGTCCCTCGCCGGTGCTGAAGGCGCTGGGGCGGGACGATGCCCTGGCCCGGGCCAGCCTGCGCCTGGGCCTGGGGCGCGGCACCACGGCCGCGGAGGTCGATTTCGCCGCGGAGAGGATCGTGGCCGCGGTCCTCGCGCTGCGCGCCGGCCGGCGTTGACCCGGCCGGCGGCGACCGGAAGAATGACGAAGGCGGGGGCCTCTGGGCCCCCGCCTTTCTTCATCGGGATCGGGACGGGATCACTGCACGAGCGACAGCGAGATGCGCTTGCGTTCGGGGTCCAGCTCCAGGACCCGCACCGTGACTTCCTGCCCCTCCTGCACGACCTCGCTCGGATGGTGGATCCGCTCCTCGGAGAGCATGGAGATGTGCACCAGTCCCTGCAGCCCCGGCGCCAGCTCGACGAAGGCGCCGAACTCGGCGAGGCCGGTGACCCGGCCGGGCACCTCGGCGCCCAGCGGGAAGAGCTTCACCGCCTCGGCCCAGGGGTCGCCCTCGAGCGCCCGCATCGAGAGGCTGATCCGCTCGTTGCGGCCCTGGCCCAGGTTCTGCACGTCGAGCACCTTGACCTTGACCTCCTGCCCGGGCTCGAGCGCGTCGCCGGGATGCGAGACGCGGCCGTGCGAGATCTCGGAGATGTGCACCAGGCCCTCGACGCCGCCGATGTCCACGAAGGCGCCGAAGGGCATCAGGCGGGTGACGACGCCGTCGTAGACCGACCCGGGCGCCAGGTCGCGGCGCGTCTCGGCTCCCTTGCGGTCGCGCTCCTCGCGCAGCAGGGCGCGTCGCGAAACGACGAGACGACGCCCGCCCTCGGCGAATTCGATGACCCGGAATTCCAGGCTGCGGCCCACGTAGGGCTGGGGGTCCTCGACGTAGCGGTCGTCGATCTGCGAGATGGGGCAGAAGGCGCGGAAGCCGCCGATGTCGACGACGAAGCCGCCCTTGTTGGTCTCGGTGACGGTGCCGCTCAGGGGCACGCCGCTGGCCATCGCCTCCTCGAGCATCGTGGTGTCCTTGCCCTGCATCTTCTGGCGCAGGGTCAGGCGCTGTTCGGCGCCCTCGCCGGTGACCCAGGCGGTGACGGCGTCGCCCTCGTTCAGGGTCGGCGTCCCGTCGGGGCCGGCGAGCTCGGTCAGGGACAGCGGCAGTTCGCTGCGGCCGCCGAAGTCGACGAAGGCGTCCTCGGGGCCGATCTGCACGATCCGGCCTTCGACCTTGTCGCCCGCACGGGGTTCGGGCGTCTCGGCGATTCGGCCTTCCGCTGCGAGCAGGCTCGCGAAGTCCTCTTCCTGCTCCTGTTCTTCGACCTTGGGGGTTTCATCGCTGGGAACTTCGGAGGGATCTCGGGGGTCCAGGCTCTCGGGCATCGTCCAGTCCTCTCAGGTCGGTTTCGGAACGACTCTTCGACGGTAAACGCCCCGCCGCGGCGGGACCGGAGGACTATAGCATAATCCGGTCCCGGCGCGACGGTGAAAAGCGACCCGAAAGGTCCTACCGATAGAGGCCCTTCAGCATGCCCCAGCTGGGGGCGGCGGCGGGCACCGAAGTCCCGTCCCAGGGCAGGGTGCAGGCGTTGATCTCCTGGAGATTGGTCCGCGTGTCCCCGTCGGAGTCGACGCCCTCGGCGCCGGCGATCCCGAAGGTCTTCAGGTCGTCGCCGTAGCTGGTGAGGTCGAAACCGTTCTGGTGGCAGCCTCCGCAGCTGTTGATCGTGTCGCGCAACGTCTGGCAGGCGTCGGGATACAGGGCCAGCCAGCTGTCGCGGAAGTCGGAATCCGCGGCCACCGACGAGGAGAGCAGGGGCAGGAGCAGGACGGCCGAGAGCAGGACCGCCGTAATCTTGCGGATCATGACAACACCTCCGGATGGGATTTCCCTATCGGACGACGCATTAACTGGAGGATTATAGTCCATATTCGAGGTCGAGACAAGCGAATCCGGAGGCGGCGGGAGAGGAGGCCGGCGGCTAGCGGATGACCACGAACTTGCCGACGGTCTTCTCGAAGTCCTCGTCGTCGGAGTCCACCGTGTAGAGATAGATGCCGCTGACGATCTGCTGCCCGTTGCGGCTGACCAGGTTCCAGCTGGCCTCGCCGTAGCCGCCGGAGCCGTCGTGCGGGATCTCCTGCACCAGGTCTCCGCTCAGGGTGAAGATCTTGATGATGTTGTGGGCCTGCGGCAGGTTGGCGAAGCGGATGCGCACGCCGGTCGGGTCGTCGGCGTTGGGGTACATCTCCTGGAAATCGCCCAGGGACTCGCGGGTGGCGGGGTTGGGATAGACGAAGACGTCGCGGTGGTCGGGGCCCTCCAGCCCGGCGGCGACGGCATCGGTGGCCGGGGACGTGGCGGCGAAGTAGCTGCGCGGGGAGCCCTGGACGCCCAGGCCGGAGATCTCGTCGGGCCGGCCGTTCTCGAACTCGTGGTCGCGCGTGGTCACCGAGTAGAAGTAGAGGAAGCCGTTCTTGACGTTGCGGTCGACGTACTCGTAGAAGCGCTGCGGCACCTTCGGCGGCACCGGGCTGCCGACTTCGGGATCGCGGCTGGAGACGCGGAAGAAGGTGTCCAGCGCGGCGGGATACTCGGCCCAGGGCACCAGTATATCCATGCCATCGTTGACCAGGCCGAACTCGTCCAGCACCGGCGGCATCCAGGTGTGGCCCATGGTGTCGCGGTCCACCCACTGCTGCATGGCCGCGGCCAGGCCGTCGTATTGCGGGTCCGAGAGGATGCGCGGCACGTAGAGGATGGTGTCGAGGCCGGTGTTGCGGCCCAGGGGCAGGGTGTCGCGCACGACGACGCCGTGGTCGGTGGAGAACTGGTGGACGAAGGTGTTGTCGAGGTCGTACTCGTCGATCATCGCCCACGAATGCTCGGGCGGGCCGTTCTCCAGCGACGAGCCGGCCGGCCGGTCCCAGTAGTCGGCGCGCCAGATGCGGTAGCTCTCGAAGTCGTCGCGGTACTCGCGGTCGTCCAGGGTCAGTTCGCCGAGGCTGTTCCAGAAGATGTGCACGGCCTTGTCCCGCGGCCAGAGGCGCAGGGCGGGAGTCGGCGGGGGGGCGACCAGGGTCCAGGGCATGAAGTATTCGCGGCCGTTGACGCCGGTGCAGCCGTAGGCCATGTCGTCGGGCACGGACCGGGACAGGCAGGGGTAGTAGTAGCCCATGTCGTTCTGATCGCAGGGGGAGCCCTTGCGGCGCTCGCATTCGGTGCAGTTGTCGACGTTGGCCATCAGGCAGTAGTCCTGGAAGTCGGAATTCCAGTTGAAGTCGTTGAAATCGATCACTCGCCACCAGGTCAGATAATACTTCGAGACGCAATCCATGTTGAGCGCGTCGGCGGTCCTGCTGAAGAGCAGGGATTCGCCGCTACGGGTCGGGAAGTCCGAGAGGCAGACCCAGGACTCGCGCCCGTTGATGCCCGTGTAGTAGTTGCGGTCGCGGTTGTACCAGGTGCCGTAGAAGGACTCGGCGGCGATCGCCGCGTGGTCCAGCATCTCCTCCAGCGAATTGCCGGCGACGAAGGCGCCCCGATAGTGGAAGGACTCGCTCGGCCCCATCTCGCCGAAGGGGCCGCTGGAGATCAGGAAGCGCAGGTCGTTCGGGAAGACGGGGTCGGTATTCTTGGCGATGAAGGGGCGGCTCATCGCCTCGTAGCGTTCTTCGTCGTTGGATGGGTCGCCGCCGCGCTCGAAGGGTTCCTGGCTCGAGAAGATGCGGAACGCGTTCACGCCCACTTCCCCGGCCCATTGCTCGTCGTAGAGCCTGGTCGGATGGTCCAGGACGACGAAGCCGAAGTAGCCGGGCACGTGTTCGGGGCCCGGGGCGTCGTGCATGTAGCCCACGCGCAGAGGCACGTACTGGCCCTCCCTGATGCGCCAGAGTCCGTCGAAGTAGCCCGCCAGGTCGTTCTGGCCCACGCCGGATCCGACGCGCGGCCCGATGTCGCAGTCCACCAGCATCCCGATGTGCACGTCCTTGATCGAGGCGCCGCCCAGGTTCGTGATCTCGAAGTCGAAGGCCACGAAATCCTCGGCCTTGTGGCCGTACCAGGCGTGGGCGGACTGGGTGACCTTGATGTTCAGGGGGCGGTGGTCGGTGTAGATCTCGTCGGCCAGGGGCGTGTTGTCGTACATCGTGCAGACCATCATCTGGTCGCCGACCTGGGCGTAGTCCTCCTCCAGCAGGCCGTCGCCGTCGTCGTCGTGGCCGTTGAGCAGTTCCTCGTCCTCCATGCCGTCCTGGTCGTCGTCGTAGCGCCGGTAGGGGAAGCGGAAACCGCTGGATCCGGGGATGCGGGGGCGGATCACGGTGGCGTCGCGCGACTCGTAGATCGTGTCCTCCACGCGCGCCCGGGGCCGCAGCTCGCGCTCGTACTGGCCGGTCGAGACCGAGCGGATGCCGTTCTTGAGCCCGCCGATCCAGATGCCGGCCGCCCACAGGTATTCGATGCCGCTGCCCGCCGGGTACTGGCCCGAGGGCGCGTCGGCGAAGCTGCTGACCACCGAATACTGCGAGCCGATCAGCCCGTGGTTGG
>CAZLHO010000045.1:14773-23240 GCA_964559455.1 uncultured Fibrobacteraceae bacterium | reverse complement strand
ATCACGCCGCCCGCCCCGCGGGGGCCGTAGCCCAGCTCGGGCGGGATGGTCAGCAGGCGCTTGCCGCCCACCAGCATGCCGGCCACGCCCTTGTCCCAGCCGGCGATGACCTGGCCCGCACCAAGCTGGAAATCGAAGGGGGTGCCGCGGTCCAGGGAGCTGTCGAACTTGTCGCCCCGCGAGCCGTCCTCGTTCCGCAGCCAGCCGGTGTAGTGCACCTTCACCTGGTCGCCGCGCAGGGCCTCGGCGCCGTCGCCAGCCACGAGGTCCTCCATCTCGACCTGGGGCACCGACAGCAGCTCGATCTCGAAGTAGAGCGTGGAACCGGCCGGGATGTTCGGCCGCTCCATGTCGCCGTAGCCCTTCTCGGGCGGGATGATCAGCACGCGCTTGCCGCCGACCTTCATGCCGGGAATGCCCTCGTCCCAGCCCTGGATCAGACGCCCGGCGCCGATCGGGAAGGAGGCGGGCTCGCCGCGGTCGACGGAGCTGTCGAACTTCTCGCCCTTCTCGCCGTCGACGTAGAGCCATCCCGTGTAGTGCACGGTGACGATGTCGCCGGATTCCGCGGCCGGGCCGTCGCCGACGACCTCGTCCCTGATCACCAATTGATCGGCCATTACGGGCTGCTCCTCGGTCTGGGCGCTGTTGTCGCCGTTCGCGTTGTTGCATCCCACCGCCAGCAGCGCCAAGGCCAGGATAAGCAGCAGGCTCGAGTAACGGACGGAAGGCATCTCGGGTCCCCTCTGTTGGGTGGACGGAAAGGGCCGACGAGGGTCGGCCCGCGCAATCGCGCTTTCGATTTGAATCTACAGGGTCGCACGCAACCCGTGATTGTCAAGGCGATTCGCGGCGGCGCCTTGACCGCGGGGCCCGAGTGGCCAATACTGCCTGCGGAACCCTCCGGTCGGCGCCGCGCCGCGCCGGCTCCGCCCCTCGTCACCGAGCGTGCCCAGTGCGTACAATGAAGCTGCGTCCCGGAAAACTCTGGCCCTGGCTGCTGGGCTTCGCCCTGGTCGCCAACGTCTACCTGGTGCCGGGCAACGCCCACTCGCCGCGGGCGACGGACCTGCTGGGCCTGATCCTGGCCGCCGACCTGCTGCGCAGCCTGCTCGGCGGCGGCGTCGCTCCCCGCCGGCTGGCGGCGGTGGCCGGCCTGGCCGTCTTCCCCCTGGCCTGGGGACTCTACGCGGGCGCCACGGGCGACGGTCCCACCTTCCTGCTCGCGGTGCGCTGGCTGCTGGCCGCCCCCTGGGCCATGGCCCTCTTCCGCCTGGCGCGCGATCCCGACGCCCGCGCCGCCCTGGCCTGGGGCCTGTGGTGGGGCGCCGCCGTGAACGTGGGCGTGCTCGCCCTGCAGTACCAGGGCAAGCTGGCCTGGACCATCCGCATGGGGCTGGCCGCGGCCGATTCGGTGACCGAGTGGGTCAACCTCGAGATGCGCCTGCCCGGGATGCACGCCTCGTCCAACGCCAGCGGCGCCCTGGCCAGCCTGGGCGCGCCCGCCGCCCTCCACCTCTACTTCGCCCGCCGCGCGCGGCTGCCCCTGGTGCTGGTCAGCCTGGTCCTGCTGGCCGCCAGCACGCACTTTACGGCCTCGCGCTCGCCGCTGATCGTCACGGCCGTCGTCTGCGTGCTCGCGGTGCTGCTCTCGCGTCGCCCGCGGCGGGCCGTGATCCTGGCCGCGACGGTGCTGGTGCTCGTCGTGCCGCCCCTGCTGGCCTACGGTCCCCCCGGCGGCGCGGTGCGCTGGCAGGACACGGGCAGCATGTCCGTGAACACCTCCGAGCGCCTGATGACCAGCGGCCACGCCCTGCAACTGGTCCTGTCGCACCCCCTGGGCCTGGGCGTCACCGCCGGCCGCGCCGCGATGCTGGACCGCAGCGAGATCGTGGCCACCCACAACGCCCTGCTGCACGTGGCCCTGGTCTTCGGCCTGCCCATGGCCGCCGGCCTGGCCCTGGCCCTGCTGGGCGGCGCCTGGCGCCTGCTGCGCGGACTGGGCGGCGCCTGGTCGCTGCCCGCGCTGCTGGCCGTGCAGATGCTGGGGCTCTTCCAGTTCGAGGAACACCTGAACAATCCCGGTTTCATCATCCTCTGCGCGTGGCTCGTCGCGTCGCTGGCCGGCTCCGCGCCGGCCCCCGTCCCCGCCGCCGCGCCGGTCCCCGAGGCGGCTCCATGAGAATCCTGCTGCAGAACGGCATCTTCCATCCCAACGTGATCGGCGGCGCCGAGCGCTCGAGCTGGCTGCTGGCCCGCAAGCTGAGCGAGCGCGGCCACCACGTCGACGCGCTGGCCACGACCGGACGCGTCGCCGGGGCGCCCCGGAAGATCGTCGAGCGCAGCCTGCCCGGATTGTCCGGCGTCGTCCACGAGGCCCCGGTCGCCGGACTCTACGACCTGATCGAGGACGAGGACGCCCGCCGTCCCTCGCTGCTCGCGCGCGGCATCCACCACTTCCAGCAGATCCACTCGCCGCGCTGGCTGATGCTGGCCGGCCGGGTGATCGACGCCTGCCGCCCCGACGTCCTGCACACCAACACGATCACCGGCATGACTCCCGCGGTCTGGCAGGCCGCCCGCCGGCGCGGCGTGCCGGTGGTGCACACCCTGCGCGACTACCACCTGCTCTGCCCGCGGACCACGCTGCTGCACGGCGACGGCAGGGAGTGCGACGACCCGCGCCTGCCCTGCCGGATCCTGGCCGCGGCCAAGCTGCCCCGGACCGCCCTGGTCGACGTCGTCACCTCGCCGACCCGCTTCGTGCTGGAGCGGCACCGCCGCGCCGGCGGCTTCCCCGACGCCCGCGCCGAGGTCGTCTTCAACGCCGTCGAGACCTATCCCGACGACCTGCCCGACCGCCGCGGCCGTCGTACGGTCACCGGTCTCTACCTGGGTCAGCTCGACGACCACAAGGGCGTGAGCCTGCTGATGGACACGCTGCGCGATCTCTTCACCGACCCCGCCGCGGCGCGCCTGCGCTTCGCCTTCGCCGGCGCCGGGCCGCGGGCCGCAGTCGTCGCCCGCTTCTGCGAGGCCTCCGCCGGCCGCGCCGCGAGCCACGGCTTCGTCCAGGGCGACGACAAGGACGCCCTGCTGCGCGCGGCCGACTTCCTGGTCGTGCCCTCGATCTGGAACGACAACTTCCCGCGGGTGATCCTGGACGCCTTCAGCTACGGCCTGCCGGTGATCGGCAGCAGCCGCGGAGGCATCCCCGAGATCGTCCACCCCGGCATCGACGGCCGGATCGTCGAGCCCGAGACCGACGCCCTGGCGGCGGCGATGCGCGGCTACCTGGACGACGACGCGACCCGGCTGGCCCACGGCGCCGCGGGGCTGGTCGAATGCCGCCGCTACGCGGTCGACAAGCAGATCGATCTCTTCGAGGAAATCTACCGATCCCTAGGCTGAGGCCGGACGGCCTCGCAGGCGCCACAGGGGCGGGCCGGCGACGCCGGCGTAGACGACGGCCCCCAGGACCACCCTCAGGTAGGGATGCAGCGGCGCCGCGGCGGCCACCGCCAGGGCCATCACCAGGCAGCCTCCGGCCGCGATCGCGGCGAACTCGACCAGACGGCGCCCCAGCAGCCGGCGGCAGAGCCAAAGGGTGGCGGCCGCCAGCGTGGCGTGCGCCAGGAGCATGGCGGCCGCCGATCCGGCGGCCCCCCAGCGCGGCGCCAGCAGCAGGTTGCCCGCCACGGCCACGACCGCGGCCACGGCCAGCGGCGGGAACGACGCCCGCTGCCGATCGCAGGCGATCAGGGCGTTGCCGAAGTACATCCCCAGACACAGCAGGACGTAGGAGACGCTGAGCACGGCGAAGACCGTGCCCGAGCCGGGGAAGCGGCCGGCGTAGACGGCGTCCAGCAGCGGGTCGGCCACCAGCGCCCCGCCCACCGCCACCGGCGCCAGGCAGGCGAAGAGCACGCCCAGGTAGTTCGTGAAGGCGTCGCGGAATGTCGCGTGCGATTCCTTCCACAGCCGCGACAGCCGCGGCAGCATGGCGGACAGCGAGAGCTCCACCACCATCACCAGCACGAAGACCAGCTTGGCCGCCGCGGCGTAGACGCCGGCCAGCGCCGGCGTGGCCAGGATGCCGAGCATGACGATGTCGATGTTCAGCAGCACCCGACGCACCAGGTTGCCGCCGCCGATGGCGCCGGTCTCGGCCAGCATGCGCCCCGATTCGCGCCAGCGGCCCAGGGCGGGCAGGAAGGGACCGCCCAGCCAGCGGAAGACGGGCAGGCCCATGACCACGTTGCTGAACAGGAAGGAGACGAGGAAGACGACCGGCACCCAGCGGTGGGCCGGCCACCCCGCCAGGCCCTCGGCGCGGGGCAGCAGCAGCAGGATGCCCACGGCGTAGAGCAGGCTGCGCACGACCTTCGAGACGCCCACCCAGGTCATGCGCTCCAGGCCGATGCCGACCCAGGCGAGCATGCCGGCCTGCGGCAGCACCGAGGCCAGGTACAGCACGAAGACGACGGGATCGCTGGCGAAGAAGGGCAGCAGCGGGGTCAGCAGCAGGCCGGCGGCGAGCACGGCGAAGGCCAGCAGGTGCATCAGGCCGGCGTGGCCGCGCACGTAGTCCCGGACGGCCGCCGCGCCGCTGAGCCGCGAGACCGCGCGCACGCCCAGCGAGAACAGTCCCCACTCGGCGGCGATCAGGGCGTACATCGAGACGGCCACGCCGAGCTGGAGCACGCCGAACCAGTGGTCGCCGACCTGGCGGGCGATGACCACCAGCGCGACCACGTTCAGCAGCTGGGCGCCGACCTGGGCCACCGTCAGCACGCCGATGTCCCGCAGCAGCGCCCGCGAGCCGCCCATGGCCGCCTACCGGGCGCCGCGGCGGCGGCGCGGGGTCGGGACGGGCTCAAACACGGGACGCCTCGCGCGTGAAGATGCGGCGGCGGTTCTCGATCAGGTAATCCAGGACGAAGACCGCGACCAGCGAGCCCAGCAGCCCGAAGAGCGTCAGCAGCGCCGCGGCGCGCAGGCGTCGCGGCCGCACGGGACCCTGGGTGGACGTGGTCGGCCCGATCTTCTCCAGCGGCGAGAGCATGGCCAGCTGCGTCCGTCGCGACCGGATCTCCTGCCGCAGCCCCTCGCGCTCCAGCTCCAGGCTCTGGTCCCGCTGGACCTCCAGCTCGCGGATCGTCATCTCCGCCGCGAAGCGCTTGCGGGTCAGTTCCAGGTCGCGGTTCAGCAGCAGGTCCTCCAGGTCCAGGCCGGTCAGCTCGCGCTGATAGCGCAGGGTGTCGGCCATCATCAGGCTCTGCCGGTAGCCGCCGCGCACCTGCAGCGACTCCAGCAGCTTGTCGATGCGGTCGGAGTCGTCGCGCAGCAGCTCCGAAAGCAGCATGCGGTCGACGGCGGTGGCCGGAACGGCCAGGGAGTCGACGGGGGCGGCGCCGGCCGCCTGCTTCATCTCGTCGAGGCTGGCGTAGACCTGGTCGAGGCCGTCGCGCATGGTGGCGATCTCGCCCTCCAGGCTGCTCAGCCCGCTGTCGCGGAAGCGCGTGCCCGCCTCCAGCCGCTGCCGCCGCAGGTCGAAGCGCTGCTGGTCGATGTCGATCTCGCGCAGTTCCTGGCGGGCGCGCTCGATCTCGATGTCGGCCAGGTCCTGCTTGGCGTCGATCTCGCGCAGCCGGTTCTCCAGCCCCGCGATCTGGATCTCCAGGCCGCTGCGGGTCAGGGTCAGGCCGTTGCTCAGGGTGTCGCGCTCGGCGTAGGCGTTGAAGGCCGCCACCGAGGCGTCGAGGATCGCCGTCGCCTCCTCGGGCGAGACCGCCAGCGTGCTCAGGGTGACCACGTTGCCGCCCTGGAGGCTCTGCGTGCCGCGGGCGATGAACTCGGCCCGGATGTCCGGGGGGTAGGCGCTCTCGGGCCGGCCCAGCGCCTCGTTCACGCCCGGGGCGTAGAGACGGCGCTGGTACCAGCGGGTGATGTCCTTCAGCCGCCACTCGCGGACCGGCGCGCCCTCGTCGCCGAAGGCGGTGATGCCCGGCCGGATCGTGGCGGTCCCGCTGTAGAGGGGCGTCGTGACCAGGCCGTAGACGATCCCGGCGACGAGACCCGCCAGGGTCAGCGCCAGGACGACGGCCTTGCGCCGCCAGACGACGTTCAGGATGCGGGCGAAGTCGATATCGTCCGCGCCGCGGTCGGGCCGGATCGGATTCACGTCGTTCACGCGGGCACTCCTTGCTCGCGCGGCCGCCGTCGCGGCCGCGCTCGATGCGATCCCTCTACAGCAGCCCCGAGAGGCGGGTCTGCGATGCGTCCTCGACCACCTTGTGCAGCGAGCCGCCGTGGCTGTCCATCGTCACCACGACGGGGAAGCGCACCACCACGAACTCCCAGACGGCCTCGGGCGAGCCGAACTCCTCCATCAGGTGCACGTTCGGCACATCGACGACGCGCTCGGCCAGCACCTGGGCGGCCCCGCCGACGGCGTGGAAGTAGCAGCCGCCGACCTCCCGGCAGGCGGCCAGGGTCTTCGGCCCCATCCCGCCCTTGCCGATCACGCCGCGGATCTTGAAGCGGCGCATCAGGTCGCCCTGGTAGGGCTCCTCGCGGATCGAGGTCGTCGGGCCCGCCGCCTTCACCACCCAGCGGCCCTTCTCCTTCACCACGACCGGGCCGCAGTGGTAGATGATGCTGTTCTTCAGGTCGACGGGCGGCTTGCCGCCGTCGTGCAGGTACTTGTGAACGGCGTCCCGCCCGGTGAAGAGCAGGCCGCTGATCTCGACGATGTCCCCCACCTTCAGGCGGCGGATCTTCTCCTCGGTGAACGGAGCTTCGAGCAGCATGGCGCTCCCCCTCTAATCCTTGTAGAGCCAGCGGGTGACACGGCCGGTCTTCGGCGAGAGCACGAAGCCGTCGCGGCGGAAGGCCCAGCACATGTACGACACGGAGACGAAGAACGAGGCCGGCAGCCGGTTGCGGTGCGTGATCTTGCAGCCGAGCAGCGTGGTCGCGCCGCCGAAGCCCATCGGGCCGATGCCCAGGCTGTTCGCCTCCTTGACGATCCGTTTCTCGAGCGCGGCCAGGCGCGGGTCCGGGTTCTCGTCGTCGAGGAGACGCAGGAACTCCTCCTTGGAAGCGACGTAGCCCGTGCCCCGGTCGCCGCCGACGCAGACCCCCAGGATGCCGGGGCCGCAGCCCTTGCCCTGGGCCTGCTGGATCGCGTCCAGTATGCAGCGGCGCACGCCTTCCAGGTCGCGGCCGGCTCCGAGCGCGGTGTTCGGCAGGCTGTACTGGGCGCCCACGTTCTCGCAGCCTCCGCCCTTGAGCATCAAACGCACGGTGACGTTGCGCGCCTCGGTGTCCTCGATGTGCACCACCGGGCTGCCGGGGCCCAGGTTGTTGCCGGAGTTCCTGCCGGTGATCGAGTCGACGGAGTTCTGGCGCAGGTAGCCGATGCGGGTGGCCTCGACGATGGCCTTCTCGAACTCGCGCCGGAAGACCTTCGGGCTGAGGGTCCGGGGAAGTTCGGCGTAGCAGATGATGGTGCCGGTGTCCTGGCAGAGCGGCAGCGATTTGTCCCGGGCCAGCGCGATGTTGTCGCGGACGACGCCCAGGGCGTATTTCGCCGTCGACCCCTTCTTCTCGCGGCGCCAGCCCTTGTCGATGGACCGCACCACGTCCGGAGGCAGGTTCGCTGACGTGCGGCGGATCAGCTCCAGGAGCTGGCTCCGCAGGACCTTGGCTTCCATGTCGGCTCCTTTGCTTCCTCGGGTTGGCGGTGGGCGCCGGGCCGCGGACGCGGAGCCGGCGAAGGGGATACTAATGGTTCGCGCGCCCCGCGTAAAGCAACGGACGGCGCCCCGGAGGGCCTATTCAGGCCAGCAGGTCGATGGCCGAGGCGGGCACGAGCTCGAAGAGCGGCGAGGCGATGTCGGCTGCCGCGCCCCGGGGCAGCCGCTTCCAGGGGTCGGCCGCGACGACCACCAGCCTGCCCGCGGCGCCGGCGGCCTCGGCCAAGGCCCGCGAGCCGATCTTGTTGATCACCGAGCCATCGGGCAGCACCGCGTCGGCGCCCAGCAGCACCGCATCGGGCGCCGGCAGTTCGCGCGGCCGTTCGCCGCCCGCGGCGGCCACCAGTTCGGCGTCGGCAACGACGCGGACCTGGCGCGGGCCATCGGGGGCCTCGCTTCGGGCCGCCAGGATCCGGCCCGTGCGCGCCCCCTCGCCGCCGGGCAGGGATTCCCCCACCAGCCAGTCCCGCCCCGGCAGGAACGCGGCCACCGCCAGCACCGTGCTGCTGTGGCTCAGGGTCGCCACGACCCGGGCGTCGGCCAGGGCGGCCGCGGCGCGGGCCACGACGGCGCGCAGCCCGACCGCCCGCTCGGCGCGCAGGGCGTCGGCGCGCACCTGCATGGCGCCCTCCTCGTCGGCGCCCTCCCCCGCGGCGGCCGCGGCGGTCGTCGCCCGGACCACATGGGCCAGCGAGGCCATCACCGGG
>CAZLHO010000045.1:0-14763 GCA_964559455.1 uncultured Fibrobacteraceae bacterium | reverse complement strand
CAATTGCAAGGATTCGGCCCGCTGTGTGAGCTCACCACGGTCTATTAACATGGGCCAGCGAGGCCATCACCGGGAAGGCTCCGGCCACCCTGGCGGCGGCGGAGGCCGCGGCGGCCGGCGACAAGGCGGCGACGAGGTCCAGCAGGCGCTCGGTCAGCACGCCGGCGCCGTGCTCGCGGTCGGCGACGAGCACGGCCTCCATGTGGGCCGGTTCCGCGACCCGGGCCACGGCCTCGATCAGGCCGGGCACCACCGGCAGGGCGGCGACGTCGCCCGGCGGGACCCAGCGCGCCTCGTCGTTCTCCCAGTTCAACCGCACTGCCGGTTCGCCGGCGCCGGTCCAGTCCAGCAGGAAGGGATGCACGCGCCAGACGTGTCCGGGGCGCTCGTCGGGCACGGAGAAGGGCAGGCCCCGGGCGCGCAGGACGAGATCCGCCTTCGCCAACCCGGTCTCCTCGCCGATCTCGACGAAGACCTGCTCCAGGGCGTCGCCCTCGACCGAACCGCTGACGCCGTGCCAGAGGCCGCGGAAGCTCCGCACCGCGTCGCTGCGCTTCTGCAGGAGCAGCATCCCCCGCCAGCGCACGAAGGCCGCCACCGTATCGGTCGTCCGCACCGCCGTCATTCCACCCTCCCGGTCGAGCCGCGGGCGAGGCCGTCTTGCCGCCGGTCCGGCGGCCTGATACATTCGTCCGGCGGCCCGCCGCCCCCGCGACGGACCTTCGCCCTCGAGCTTACGCCACCACGGGAGCCTTGCCATGCACTATCTGCTGCTCGGAGCCGGATTGCAGGGAGCGGCCATCGCCCACGACCTGATCCACAACGTCGACGACACCGTCGCCCTGACCCTCTTCGACCGCGATCCCGCCGCCCTGGACGGGCTGGCCGGCCGCCTGGACGACCCGCGGGTGCGGACCGTGGCCGGCGACGTCTCCGACCCCGACGTCCTGGCGCCGCTGATGGACGAGGCCGCGGTCGTGATCAGCGCCGTCAACTACTGGTTCAACGAGTCGCTGACCCGGCTGGCCGTACGCCACCGCGCCCACTTCCTGGACCTGGGCGGCAACAACGACGTCGTCCAGCGCCAGTTCGCCCTGGACGACCAGGCCCGCAAGGCGGGCGTCACCGTGATCCCGGACTGCGGCCTGGCTCCCGGCCTGGCGGGGCTGATCGGCCACCACCTGCACGCCGGCTTCGACGCCTGCGACGCGGTGCATCTGCGCGTGGGCGGATTGCCCCGCGATCCGCGGCCCCCGCTGAACTACATGCTGGTCTTCTCGGCCCAGGGACTGATCAACGAGTACATCGAGCCCGCCGAGGTGATCCGCGACGGCGAGCCGCTGACCGTGCCTCCGCTGAGCGAGCTGGAGGACCTGGTCTTTCCCGCCCCCTACGGGCTGCTCGAGGCCTTCCAGACCTCGGGCGGCACCAGCACCCTGCCGCTCACCCTGGCCGGCAAGGTGCGCGACCTGGACTACAAGACGATCCGCTACCCCGGCCATTGCGAGCAGATCCGGCTGCTGCTGGACATGGGGCTGACCTCGTCCGAACCGGTGACCGTCAACGGCGCCGAGGTCGCGCCGCGCGACGTGCTGGCGGCGGTGCTCGAGCGACACCTGCCCACCAAGGGCGAGGACGTCGTGCTGATGCTCTGCAGCGCCGAGGGCACGGTCGGCGGCAGGCGCCTGCGCCGCAGCCTGCGCGTGGTGGACGGCTACGACGCCGAGCACGGGATCTCGGCGATGGCGCGGATGACCGGCTACCCCACGGCGATCATCGCCGAGATGCTGGCCCGCGGCGCGATCGACGCCAAGGGCGCCCGGCCGCAGGAGCTGGTCGTGCCGGCGGACGCGGTGCTGTCCGAGCTGGCGAAGCGCGGCGTGAAGGCCGAGACCTGGGAGGAGGCGCTGGGCTGAGCTCCTCTGCGTAGACGACGAAGGGGCGGGAAGCGCGAGCCTCCCGCCCCTTTCCAATGTCGCCGTCCGGGACTAGCCCTCGGGCAGCAAACCCTCCAACCGATCCTTGTGCACCATGATCGCCAGCATCTTCAACTTGATGAAGTCGCCGCTGAAGAAGTAGTAGCCCTCGAACTGCCCCAGCCTGCTCGACCTGTTCGAGTCCTTGATCAGGAACCAGTCCCGGCCCTTCACCTTCGTGTAGCCGACGGCGTGGATGCCGTGGTCGTCGGTGGTGGTGCCCTCGACGATGCGGAACTCGCGGCTACCCTGGTCGATGGCGTCGTGCGGGATGTCCCAGGGCGGGACGTCGGCCACGTCGTACTTGCCGTCGACGTAGGGCTCGGAGTTGTCGCCGCCCAGGTCCACGGTGTAGCCGTCCTTCACCGCCTCGCGGATCACGCGGTAGAAGTCGTCCAGCGGGATGTTCAGGTAGCGGTCGCTGCGCCGCCAGTTGTCGACGACGTCGTTCAGCACCCAGGTGCCGAAGGGCGTGTCCAGGCGCGAGACGCAGCTCACGTAGTCGTCCATGTCCAGGCGCAGGATGTCGGACAGGAAGCTGCGCGGCGCGTACTCGCGGCCGTCGAAGACGAAGGTCTCGGGCGGGCGGCCCATGTGGCGGTCCAGGATCTCGCGCACCGCGCGCACGACGCTCTCCTCGTCCCAGAGGTCGCGGCTCTTGACGTAGTCCAGGTAGGCGAGGATCTCGGCCAGCATCGCGTCGTGGTCGTGGCGCCCGTCGGCGAAGAGCACGCCGGAGTAGGCCTCGGCGGGCACGGCGCCGTAGAGCCGGTAGACCTCGATCAGGCCCTCGGACTGCGAGCCCTCGTCGACCACGCTGTGGCCGTACTCGCGCACCCAGCGCCGCACCTTCTCGACGTACTCCCAGTAGGCGGTCCACATCTCGCTGAGCTTGATCCGGCGGCCGCTGAGGCGCATCACCTCGCTCTCCATCAGCGAGGTGGAGGAGTAGGCCCAGCAGGTGCCGGTGTAGTACTGGGGCACCGGCGGCAGGTGGTCCAGGCGCACCTTGAAGTCGTCGGGGCTCTTGGGCCGGGGCACGCGCGACCAGTCGGGACGCAGGTCCAGGGCGGCGGCGTCCGCGGCCTCGGCGGCCTCGGCGTGGCGGGCGTCGGTCAGGGCCTGCAGCGAGTCGACGGCGGCGGCCAACGCGTCGCGGCGGGCCTCGATGGCGTCGAGCACCGGGAATTCGTTGGGCGCGCGGTAGACGGGCGCGTAGGGCTCGGCGGCCGCGGCGGGCAGGGCGACGACGAGCAGAAGCGCGAAGAGGAGCCTTTTCATGGGTCGTGCCTCCGGGAGAGGCGGGCGCCGCGGCGCCCGCCCGGATCGGATCGAGGGGGAATCAGAGGGCCAGGAACATCGCGCCCAGCGCGAAGGGGGCCAGGATCAGCATCTGGATCACGACGGCCACCACCCAGCCGATCACGCAGACCAGCACGGCCCGCCCGTTGCCCTGGTAGTCCAGGGCCTGGCGCACGGCGATGATCATCGCTACCAGCATCCACACCGAGGCCACCAGCTTGACCAGGCCGCCGATCAGCGGCAGGAAGCCGAAGATGCGCAGCACGCCCGGCGCGGCGCTGAAGCCGATCGTGCGCAGCAGCTGGCCGATGTCGGCCTCGGTCTGGGGCTCAGGCAGCAGCTTGGTGCCCACCAGCCAGATCATGACCGACCAGGCGGCCCAGCCGATCAGGGCGCCGATGATGCCGACGAAGAGGTTGCCCTGGCCGTCGATGGCGTGGCCGACGCCGGCCGCCACGCTGGACAGGACGACAACGCCCACGGCCTGGCCGAGAGCGGAAGGATCGTGCTCGACTTCCTCGTAGAGCTGGGGTTCGAGCCGGGCGGCTCGCAGCATGCGATCGAAGAAGGGACTCATGCCTTACTCCTTGGCGGATCGGGGTTTTTCAGGCGCGGGCGGGCCCTCGACGGCGGGCCCCGGACCATCTTGAGGCCCCGCCGCATCCCGGTCAAGGACGGGATCGCGGCCGCCCCTTCCCCGACCGCCGCCGAGGTGCTATCTTCGCCGGGCCGGCCGCCCGCCGGCGCCACCCCGATCAGCGCCCGAGACCCGTTGGAGGCATCCGTGAGCGAAGCGACGACCCTGGACCGTTTCCAGGAACAGATCCGCGGCGGCATCCCCGCGACGCTCCCCGAGCGTCCGGCCGAGGACCCCGCCGTCAGCCGCGCCCCCCGCCGTCCGCTGCTGCTGGACGCAGCCGGCCGCCGGCTGGCCCTGCGCAACGCCCTGCGCTACTTCCCCGCCGACCGGCACGCCGAGCTGGCGCCCGAGTTCGCCGCCGAGCTGCGCGAGCGAGGCCGCATCTACATGTACCGCTACCGCCCCGCCTACGCGATGCGCGCCCGCCCCTTCGGCGAGTACCCCGCCCGCTGCGCGCAGGCCGCGGCGATCATGCACATGATCCAGAACAACCTGGACCCGGCCGTCGCCCAACACCCCTACGAGCTGGTCACCTACGGCGGCAACGGCACCGTCTTCCAGAACTGGGCCCAGTACCTGCTGACCATGCGCTACCTCAGCGAGATGACCGAGGACCAGACCCTGGTCCTGTATTCCGGCCATCCGATGGGCCTCTTCCCCAGCCACCCCGACGCGCCGCGGGTCGTGGTCACCAACGGCATGGTCGTGCCCAACTACAGCTCGGGCGACGACTACACCCGCATGGCCGCCCTGGGCGTGACCAGCTACGGCCAGATGACCGCCGGCAGCTTCATGTACATCGGCCCCCAGGGCATCGTGCACGGCACCACGATCACCGTGCTCAACGCCGGACGGCTCTACCTGGGCGTGGGCGACGAAGGGATGGGCGGCAAGGTCTTCGCCACCAGCGGCCTGGGCGGGATGAGCGGCGCGCAGGCCAAGGCGGCGGTCATCGCCGGCGCGATCGGCGTCGTCGCCGAGGTCAACCCCGAGGCCGTGGCCAAGCGCCACGCCCAGGGCTGGGTCGACGAGGTCGAGACCGACCTGGACAAGCTGATGCTGCGCGTCGAGAAGGCCCGCCGCGGCAAGGAGGCCGTCTCGATCGCCTACCAGGGCAACGTCGTCGACATGTGGGAGCGCTTCGCGGCCGCCGACTTCCCGATCGAACTGGGCAGCGACCAGACCAGCCTGCACATCCCCTACACCGGCGGCTACTACCCCGCCGGCATGGGCCTGGACGAGGCGAACCGGATGATGGCCGCCGACCCCGAGGGCTTCAAGGAGCGGGTGCGGGCCTCGCTGCGCCGCCACGTCGAGGCCGTGAACGCCATGACCGGCGCCGGCATGTTCTTCTGGGATTACGGCAACGCGTTCCTGTTGGAGGCCGGCCGCGCGGGCGCGGACGTGATGAAGGACGGGGGCGGCTTCCGCTACCCCTCCTACGTCGAGGACATCATGGGACCGATGTGCTTCGACTTCGGCTTCGGACCCTTCCGCTGGGTCTGCACCAGCGCCGACCCCGCCGACCTGGCCGAGACCGACCGCATCGCCGCCGCGGTGATCCGCGAACTGGCCGCCGAGGCCCCCTCCGAGACCCGGCAGCAGTACCTGGACAACCTGCGCTGGATCGAGCGCGCCGGCGAGAACCGGATGGTCGTCGGCAGCCAGGCGCGCATCCTCTACAGCGACGAGGCCGGCCGCCGCCGCATCGCCGCCGCCTTCAACGCCGCCGTGCGCGACGGCTCGCTGTCGGCGCCGGTTGTGCTGGGCCGCGACCACCACGACGTCTCGGGCACCGACTCGCCCTTCCGTGAGACGAGCAACATCTACGACGGCTCGATGTTCACCGCCGACATGGCGGTGCAGAACTTCGTCGGCGACGGCTTCCGCGGCGCCACCTGGATCAGCCTGCACAACGGCGGCGGCGTGGGCTGGGGCGAGGTGGTCAACGGCGGCTTCGGCATGGTCCTGGACGGCTCGGCCGACACCGACCGCCGTCTGGATGCGATGCTGGCCTGGGACGTGAACAACGGCATCGCGCGGCGCGCCTGGGCCCGCAACTCCGGCGCCGAGTTCGCGATCAAGAAGGCGATGGCCGCCGAGCCCGGCATGACCGTGACCCTGCCCGAGCACGCCGACGACGACGTGGTCGACGGGGCGCTGGGGTCGGTCTTCACCGAGGAGACGCCGTGACGCCCGACGCCGAGAACCTCGCCCGCCCCCGCGTGGACGCCCTCGACGGCATCCTGGGCCGCGCCTTCCCCGTGCTCGACGACGGCTTCGTGCGCCTGGTCGACTACATGGGCGACGACGCGGCCGTGGTGCAGGCGGCCCGCGTCAGCTACGGCGCCGGCACCAAGGCCCTGCGCGACGACCGCGGCCTGATCCGCTACCTGCTGCGCCACGGCCACACCACGCCCTTCGAGATGTGCGAGCTGAAGCTGCACGTGCGCGTGCCGATGGACGCCTGGCGGCAGTGGATCCGGCACCGCACCGCCAGCGTGAACGAGTACAGCACCCGCTACTCGGTGGCCATCGACGCCGCCGTCGCCACCGCGCCCGACCAGTGGCGCCTGCAGGCCGCCGACAACAAGCAGGGCAGCGCGGGCTTCCTGGATCCCGAGGCCGGCGCCCTGCTCAGCGGCGAGGAGGCCGACCTGCACGAGCAGGCCCGCGCCGTCTACAACGACCGGCTGGAGGCAGGGGTGGCCCGCGAGCAGGCCCGCAAGGACCTGCCGCTGTGCACCTACACCGAGGCCTACTGGAAGATGGACCTGCACAACCTGCTACACTTCCTGGCCCTGCGCATGGACCCCCACGCCCAGCTCGAGATCCGCCGCTACGCCGAAGTCATCGGCGAGGAAATCGTCGCGCGCTGGGTCCCCCACGTCTGGGAGGCCTTCCGCGACTACCGCTTCGACGCCCTGCGCCTGTCGCGCATCGAGAGCGAGGTGCTGGCGGCCCTGGGCGCCGGCGACCGGGACGCGGCCCTGGCGATCGCCCGCGCGGCCGGCTGGCTCGAGGAATCCCCCAAGGGCGGGTGGAAGCGCAACCGCGAGCGGCAGGAATGCGAGGCCAAGCTGCAGCGCCTGAACGTCGAGGCGCCCTGGTAGCGGGTCGCCCCTCTTCCCCGCCGACCCGATCCCGTGCTATGCTCGTCGGCGCTTTTGGACTCGCCCCGGCCTGCGCGAGGGGAATCTCACCGTGGCTCCCCGTCGGTTCCGCCGGGGCCTGCGCCGCGGCGCCGCGGCCCTGCTCAAGACGCTGCTGGCGATGGCTCTGACCATGATCCTGCTCGAGGCGGGGGTGCGGCTCCTGCTCCCCCAGCGGTCGTTCTCCATCTCGGTCAACACCTGGGATCCCGCCTGGGGCGTGCGCCATATCCCCGGTCGCGTCGGCTTCCAGCACACCCCCGAATTCGACGTCACCCTGCGGATCAACGCGCGCGGGCTGCGCGACGACGACCATCCCTACACCGCTCCGCCCGGGGTGCGGCGCATCCTCTGCCTGGGCGACTCCTTCACCTGCGGCTACGGCGTCGAAGCGAGCGAGACCTTCCCCGAACTGCTGGAAGACTTCCTGGACAAGGACGGCGACCGCTGGGCGGTGATCAACGCCGGCGTGGGCAGCACCGGCACGGCCCACCAGCTGGCCTGGTTCCTGGACGAGGGCCGCCGCTACGAGGCGGACGACGTCGTGCTCTGCTTCTTCCCCGGAAACGACTTCTGGGACAACGCCGTGGCGGGCATCTTCGCGGTGGAGGACGGCGAACTCGTGCGCCGTCCGGCCCCCGCTCCCGGCGCGTTGCGACTGAAGTGGCTCTTCGAACGCCTGCCCTGGCACGGCCGGCTGCTGGCCCGGTCCCACGCCGCGATGATGCTGCGTCGCTGCCTGGGCGCCTGGCACCAGCGCCGCCTGGACCGGCAGGACGACCCCGTCGAGCCGGACCACGCGATCCTGGCGTGGCGGGACGACCTGACGCGCCGGATCTTCGCCGCCCTTCACGCCGCCTGCCGGGAGCAGGGCCGCCGGCTCCACGTCATGCTGATGCCGGCGCCGGACGAGACCGACCTGCCGGCGCGGACGCGGGCGCTGCAGTCCTTCCTGGAAGACCTGGGCGTCGACTGCCTCGACCTGGCCCCCGGCCTCGCCGCGCGCGAGCGGGCGGGCGAAGCGGTCACCTTCCCCCGCGACGGCCACTGGAACGCGGCGGGCCACCGCGAGGTGGCCCGTGCGCTGCATGAGTTCCTGGCGGGACGGCTGGCCCCATCACCAGCCTCAGGCTCCGGCTGATGACACCCGGACCAGGCCGCGGAGGCCGTCCGCCCCACCCCCGCAGCATCATGCGATCCCGCACCCCGTTTACACTCAGGCCGTTCTTGTGCTATGCTCCCTTCGCCGCTCGCCTGCGACATCCCGGCATGACACCTGGGGCTTGTCCGCGGGCGTTTTTTTGCGCCCGCGGGGAGGGAGGAAGAACATCATGCGCAAGATCCTGCTGACGATCGCCCTGCTCGCGCTGGCCGGCGGCGCCGGCGCCGTCGACTACTGGGGCGGCCCGCCCGAAGGCACCTGGATGCGAGGCGAAGCCTTGTCCACCTGGACGCATCTCTACTTCAGCAATCCCGCGGACCCGAACATCCTCTCGGAATCCGACAACCCTAACTGCCCGCCGTGGGTCTCGCTCGAGGGCGACTGGGAATGGGGCGAGTGGGACGCCCCGCCGGAGCTCGGCCCCAACGGCTACGTCGACGGCTGGCATTGCTTCTTTCCCGACGGCGGCGTGGTGCGGATCAGCATCTGCAACTTCCCCGACCCGCAGTTCGTGAAGTACATCTTCATCCAGATCACCAGCAGCAAGGCGCCCTCGGACGTCTCGGTCTCCGGCAACGGCGCTGCGGGGCCCTACGTCACGGGCAGCTGGCCCACCGGCAGACCGCAGATCCAGTGGCCGGGCGCCGCTCCCTACGGCGGCGTGTGGTACACCTACAACTACGGCCGCTACATCATGCCGAACCCCGAGAGCGAGGACATCATCATCACGGTGCCCTACTGCACCGTCATCGATCAGGTGGTCATCGACACCATCTGCACCGACAACCCCGAGATCCCGACCGAGACGGGAACCTGGGGCGAAATGAAGACGCTGTTCCGGTAGCGTCGATCGCGTTCACATGAAAGAGGCGAGGGCCCCGCGGCCCTCGCCTCGTTGCGTCGCGGCAGCCGTCAGCCGCCGGCGCCGGACTTGATCCGGTAGACGGCCGTGTTGAGCCGGTAGTCCTCGGGGTGGCTCAGCAACCGGACCAGGCTGTAATCGGAGGCGAGTTCGGGGGGCAGCGGCCGCTGCAGCAGTTGCGAGAGCTCCTTGCGCAGCTGGAGGGTCGTGAAGACGTCCAGGACGAGGTAACGGACGCCGCGCTCGCGGCAGTACGCGGCGAGCCGTTTCGCGCCCATCCCGACCGGGATCTGCTCGAAACCACAGCCCGCCCAGAAGCTGGCGAAGGGCTTGTAGGCGCTGACTAACGTGGTCGGCTCGACGCGCCCGCGCAGCCAGAGGCCGGCCTCCTTCTGCCCGGCGAAGGCCTCGTCGACGTCGCCCAGCTTCGGATACTCGTCGAGCCCGGCGACGCCCACGCTGAGCATCAGCAGCAACCCCGTCAGCACGGCCGTCCGAGGCCGCGCCCCGGCGAGGAACCGGCGCAGCAGCCAGGTCCCGCCCCGGCCGGTGCCGATCAGCAGGAAGGGCACGGTCGGCAGCCAGAACCGGGCCGACATCGCGAAGGTGAAGAGCAGGGGCGCGAAACCCGGGATCACGAAGTACAGCCAGCGTCCGGGGCGCTTCACGGCGCCGACGATCGCCAGCAGGACGACCGGCAGGCCGAGCATCCGCGCCAGGTGCGGCAGGTGGTTGCGCGCGTTGGCCGCCAGCAGACCCAGGGCCGACCCGCCCGGCGACAACTCGGCCGCCTCGACCACCGTCCCTCCCTTCAGGGTCAGCTGCCATGACCCCGTCTTCGCGAAGAGGAACAGCATGTAGGGCACGACGCCGACGGCGACGCCCAGCGCCAACCGCCAGGGGACCTTCCGGTCCCGGACCAGGGCGTGGACGAAGAGCGCGGCGGCGATGACCAGCGCCTCGGGACGGATCAGGTAGGCGGCGCCCAGCAGCGCGCCGGCGCCCAGCGCCCGCCCGCGCCGCAACAGCAGCCAGGCGACCGCGACCGCGCAGGCGTAGGACGGCTCCGACATGTCGCCGACCGAGGCGAGGATGAGCTGCGGCAGGAAGAGCGCGATCGCCGCGCCGGCCAGGGCGTAACGGCGGTCGAACTCCTCGCGCAGGATGCGCCAGACCAGCCAGCCCAGCAGGGTGCCGAGCAGAACGTTGACGAGCTGGGCGGCGCGCAGCGGCGCCATCGGGTCGGCGATGTCGAACAGCGCCAGCGGCGGGACGATCAGCAGCGGCCAGCCCGGCGGGAAGCCGCGCAGCGGCAACTGCCCCTGGGTCAGGATCCAGCGCGCCTGGTCCATGTAGAAGGCGCCGTCGACGCTGGGGTAGTCGTTGCGCCAGGCCAGGACGGCCCGCAGCGCCAGCGCCGCCAGGAAAAGGACGGCGAGCGCGGCCGGCACGGCCCGCTCCCAACGGGGACCCGGAACCGCGGCGCGCGGCGACGTCTTCCGGTCCCGGACTTTCTTCCTGGCTGGCACGTCGTCCGACCTCCCGTTCTCGTCAGCGGCTCGTCCCGATTCCGGCCCGCCGGGCCGCGGGACCACCTCCCCCGGCTAGGAGAAGTAGTCCACCTTCGTGGCGCATCAGCCGTCCCACATGCGGTCGTAGGCGGCCAGACGCTCCTGGACGAAGGTCCTGACGGCGGCGCGGGTGGACAGCAGGCGCAGGGCGCGCTTGCCGGGGTCGGGCTGCTCGACGAGGAGCCAGCGACGATCCAGGCGGCGCACCTCTAGCGTGCCGGCCATGGAGGTGGCGTGGGTCTCGACCACGGGGAAGTCGTCGGCCAGGGCGGCCCAGGCCTTCGCCGTCAGCGGCACGATCTCGCCGGCCAGCAGGCGTCGGCGCAGCTCTTCCGGCTTCATCGCTCGCCCTCCTCTCCCCTCATCCCTGCGGCTCGCCGCGGGCCAGCGACTCCAGCGCCGCGGCCAAGCGGTCCCACGAGTACTTCTCCTTCTCGCGGGCGACGGCGGCGGCGAAGGCCGCGGCGCGGTCCTCGTCGAAGAAGCGGATCAGCGCCGCGGCCAGGGCCTCGGGATCCTCCGGGGGCACCAGGAAGCCGGTCTCGCCGTCCAGCACCACCTCGGGCAGGCCGCCGACGCGGGTCGACACCACCGGCCGGTCGTAGTTGTAGGCGATCTGCGCGATGCCGCTCTGGGTGGCCGAGACGTAGGGCAGCACCACAACGTCGCAGGCCGTGAAATAGTCCTCGACCTGCTCGTCGGGCAGGTAGCCGTCGACCAGGCGCAGGATGTCGGCGGCGCCGCTGTCCGCGATCGCCTGCGCGTACTGCTCGCGGTCGCCGTAGACGTCGCCCACGATCAGCACCCGCACGCCGTCGCCCCAGCGTTCGCGCAGCATCGGCGCGGCGTCGATCAGATGCCGCACCCCCTTGTAGGGCTTGATGAAGCCGAAGAAGAGCGCCACGCGCGCGTTTGCCGCAAGGTCCAGGGCGGCGCGGGCCTCGGCGCGGCTCTTGCGCGCCCGTCCCGGCACCCCGAAATCGTAGACCGGATGCGGGCAGTCGGCCACCGTCGCCGGATCGACGCCCGGCATGACCTGGAAGAGGTCGCGGCGCACCTGGGCGCTCTGGGCGACGAAGCCGTGGCCGCGGCCCAGGGCCGCCCGGGTGAGCAGGCCGGCGAAGGGGTACTTCTCGTGGGCGATCACGTTGTCCAGCACGTAGAGCAGCCGCGCGTCGCTGCGGCGGCGCAAGAGGGCGCCGACCGCGGCGAAGCCCGGCGCGAAGAAGGGCAGCCAGTACTTCATGATCACCGCGTCGGGCCGGAAGGCGCACAGGTCGTCCGCGGTGCGCTTCCAACTCCACGGTGACCAGGGCACGAAGCGGGCCGCGTCGGCCGGACGCATCCAGGCCGCGGTGTCGCCGGTCTGGCTGCTGCCGGGAAAGAGGAAGCCGGGGTACTGCTTGGCGAAGGAGGACCAGTGCAGGGTGTGGCCGCGGGCCTCCAGGACCCGGGCCAGCATGGCCAGATAGGTGACGATGCCGCCGTGGAAGGGAGGGGCCGGACCGAGCAGGGCCAGCCTCATGGCCGCTCCAGCTGCGCGTCCACCGCGGCGCGGACGGTCGCGGGCCGCAGGGTCTCCATGCAGAAGCTGTCGGCGCGGCAGCGCGGGCTGAAGTAGCAGCTGCAGGGCTGCTCCGGGGCCAGGATCGCGCCGCGGCCGTAGAGCTCGAATTCGGCCGGGTTGAAGATGTTGTTGAACAGGACCAGGCGCTTGCGCAGACCGATGGCCAGGTGCATCGCCATGGTCACGGCTGTCACCACGACGTCGCAGCGGTCGACCAGGCCGATGAAGTCGCGCAGCGGGAAGTGGCCGGGGTAGCAGGCTCCCGCGGCGGCGGCCAGCCGGCGGTTGCGCTCGTCCTCCTGCGGGCCGCCGAGCAGCACGACCGCGTAGCCGGCGTCGCTCAAATCGCGGGCCAGGTCCTCCCAGTGGGCCTCGGGCCACAGGCGGCTGGTCCAGCGGCCGCCGCAGCCCGTGTTCAGACCGACCACGGCCTTGCCCGCGGGCAGGTCGAAGGCCGGCGGGTCGGAAGGACGGTCCAGCACGTACTCCTGGCCGGCGAAGACGAAGCCGGCGATCGCGAAGATCTCTTCCAGATAGGACTTCGTGTTGGCCCGGCTGACATCGTCGAAGAGGCCGGTCAGGAACTTGTCCGCGGCAGCGGCGGCCGCGGCGGCGTCGCCGGCCAGCGCAGCGTCGACCGGGGCGCAGAGCCCGTCGTCGCCCAGCGTGAAGCCGCGCTTGAGCGGGGCGTCGACCGCGGCGGCCAGGGCGCAGGCCTCGCGGTCCTTGTCCAGGTTCAGCACCAGGTCGAAGGCCGTCCGCGAGGCCCAGAGCACGGTCGCCGCGTCGAAGATGCGCGGATCGTCCACGACGGACGGCAGCAGCTCGGGGTGCTGGGTGACCCAGGTCAGCACGTGGTCGGGATGGGCGCGGCGCAGGGGCTCCAGCAGCGGTGTCGTGCGCACGACGTCGCCGGCGGCGCCCAGCTTGATCAGCAGGATCCGCCCGGCGCGCGGCGCGTAGTCGGCGCAGCCGGCGCAGTGCGCGCCCTTCTCCTTGTGCGGCCGGCAGGGCACGTCGGCCCGGAAGTGGCGGCATTCGCGGCGGACTTCCATGTCAGCGGATCTCCTCGGGGGTTGCCGGCATGCGGGCCAGGGCGGCTTCGGCCTGGTCGTCCAGGGCCGCGGGCAGGCCGTAATTGCGCGCGATGCCGTAGGCGTCGCGGGCCTGGCGCCCGTTGTCCATCGCCTCGAAGAGCTGGCCCATGCGGAAGTAGATCACGGCCTGGATGCGCCGGGACTCGGCCAGGGTCAACGCGCCGGTGTAGACGTCGACGGCTTCGAAATGGCGGTCCAGCAGCTGCAGGGCGCGGCCGCGGCGGAGCATGATCTCCACGCGCGAGGCGTCGCTGGCCCCGCCGATGCGGTCCAGGCGGGATTCCAGATCGGCGCAGCGGGAAAGGGCGGTCGCGCCGTCGCCGCGCTCCAGGCGGCCGTCGATCTCCTCCAGCCCCTCGCGCACGGGGGCCGGCAGGCGGGCCTGCAGGGTGTCCAGCTGATCCTTCAGGCTCAGGGCGACGCCGCGCATCTCGTCGGGCAGGTCCAGGGCCAGGGCGTGCCCGACCATGGCCGCCGCCCGTTCGTAGTAGCGGCGGTCGCGCAGGAAACCGGCCTTCAGCACGCAGGCGGCGCCGTCGTCGGGATCCGCGCGCAGGGCGTCGTCGACCAGGCTCTCGGCCTCCTGCGGACGGCCTGCGGCGTAGGCCTCGAGCGCCCGGTTCACCGGGAAGCTGTAGGCGGCCGGCGCCGATTCCTGCGGCGGCCCCCTCAACTCGACCGTGTAGACGCCGCCGCCGCGGTTGCGGTCGGCGGTCAGCACGATCGAGATCTCCTCGCCCTCGCCCCAGGGCACGTCGACCTCGTGGTGCGACTCGCCCTTCTTGAAGTAGAGCAGCGAGCCGTCGCCCAGGCGCAGCACGTGCAGGTCGCTGAGCATGTAGTCGGCGTCCACGACCAGGCGCCAGGCGCGCACCGGGATCTGGTCGAAGGCGACCCGGAAAGTGAAGCTCTCGCCGGGCTCCAGGTTGTAGGCCTCGGTGGCCCAGGGCCGCCAGGGGCTCCCGGCGTCGGGCGATGCGGCGGCGGCGATCGGCACGAGCAGGGAGGCGAGAAGCAGCGCCCGGAGGGCGCGCCCGCAGCGGGTCGCGTTCATGGCCCGAATCTCCTTCGTCAAGCTGGGCGGGGGGTGTTATCTTGACGGTCCCCGGCCGGAAGCTGGAACATATCGGATCGGGGGTCGCCTGACAAGCGGCCGCCTCGCCGCCGCGAACTTCGCCACCACAGGAGAACCCATGGCCGAGACCGTGCAGCTCACGCTGGGGCATTCCCCGGATCCCGACGACGCCTTCATGCACTACGCCCTGGCCAGGAACAAGATCGACACCGGCCGGTTCCGCTTTGAGCATATTCTGCAGGACATCCAGACCCTGAACGAACGGGCCACGCGCGGCGAGCTGGACATCACCGCGATCTCGGTGCACGCCTACGCCTACGTGGCCGACAAGTACGCCCTGCTGCCCTCGGGCGCGAGCA
>CAZLHO010000044.1:0-23654 GCA_964559455.1 uncultured Fibrobacteraceae bacterium | reverse complement strand
CGTTGCGCATCGAGGCGGCGTTGTAGGTGATCACGCCGTTCATCGAGTCGCGGGTCGGACAGCTGTAGACCTCGCCGTCCGGGATGTTGCGGTGGCCGTCGCACTTCACGGCGCCGATGCCCTTCAGGCTGAAGCTCAGGTCGGTGCCCGGCCCCTGGATCTCGACCTTGTCGGTGGCCACGAGCAGCTCGACCAGCGGATTCATCGCGCTGGACATCTTCGCGTAGTCCAGCGTGCAGACGCGGTAGTAGAAGTCGGCGAAATCGTCGGTGGGACGCTCGGCCAGGATCGCCATGCTGGGGTTCGGGTAGCGCAGCACGCACCACTTCTTCTCCTTGACCCGCACCGAGTGGACCTCGTCCCAGTAGGCCTTGTTGAACCACTTCATGCGCTCGGCGTCGACGTCGGCCAGGTCGTAGGGGTTGCTGCTGCCGCGGATGGCGATGTAGGCGTCGCTCTTCTGCATGATGCCCTTGTGGAACTCGCCCCACTTCCGGAACTGCTCCTCGCCGGCGCCCTTGATGAAGGGGCGCGACACGTCCTCGTCGTTGTAGTACCAGAAGGGCACCCCGCCGCGCTCGGTCGCGGCCCTGATCAGCTCGCGGCCCAGGGTCAGCGATTCCAGCCCCTTGAGTTCCAGGTAGATGACCTCTCCGGGCTGCAGGTCGACGCTGTAGCCGATAAGCATCTCGGCCAGTTGCCTCTGGCGGGGATCGAACATGCTGCGCTCCTCTTCATAGGAATGATCGCGTGGGGATCCCTTCCAGGATAGTCGCTGCCCCGGGCGCGGAAAAGGGAATTTGAGCGCGGGGGCGCGCGGCCCTATCTTGGGTCCGATCGCAATCACACCATCCAGACGTGCCCTTCCCCGAGGAGGCGCCATGAGCGGAACCGAAAAGCTGCCCGGACTGCCCGCCGGCATGGCGGGCCACATCGACCACATCGGCATCGCCGTCGAGGATCTCGACGCCGCGATCGCCCTCTACAGCGGCCTGCTGGGCCTGACCCTCGAAGGCGTCGAGGACGTGCCCCGCGAGAAGATCCGGGTCGCGATGCTGCGCGTGCACCGCGACTCGCCCGTGGGCCACGTCGAGCTGCTGCAGCCCCTGGACGAGGACAGCAACATCGGCCGTTTCATCGCCAAGAAGGGCCCCGGCCTGCACCACGTCGCCGTCGCCGCCGACGACATCGAGCAGGCCCTGGCCGCCTGCCGCGAGGCGGGCCTGAAGCTGATCAACGAGACGCCGCTGACCGGCGCCGGCGGCAAGCAGGTCGCTTTCCTGCACCCGAAGAGCACCGGCTCGGTGCTGCTGGAGATCTGCTCCGGCGGACACTAGCCCCCTCTCCTCCCCCTGTGAAGACGGCCCGGGCTCCCGCCCGGGCCGTCTCGATCCTTCCCGGCGATGCGCCTACTCCGGCGGGTCGAAGTAACCGCTCTCGCTCCAGTCCCCGGTCCCCCGCACCGGCGTCAGGTCGGCCTCGCCCTCCCAGTTCAGGTAGGCCGGCACGTAGCCGGCGCCGAAGATGAAGCCGGCGGTGTCGGCGGCGATGGTGCCGGCCCAGATCGCCGGCGGCCCGTCGGCGGCGCAGCCCTCGGTCTTCAGGCAGCTGGGGCAGCCGACGGGATCGAGCGCGAACTTCACGTTGCGGGCGTCGGCGGGCAGCTTCAGCGTCCAGTGCACCAGCGTCACCCTGGGGCTCAGCAGCGAGACGCCGGGATAGATGCCGACCTGGCAACGGAAGGGCTCCGTAGCGGCGTCGAAGTGCTTGAAGGAGTACTCCTTGCCCATGACCTCGAACTCCGCGCCCTCGACGGCGAGCTGGAACTCGAAGCCGCCCATGGACGCGATGAGCTCGCCCTTCCAGACGACCGGGTCGAGGTCCGCGATCACGGCGTAGAGGTCGACGAGGATGGCGTCGAGGCCGGGCATCGGCTCGGCCGTTGTCGTCGCCTTCAGCGTGTCGCCTTCGCTGAAGGACAGGTGGATGGTGCCGTTGTGGCCGGACCAATAGCTGGCGGCGGCGGGCAGGGCGAACGCGGCGCAGACGACCGCGGCCAGACAGAAGATGCGCACGATACGGATCAAGGGTCAACCTCCCGAAGCGGACGACGGACTCCCGGGCGCCTCAGCTCCCCGTGCTGGCGTAGCGTCGCATCCCCAACCGCCAGACCGTGTAGCCCAAGGCGAAGACGACGACGCCGACCAGCGGCGTGAACAGGGCGAAGCGCCGGAAGGTTCCGGTGCCGATGAACCAGGCCGCCGGATAGAAGGCGACCCAGGCGAAGGGTAGCACGAAGGTCAAGATCAACCGCACGAAGGGACTGAAGATCGTCACCGGGTAGCGGCTGAAGCGGATCACGTTGTAGACCGGCGGCGCCAGGCCCATCCGGTCCTCGAACCAGAACGAGACCGAGGTCAGGCCCAGGAAGACGCCGGTGAAGACCAGCGAGGCGGTGGCCGCGAGGCCGACCAGCGCCAGGACGTCGACCGGCCCCAGGCCCAGGTCCAGGCGCGCGGCGGCCGCCCCCATCACCACGCCGCCCAGCAGCATCTCGTTCAGGCCGCCCAGGTTGAAGGACTCGAAGAGGATCTGGGCCAGCGGGTTCAGCGGCCGCAGCAGGACGCGGTCGAAGTTGCCCTCGATGATGAAGCGCTCGCTGAAGCGGTAGATGTTGACGCTGACCAGGTTGAAGAGGCCCAGCGGCAGCAGGCTGAAACCGTAGATGAAGAGCACCTGGTCGTAGGTCCAGCCGCGCAGGGCCTCGACCTTGGCGAAGAGCACCGAGAGCACGATCAGCTGCACGGCCAGCGACACCAGGTTGGCCGTGAGGTCGACCATGAAGTCGACGCGGTAGGCCAGGCGCGACTTCAGGAACTGGGCGAAGTAGCCGGCGAAGATGGCGCCCTGGCGCAGGGGCTCGCGCAGGCGGTCGCCGACGCCCCAGGCGCGGCGGGGCAGACTGACGGCGGCGCGGCTGTCGACGGTCGGCGCGGGCACGGTCATCCCCCCTGCAGCGTGACGTGGCGCAGCGCGCGGGCCCACAGCAGCCTGCCGGCGGCGAAGAGGCCCACCGCCCAGGCGGCCTGCAGCAGCAGCGCGCGGATCAGCTCGTCCCCGGGGCGCAGCCCGAGGTAGATGGTCACCGGGATGTAGCTGACGGCCTGGAAGGGCAGCCAGGCCACGACCGTCTGCACCCAGGCCGGGAAGAAGGTGAAGGGCACGAGCACGCCGGTCAGGAACTCCATGATGATCATCTTGGCCCGGATCACGCCCAGGATGTTCTTCAGGTAGAAGGCCAGGCAGCCCACCAGGAAGTTGATCTGGCTGTTGACCAGCAGCGCCAGCGCGAAGCTCAGCACCGTCCAGAGGTAGAGCGACGGCGAGGGCGGCGCCTGCAGGCCGAAGAGCGGCATCGCGACCAGCGTGATCGGCAGCGTGAACATGCTGAAGCGGAAGACGGCCTCGCCGACGGCCTCGCTCAGCATCATCGTCTGCACGTGGAAGGGCTTGATCAGCTGCATGGCGATGTCGCCCTGGACGATCTGGTGCGACAGCGTGCGGTCGATGTTGTTGAAGGTGAAGCTGCGGCCGATCCAGCTCAGCGCCACGTAGGTGATCATCTGGACCAGGCTCAGGCCGCCGATGCGCGCGGCCTCGGCGCCCTCGGGCCGGCTGGCGAAGAGGGCGGTGTAGAGGAAGTAGTTGCCGGCGATGAAGATCGTGTACGAGAGCACGCCGGTGTAGTAGCGCAGCCGGTAGGCCAGGAACTTCAGGAAGGCCAGGCGGCCGAAGGCGGCGTAGAGGCCGGCCGTGGCGCGGCGGCCTCGGCGCCAGCGGCGCAGGACGACGGCGTCGGCGGTCGCGGCCGCGGGCGCGGCGTCAGGAGCCATCGTCCGCCTCCCGGCCGGGGTGGGCGCGGTAGATCTCGCGCACGATGTCCTCGATCGACGGCTCCTCGAGGTGCAGGTCCCGCACGCGGTGGGCGTTGACCAGCACCTGGATCACGTCGGCGCTCGAGATGTCCTTGCGGCTGAACTCGGCGCCGTGGCTCAGTCCCTCGGCATCGTCCCAGTCCACGGGCAGGGCCTCGGTGGCCGCGGCCAGCTCGCGGCTGGCGGCCGGTTCGCGCAGGTCCACCAGCAGGCGCACCCGGTCGCCGACGCGCCGGCGCAGGTCTTCCAGCTCGCCGTCGAAGACGACCTTGCCGTGGTCGATGATGATGATCCGCCGGCAGAGCCGCTGGATGTCGCCCAGGTCGTGCGTGGTCAGCAGCACCGTGGTGCCCAGGTGGTCGCGGGCCTCGCGCAGGAAGCCGCGCACGTTCTCCTTGGCGACCACGTCCAGGCCGATCGTCGGCTCGTCCAGAAAGAGCAGCCGCGGGGCGTGCAGCAGCGCCGCCGCCAGGTCGCAGCGCATGCGCTGGCCCAGGCTGAGCTTGCGCACGGGCTGGTCCAGCAGTTCGCCCACGCCCAGCATCTCGTCGAAGAGGCCGAGCTGGCGCGCGTAGACGGCGTCGGGCACCTCGTAGATCTTCTTCAGCAGCTTGAAGGACTCGACCACCGCCAGGTCCCACCACAGCTGGGTGCGCTGGCCGAAGACGGTGCCGATGTGCCGGGTGTAGTGCAGGCGGTCGCGGTGGGGCACCAGGCCGCCCACGCTGACCTCGCCGGCCGTGGGCGTGAGGATGCCGCTGAGCATCTTGATGGTCGTCGACTTGCCGGCGCCGTTGGCGCCGATGTAGCCCACCATCTCGCCCTGGCCCACCGTGAACGAGACGGAATCGACGGCGCGCAGCACCCGACGGCGCGGACGCACCAGGTCGACGAGGCCGCCGACCACGCCCTCGCGCCGCCGGGCCACCACGTAGTCCTTGGTCAGGTCGCGGACCCGGATCAATTCGGGGAAGGCCGTCAAAACGGCAGCTCCCCGCCGTCGTCCCCGGCGGCCGGATCCGAGGTCGCCGCCGACGCGGGCGCGGCGTCTTCCTGCAGGCCGGCCACGAACTCGCGCACCTCGGTCTCGGTGCGATCGAGCTTGGCGCGGCAGAGGCCGATCAGCTCGACGGCGCGGCGCACCTCGCCGCCCAGGTCGTCG
Source organism: uncultured Fibrobacteraceae bacterium (assembly GCA_964559455.1). GTDB lineage: Bacteria > Krumholzibacteriota > Krumholzibacteriia > LZORAL124-64-63 > LZORAL124-64-63 > CAZLHO01. Next base: position 18,557 of record CAZLHO010000044.1, on the reverse strand, counting down.
ATGTCGATCTCGTCGGCCTCCAGCCTCTCCAGGATGCTCTCGACCTCGGCCACGGCTTCGCGGAATCCCGGCTCCGCTTTCTTGGCGCTCTTCTTGGCGGGCACGTCAACCTCCGTTCGCTTCGTTGTGTCCGGAATCGACCGACTCGACCACGCTGGCGGCGGCGCCGTCGGCGAAGCGGGTGGTCAGGCGATCGCCGGGGCGCAGGCCGGCGGCGGCGCGCACCACGCGCCCCGCCGGGTCCACGGTCAGGGTCCAGCCCCGGGCCAGTAGGCGCCGGGGATCGAGCAGGCGCAGCTTCTCGTCCAGGTGGTCCAGGCCAGCGGCGGACCGGACCGCGGCGGCGGGCGCCCGGCGGACCAGCGCCCCGGCCAGGGCGTCCAGCGACAGCGCAGCGCCGCGCGCGGCGCGATGCGCGGATTCGGCGAGCCGACGCTCGCGCGCCCGCTGCCCGGTCTGCGCCTCGCGCAGCAGCAGGCGCCCCGCGGCCAGCAGCCGCTCGCGCCCCCGCAGCAGGGACAGGCGTCCGCCCTGCAGACCGGCGGTCACGGCGGGACGCAGCCGACCCGCGGCCTGCCTCAGTTGCCGGCGTTCGCTCTCCACGGCGCGGGGGGCGGCCCGGCCCAGGCGGGCGACGGCCTCCTCGACGCGGCGGGCGGCGGCGTCGATCCGGCCGACCAGGTCCTCGGCCGCGGCCGTCGGCGTCTTGCAGGCGTGGTGGGCCACCTCGTCGGCGATGCTGCGGTCGATCTCGTGGCCGATGGCCGTGACCACCGGCAGCGGGGATCGCGCGATCGCGGCCGCGAGTTCCTGCCGGTCGAACCAGGCCAGGTCCGCCCGGGAGCCGCCGCCGCGGGTGATCACCACGACATCGACCCCGACCGCGGCCAGGCCCTCGAGGGCGCCGACCACCTGGCCGACCATCGCTTCGCCCATCATGCGGCAGTCCGCGCGCAGGACGCGAAAGCCGAAGGGCGAGGCGCCCAGCCCGCTCAGGAAATCGCGCTCGGCGGCGCTGCCGGCCGAGGTGATCAGGCCCACGCGCAGCGGCAGGTCGGGGAAGGGCAGCGCCGCGTTGCGCCGCAGCAGCCCCTCGCGCTCCAGCCAGGCCATCACCTCGCGCCGTTTGGCCTCGAGCTGCCCCAGGGCGAAGGCCTTGTCCACGCCGACCAGCTTCAGCGACAGCGTGCCGAAACCGGGGTAGAAATCGACGGCCCCCTGCAGGCAGACCTCGATCTTCTCGCGGAACTGGAAGTCGGGGTCGCCGCCGTCGAAGTAGCGGTCGAGGTCGAAGCGCTCGCGATCCCACTTCAGGGCGGCGACCTTGATCTGAAGGGTCGCGCCCCGCTCCTCGCCGTGCAGTTCGAAGTAGATGTGCCCGCTGCGGTTCCGGCTCAGGCGCTGGACCTCGCCGCGCACCCAGACCGCCGCCGGGAAAGCCTCCTGCAGCGCCGCCTGGATGCTGCGGTTCAGCTCGCCGACGGTGAAGACGCGTCGCGCCGCGCTCATGGGGTCCTCGGGTCGCACGCGTCCTCCCGCGATGGATCAGATCCGGATGCGCTGCCAGTCGCCGCGCAGGAACCAGGCCGTCATGCCGACGGCGTAGACGAAGAACCAGATCAGCACGCCGACCCAGGCGCCGACCAGGCCCCCGTCCAGCTGCACGCCGAAGAGCCAGGCGCTGGGCAGGAACAGGCCCCAGCCGGCCACGACGTCGACGATCATCACCTCGCGCGTGGCCCCGGCGCCGCGCAACGCGCCGGCCAGGGTCAGGCCCACGGCGTCGAAGACCTGGACCAGGCCCATCATCCTGAGGATCGGCGTCCCGGCGCGGACCAGCTCGTCGCTGGTCGTGAACAGCCGCATCAGGGGCGCGGGCCAGAGCAGGAAGACGAGGCCGAAGATCCCCATGAAGACCAGGGACAAGGCCACCCCCGCCCAGCTGCCGCGCACGGCGCCGCGCAGGTCGCGACGGCCCAGGCACTGGCCGACGACCGTCTGCACGGCCACCCCCATGCCGAAGCCGGGCATGAACGACAGCGCCGCGATGCGGAAGACAACGTTGCCGGCTGCCACGGCCACGGTCGAGATCCGGCCCAGGATGCCAAAGAATACGAGCACCGCCAGCAGCCCGCCAAGGGCCTGCACCGCCGGCGGCCAGGCCAGGCGCACGAAGGGGCCCAGCAGCTCACGGTCAAGGTTGCCGCGGCCGATCAGGCGGAAGCGGCGGCGGATCGCGGGCGTCAGGGCCACCGCCAGGAACGCCAGCGCCGCGAGCAGGCCCGACAGGGCGCTGGCCAATCCCGCGCCGGCCACGCCCATCGCCGGGGCGCCCAGCTTGCCGAAGATCAGCACCCAGTTCAGCAGGACGTTCGCCAGGTTCATGCCCACGCCGACGACCATGCCCAGGTGGGTGCGGCCGATGCCGTCGAAGACCGCCCGCAGCAGGCACCAGGCCAGGAAAGGCAGCAGGCCGGGCAGGCGCAGGCCCAGGTAGGCCACGCCCTCGCGCACGACCGAGGCGTCGCCGTTGGCCAGGCCCATCAGGGCCCCGGCGTGCAGCATCGCCGCCGCGGTGACCAGCAGGCCCAGGCCCATCGCCAGGGCCGAGGCGGTGGCCAGCACGCGGCCGACATCGGCGTCGCGCCCCTGCCCCACGCGGCGGGCGGTGTAGGTCTGCACCGCGACGTCGACGGACTTGATGGGCGTGGCCAGGGCCGAGAAGATGAGCGTGGCCACGCCGACCGCGGCCAGGGGCGTCGTGCCGAGCCGGCCGACCATCAGGGTGTCGACCAGGCCCATCAGCGTCTGCGAGACGTTCGCGAGCACGACCGGCAGGGCCAGCCCCCCGATGTGGCGGAGCAGGCCCTGGCGTCCGCGGCTCCCGAGCACTTCCACGTTCTCCAGATTCCCCGTCGAGATGCGTCGCCGACTAGTCGCCGGCGGCCAGCAGCTGCACGGCGCGGGCGATCAGGCGGGCGCCGAAGCCGGTGCCCCCCTTGCCCATCACCGGTCCGCCGGCCTCGACCCAGGCGGGTCCGGCGATGTCCAGGTGGGCCCAGGCCGTGGCCTCGGGCACGAATTCCTCGAGGAAGGCGGCGGCGGTCAGGGCGCCGCCGTCGCGGCCGCCCAGGTTCTGCAGGTCGGCCACCTGGCTCTCCAGGGCCTTGTGGTGGTCCTCGATCACCGGCAGCGGCCAGGTGCGTTCGAAGGTCTCGCCGCCGGCGCGCTCCAGGGCGCCGGCCAGCGCGCCGTCGTTGCCCATCAGACCGGCGAAATGCGAACCCAGGGCGACGACGCAGGCGCCGGTCAGGGTGGCGGCGTCGATGACCCAGTCGGGCTTGCGCTTGCAGGCGAAGTGCAGGGCGTCGGCCAGGATCAGGCGGCCCTCGGCGTCGGTGTTCAGCACCTCGACCGTCTTGCCCGAGGCCATCTTCAGCACGTCGCCCGGGCGGATGGCGTCGCCGTCGGGCATGTTCTCGACCGCCGGCACCACGGCCAGCAGACGCACCGGCAGGCGCAGGCGGCTGATGATCAGCGCCGCGCCCAGCACGGCCGCCGCGCCGCCCATGTCCGCCTTCATCTCGTGCATCTTGGCCGAGGGCTTGATCGAGATGCCCCCGGAATCGAAGGTGACGCCCTTGCCGACCAGGGCCACCAGGGGGCGCCTGGCCGCGACGCCGCGGCTCTCGAGGACGATGAAGCGGGGGTCGCGGCGGCTGCCCTGGGCCACGCCCAGCACGCCGCCCATGCCCATGCGCTTGAGCTGGGACTTGCCCAGGACCCGGCAGTCCAGTCCCTCGCGGCGGGCCAGCCCGCGCGCCTCGGCGGCCAGGGCGTCGGGGTCGAGCAGGTTGGCCGGCAGGTTGACCAGGCGGCGGGCGAAGAGCGCGCCCTCGGCGAAGACCAGGCCCTCGTTCATCCCGGCGCGCACCTCGGCGGGCGCGGCGCCGGCCGGGGGCAGCAGCCGGCATTCCCGGGGCAGATCCTTGACGACGCGATCGCCGGTCTTCTCGGTCCCGGAGTCGGAAAGGCCCAGCTCCCCGCCCTCGGTCCAGCAACGGGCCGCGGCGTCGACGGCCAGGCCGGTGCCGGCGAGGTCGGGCAGCAGGGCGACCAGCCTGCGGGCCTGGACGCGGCGCGCCTCGCGGCTGGCGGTGGCGGCGGCGCGGCGCAGGATCTCGGCGCTCAGATCGTCGCGGGGGCCCAGACCGACGGCCAGGATCCAGGGCGCGGCGGCGCGGCCGCCGGGGATCAGCTGGGTCGACTCGGCGGCGGCGTTGAAGGCGCCGCCCGCGGCCAGCGCCGTCAGGGCGCCGCCCAGGGAGCGGTTCAGTCCCCGCAGGGGAGAAAGATCGGGGCCCTCGGCGGCCTTGTAGACGGGAACCACCAGCAGATCGGCCTTCATCCGGGCGGCCTCGCCCTTGCCCACGGTCCAGCGCATCCTGACCATCCCTCCGTGACTCGTCCCTGACAGTCGTGCGGGCCGCCGTGACCGACGGCCCGGATCGACGCCATCTTAACACCGCCCCGTCCCCGGGGCCTAATCCAAATCCGCATCCTTGAGCCCCGTGGCGGCTTGGCTTAGGCTCGGGAAGCCACCGAACAACGAGAGGACGCCCCATGCCCCGAGCCTCGACCCTTCGCCCCTGGCGCTGGCCCCTGCCTGCGCAGATCGCCCTGGCCCTGCTGCTGGGCGTCGCCGCCGGCCTGGCCAGCGGGCCGTCGGGACGGCTGCTGGGCCTGGACGTGCCCGCCGCGCTGTCGTTCCTGGGCGACCTCTTCCTGCGCGCCCTGAAGATGGTGATCGTGCCCCTGATCGCCGGGTCGATCATCACCGGCGTGGCCGGCCTGGGTTCGGGCAAAGCGCTGGGCCGCCTCTTCGGCCGCACCTTCGCCTGGTACCTGACGACCAGCCTGATCGCGATCCTGACCGGCCTGCTGCTGGTGAACCTGATCCGCCCCGGCGTGGACGCGCAGGGTCCGGTCGCCGCTCGCCTGGGCCTGGACGCCGACGGCGCCGCGCTGGCCGCCGACCTGGGCGAGCGCGGCGCCGGCGACCTGATCGGCCTGCTCACGCGCATGATCCCCGAGAACCCGGTGGCCGCGGCCGGCCAGGGCGAGATCCTGCCCCTGATCTTCTTCTGCCTGCTCTTCGGGATCGCCCTGACCCGGCTGCCGGAAGGGCCGCGAGGCGGGCAGCTCCGCTTCTGGGAGGGGCTCTTCGGGGCGATGATGACGATCACCGGCTGGATCATCCGCTTCCTGCCGCTGGGCATCTTCGGACTGGTCGGCAGGATCGTGGCCGAAAGCGGCTTCTCGGCCTTCGCGCCGCTGGCCCGCTACTTCGTCACGGTGCTGGCCGCCCTGCTGATCCACGCCGGGCTGACCCTGCCGATGCTGCTGCGCGTCGTGGGCCGCCTGTCGGCGCGCCGCCACGTCCGGGCCATGGCCCCGGCCCTGATGACCGCCTTCTCCACCCGCTCGTCGTCGGCCACCCTGCCCCTGACCCTGGAATGCGCCGAGGAGCGGGCCGGCATCAGCAACCGCGTGTCGAGCTTCGTGCTGCCCCTGGGCGCGACGATCAACATGGACGGCACCGCGCTCTACGAATGCGTCGCCGCCCTGTTCATCGCCCAGGCCTACGGCGTGGCCCTGGGACCGATGGAGCAGGTGCTGGTGGTGGTGACGGCGCTGCTGGCCTCGATCGGGGCCGCCGGCATCCCGGCCGCCGGACTGGTGATGATCTCGATCATCCTCGAGGCGGTGGGCCTGCCCCTGGAGGGCGTGGCCCTGATCCTGGCCGTGGACCCGGTGCTGGACATGTGCCGCACCTGCGTCAACGTCTGGAGCGACAGCTGCGGCGCCGCGGTCATCGCCGCGCGCGAGGGCGAGACGGTGCTCGCCCCCGACGCCGAACTCGCGCCCTTCGCGGATCCCGACCGCTAGCGGCGAGCGCTGCGCCTAGGCGCTCCGCGCCCGCCGCCGCACGAGCCGCGCGGCCTGGCCCACCGATTCCACCCGGCAGTCCGGCGGGATGGCGCGCGCGTACCAGCGGCCGTCGTCGCGGCCGCAGAGGTAGCGGTAGTGAGCCGTCGTGCGCGACCAGGCGCCGGACGCAGCGTCCCAGACGCAGGCCCGCACGCCGACGACCAGCCGGCGCCCGCGGGGGCGGCTTTCCAGGAACATCGCCTCGCGGCAGACATCCCGGTGGAACCTCAGGACGAAGACGCCGCCCTCCTCCCCCTCATCGACCTCGACGTGGAACGGCGACGCGCCCTCGCGGGCGGTCTCGACGCGGATTGCGGCGCCCATGGCGCGGAACGGCATCACCAGGAAGCGATTGTAGAGCACGCGACCCTCCTCGGTTCGGAGCCGGTCGGAGGGCGTACCGATCCCCCCGGCCGGGACGGCCGCGGTGCTTTCAGCGACGAGGGATTCGCCTAGGAAGCAGCGGCCTCTAGTATTTCACAAGCTTCTGTATCTTGAATTGATACAATTAGTTGTGATTTTAAAGAGGCCTCGGGAGTGGCGGGGATGCAGGCGGCGAGCAGGTCGGGCATGGTCGCGTCCTTTGACGTTCGAGATGGAGGTTGGCCCGATGAGATTAGATCTTCACTTGTCCGAAGTCAACCCCTTGCGCGGCCGGAATTGCGGCTCGGGAGCCGGCCGTCCCGCCGCGGCCAGGCGGGCGTGGGCCGTGGCGTAGAAGTCGCGGGCGGGCACCCGCGCGAAGCCCAGCTTGATCTCGTCCAGCGGCTCCCCCTGCAGGAAGCGCCAGTGGTGAAGCAGCGTGGGCAGGCGGCCGCCGGGCTCGGTCTGCAGGAAGCGGCGGTGCGAGCTGCTCAGCGAGGTGGGCGGGGCGTTGTCCTTCGCGGCGAAGTGGATCAGCTCGAGGACCTGCTCGCCGCCGACCAGGGCCTCGCCGGTGCGGTCGATCCAGGCGGCCTGGATGGCCTCGGCCAGGGCGTGGTCGTTGCCCTTGTGGGTGAAGCGGGCCAGGAACTTGTCGTAGGTGTCGATGGCGTCCATGACGAAGGCGCCCAGCAAACCGGAGAAGCCCCACTCCGAACCGGCCCGGATCAGGGCCAGGTCGTCGCAGACCCCGTCGCCCACGCGCCGGCGGAAGTAGACCTGGTCGTAGCGCGGGTAGGTCCACTCGCGGTCGTCGTCGGCGGGCGTGAGCACCCCCAGCTTCTCGAGCTCGCGCAGCTCGTCGTCGTCCCAGGCGCCGCGCCCGGCGTCGAGGATGCCCGTCATGCGGAAGCGCTCGCGGTCGACGACGCGGATGTCGCCGCCGCCGATCGTCAGCGGTCGGCCGTCGTAGGCGCGCCCCTGCCAGGCCAGGGCCATGCGCCGCTGGTCCCAGTCGTCCATGAAGCCCGCCAGCACCATGCCGCGCAAGAAAGGCTCGGTCTCGACCTCGACGCCGCGCAGGAAGTCGGCGCCCAGCAGCGGGCCGTCGACGGTCTCGAGCGACATCGTCGGCGTGTCCAGGCGGGCCAACACGTGGCTGCGGACGGTCTCGACGATGCGCTGCCGCCGCTCGCGCACCAGATCGTGGCGCAGGGCGGGCCAGGTCTTCTCGAGCTCGCTGAGCACGCGATCGAAAGAGGCCTCGGGGAAGGAGAGCGAGGTGCCGTACTCGTCGGCGAACCAGCCGTGGCCGTTCTGGGCGCGGCCGGCCACCGACTGCGGCAGCAGCACCTCGAGCACCGCGGCCGGGGCGACGAAGGGCCGGGCCATCAGGTATTCGAAGTCGTCGTGGCAGAGGCGGGCGAAGAGCTCCTCGTTGCCGCGGATGGTCAGGATGCGCAGGTCGCGGCGGGGCCGGTCGTCGCGGCGGCCGCCGCCTGGCCCGCGGAAACCGCGGTCGCCGGGACCGCGGCGCTCGTTCCGGCCGGGCCGGCCCCGGTCGCCGCCGCGGCGGCGGTCGTGGCGGTCGTCCCGGCGACCCGAGAGGCGGTCGAGGATCGACAGCACGCGCTCGGCGGCGCGGCGGGATCGCTGGATCTTCTTGCGGCGGCTCATGGCGGAAGAATAGCTCCGGCGGCGGCTCGGCGACAGGGGAAGAACAAGGAGGCCGCCCACGAGGGCGACCTCCGGAATCGACGCGATGACCGGACTAGCCGATGTCCGACGCGCAGAAGGCGCACTTCGTGGCCTTGATCGGGATCGTCGACATGCAGCGCGGGCACTCCTTGGTGGTCGGCTCGGCCGGGGGCGCCGCCTCTTCCCGCTTCATCTTGTTGATGTTGCGGATCACCATGAAGACGGCGAAGGCGACGATGACGAAGCTGATGATCGTGTTGATGAAGACGCCGATGTTCATGGTCACCGCGCCGGCCTCCTGGGCCGCGACCAGGGTCTCGTAGGGCCCGGCCATCTCGGCGCCGGCCTTGAGCACGACGAACATATTGGTGAAGTCGACGCCGCCGAGCAGCAGGCCGATCGGGGGCATGATCACGTCGGCGACCAGGGACTTGACGATCGTCCCGAAGGCGGCGCCGATGATGATGCCGACGGCCATGTCGACGACGTTGCCCTTGATGGCGAATTCCTTGAACTCCTTGAACATGTCGGGGTCTCCCTCCGGAATGGGAATAGGGGTTGCGGATTCGACGAACTCCGGCCTCGCCCAAGGCCGGGCCCATTCTAGTCAAGCAACAAGACAATGACCATCTTTTTTCGACAGACATGCCGCGGCGACCGCGATCAGCCCAGTTCGCGGATCACCGAACGCGCGATCACCAGCCGCTGGATCTCGCTGGTCCCCTCGTAGATGCGCGTCACGCGCACGTCCCGATACCAGCGTTCGACGTCGTAGTCCTTGGTGTAGCCGAAGCCGCCGTGGACCTGGATCGCCTCGTCGGCCACATAGCCCGCCGCCTCGGTGGCCAGCAGCTTGGCCATGGCCGCTTCCTTGGTGTGGGGCTTGCCGGCGTCCTTGAGCCAGGCGGCGTGCAGGGCGGTCAGCCGGGCCGAGTGCAGGCGCGCGGCCATGTCGGCGAACTTGTCGCGCACCGTCGGGATGTTCCACAGCTTCTTGCCGAAGGCGACCCGCTGGCCGGCGTACTTCACCGAGGCCTCCAGGCAGGCGCGGCCGATGCCCAGGGCCTGGAAGGCGATGCCGATGCGGCCGCCGTCCAGGGCCTTCATCGCCACCGGGAAGCCGTCGCCCTCCTTGCCCAGCAGGTTCTCGGCGGGCACGCGCACCCCGTCCAGCTCCAGGACGCAGGTGTCCGAGGCCCGCAGGCCCATCTTGTCCTCTTCCTTGGCCACGCGCAGGCCGGCCGTGTCGCGTTCGACCAGCAGGGCGTGGATGGCGTCGTGGCCGGTCGTGCCGGGCGTGCGCGCGAGCACGACGAAGAACTGCGCGCGGGCGCCGTTGGTGACCCACATCTTGCTGCCGTCCAGGACGTAGGCGTCGCCGTCGCGGGTCGCGGTCGTGGCGATGGCGGCGGCGTCGGAGCCGGCGTTCGCCTCGCTGACGCAGAAGGCGGCGATCTCGCCGGCGGCCATGCGCGGCAGCACGCGGGCCTGCAGCTCCTCGCTGCCGAACATCGCGATCGGATAGCTGCCCACGCTGTTGTGCACGCAGACCATCACCGCCACGCCGGCGCTGGCCGCCGAGAGCTCCTCGACGACCAGGCCGTAGGTGGTGGTGTCCACGCCGAGGCCGCCGTGCTTCTCGGGGAAGCTCAGGCCGAAGAAGCCGTTGGCCCTCATCTTGTCGATCAGGTCCTCGGGCATCCTGGCTTCGCGGTCCATCTGCGCCGCGATCGGGGCGATCTCCTTGGCGGCGAAGTCGCGCACCATGTCGCGGAACATCGTCTGCTGTTCGTTGAGCGAGAAGTCCATGGGTCCTTCCTCAGCGCAGATGGTGGCCGGAGATCACCAGGCGTTGCGCCTCGCTGGTGCCCTCGTAGATGCTGGTGATGCGGGCGTCCCGGAAGTAGCGCTCCACGGGATACTCCTTGGAATAGCCGTTGCCGCCGAAGACCTGCACCGCCTCGTTGGCGATGCGGTTGGCCGCCTCGCTGGCGAAGAGCTTGGCCATGGCCGCCTCGCGGCCGTAGCGCTCGCCGCGGTCCTTCAGGTTCGCCGCCTGCAGGGTGAGCAGACGGGCCGCCTCGTATTCGGTCGCCATGTCGGCGATCTTCCACTGGATGGCCTGGAACTTCGCGATCGGCCGGCCGAACTGCTCGCGGGTCTTGGCGTACTCGGCGGCCGCCTCGAAGGCCGCCTTGGCGGTGCCCAGGGCCTGCGCGGCGATGCCGATGCGACCGCCGTCCAGGGTGGACATGGCGATCTTGAAGCCCTGCCCCACCGCGCCCAGCAGCTGGTCGCCGGGCACGCGCACGCCGTCGAAGGCCAGCTGGGCGGTGTCGCTGGCGCGGATGCCCAGCTTCTTCTCCTTGCTGATCACTGCGAAGCCCTCGCTCGTCGACTCGACGATGAAGGCGGCGATGCCCTTGTGCTTCAGCTCGGGATCGGTCTGGGCGAAGACGATCAGGGTGTCGGCGCTGGCCCCGTTGGTGATGAAGTTCTTCATCCCGTTCAGGATCCAGTCGTCGCCGTCCTTCGTCGCGCGGGTCTGCTGGTTGGCGGCGTCGGTGCCGGCGTTGGGCTCGCTCAGGCAGTAGGCGCCCAGCTTCTCGCCCCGCGCCAGCGGCGCCAGGAAGCGCTGCTTCTGCTGCTCGTCGCCGTAGGTCTCCAGCGGCCAGCAGACCAGCGAGTTGTTCACCGACATGATCACGCCGGTCGAGGCGCAGGCGGCCGAGATCTCCTCCATGGCCAGCACGTAGCTGACCAGCTCGAAGCCGGCGCCGCCGTACTGCTCAGGCACGTTCATGCCCATGAAGCCGAGCTCGCCCAGCTTCTTCACCGCGTCGGCCGGGAAGGTCTCGTCGCGGTCCCACTGCGCCGCGTGGGGCGCCAGTTCGCGGGCGGCGAATTCCCGCGCCGTGTCCCGGATCATCTTCTGCTGTTCGGTCAGAGCGAAGTCCACGGCGATCTCCCTCAGTCGTAGTCGTAGAAGCCCTTGCCGCTCTTGCGGCCCAGGTGGCCGGCGTCGACCATGCGGCGCAGCAGCGGGCAGGGACGGTACTTGCTGTCGGCGAAGCCCTCGTAGAGCACGTTCATGATGTCCAGGCAGACGTCCAGGCCGATGAAGTCGGCCAGGGTCAGCGGCCCCATCGGATGGGCCATGCCCAGCTTCATGACGGTGTCGATGGCGTCGCGGTCGGCCACGCCCTCCATCAGGCAGTACGCCGCCTCGTTGATCATCGGCATCAGCACGCGGTTCGAGATGAAGCCGGGGTAGTCCTGCACCGCGACCGGCGTCTTGCCCAGCTCCGCGCTGATCGCCATCACCCGGTCCAGGACCTCCGGGTCGGTGGCCTGGCCGCGGATCACCTCGACCAGCTTCATGACCGGCACCGGGTTCATGAAGTGCATGCCGATGACCTTGCCGGGGCGCCCGGTGCAGGCGGCGATCTTGGTCACCGAGATCGACGAGGTGTTGGTGGCCAGGATCGCCCCGGGACCGCAGACCCCGTCGAGCTTCGTGAAGATCTCCTTCTTGACCGCGAAGCTCTCGAAGACGGCCTCGACGACCAGCTCCGCGTCCGCGGCGGCGGCGAGGTCGACGGAGGCGGCGATGCGGCCCAGGACGGCGTCCTTGTCCTGGGCGGTGATGATCTCCTTCTTGACCTGGCGGTCCAGGTTCTTGCCGATCGTGGTCAGGCCCCGCTGCAGGGCCTCGTCGGCGACGTCGATCAGCGTGACGTCGTGCCCGTGCTGGGCGAGGACGTGGGCGATGCCGTTGCCCATGGTGCCGGCGCCGATCACGGCTGCTTTCATGTCGATCCTCCGCAATTTCGAGTAAAACTTTGTGGTTTAATGACTTGACTGAAGCTCACGCGCGATGGATCGCCATCGCCACGGCGTCGCCGCCGCCCAGGCAGAGAGCCACCAGGCCGTCGGCCACGTCCCGGTCCTCCATCGCGTTGAGCAGGGTCGTCAGGCAACGGCAGCCCGAGGCGCCGATGGGGTGGCCCAGGGCCACCGCGCCGCCGTGGACGTTGACCTTCTCCGGCGGCAGACCCAGCTCGTCGATCACGGCCAGGGATTGGGCGGCGAAGGCCTCGTTCAGTTCGTAGAGGCCGAAGTCGCCGACGCCCTTGCCTTCCTTCCGCCAGACGTTCTTCACCGCGCCGACCGGGGCCATCATCACCCACTCGGGATCCACGGCGCCCGTGCCGTAGGCGCCGATCGTCGCGCGCACCTTCAGGCCGTGCTCCTTCGCGAAGGACTCGCCGCAGACCAGGGCCGCGGCGGCGCCGTCGTTGATCGTCGAGGCGTTGCCCGGGGTCACCGACCCGCCGTCGCGCTTGAAGGCCGGGCGCAGCTTGGCCAGGCCCTCGGCCGTGGTGTCGGCGCGCGGGCCCTCGTCGCGGTCCACGACCACGGGGTCGCCCTTGCGCCGGGGCACCGGGACGGGCACGACCTCGGCCGCGAACTTGCCGGCCTCCCAGGCCGCCACGGCCTTGGCGTGGCTGGCGGCGGCGAAGGCGTCCTGGCTTTCACGGGAGACCGCGTACTTCTCGACCACCAGCTCGGCCGTCATGCCCATGTGGTAGTCGTTGTACACATCCCACAGACCGTCGTGGACCATCAGGTCGGTGACCTGGCGATGGCCCAGGCGCATGCCGTCGCGGGCGTCGAAGAGCGCGTAGGGGATCTGCGACATGTTCTCCATGCCGCCGGCCAGGGCGCAGCGGATGTCGCCGGCCTTGATCGCCTGGGCGGCGGCCATGACCGTGCGCAGCCCGGAGCCGCAGACCTTGTTCAGGGTCATGGCGCTGACGCCGGTCGGAACGCCGCCGTGGATGGAGGCCTGGCGCGCCGGGTTCTGGCCCAGCCCCGCCTGGACGACGCAGCCCATGATGACCTCGTCGATCAGCTGCGGATCCAGGCCGGTGCGTTCGAGCAGGGCCTTGACGACCACGGCGCCCAGCTGGGGCGCCCGCATCGAGGCCAGCCCGCCCTGGAAGCGGCCGATGGGAGTGCGCACGGCGTCGACGATCACGACTCTCTCGCTCATGAGGGGACCTTTCGTCTCGGGTGCCTGTCGATTCATTCCTCGAGAAGATTGCGGGCGATGACCAGGCGCTGGATCTCGCTGGTCCCTTCGCCGATGGTGCAGAGCTTGGCGTCGCGGTACATGCGCTCGACGGGATATTCGCGGCAGTAGCCGTAGCCGCCCAGCACCTGGATGGCGTCGTAGGTCACGCGCATGGCCGCCTCGCTGGCGAAGAGCTTGGCCTTGGCGGCCATGTCCCCGAAGGGCTCGCCGGCGTCCTTCAGGCGGCAGGCCTCCTCGACCAGCAGGCGCGAGGCGTCCGCGGCCACGGACATGTCGGCCAACATGAACTGCACGGCCTGCAGCCGGGCCAGGGGGCGTCCGAACTGGACCCGCTCGCGGGCGTAGTCGCGGGCCACGGCCATGGCTCCCTCGATCAGTCCCAGGGACAGGGCCGCGATCGAGATGCGGCCGCCGTCCAGGGTCTGCAGGAACATCTTGAAGCCGGCGCCGAGCTCGCCCAGCAGGGCGTCGGCGGGCAGACGCACCCCGTCCAGGATCAGCGGCGCCGTGTCGGAGGCGCGCATGCCCAGCTTGTCCTCCTTCTTCTCGACCGTGAAGCCGGGCGTGTCCTTCGGGACGATGAAGGCCGAGATGCCCTTTCCGGGCGGGACCTCGGGGTCGGTGACCGCGGTGACGATGACGGCGCCGGCGCCCGGCGCGTTCGTGATCCACATCTTGCGGCCGTCCAGCACCCACTCGTCGCCGTCGCGCACCGCGGTGCTGGCGGTGCCGCCGGCGTCGCTGCCGGCGCCCGGCTCGGTCAGTCCGAAGGAGAGCAGGTACTCGCCGGCGCAGGCCCCGGGCAGCCAGCGCTGCTTCTGCTCGGGCGTGCCGAAGGCGTGGATCGGCCAGCAGCCCAGGCTGTTGTGGGCGGCGACGATCAGGGCGTGGCTGCCGTCGACGCGGGCCAGTTCCTCGACGACCAGGGCGTAGCTCAGGGTGTCGGCCCCGATGCCCCCCTCCTCCGCCGGGACCTTCAGGCCCATCAGGCCGAGGGCGCCCATCTCCTTGACGTTGTCCGCGGGGAAGACGCCGCTCTCGTCCAGCTCGGCGGCCACCGGGGCGATGCGGCTGCGGGCGAAATCCCGGGTCATGTCGCGGATCATCTTCTGCTGTTCGCTGAGCGCCATGCGTCCTCTCCTGTCGGTGGTCGGGAGTGCGATAGACGGTCTGCGACCGCGGCATCGTAGCTTATCAGCGTCGCGCATCCAAGCATAGTAGATTCTTCGAAGCTATTGGATTCATGGACGAAAAGGACCGCCGCGCACGTGGCGCGGCGGTCCCGAAGGATGTCGATCGGGGGCGGCCGCCCCCACCTTCTCCGCTGCTAGCGGAAGCCCTGCTTGACCCGCCCCCAGCTGGCGTCGGCTTCCGGCAAAGCCGTGGCGCAGGCGTTGGCCTCGCCCGGCGAGGGTTCGCAGCCGCTCCCCTGGGGCTCCAGCGATCCGGTGTAGGGGTTCAGCGCGTCGCAGAGGGCCCAGTCGTCCAGGCTCGGGCTCATGCGCGCCAGCGAGCGGTCGTCCTCGGCCGTGTGGTCGCCGTAGATCAGGGCGTCCAGGAGCTGCGCCCCGGCGTAGAGAGGATCGCCGAGGTAGAGTTCGACCGTGTCCCCGGTGTTGTTCAGGCTCAGACCGCCGGACCCCAGCCCCGTCTCGGCCTGGCGGGCCAGCGCATCGCTGCCCAGGATCAGCAGGTATTCGCCGGGGCCGATCTCGCCCCAGAGACGGATCTGCGCGCCGTCGCCCAGGGCGTCGCGCAGGTAGTAGGGCTCGAGGTCCACGGCGGCGGCGCCGTCGTTGTGGATCTCGACCCACTCGTCGTCGGTGGCGGAGACCGATCCGTTGCCGTCCCAGTCCGAGGCCGGGTCGGCCAGCACCTCCGAGATCCACAGCGCCGCCCCGGCGTCGCCGCCGGGTGTCAGCGGAGCCAGCACGGCGAGCAGGGCGAGGATCGATGCGATGAATACGAAGCGTCTGGACATGAGGCGTTTCCCCATCCGGGAGGATGTCGCGCCGCGGACGCGTCCCGCCGCGGCCGTCCCGCCGCTAGCCGGAATCGTGCCCGGCGGAAGCCGGGATCGTGCCCGGCTGGTCGGCCAGGATCAGGCGCCCAGCACCGCGAGGACGAGGAAGAAGAGGATGATCACGACGTAGAGACCGACGCGCAGGGGCGAGAGCGGGCCGAAGGCGACCAGAGTGCCCATCTCGGCGTCCCAGCGCGTCTCCCCCCGCTGCAGGAGTCGGCGGTAGGCCAGGACCAGGGCCACGAACTGGACGAGGGGCAGCGCCATGCCCAGGCCGTAGAAGAACAGCAGGGCGCCCCGCTGCAGGCCGTCGCCGAAGGGGGGGTTCGCACCGGCCCGGGTCTGCACCCGGATGCCGAGCAGGGCCTTGGCGGGAGTGGTCCCGAAGAGGAAGAGCCAGCCGGCCTCGACGGGGATCCAGGCCAGCAGCGTCAGGAAGCCCAGCAGCAGGGTGTTGATGCGCTCGAGCAGGTCGGGCGCCCCCAGCCCCAGGAAGCCGCCGACGCAGGTGGACCAGAGGATGTAGTCCAGCTGGCGCGCCCAGAAGCGCCGCCAGGCCTGGGCGCCCAGGCGCGGCGCCATGTCGACCACCCGGGTCGCGGGCACCCAGTCGTCCATCCCCGGGGCCCAGACCAGGGTCTCGGGCGGCAGGCCGCCGCCGATCAGCAAGGTGCGCAGCTCGGCGCGGCCCAGCGGGCCTCGCACCTGCCCGTCCCGGGCGTAGTACCAGTCCTGATCGGGATCCGGCGTCGGCGCGCCGGGTGATGGTTCCAGGGTGTTCATGGCGTGGCCGCCATTCTAGGGGGGCCTCCGGGGAGTGTCAACGCGAGGCGACGGCGTTCAGAGATCCCGCCCACGGTAGGCGTCCAGGATGCGGCGGGCGGCCAGGGTCGGCGGCGTCTCCCCGTCGCGCACCGCGCGCTCGAGGCCGGGCAGCAGATGCTGCACGGCGGCGTGCCGCCGCAGGCCGTCCATCAGCCGGTCCTCGACCATGCTCCACATCCAGCGCAGCTGCTGGCGGCGGCGCTTCTCGGACAGTTCGCCCGAGGCGGCCAGGGCGTCGCGATGGGCCAGGATCTTCTCCCAGAGGGTGTCCAGCCCCTCGTTGGCCAGGCCGCTGCAGGTGAGCACGGGCACCGTCCAGTTGGGGCTGATCGCGCGCATGAAGTGCAGCGCCTGCGCGTATTCGTGGGCGGCCCGCTCGGCGCGGCGGCTGTTGTCGCCGTCGGCCTTGTTGATCGCGATCATGTCGGCCAGTTCGAGCACGCCCTTCTTGATGCCCTGCAGCTCGTCACCCGCGCCGGCCAGCATCAGCACCAGGAAGAAGTCGACCATGTCGGCGACGACGGTCTCGGACTGGCCCACCCCCACCGTCTCGACGAGGACGACGTCGAAGCCGGCGGCCTCGCAGACGAGCAGGGTCTCGCGGGTCTTGCGGGCGACGCCGCCGAGGGTGCCGGCGCTGGGCGAGGGACGGATGAAGGCGGCGGGGTCGGCGGCGAGGCGGGCCATGCGGGTCTTGTCGCCCAGGATGCTGCCGCCGGTCAGGCTGCTGGTGGGGTCGATGGCGAGCACGGCCACCCGGTGGCCGGCCGCGGTCAGGTTCGTGCCGAAGGTGTCGATGAAGGTGCTCTTGCCCACGCCGGGCACCCCGGTCACGCCCACGCGCAGGGCCTGGCCGGTGTGAGGCAGCAGGCGCCCCAGCAGCTCCTGGGCCAGGTCCTGGTGTCCGGGATGGCCGCTCTCGATCAGGGTGATGGCCCGGCCCAGCACGGTGCGGTCGCGCCCGAGCACGCCGTCGACGTACTCGTCCAGGCTCAGCTGCGGCCTCGAGACCGGGGGGCGTCCGCGTCCGGCGGTGTCCATGCGCTTCCTCCCGGCGGGGTTCGGGCCGGCCCGGCGTCTCCGGGCCGGCCCCGAGGTCAGGACAGCGGGATGTCGAGACGCTTCGCCAGCTCCTCGACCAGTTCGGCGGCGGCCTCCCCGATCACGGTCCCCGGCGGGAAGATCGCGGCGGCGCCCGCCTCGTAGAGGGCGTCGAAATCCCGCGGCGGCACCACGCCGCCGACCACGATCATGATGTCCTCGCGGCCCAGCTTGCGCAACTCCTCGCGCAGCGCCGGCACCAGCGTCAGGTGGCCGGCCGCCAGCGAGCTGGCGCCGATCACGTGGACGTCGTTCTCCACGGCCTCGCGCGCCGTCTCCTCCGGGGTCTGGAAGAGCGGGCCGACGTCGACGTCGAAGCCCAGGTCGGCGAACGCGGTGGCGATGACCTTCTGGCCGCGGTCGTGCCCGTCCTGGCCCATCTTGGCCACCAGGATGCGCGGGCGGCGCCCCTCGCGGGCCACGAAGGCCTCGACCAGCTTCTGGACCCTGGACAGGGATGCGTCGTTCGCGCCCATCTCTCCCCCATAGACTCCGGACACCGAATTGGTGGTCGCCTGATGGCGGCCGAAGACCTTCTCCAGCGCCATGCTCATCTCGCCGACGGTGGCGCCCGCCCTGGCCGCCCCGACGGCGAGGTCCAGCAGGTTCCCCTCGCCAGTCTGGGCGCAGACGGTCATGGCGTCCAGCGCCGCTTCCACCGCCGTCCCGTCGCGCTCGGCCTTCAGCTCGGCCAGGCGCTTCAGCTGCGCCTCGCGCACCGCCGTGTTGTCGACGTGCAGGACGTCCATCGGCTGCTCGTCGTCCACCGTGTACTTGTTGACCCCGACCACGGTCTGCCGGCCCGAATCGATGCGGGCCTGGGTGCGGGCCGAGGCCTCCTCGATGCGCAGCTTCGGGATGCCCGCCTCGATGGCCTTGGCCATGCCGCCCAGCTCCTCGACCTCGCGGATGTGGGTCCAGGCGCGCTCGGCCAGCTCGTGGGTCAGGCGCTCAACATAATAGCTCCCGCCCCAGGGGTCGACCGTGCGGCAGGTGTCGGTCTCCTGCTGCAGGAAGAGCTGGGTGTTGCGGGCGATGCGCGCGCTGAAATCCGTGGGCAGGGCCAGGGCCTCGTCCAGGGAGTTGGTGTGCAGGGACTGGGTGTGCCCCTGGCTGGCCGCCATGGCCTCGATGCAGGTGCGGGCGACGTTGTTGAAGACGTCCTGCGCCGTCAGGCTCCAGCCGGAGGTCTGGCTGTGGGTGCGCAGGGACATCGACTTGGGATTATCAGGCTCGAGCCTTTTCACCAGCTTCGCCCACAACATCCTGCCGGCGCGCAACTTGGCGATCTCCATGAAGAAGTTCATGCCGATCGCCCAGAAGAAGGAGAGGCGCGGCGCGAAGTCGTCGACCTCGAGCCCGGCCTGCAGGCCGGTGCGCAGGTACTCGACCCCGTCGGCCAGGGTGTAGGCCAGCTCCAGGTCGGCCGTGGCGCCGGCCTCCTGCATGTGGTAGCCG
>CAZLHO010000043.1:19434-26987 GCA_964559455.1 uncultured Fibrobacteraceae bacterium | reverse complement strand
CCTGTACTTCCTGGGCCGTTGCTACGAGGCGACCGGCCAGTACATCCTGGCCATCCAGCGCTATCGTCAGGCCCTGCGCCGCTTTCCCGACAGCCCGCTGGCCGAGGACATCGCCTTCAGCGTCGCCGAGGCCTTCTACGACAGCGGCCAGAACCGCATCGCCCTGAAGAGCTACAAGAAGTTCCTCGAGGACCACCCGGAGAGCGGCCTGGCGCCGATGGCCTTCTACAAGCTGGCCTGCATCGCCCACCGCGACGGCGCCCACAACGACTGCATCCGCCAGGTCGAGGAGCTCTGCGAGGCCTTCCCCGCGGCCCCGATCTGCGCCGAGGCGAACTATCTGGCCGGCCTGTCCTGGATGGCCCTGGAGCGGCCCTCGAACGCCGTCTTCTCGTTCACCGAGGTCGTCAAGCGCTACCCCGACAACCCGGTGGCCAGCGCCGCGCTGCACAAGATCGTCTACGCGTATGTCGCCGAGAAGAACTACAACCAGGCCGTGCTGATGGCCCAGCAGTTCAGCCTGCAGTACGCCGGCGACCATCTGGAGGCCCGGGTCCAGGTGCTGAAGGGCTACAGCCACTACGAGCTCGAGGAGCACGAGCTGGCGATCCGCGAGTTTCAGAACGTGCTCGACAAGTACGTGAACACGGATGTCGGCGAGCGGGCCCTCTTCCTGGCCACCGTGGCCTACTACGACCTGGAGCAGTTCGACCGCCTGATCACCAACTACCACTTCATCGCCAACCGGCTGCTGCCCACGCCCAGCGAATGGCGGGCGCGCACGTACTACCACCTGGGCGAGGCCTACTACGCCCAGGGCCTCTACCGCGAGGCGGTGGGGATGTACCGGCTGGTGCTGACCGGCTATCCGCGCAGCGACGTCGCCGTGGCCAGCCTGCAGGGGATGGTCGCCGGCTACAGCCAGCTCGACGACTATGACCTGGCGCTCGAGGAGCAGGAGAAGTTCCTGCTGGCCCTGGCCAACGCCGACAGCGAGGAGGGCAAGAATTCCCTGGCCGTGGGCTCGCTCTACTTCAACCAGCATCGCTACGAGGACGCCCTGCAGCACTTCACCGAGTTCCTGGCCGGCGATCCCCAGGGCGCCGAGGTGCCGGCGGCGATGCTCAACCAGGGCGACTGCTACTACCGCCTGCAGTACTACGAGCAGGCCGTCGAGACCTGGCAGCGCCTGCTGGCCGAACACCCGCAGAGCGACGTGGCCGAGGAGGCCCTCTACCGCCTGGCCGACACCCGCTTCGGCCTGGGCCGCTTCGAGGACGCTCGCAGCGCCTACGAGATCCTGCTCAGCCGCTATCCGGAAGGCGCCCACGCCGCCGATGCGCTCTTCGGCATCGCCAACAGCCACTACAACCAGCAGTCCGACGAGGCTTGCATCCAGGCCTTCGGCTCCTTCCTCGAGAAATTCCCCGACGACTCGCGGGTCGAGGACGCCGAGCTGGGCATCCAGTCGGCCTTCTATCGCAGCGGCCGGGACATCGAGGAGTACGTGGCCCTGCGTCCGGACAGCCCGATGGCCGCCGACTACTACTGGACGACCGGCCAGAACGCATTCGCCGAAGGCAAGTACGAGGCGGCGGCCAAGGCCTTCGAGAAGGTCACCCTGGACTACGCGGACAGCGAGAGCGAGCCCGGCGCCCTCTTCTACCTGGCCGAGAGCTACTACCGCCTGGAGCAGCTGCCGCAGGCCCTGGCCGGCTACCGCAACTTCGCGACCACGCACCCCGAGCACGAGCTGGCCGACCTGGCCGGCTTCCGCGCCGGCACGGTCCTCTTCAAGCAGGAGAACTACGACGACGCGGCCACGACCTACGAGCTGCTGACCGAGCGCTCCCCGGCCTGCGAGTACGCGCCGCTGTCGCTGTACAACGCGGCCCTCTGCTACCAGGAACTCGAGGACTGGCCCTCGGCCATCGGCACCATGATGTGGTTCCTGTCGGACTACCCGGCCCACGAGAACGCCGTCGGCATGTGGTACCAGATCGCGGCTCTCTACCAGGACGAGCTGGGCGACTACCCGCACGCCCTCGAGGCCTACGACAAGGCCCTGGCCGCCGGCGACGCCACCGGGGACGAGATCGCCTTCCGCAAGGGCGAGTGCTACGAGAAGATGGGGCGCGTCGACGACGCCCTTTCGACCTACGAATCGGCCGCCACGGCCGGCGTCTCGGCGGCGCCGTTCCGGATCGCCAGCCTCGCCCAGATCGGTCAGCTCTGCGAGGACCGGGGGGACTGGGGCGGGGCCGTGCGGGCCTACCAGCAGATCATCAACGCAAACGGCAAGCCCGAATGGACCGAGATGGCGCAGGGGCGCATCGCGGACATCCAGGCCAACCAGGAAGCCGGCCAGTAACCGGCGCAACGGAGGGGAAACACCGTCATGATGGGAATGTCGCTCACCGACCTCTTGCTCGGCTCGCCGACGATGGTCGTGCTGATCCTGTGCTCGATCGTCACCGTCAGCTACGCCGTCGAGAGGGCGCTCTACTTCGCCCGCACGCGGACGAACATCGTGGCTTTCATGTCCGAGCTGACGCCGCATCTCGAGAAGGGCGATCACCGGGCCGCCTACGAGTACTGCCGCGCGCGCAAGAGCGCGGTGGCGAGGGTGCTCTCGCACTGCCTGCGCCATCTGGACATCAGCCGCGACCAGCTGAAGCAGCGCTTCAACACGGCGATCGAGATGGAGCAGGTCGAGATGGAGCGCAACCTCAGCGTGCTGGGCACGATGAGCAACATCGCCCCGCTGCTGGGCCTCTTCGGTACCGTGATCGGCATCATCCGCGCCTTCGCCGACATCGCCCGCACGGGCGCCGGCGGCAGCGCCGTGGTCGCCATGGGCGTCTCGGAGGCCCTGCTGACCACCGCCGCGGGCATCGTGGTGGCCGTGATCGCGACGGTCTTCTTCAACCTCTTCGTCCGGCGCATCCGCACCCGGATCATCGAGCTGGAGGACGTGCGCGAGGAGTTCTTCCTGATCACGAGCCGACCGGTCGCCCGGGAGGAGCGGCCCGCGGCGCGCGCGGCCGTCCGCCCCGCCGCCGTCGCCGAGGAACGGGAACCCGTCGCAGTCAACTCGTAGGTCCGGGGGTGTGAGATGTCTGGCGTGAAGAGATCCGCCATGCGCGGCCAGAACGACGCGAACATCACGCCGCTGGCCGACGTGACCACGACCCTCATCGTCGTCTTCCTGATCACGATGCCGGCGATTCTCGGCAACGGGATCCAGGTGAACGCGACCCGGGCCGAGGCGAGTTCGACGGTCGTGAGCACGGCGCAGCCCGAGCAGGACGAGCTCCTGATGGTGACCGTCACCACCGCGGGGCTGTCCCTGAACGGCGACGCCGTCGCGGCCGAGGAACTGGAGGGGCGCCTGCGCGAGGAGCTGGCCTCCCGCCTCGAGAAGACGGTCGTCATCGTTCCCAGCGACTTCGTGCGCCTGGGCGACGTGGTCTTCGTGCTCGACGCCGCCAAGGCGAGCGGCGCCAAGAGCCTGGCTCTCCTGAACAAGCGCGAGGAGGGCCTGGGATGAAGGTCTACAGATATTCCAGCAAGGTCGACGTGGTCCCGGTGATCAACGTCTCGCTGGTCGTGGTGCTGACTTTGATGATCATCTCGCCGTTCCTGAACGAGACGGAGCACGAGATCGCGTTGCCCGAGGCGCGCGCGCACCAGATGGACGACACCGAGAAGACCGAGATCATCTACACCATCGAAGGTCGCATCTTCCTGGGCGAGGATGAAGTGGCCCTGTCCGAGGTGCGCGAGCTGCTGACGCCGCTCTTCGAGAACAGCCCGGACGCCGTGGCTGTGGTCAAGGCCGACAAGAACCTGCTCTACGGGGACGTCGAGCGGCTGATCGCCGAGGTCGAAGGGGCCAAGGCTCCGCGCATCGCCATCGCGACGGGCAAGACCGACGAGGAGGCGGCGCCATGATGAGGCTGGCCGTCGATCGTCGCGGCGACACCGGGGGCGGGTTCGGGATCAGCCTCGGTCTGCACGGGGCGCTGCTGCTGCTCCTGCTGATGCTGATGCGCATGGGCGCGCAGGGCGTCGACCAGATCGCCGACGAGCTGACCGAGATCGCCTACATCGAGGCCAAGTACGGCGAGGAGGTGGCCGAGAAGGTGCGGTTGAAGACGCGTCCGGTCGCGCCTCCCGTCGAGACCAAGCGCGAGGAACCCGCGCCGGCGGACAAGGCCGTTGACGATTCCAAGGTCGAGAGCAAGCCCCTGCTGCAGTCGAAGACGCCGCCGAAGCTGCAGAGCCGACCGCTGATCCCAAAGCACAAGCTGGCCAAGGCCCTCGACGCGCCCGAACTGCAGGCCCGGACACCGGCCAGGCCGCAGCCCGAGCTGAAATCGGCGTCCTTCCTGCAGTCTAAGCGCTTCGCCGACGCCGCGGCGCCGGCCGCCGGCCTCGAGAACCTGCGCAACAAGCAGGCGTTGTCAGCCGACGTGAACGCGCCCTCGCTGCAGTCGAAGCAGCCCAAGGCGAGCTTCAACGCCGAAACGCAGTCCCTGGTCGGCCGCAAGAGCAAGCTGAACCTGGACGAGGTCGACTTCGCGGTCGACGCCGGCGGCGGCGGCGGCGGCAGGATGGCCCTGCAACTGGCGTCGGGCGGCGTCGAGGGCGGCAACGCCAACCTCGTCGGCGGATCGCTCGAGGCGGGCAAGGAGGTCTATCAGGGGTCGGTGGCGGCGCTGGTGCCCGAGGGCGGGTTCCGCGAGGAGCGGCGCGCTCCCGCGGGGGCCGACGTCGAGTTGCCGACGGC
Source organism: uncultured Fibrobacteraceae bacterium (assembly GCA_964559455.1). Taxonomy (GTDB): domain Bacteria; phylum Krumholzibacteriota; class Krumholzibacteriia; order LZORAL124-64-63; family LZORAL124-64-63; genus CAZLHO01. Next base: position 22,195 of record CAZLHO010000043.1, on the reverse strand, counting down.
CTCCGGCGGCGGCGCCCGCACGGGACGCCGCACCATCCTGGATTACGGCGCCGGCGGCGGCGGTGGGGGAGGCGGCGCCCTGCGCGGCCGCAAGCCCGCCGTGGCCGAGGCGCCCGCCATGGCCGCCATCGTCGAGGACCGGACCCGATCCTCGGAGCAGAAGTCGGCGCCCGCCGAGGCCTCGGCCTCCCTGGGCGGCAACGGCGTCTCGATGACCATGAGCGGCCAGATCGTCGGCCGGGACATCGTGAGCGCCCCGAAGCTGGAGTATCCCGCGGCCGCCCGGCGGAACGGCTGGGAGGGCGCCGTGGCCGTGCACTTCACGGTGATGCCCGACGGCCGCGTGAAGGACAACGTCTACTTCGAGCAGACCTCGGCGCACCGCGACCTGAACCGGTCCGCGATGGCCGCGATCAGGCAGTTCGTCTTCGCCGCCCTGGCCGAGGGTCAGCCCCGCACCGAGCAGTGGGGGGTGATCACCATCGTCTTCCGCCTGAGCTGATCCGCCGGGCGGGGACGGGGCGGCGCGGGCCGCCGGCAACGCACGACACGAGCCGCGCATCCGAGTCAAAGGAACGACATCATGCTTGCCAACATCGACATCAGGAAGATCTGCGGGTTCGCGGCCCTGGCCCTGCTGACGGCCGGCGCCGCGCGGGCGGCCTGGGTCGAGCAGGAGGGCGCCGTCAACGCCGACCTGCCCGAGATGGTCGTCGAGGCCGAGAACGAGGTTCGCCAGGACATCCAGAAGCGGGACGTCGACTTCCCCCTGGGCGCCGCCGTCATCGACACCTTCTGGTCGCGCGAGGACGAGGAGATCATGGTGCGCAGCCCGGTCGGCGGGCTGCAGTCCCTGGTCAACAACCCCGGCACGCTGGGGGGGGACCAGATCCCGCACTACTGGACGCCCGAGATGGCGTCCTCGCCGCTGGCCACTTTCTACCCCGAGGATCCCGAGGGGCACGAGGCCGTGGCCTGGACCCTGACCGTGACCGACTTCCGGGGCTCGCCCTACCGCGAGTTCCGCAGCGAGGGGTCGCCGCCGCGGGCGGTCAGCTGGGACGGGCGCAGCGACCGGGGCGAGATCCTGAAGGCGGGGTATCCCTACAGCTTCCTCTACAGCGTGACCGACAAGGGCACGAACACCTACAACTACGCCGGCGTCAGTTTCCGCATCCCGGCCATGGACTACCGCGAGGGCCGCGACCGTCACCTGGACTTCGCCGGCGACCGCATGTTCCGCCGCGGGCGCTGGGAGCTGAAGCCGGAGGGCGTGGAGTGGCTGGTGGCCGCCGCGGACATCGTCCGGCGGGACAACCCCTTCTCGCCACTGCGGGTCCACGTCGTGGCCAGCGACGAGCGGGTGGCCGCCGAGCGGGCCGACGCGGTGGCCCGGGTCCTGACCGAGAGCATGATCCTCGCCCCGGACTGGGTCGAGGTCGAGACCGCCGTCCGGCCCGATCTGCGGGCAGAGCTGGACGGTCTGGTGAGCGTGCGCGTGGAGCACGCCGACTGAGCCCGCGCTCCTTCCACCCGGCGACACGTGCGGCGGGACGCCCCCTGGGCGTCCCGTCGGCGTTTGCGGGCCGGGGCCGAAGGGGGGCGACTTGACGGGGCTTCCCGGGGGCACTATCATGGCTCACTTGCGGTCCCTCCTGGGTCCGCCTCTCCGGGTGCGCCCTTTATGGGCGCGTCGGAGCCAATTTCCGGCACCGCCTCCATTCGCGATCGTTCAGCGCGAGGGGCCGTGTCGACGCCGAACCGCCCATCCGGGAGGAAAAGACGTGAAGTTCCGCGGCTCGAAGATCAAGCTGTCGCGCGCGCTGGGGATCCCCCTGACGCCCAAGGCCGGACGATTCCTCGACAAGAAGTCCCACCCCCCCGGCCAGCACGGCCGGATCCAGCAGATGCGCCGGCGCAAGATGTCGCCGTACAAGGTCCAGCTGCTGGAGAAGCAGCGCCTGCGTTCGCAGTACAACATCCACGAGCGCCAGATGCGGAACTACTACAAGAAGGCCTCCCGCAAGGGCGACATGGTCAACTCCCTGGTGCAGCTGCTCGAGTCGCGCCTGGACGCCGTCGTGCAGCGCGGCGGCCTGGCCCGCTCGATCTACGCCGCCCGGCAGTACGTGAACCACGGCCACATCCTGGTCAACGGCCGCAAGGTGGACATCCCCTCCGCCGCCGTGAAGCCCGGCGACGTGGTGACCGTCAAGGAGCAGAGCCGCAACCTGGACTGCTTCAAGTTCGCCCTGGAGTCCGCCGGCAACATCCCGCCCTACCTGGAGCGGGACCGCAAGGCCTACTCCGTGAAGTACCTCTACACGCCCCCGCGGGACGAGGTGCCCGTGCTCTGCGAGGTGCCGCTGGTCATCGAGTACTACTCGCGGTAATCTCTCGGCAGGCGATTCGATCGGGAACCCGGCGCCCCAGCGGCGCCGGGTTCTTCGTATCTGGTTATTTCATGACCGATTAGTCAAAAATTCACATAAACAGTGCGATTATTGCTGGAAATCCGGTGCGTAATTTGGTTATAATCGCCTCATCGCGATAAGTGAGGCCGGAAACAAGGCGAAACCGGTCTCGATCATCTGTCCGTTCGCCGAGACCGGAGGAAGGTACCCATGAAGAAGTTGCTCCTGTCCGTCCTGCTTCTCGCCCTGGCCGGCTCCGCCGGCGCAGGCGTCATCTACGACCTGAACACCGGCGTCTTCACCGTTGGCGACATCGTCGACGCTCCGGATCTCGTCGTCACGGCCGT
>CAZLHO010000043.1:0-19334 GCA_964559455.1 uncultured Fibrobacteraceae bacterium | reverse complement strand
CATCATGGCCGACCCCGAGCCCTGGGAGTCGCACTACGTGACCCTGACCGACGCCTTCTCGGTCGTCTCCGCTCCGAACAACTACGGCGAGTGGGACGCCAAGTCCTGGGATTCGGGCATGGTCATCACCAATGACGACTACTGGTTCGACGACAGCACGCTCGAGCTCTGGGACTGCTACATGGGCGTCACGGGCATGTTCACCTACGCCTACGGCGCCTTCCGGATGCAGCCCTTCGCCGACGGCATCGTCGAGATCGACTGCTCGGTTCCCACCGAGGAGACCAGCTTCGGCGCCGTCAAGGCCCTGTATCGCTAGGGTCTCGATGCACTGAGTTTGCCTGCCTGGCCGCCCCTTCGGGGGCGGCCTTTTTTCTGGACCGACAGGCAGCGAAAATGACAATTCGCTTATTTTGGTCGCGTTTTTGCCTAATGATGTGATATGATTGTAGCCGTGATATTCCCCGGCGTCGGGCGCCGGGACCTTTCGTTCGCCCCACTCCTTGCGACGGAGGCAGATCGATATGAAACGTTGGTATTCGCTCCTGGCCCTGGCGGTCGTGGGCTTCGCGGCCGTCGCCGGCGCCGCCGAACCCGCCGCCGTGGCCGACCTGCGCGACGGCTCGGTGCCCGAGGACACGGTCGTGACCCTCGAGAACGTGCTGGTGACGGCGGTCATGAACAGCAGCTTCACGATCTCGGACCAGCCGGTCGCCGCCGGCTGCGCCATCTGGGTCTACGTCGGCTTCGCGCCCCCGGTCGCGGAGGGCGACGTGCTGACGATCACCGGCCGCTACGCCGAGCGCGACGGCCTGTCGACCCTCTTCTTCCACGGCTGCGAGGTCACCGGCTCCGTGGCCGAGGTGCCGCATCTGGACGTCACCGCCATGCAGCTGATGGGCGACGTCGAGGGCTATGAGAGCTGCCTGGTCTTCATCACCGACGGCCTGATCGTCAACGAGATCCTGCCCGACGGGGACTGGGTGACCATCTCCTTCGAGGACGCGCGGACCCTGGTCCGCCTGAACGCCTACTGGTACGACTCGAGCATCGTCGAGATGGGCCAGTGCTACAACAACGCCCTGGGGATCTTCACCTTCCACGAGGGTCACCACGTGCTGAAGGTGTTGCCCGGCGGCCTGGCGCTCACTGACTGCTCGGTGCCCAACGATCCCGTCAGCTTCGGCGGGGTCAAGGCCCTGTACCGCTGATAAGCCTCACCGGCCGCACGCCCCGCAGGCGAAGGACGGCGGGACCCCTCGGGGCCCCGCCGTCCTTGTCTTCGCTCCGATTTCCGGATCATTCCCCTGGTTCGTGCACGCCGACGCGGTCGCTCCAGTACCAGACCGCCTCGGCGAATTCCCGCGCGGTGTAGGCGCAGGGGGTGCCGCCGGGCTTGGCCAGCATGTTGCGGGCCATGGTCAGGGGATCCATGGGCGGGTCGGGGTCGGGGCCGGCCAGGATGCAGACGATCTCCCAGTCGCAGTCGCCCGAGCGGGCGCCGCCGTTCTCGAGCAGGGTCGCCGCGCTGTAGAGCACCACGGCGGCGTGGCGGGCGGGGTCGCCCGGGCCGGGCGCGGTGACGCGCACGAAGCCGGGCTCGTGGGGCCGCCGGCGTGCGAAGGCGGCCCGCAGGGGGACATCGCCGGTCACGCGGACGGTGCCGCCGACAAAGCGATCCGGGGGCATCGGGACGACGACGACCTCGTCCAGCCCGCTGCGGCCGGCGCCGGGCCGGCGGTCGGCCCAGCGGCTGCGGACCAGCTCGACCAGCTCGGCGGGCTCGCCGTCGAAGTGGCTGCGGGGACCGCCGCGGGGGTGCCGCGCGACGGCGAAGTCGCTCCAGCCGACGGTGGGAGCGGGCTCGGGCCGGGGCATGGGGCCTCCGGGTCAGCCCTGGCGCGGGGCCAGGTGGTTCTGCACGTAGTCGCGGACGCCGTCCTCGAGCTCGGTGAAGGCGGCCGTGAAGCCGGCGCCGCGCAGGCGGGTCGCGTCGGACTGCGTGTGGTACTGGTACTTGGGGCGCAGGCTCTCCGGCATGTCGATGAAATCGATCTTCGGCTCGCGGCCCATGGCCGCGAAGACAGCGCGGGCCAGGTCGAGCCAGCTGCGGGCCTTGCCCGTGCCGCAGTTGAAGAGGCCGGAAACGTCGCGGCGGTCCAGGAAGTGCAGGGTGGCGTCGACGGCGTCGCGCACGTAGATGAAGTCCCGCACCTGCTCGCCGTCGGCGTACTCGGGGCGATAGGATTTGAAGAGGTTCACCCCGCCGGTCTCGAGGATCTGATGGAAGGCCTTGTGCACCACCGAGCGCATGTCGCCCTTGTGGTCCTCGTGGGGGCCGTAGACGTTGAAGTACTTCAGGCCGACGATGCGGTCGAAGAGGCCGTTGCGCAGGGCCCACAGGTCGAACATCTGCTTCGAGTAGCCATACATGTTCAGGGGGCGCAGGCGCGGCGTGAGGTCGGCGTCGTCGGCGTAGCCCAGGGAGCCGTCGCCGTAGGTGGCGGCGCTGGACGCGTAGACGAAGCGCACGTTGTGCCGCAGGCACCACTCGCAGAGGTCGCGGGTGTAGCGGGTGTTGTTGTCGGCCAGATAGTCGGCGTCGGTCTCGGTGGTCGAACTGCAGGCGCCCATGTGGATGACGGCGTCCAGGCCCATGGGCCGGTCTTCCAGCACCCGGCGGCGGAACTCGTCCTTGTGCAGGAAGTCCGCGAAGCTCAGTTCGGCGAGGTTGCGCCAGCGGTCGTCGTGCCCCAGGGCGTCGACGACGATGATGTCGTCCCGGCCGCGCGCGTTCAGGGCCTTGACGATGTTGCAGCCGATGAAGCCGGCGGCGCCGGTGACGACGATCTTCCTGCTCTCCATGCCTCTGCTCCCGGTGGGGGAAGGGCCCGGGGGGATCCGGACCGTCACGCACGAATCTAAACGGGGGCGGCGGGGGCGTCAATCTTGGCGGATGACGGCCCGTCCGGCGTCGCTTATCTTTCGCGGGACCGGAGCGGACGGCCGGGGGAGTCCCGCCCCGCGAGACCGGCGACAACCAAGGAGCAGGCATGGACTATCCCGCGAACGAACGCCAGCTGATCCGCGACTGCAAGATCGGCGAGGGCACCAAGATCTGGAATTTCGTCAACATCTACGGCTGCGAGATCGGCCGCGACAGCATGGTGGGCTGCTTCGTCGAGATCCAGGAGGGCGTGAAGATCGGCGACCGCACCCGCGTGCAGAGCCACACCTTCATCTGCGACATGGTGTCGATCGGCGACGATGTCTTCGTGGGCCACGGCGTGATGTTCATCAACGACCTCTACCCGCCCCAGCCCGAGAAGGAGAAGTGGAAGGCGACGCGGATCGAGAACGGCGCCAGCATCGGCTCGAATTCCACGATCCTGCCCGTGAACATCGGCCGCGACGCCATCGTCGGCGCCGGCGCCGTGGTGACCAGGGACGTGCCAGCCGGCGCCGTCGTCGCGGGCAGTCCGGCACGGATCCTGCGCTATCGCGAGGGCTACGGCCCCGAGGCCTGATCCTGCCCGTCGGACGGGGCATCCTGCAACGGTCGCGTCGCCGGCCCCGCCTTCGCGCCTGAGGCGCATCGCCTTGAACGACTTGGGGTTGGCGCGCAGCCGCCTCGGCGCTGCGGCCAGCACGGGACTTGCAGGCCTCCGACCCAGGCTCATGCAGTCGGCCTCCGGGCCGGAGCCGCCGCGACGGGACGGAGCTGAGAGCGGAATTCAGAGAAGGGCCCCGGCAGGGATGAGCGGGGCCCTTTTCCTATGCCCCGAAGCCGGCGAGGACCGCGGCCACGCGGTCGGGGCGGTCGGAGATCACCGCGTCGACGCCCAGCGCCAGCGCGGCGCGGATCTCGCGGTCGTCGTTGACCGTCCAGGCGGCCAGACGGCGGCCGGCGGCGTGCAGACCGTCGGCGAGCCCCGGGGCCAGGGCGTCGCGGCGCAGCGAGAGCACCGTGGCGCCGCAATCGTCGAGGGCGCGCAACGTGCCCGGGCCCGCGTCGCGGGCGATGACGCCCAGCGCGAACCGCTCCGCCGCCGGCAGGGCCGCGTTGGCGGCGGCGATCTTCCCCAGCAGCCCGCGATCGAAGGACTGCACGTTCAGCGCGAGTTCCCGGCGGCGGGGGGCCAGGGCGGCGAGCAGGGCCGGGGCCGAGCGCAGCCCTTTGACCTCGACGTAGACCGTGGCCCCGCGGTGATCCGCCAGCAGGTCCAGGACCTGCTCCAGGCGGGGCAGGCCGCGGTCGCCGTCGCCGGGGAAGGCGCGGCGCAGCTCGGCGAAGGGGGTGGCGTCCAGGGCAAGGCCGGCGAGGGTCGGATCGTGATGCACGGCGAAGACGCCGTCGGCGGTCTCGTGGACGTCCAGCTCCACGCCGTCGGCGTCCAGGTCCATGGCCAGGGAGAAGGCGGACAGGGTGTTCTCGGGGCGCCGGGCCGAAGCGCCCCGGTGGGCCAGCGACAGGACCCTGGCGGCGGCTTCGTTCACGAACGTCCCACCCTTCGGGGCCGCGATCGACTCACCGGGCCAGGCGGCAGCCCAGGGCGATCGACAGGAACTTGGACTCCTCGCTGTCGGCGCGGCTGGTCAGCACGCAGGGCGCCGACGTGCCCACGACGGCGGCGGCCAGCCGGCCGCCCGACAGGCAGGTGGCCGACTTGTAGAAGACGTTGCCCGACTCGATGTTCGGGAATACGAGCACGTCGGCGCGGCCGGCGACCTCGCCGGTCACGCCCTTGATCGCGCAGGCCTCGACCGAGACGGCCAGATCCAGCGCCAGCGGGCCCTGGACGTGGGCGTCGGGGAAGGCGGTCGCCGCCTCGGCGGCGATCGCGGCGGCGTCGACCGTGGCCGGCATGCGGTCGGTGACCTTCTCGCTGGCGGCCAGCAGGGCGCAGCGGGGCTTCTCGATGCCGAAGCTGTGGGCCGCGTCCACGCAATAGCGCAGGATCTGGGTCTTGGCCGCGCGGTCCGGGGCCGGGATGATCGCCACGTCGCTGGCGAAGAGCAGCTTGCCCTGGCTGGCGACGTAGGCCGGCAGCTCGAAGACCGTCAGGTGGGACAGCACCGCGCCGGCGGGCAGCAGGCCGGCCTCCTTGTCCAGGATCAGGCGCATGTAGTCGGCGGTGCCGATCAGGCCCTTCATCAGGACGTCGGCCTCGCCGGAGCGCACCATGTCGCGGGCCCGGGCGCCGGCGACGGCCGTGTCGGCCTCGTCGACGACGGCCAGGGCGCCCGTGTCCAGGCCCTGCTCGGCGCAGAGCTGGCGGATGCGCTCGCCGTCGCCGACCAGGGTGATCCTGGCGATGCCCTCGGCGGCGGCCCGGACCGCCGCCTGGATGGTGTTGGGATCGTGTCCGGCGGCCACCGCGACGTGTCGCGAGGGTTCGTTCTTGAGAGCGGTGACCAAGGCGTCCAGGGACCTGATCGCGGACATCGTCATGCCTCCGGTTCGTAGGTGCGTGCTTTTTCCTTGCCGCCGAGAACGCGCAGGGCGCCCTTGGCCAGGGCGTACATCTCGTTCTCGCCCGGGTAGACGGTGACGCCGCAGCCGACGGCCGCGACGGCCTTCTCGATCAGGGCCATCAGCCGCGCGCCGCGCGCCATGCCGCCGGTGAGCAGGATCCGGTCGACGGGTTCGCCGTCGAAGGCGGGCAGCAGCGCCGTGACGTGCTTGGCGATCTGGTAGGCCAGGGCGTCGAAGACCAGGGTGGCCTCGGGTTCGCCCTCGGCGACGCGGCGTTCGACCTCGCGCATGTCGCTGGTGCCCAGCAGGTCGATCAGCCCGCCGCGGCCCTTGTTCAGCTTCTTCAGCTCCTCGTGGCTGTACTTGCCCGAGAAGCAGAGCTCGATCAGCTGGCCGGTGGGGATCGTGCCCGAGCGCTGCGGAGTGAAGGGCCCCTCGCCGTTCAACCCGTTGTTGACGTCGATGTAGCGGCCCTTGAAGTGGGCGCCGATCGTGATCCCGCCGCCCATGTGGCAGACGATCAGGTTCAGGTAGCGGTAGAAGGTCTCGTTCTCCTCGGCGTAGCGCTGGGCGGTGGCGATCTGGTTCAGGGCGTGGCTGATGATCTGGCGCCGCACGCACTTGAAGCCGGTGATCTTGGCCTTCTCCTCGACCTCGTCGACGACGACCGGATCGACGATGAAGGCGGGCAGCTCGCGGGGAGCGGCCAGTTCGTGGGCGATCAGCGCGCCCAGGTTCGAGGCGTGCTCGCCGCCGACGCCGTCGTGCAGGTCGCGGCGCATGCGCTCGTTGACGAGGTAGGTGCCGTGGGGGATGGGCCGCAGCAGGCCGCCCCGGGCCGACAGGGCGTCGATGTCCCCCATGCCCAGGCCGTGCTCCGCCAGGGCCTGCTCGATCGCCTGCTGCCGGAAGGCGTACTGCTCGATGATGCTCTTGCCCTCGTAGGGCTCCATCTCGGCCGCGGAGTGCTGCAGCTCCTTGGTGAAGGATTCCACTTCGCCCTCGAAGACGGCGATCTTCGTCGAGGTCGAGCCGGGGTTGACCGCCAGGATGCGGTGGCGGGGGAAGAAGGTGTCGCGCGGCGTCATCGTCCAGTGGCCGAAGCGGTGCAGCCGCAGGATGCTGGCCTTGATGGCCAGCATGGCGTCCTCGGCCGTGGCGTCGATCGCCAGGTCGACGCCGCGGAAACGCACGCCGAACATCGCAGGGAACTTCTTGGCCGCGGGGAAGCGCGTGCCGTAGAGGTGGTAGAGCATGTTCCCCATGTCCAGATTCGGCGCGATGATCACGTTGGTCCGGCCGGCCAGGCCCTCGCCGTCGCCGTGGTCGTAGTACATCGCCGAGCGGGCCGACAGCGCGTAGCTGATCTTGACTTCGCTCTCGATGTTGATCGTGGCGTAGCGTTCGCCGTGCCCGATGCGCTCGGCCAGGATGCCGGGGATCAGTTCCGCGGCGCGCCGCACCAGGTCAGCGGACGGGCCCTCGTCCGAACCGCGGTGCGAGTAGGAGACGATGGCGCCGTTGATCGTCGGCAGCACGTCCGTCGGGATGATGTCGCGCGCCACGGCGCAGGTGCCGACGGCGATGTGGGCCAGGATCTCCGGCGTGATGATGGCGTTCACGGCCACGTCGCCGAAGACGACGATGTTCCGGGGAAAGATGCCGGCGGGATGCTCGGGCGGCAGCACGAAGACGCCGGCCTCGCACATCACCTCGTTCATCTGGAGCAGCCGCAGCATCGGGCGGAAGTAGTCGCGGGGGCCGTGGACCATGCCGCCCACGACCATGTCCGCGTGGCCGCAGCGCACGGACATGATGCCGAAGCGGGCCGGCTCGCGCAGCAATTCGCGGGCCTGGATCGGGTTGTCGGCCCGGCGTCGCTCGGGGGGCAGCTTCATGCACTCGGCGACGAACTCGTCGAGCATGTCGTCGCGTTCGGCGACGTCGACGAAGGTGGAGTTGGCGAAGGTGTACTCCAGCCGCGTCGGATCCATGTCCGGCAGGTGTGTCCGGTAGACCCGCCGCACGGCGACTTCCGGGGCCAGGAAGACGAGCTTGGCGAAACGGGCGAGGTAGCAGGCGGCCTCGGCCATGCGCGGATCCAGGGGCTCGGTGAGGATGACGGTCGGCCGGGTCGGCTGGATCTCGGCGATCTGCTTGTCCAGCGCCGCGTTGATATCGAACATCGCGTGATCTTCCAAGACGATCTCCTCGCCGGCGGGATATCCGTTGAACGGTTAACAGGCGACCTGAAATCTGGTAATCGAAGTCCCCTCGGGCAAATTATCGCCTCCGGGGGGCCGTCGGTCGAGCCCTGATCGCGTCGTCCCGGAAGGCGTTGCCGGGCTCGTGCCGGCGGTGTTAGGGTGCGTGGACCCCCGGCCGGGAAGTCTCCGGGCGGGCGCCGGAGGAGAGGAATGAACGACGATAATGGTGATGGTCGCGAGGGGCCGGCGCTGGCCGCCGCCCGGGATCGCCTGGAGAAGGTGCTGGGGCCGCCCGCCGGGCGCTGGGTCGCCGTCAGCGTCGAGCTGCAGCGCCTGCTGCTGGTCGAGGGGGACGCGGTGATCGGCCGCTACGGTATCTCGACCGCGGCCGCCGGCGTGAACGGCAGGGAGGGCTCGTACGGCACTCCCCCGGGCGTACACCGCGTCGAGCGCAAGATCGGCGCCGGCCAGGCTGTGGGCACCTGGTTCCGCAGCCGCGTGGCGATGGGCTCCCTGTGGACGCCCGACTCCCCCGGCGCGGACGAGGGCGACCTCATCCTGAGCCGCATCATGACCCTGGCGGGATGCGAGGAGGGCGTGAACAGCGGCCCCGGCTGCGATTCCGCCGAGCGGTTCATCTACCTCCACGGCACCAACCACGAGGCCGAGATCGGGCGGCCTTCCTCGCACGGCTGCATCCGCATGAGCAACGCCGACGTCGTCGATCTCTTCGAGCGGATCGAGGAAGGAGCGCCGGTTGTCATCGTCTGAAACGTCGGCCCGGAGCCCCTGGTACCACTTCGCGGGACTGGGCGGCAGCGGCATGAGCGCCCTGGCCCAGTTCGCCGCCCTGCGCGGCTGGCGCGTCGGCGGCAGCGACCGCGATTTCGACCGCGGCGGCCGCGCGGCCATCCGGGCGGGGTTGGAGGCCCTGGGGATCGCGATCCATCCGCAGGACGGCAGCGGCGTCGCCGCCGGCTGCGACGCCCTGGTCGTCTCGACCGCCGTCGAGGACGACGTGCCCGACGTGGCCGCCGCCCGCCGCCTGGGCGTCCCCGTCCTGCACCGCAGCGAGCTCCTGGCCCGCTTCGTGGCGCAGCAGCGCACGGTGGCGGTGACCGGCACCAGCGGCAAGTCCACGGTCACGGCCATGGTCTTCGAGATCCTGCGCGCGGCCGGGCTCGATCCCTCGGTCATCACCGGCGGCGACCTGCTGGTGCTGCGGGACGAGGGGCTGCAGGGCAATGCCTGGGCCGGCGGCGGGGACCTGCTGGTGATCGAGGCCGACGAGAGCGACGGCAGCCTGGTGCGTTACGCCCCCTGGGCCGGGGTCCTGCTGAACCTGCAGCGGGACCACAAGGAGCCCGAGGAGATCGCGGCCCTCTTCCACGCCTTCCGGCGCCACGTGCGCGGCCCCTGCGTGGTGGCCGACGACGCCAACCTCGATCCCTTCGCCGACGGCGCGCTGCGCTGCGGCCTGGACGCCGCGGCGGGGGGACGAAGCGAAGCCCCGGGCGCGGGGGAGGCGGTGCGGGCCTCGGCGGTGGCGCTGGAGCGGGACGGGTCGCGCTTCACGATCGCCGGCCGCCCGATGCGCCTGCCGACGCCGGGGATCCACAACGTGAGCAACGCCGCGGCCGCCGTGGCCGTCTGCCTGGCCCTGGGCGTCGACGCAGCCGCCGCCGCTTCCGCGCTGGCCGGTTTCCGGGGCGTGGCCCGCCGCTTCGAGCGGGTCGGCTCGGCCGGCGGCGTCGAGGTCGTCGACGACTTCGCCCACAATCCCGACAAGATCGCGGCGGCCATGGCCGCGGCCCGCGGGCGCGGCGGCCGCCTGCTGGCCGTCTTCCAGCCCCACGGCTACGGGCCGACCCGCTTCCTGCGCCGCGGCCTGGTGACGGCCTTCCGCGAGGGCCTGCGCCCCGGCGACCGGCTGTGGCTGCCCGAGATCTACTACGCCGGCGGCACCGTCGCCCGCGACATCTCCTCGCGGGACATCGTCGAGGAGGTGGCAGCCGGAGGGCGCGACGCGAACTTCCTGCCGGAGCGCGAAGAGGTGCTGGAGGCGGTGGCCGCCGCGGCCCGTCCCGGCGACACGGTGCTGGTGATGGGCGCGCGCGATCCCTCGCTGGGCGATTTCTGCCGCCGTCTGCTGGCGCGGCTCGCCGAACGCGGGGACTGAACGGCTCGCCGCCGGACCTCAGGGCAGGTCGGCGGGCAGTTCGCGGACGGTCAGGCGCACGCCGGCGCGTCGGCAGGCCTCGGCGATGGTGTCGTAGTAGGGGAGCACCGCGGGCGTCGTGTCCAGCGGCGCGGTGTGGTATTCGAGTTCGTCCAGGCGCAGCCCCTGCAGCTGGCCGGCGACGCGCTCGGCCAGGGTCGGCACCTCGGCCGGCTTGAGCAGATGGTCGTACCAGGGGATGGGGTCGGCGGCGCGGAGCAGGCCGAACTCGCCCGACAGGATCAGGAAGAGCGCGCCCTGGCGCCACGCGGCCGCGTGCAGGTTGCGGATGCGCGGGCCCAGGTAGCGTTCGCAGGCGGGCAGGGGCTCGGCGTTGCGACGCTTGCGCGAGGAACAGTAGGTGCAGTAGGCCTTGAGCAAGGCTCCTCCCGAGGATGGGGGGGTATCCGGCCCGATGATAGCGGGCGCGGCGGGCGGGGGCCAGGAAGGAGTGCGATGAACTCGAGAGGACAGCCCGGCGGGTTGTCGACGTCCTGGGCGGATCCCCGCCGGTGGTTGCCGGCGTTGGTCTTCGCGCTGGGCGCCGCGGCCGGCTGCGGCGGATCCGACTCCGAGACCCTGTCGGTCTTCGCCGCCGCCAGTACAACCGATGTCATGACCGAGATCGCCGCGGCCTTCACGGCCGAATTCGATACGCCGGTGCGCTGCAACTTCGCATCGTCGTCGGCGCTGGCCCGGCAGATCGACCAGGGGGCCGAAGCCGAAGTCTACCTCTCGGCGAACGAGAAATGGATGGACTGGCTGGAATCCCGGGGCCGGGTGGCCGCCGCCGATCGCTGCGATTTGCTGGCCAACCGCCTGGTCGTCGTCGCGTCCCCCGAGGCCGGGATCCGCGTCCGCTTCGATCCCGGCTGGGACCTGGCCGGATCCTTCGCGGGCCTGCTGGCCCTGGGCGACCCGACGCACGTGCCGGCCGGGATCTACGCCCGGCAGGCGCTGGAATCCTACGGCTGGTACGCCCCGCTGGAGGGGCGTCTGGCGACCGCCCTGAACGTGCGCGCAGCGCTGCGCCTGGTCGAGACGGGGACGGCGGAGCTGGGGATCGTCTACGCCACCGACGCCGCGGCCTCCAAGGCGGTTGCTGTCGTCGGGGAGGTGCCCGAGGGTGCGCACGACCCCATCCGCTATCCCGCGGCCGTCCTCGGCGACGCCGGTCCCGGGGCCCGCGCCTTTCTGGACTTCCTCCGCTCGCCCGCCGCCGCGGCGATCTTCCGGAGCTACGGCTTCACGGTTCTCGAAGGGGAGGGAAGGTGAACGGAGCTTCGCCGCTGCTGACCCCCGCCGAATGGCAGGCCTTGGGCCTGTCGATGAAGGTGGCCGCCTGGTGCGTGGCGCTGATCGCCGTGCCGGGCATCGGCTGCGGCTGGCTGCTGGCGCGGCGCGATTTTCCCGGCAAGCCGCTGGTCGACGGCCTGGTGCACGTCCCGCTGGTGCTGCCGCCGGTGGTCACCGGCTACCTGCTGCTCCTGCTGCTCGGGCCCCGGGGGCCGCTGGGCGGCTGGCTCGAGCAGGTGCTCGGGCTGCGCGTGGCCTTCGCGTGGACCGGGGCGGTGATCGCCTCGGCGGCCGTCTCGTTCCCCTTGATGGTGCGCTCGGTGCGGCTGGCGATCGAACTCGTGGACGTGCGTCTGGAAGAGGCGGCCACCATGCTCGGCGCCGGGCCGCTGAGGCGCTTCCTGACCCTGACCCTGCCCCTGTCGCTGCCCGGCGTGCTCACGGGCATGGTGCTGTCCTTCGCTCGCAGCCTGGGCGAGTTCGGCGCCACGATCACTCTGGCCGGCAACGTGGCCGGCGAGACGCGTACGTTGCCGCTGGCCATCTTCTCGTGGATCGAGACTCCCGGCGGCGACGCCCCGGCCCTGCGCCTGGTGCTGATCTCGGTCGCCGTCTCGCTGCTGGCGCTGACCGCCTCGGAGATCCTGTCGCGACGCCTGCGGCGACGGCTGGGGGGTGGTTGAGATGCTGTGGCTGGACCTGCGTCTCGAACGCGACCGCTTCCGCATGGAGATGCGCACCGAGATCGAGGACGGGGCGACGGGCCTCTTCGGTTCCTCGGGCGCCGGCAAGTCCACGCTGCTGCACCTGGTGGCGGGGCTGGCCCGTCCCGACGCGGGCCGGATCGTTCTCGACGGCGACGTGCTCTGCGACACGAAGCAGGGGATCTGGGTCCCGCCGCATCGCCGCCGCATCGGACTCGTCTTCCAGGACGGGCGGCTCTTTCCCCACCTGACCGTGGCCGGGAACCTGCGCTACGCGTCGCGGCTGGCGCCGCGGGGAGCGAAGGCCCCGCCCGCCGCAGAGGTCCTGGACCTGCTGGAGATCGGCGGACTCATGGACCGTCCCGTGGCGGGACTCTCCGGCGGCGAGCGCCAGCGCGTGGCCCTGGCCAGGGCCCTGCTGGGGGCGCCGCGGCTGCTGCTGCTGGACGAGCCTCTGGCCTCGCTGGACCGGCCGCGCCGCGAGCGCATCATGCCCCTGCTGCGCCGGGTCGTCGAGCGCATCGGCGTGCCGACGATCCTCGTCAGCCACGACCTGGAGGAGGTGCTGCGCCTGGCCGACCGCCTGGTCGTGCTGGACGGGGGCCGGCTGCTGGGCCGGGGCTCGCCGGAAATCGTGATGCGCGAACCCGCGGCGGGCCGGCTGCTGCGCGAGTCGGAATTCGTCAACGTCTTCACGGCGCGGGTCTCGGGCCACGAGCCCGACGACGGCGTGACCTGCATGACCCTGGAGACGGCGGGACCGGAGGGCTTCGCGGTTGTCAGGGGACCGCTGATGGACCATCCTGAGGGGGCGCGCGTGCAGGCGGTGCTGCCGCCCCGCGACGTGGCCCTGGCCGGGGAGGCGCTGGCCGGCTTCTCGATCCAGAACCAGTTGCCCGGCCGGGTGACCGCCGTCGACGCCGCGGGCGCGACGGTGATGGTGCAGGTGGACGTGGGCGCGAGGCTGGTGGCCGAGGTCACGCCCCGGGCTGCCCGCGACCTCGGCCTGCGCCCCGGCGCCCCGGTCCTCTGCCTCTTCAAGGCCCACGCCCTGCGCGTGCATCGGCTCTGATTCCGCCGGGTCGCCCGGCGCCATATCCGGGAGGAAGTCATGGACACCGCTCTCTACCAGGCCCGCCGCCGCGCCCTGCGCGTCGCCGTTCCCGACGGCATCATCCTGCTGCTCGGCAACAACGACGCCCCGCGCAACTACGCGGCCAACATCTATCCCTTCCGGCAGGACTCGCATTTCCTCTACTTCGTCGGCGCCGCCCGCGCCGGCCTGGCCGCCCTGCTGCTGCCCGAGGGCTTCGAGCTGCTCTGCGGTCCCGCCCCCGATCCCGACGACGTCGTCTGGAGCGGGCCCGGCCCCACGCTCGCCGAGGTGGCGGCGGACGCCGGGGTGGGCGAGACCCGGGCGATGAGCGACCTCGTCGACATCCTGGCCCGCGCGCGCGAGGAGGGGGTGCGCGTGCACTTCCTGCCGCCGTACCGGGCGGACAACCGGCAGTTCCTGGCCGACCTGCTGGGCCTGGCGCCCGGCGAGGTGGCGGCCGCCGCGTCGCCCGGGCTGGCCAAGGCCGTGGCCGACCTGCGCAACCACAAGACCGACGATGAAGTGCTGCAGATCGAGAACGCGCTGAAGGTGACCGGCCAGATGTACCTGTCGGCCCTGAACATGATCCAGCCGGGTCGCGGCGAGGCGGAGGTCGTGGCGATGATGCAGGGGGTGGCGCTGCTCTCGCGGCGGGCCCAGTCCTTCCCGCCCATCGTGTCGGTGCGCGGCGAGGTCCTGCACAACGAGACCTACGACAACACGCTGGCCAAGGGCGACCTGCTGCTGATCGACAGCGGCGCCGAGTCGCCCCTGGGCTACGCCTCCGACATCACGCGCACCTTCCCCGTGGCGGGCGTCTTCTCGCAGCGGCAGCGCGAGATCTACGACGTCGTGCTCATGGCGCAGGAGGCGGCGATCGCCAAGGCCTCGGAGCACGCCACGAACCTGGCGGTCCACCTGGCGGCGGCGCGCACCGTGGCCGTCGGCATGAAGGATCTCGGCCTGATGAAGGGCGACGTCGAGGAGGCGGTGGCCGCCGGCGCGCACGCCCTCTTCTTCCCCCACGGCATCGGGCACATGCTCGGCCTGGACGTGCACGACATGGAGGACCTGGGCGACGTCGTCGGCTACGACGAGGGAGCGAAGCGCAGCGAGCAGTTCGGCCTGAACTTCCTGCGCCTGGCCCGCCGCCTGGAGCCGGGCTTCGTGATCACGGTCGAACCGGGGGTCTACTTCGTCCAGCCGCTGATCGACCGCTGGGCCGCCGAGAAGCGCCACGCGGAATTCATCGACTACGGGAAGCTGGAGCCGTACCGCGGCTTCGGGGGCGTGCGCATCGAGGACGACGTGCTGATCACCGAGGACGGCGCGCGCGTGTTGGGCGATCCGATCCTGAAGAATCCCGAGGAGATCGAGAACGTGATGCTGAGCTGAGTCAGGCGCGCAGGCCGCGCTCGCGGGCGAAGGCCTGGCGGGCGGTCTCGCGTCCGGCGGCGGTCAGGCGCAGGCGGTCGTCGTCGCGCGTCGCCAGTTCGCGGCGCAACGCCAGCTCCACGACCTCGGCCGTCCTCCCGCGCTCCCAGCGCAGGTGGTAGTGCAGCCGGTCGGGATGGCATTCCTCGGCGGCCTCGGGGCCGGATTCGTGCTGGCCGAGGTGGATCGCCAGGGTGGCCAGGGCGAACTCGTCGCGCTGCCGCCGCCGCCGCATGGCCTGGGCCCACAGGCCGCGACCGGGCGCCGCCGCCAGGGTCGTCGCGAAGAGCAGCCCCACGACCACCGCCATCGACCCGGCGATCGACGCGTCCAGGGCGTGCGCCAGCCAGTATCCTCCCACCGCCGCCGCGATCCCGAAGAGAGCGCTCAGGCCCACCATGCGGCCCAGGCGGTCGGTCAGCAGGTAGGCCGTCGCCGGGGGACCGACCATCAAAGCGACGACCAGGATCAGCCCCACGGCGTCGAAGGCGCTGACCGCGGTCACCGACACCGCGGTCATCAGGCCGTAGTGCACCAGCACCGGCGCGAAGCCCAGCGACGCGGCCAGGCCGGCGTCGAAGGTGGCCAGCTTCAGCTCCTTGAAGAAGAGGGCCAGCAGCAGCGCGTCGCCCGCCAGCACCCCGGCCATCAGCCACAGCGTGCGCGGCCCGACGTCGACTCCGCCCAGGACCAGCCGGTCGAAGGGGGCGAAGGCCAGCTCGCCCAGCAGCACGGCGTCGGTGTCCAGGTGGACGTCGCCGGCGAAGCGCGTGATCAGGATCACGCCGGCGCTGAAGAGCGCGGGGAAGACCAGGCCGATGGCCGCGTCCTCGCGCACGCGCCCGGTGCGGTGAAGCAGCTCGACCAGGGCGACGGTGGCCACGCCGGTCAGCGCCGCGGCGACCACGAGCAGGGGGGAGGTCAGGTCGCGGGTGACGAAGAAGGCCAGCACGATGCCCAGCAGGATGGAGTGGCTGATCGCATCCGAGAGCATGGCCATGCGCCGCAGCACCAGGAAGACGCCGCAGAGGGCGCAGGCGACGGCGGCCAGGGCGGCGATGATCTGGATCTCGAACTGGGGGCTCAGCACGGCAGTTCCTCCCCCTCGTGTTCACGGGCGGCGGCGAGACCGGCCTCGGTCAGGCGCCAGCGGCCGCCGCCGGCGGGCTCGGCCCAGCCGCGCCGCTGCAGCTCGGCCAGGCTGCCGCCGACTCCTCCGGCGCCCATGATCCGCAGCACCGACGCGCCGTGCGCGGCGTCCAGGGGGTCGGCGTGCTGGCGGGCCAGGGCGTAGAGATCGCAGAGCACCGCCGAGGTGCGCAGGGTGCGCCGGCTGCGCCGGCGGCGGATCTCCTGCCAGACCAGTCCCCGGTTCGGGGCCGCCAGCAGCGAGACGACGACCAGGGCGACGGCGCAGAGCACGATCGCCGGTCCGGTGGGGATGCGGGCGACCGCGCTGCTGATCACCGCGCCGGCCACGCCGGCCGCGGCCCCGAAGAGCGCGGCCAGGGCCACCATAGCGCCCAGGCGGTCGGTCCACTGCCTGGCGGCGGCGGGGGGGGCCACCAGCATCGCGCTCATCAGCACGACGCCGACGGCCTGCAGGCCGATGACGATGGCCACCACGATCAGGCCCGTCAGCAGGGTGTCCAGCGCGCGCACGGGCAGGCCGTCGATGGCGGCGAAGGCGGGGTCGAAGGCCAGGAGCTTGAATTCCTTCCAGAACAGGGCCAGCGCCAGCATCGCCCCGCCGCCGAGAACGGCGATCGTGACCACGTCGCGGGTCATCAGGGCGGCGGCCTGGCCGAAGAGGAAGCGGTCCAGCCCCGCCTGGGAGGCGTCGGGGCTGCGCTGGACGATGGTGAGCAGGACCATGCCCAGCCCGAAGAAGACCGAGAGCACCAGGCCCAGGGCGCTGTCGGTCTTGATGCGGGACGTGCGGACGATGCCCATCACGCAGAGGGTGCCGGCCCAGCCGGCGACGGCGGCGCCCAGCACCAGGACCAGCGGGGCCTTGCTGCCGGTCAGCATGAAGGCCAGGACGATGCCGGGCAGGGCGGCGTGCGAGATGGCGTCGCCCAGCAGGCTCTGCCGCCGCAGCATGGCGAAGGCGCCCAGCGCGCCGGCGGCGGCGCCCAGGGCGGCGGCCCCCAGCGCGACGATGCGCAGGGTGTAGTCGGTGAGCAGCGCGCTCAACAGGTCCATGGCCGCCGTCTCCTCACGGCCGGATGCGTCCGATGGAGGTGTGGTCGCCGGGCTCGCGCCGCCCGCCCTCGCCGGGCGGCGGCGCCTTGCGGTCCAGGAACGAGACCCGGCCGCCGTAGGCTTCGCGCAGCTTCTCCTCGGTGAAGACCTCGGGCACGGGCCCGCAGGCGATGCAGCGCACGTTCAGCAGCGTGACCCAGTCGAAGTAGTCGGGCACCGTCTGCAGGTCGTGGTGAACGACGATCACCGTGCGGCCCTCGGCGCGCAGGTCCTTGAGCAGGCCGACGATCGCCTTCTCGGTGCGGGCGTCGACGCCCTGGAAGGGCTCGTCCATGAAGTAGACCTGCGCCTCCTGCACCAGGGCGCGGGCCAGGAAGACACGCTGCTGCTGGCCGCCCGAGAGCTGGCTGATCTGGCGGCCGGCGAAATCCTGCATCTCGACCTTGGCCAGCGCCGCCATGGCCCGCTCGCGTTCGCGGCGCCCCGGGCGGCGCACCCAGCCCAGGGTGCGGTAGGTGCCCATCGTGACGACGTCCAGGGCGGTGGTCGGGAAGTCCCAGTCCACGCTGCCCCGCTGGGGCACGTAGCCGACCAGGCGCCTCTGCCTGGCGTAGGAGCCGCCGTGGATCGTCACCCTGCCCGCGGCGGCGGGCACCAGCCCCAGGATGGCCTTGATCAGCGTGGTCTTGCCGGCCCCGTTGGGGCCGACGACGGCCATCAGCACGCCGGGGGGCACCTGCAGGTCGATGTCCCAGAGCACCGGCCGGTCGCGGTAGGCCACGGTGAGGTCGGCCACTTCGACGGCCAGACCGGCGCCGGAGTGGATGTCGCCCGCGACGTTCCGGGAGGAGTTTTCGGCCATGGCGATCAGCTCCCCGCGGCGGCCTCGGCTTCGGGAGCCAGGGCGGCCGCTATCGTGTCGATGTTGTGCCGGACCATGCCGACGTAGTCGCCGGCCGGCGTGCCGGCCGTGCCCAGGGCGTCCGAGTAGATCCGGCCGCCGATGCCCACCGCGAAGCCGCGGGCGCGCACGGCGGCCTGCACGGCCTCGATGGCCCGCGGCGACACCGAAGATTCGACGAAGATCGCCGGGATGCGGCGGCGGGCGATGGTCGCGGCCAGGGCGGCGACGTCGGCGGTGCCGGCCTCGGCGGCCGTGCTGATGCCCTGCAGGCCGAGCACCTCGAAGCCGTAGGCGCGCCCGAAGTAGTTGAAGGCGTCGTGGGCGGTGACCAGCACGCGGCTCTCGGCGGGGATGGCGGCCGCGCGCTCGCGGACGTAGGCGTCGAGGGCGGCCAGCGTCTCGCGGCAGCGCTCGGCGTTGGCGGCGTAGACCGCGGCGCCCGCGGGGTCGGCCTCGGCCAGCGCGTTTTCGACGCAGGGCGTCGAGGCGGCCCACAGGCCGACGTCGAACCAGACGTGGGGGTCGGGCGAGCCCCGGAACTCGGCCGGCGCGAGCAGGGTGTCGGCCGGCAGGCAGGCGGCCACCGCGACCGTGGGCACCCAGCGGTCCATCTTCTCCAGGACCTCGCCCATGCGGGCCTCCAGGTGCAGGCCGTTGTAGAGCACCAGGTCGGCCTCCTGCAGGCGGCGCACGTCGCCCTCGCTGGCCTTGTAGAGGTGGGGGTCGACCCCCGGGCCCATCAGCCCGGTCACCGAGACGCGATCGCCGCCGATCATCCGCGCCAGTTCGGCCACCATGCCCGTGGTGGCCACGACGCGCACCGCCGGGCCGTCGTCCCGCTCCCGGTCGCCGTCGCCGCAGCCGCAGCAGACGAAGGCCAGCGTCGCGGCCAGGAGCGCGAGGGCCGGGGCCCGGGGGGTCGTGGTTCGGCCGCGCACGGCGTTTCCTTTCGTGACGGAAGAGGATCGCGTCCGCATTCATCATAGCCGGTCCGCCCGGGGCGGCAACCCGGATCTGGCGGAAAGGGGCTGACCGAGGGGGCGGGCGGCGCTAGAATGGATCAGAAGGAGGCGCCGGCGCCTTCCCTGCCTCATCCCGCATCCGGAGGTGGCCATGCCGCGCACCCGCTGCGCGTGGGCGGGCGACGACCCGCTCTACATCCGCTATCACGACGAGGAGTGGGGCGTTCCCCTGCGCGACGACCGCGCCCTCTTCGAGTTCCTGATCCTCGAGGGCGCCCAGGCCGGCCTGAGCTGGCTGACGATCCTGCGCAAGCGCCCGAACTACCGCCGCCTCTTCGCGGGCTTCGATCCGGAGCTGGTGGCCCGCTTCGACGACGCCCGCCGCGAGGCGCTGCTGCGCGATCCCGGCATCGTGCGCAACCGGCTGAAGGTGGCGGCGGCGATCGGCAACGCCCGCGCCTTCCTGGACGTGCAGGCCGAGCGCGGCTCCTTCGCGGACTACCTCTGGGATTTCGTCGACGGCCGGCCGCTGCAGAACCGCCGGCGGAGCCTGGCCGACCTTCCCGCCGAGACGCCTCTGTCCCGGACGCTGAGCCGCGATCTCAAGCGGCGCGGCTTCCGCTTCGTGGGCCCGACCATCTGCTACGCCTTCATGCAGGCCGTCGGCATGGTCAACGACCACGTCGTCGACTGCTTCCGTCACGCCGAACTGTCCTGAGGGGGATCAGGCCGTCGCGTCGGCCCGGGCCACGGCGGCCAGCAGGGCCGCGGCCTTGTCCTCGGCTTCGCGCAGCTCCGCCTCCGGGTCGCTGTCGGCGGTGATCGCGCCGCC
>CAZLHO010000042.1:0-27072 GCA_964559455.1 uncultured Fibrobacteraceae bacterium | reverse complement strand
CCAGGACCATCACCCCGCGCGCGGCGGGGTCCACGGCGGCGCCGCCGTCGGCCAGGACGGCCCCGGCCGCCTCGGCGGCGGTCCGGCAGCCGGGCGACCAGTCGGGCGGCGAACCCACGCCGCCGTGCGTGACCGCCAGCGGTCCCGTCGGCGCGGCGCCGCCGGCCCAGGTCGCGGGCGGAGGAGTCTCGAGGGTGGGATCGGGGATCGAATCGCCGCAGCCGGCCGCCGCCAGCAGGGGCAGCAGGAACAGCAGGAGCCGGGCGGGTGAAGCGGGGTGCTCGTGAAGGATCATCGCGGACCTCCGGTGGGGGATGTCCGACTCTAGGATCGGGGCCGTCGCCGGGGCCATGTTTTTCTGGCCCGCCGGGCCGGATCGGGCGATTCTTCCGCCATGAACGCAACGACGGCCGGCGCCTGGCGCATCCGTTTCTACGGCCACCCCGACACCTCCTGGCTCGAGCGCACCACCCTGCATCGCTTCCTGGCGGGCATGGTCTTCCAGGGCGTGTGGTGGGCGGGCTACCTGCTGTTCCCCTTCGTGCTGGCCAAGAGCCTGGACGCCCCGCGCTGGCTGGTGACGCTGGCCGTCACCCTCGAGACCTCGGGCATGGTGCTGGCGCTGTGGTGGGGGCACCTGATGTGCCACGTCGACCGGCGCCGGGTGCTGGTCTGGGGCGGCCTGGCCGGGCGCGGCGTGCTGCTGCTGATGCCGCTGGTCCACACCTCGGGCGCCTTCGTGCTGGTGCTGGTGGTCGTCTACGTCTTCGCGGCGCTGATCTATCCGGCGCAGAACGGCATCTTCCAGGCCAACTTCCGCAACGCCCTGCAGGGCCGATTCTTCGGCTACGGGACCATGATCCAGAACCTGGTCGCGGCGGGGGTCAGCATCGTGGTCGGGATGATCCTGGACCGCGACCCCGGCGCCTTCCGCATCGTCTACCCCGTGATCGGGGCGCTCGGCCTGCTCTACCCCCTGGCGCTGGCCCGCCTGCCCCGGCCCGAGGACCTGCCCGACGAGCTGGTGCCTCCGGCCGCCCGCGTGCCGGCGGTGCGTCCCTTGCCCGTGCCCGGCCTGCCCCTGGGACGCTTCGGGGCGACGCGCCTGCTGCGCTCGCTGGGCGCCCCCTTCCGCGAGGCCGTGGCCACCTTCCGCGCCGACCGTCCCTTCCTCTGGTTCGAGATCAATTTCATGATCTACGGCCTGGCCTTCATGATGCTCAGTCCGGTGATCCCCCTCTTCTTCATCGAGGAGCTGCACCTGGCCTACACGCAGATCTCGTCGGCGCGGGTGCTGATCGCCTCGCTGGGGGTGGCCCTGCTCGGTCCGCTGGTCGGCCGGTCGATGGACCGCTACCACCCGGTGCGGGTCTGCCTGGTCGCCTACGCGCTGATGGCCCTGCAGCCCCTGACCCTGGCCCTGGCCGGATTGATGCCCGCGGTGTCGCCGGTGGTCTTCGCCTACGCCGCCTTCGGCCTCTACTCGATGGGCATGGCGGGAGTGAACCTGACCTGGAACGTGGGCTCCATCGCCTTCGCGCCCCGGGGCCGCGGCGGCCACTACCAGGGAGTCCACGTGGCCATGGTCGGGCTGCGCGGGCTGGTGGGCCCGCTGGTGGGGTACGCCGTGCTCAGTCTCTTCGGATACCGCCAGGTCTTCCTGCTGGCGGCCGCCTTCTTCCTGATGGCCAGCCTCTCGTCGCGGCAGCTGTGGCGCTGGCTGGAAAGCCGCATCGACCGGACCGATCCGTCGTCCGCCCCGGAGGAGATGAACCCATGACCGATCGCCTGGAACGTTTCCGCGAGTATCGCGAGCGCATGAACGCGCGCATCCACGAGAAGGGCACGCGGACCACGAAGCGCTTCTTCAACCTGGACACGCACTGCTACGAGGACGGCGCCCTGGACGCGCGCACGAAGGAGCTGCTGGGCCTGGTCGCCTCGCTGGTGCTGCGCTGCGACGACTGCGTCAGCTACCACCTGCTCCGCTGCGTCGAGCTGGGGGTCGGGGAGGCCGAGCTGATGGAGGCCTTCGACGTGGGCCTGGTCGTGGGCGGGTCGATCGTCATCCCGCACCTGCGGCGGGCGCACGAACTGCTGGAGGAACTCGCCGAAGGCGCGGACTAGGGACTCTCGGCCCACGCCGGCCGCCGGCCGTCGGGGGGGATCCAGCGGTCCAGCATATGCCGGTACAGGCGGTGCCGGTAGAAGATGTCCCGCACGTAGTCCACCGTCTCGTTTCCCCGGTAGAAGCCGTAGCGGGTGTCGGGATAGTGCCGGCGCTCCCGCTTGCGCTGCAGGCCGACCTCCACGTTGTCCCGCCAGCGGTTCGGATCCAGGCCCGCGTCCATCGTCAGACGGCGGGCGTCGTTCATGTGCCCGTAGCCGCTGTGGTAGGTGGCCGTCGTGAAGGCCAGACGGTCCAGGGAGTCGAGGTAGGCGTAGCCGCGGTAGATCTCGTGGAGGCGGCGCACCCCGGCGCGGATGTTCTCGGTGGGGTCGAAAACCTGGGCCGAGTCCAGCGGCGAGAAGCGGGGCATCATCTGCATCAGGCCGACGGCGCCGGCGTTGCTGCGGGCGGTCGGGAGGAAGCGCGATTCCTCGTACATCAGGGCCGTCACCAGGACCCAGTCCAGCCCGGTGCCGACGCAGGCCTCGCGCACGATCCCGTCCCAGGGCGAGATGACGCCGCTGCGGTCGGGGCGCGATTCCGGCCGCCGGTAGCGGGCCATCTCCTCCGGATCGATGAAGTAGCGCTTCTCGAGGATGCCGTAGATGCGGCTGCGTCGCGGCGCCGTGGCCAGCATGCGGTACTGCCTGGCCAGGAAGCGGTCGACGGATTCGCGCAGCCGCGGGCTGTTCGCGCGCAGCAGCCAGACGTTCGGCCTCACCCCGGTCAGCGCGGCGCCCAGGCGCGCGCCGGGCAGGTTGGCCATCGCGGCCAAGGCCACGTTCTCGTTGGCCACCGTCGCCGGGATCCGCCCGGCGGCCACGGCCGCGATCAGGTCGTCCTGGCTGGGGTCGCCGGCCGCCTTGACGATGCTGAAGCGCAGGTGCAGGCGGTTCTGGATGTCGCGCAGGGTCTGCAGGACCTGGCTGTGGGCGGGGACGTGGACGGACATCCCCGCCAGGGCGGTCACCGTGTCGGGACGGTCGTCGCCCGCGGGCAGGATCAGCCGTTGCCGCGTGTAGCCGTAGGGCTGGGTCACGCTGCCGCAGCGCTCGAGCAGGGGAGAGGCCGTCAGGCCGGCGGCCACCAGGTCGCCGGCGCCCTGGTTCAGCAGGCTGATCGGATCCTCGCCGGGACGGGGCAGCACGACCTCCAGGCGCAGGCCCTGGGCGCGGGCGAAGGCCGCGACCAGCTCGTATTCGAAGCCGGCCAGGTCGCCGTCGTAGACCAGGAAGCTCGTCGGGCCAGGGCGGGTGATCATCCTCAGGACGCCCTCGGCCCGGATGGCGTCGAGATCGCGCTCGACACGCGGCGTGGACACCTCGGGGCAGGCGTGGCTATCGCCGGGGACGCTGCCGTTGGAGTGGGGCACGGGCCGGCAACCGCCCAGCACGACGAGAAAGACCGCCGCCAGCAGCAGGGGCGTCGCGAAGGTCCGGCGGGATGCGGGATGGCCGCCCGTCGCCCGGGGGCCGGGGTATGCGTGTTGCATGGCAGGGATGGTACCCGTTCGCCGCCACATGTCAATCATCCCGGACGAAGGGGCGCCCCGGGACCGGCCCGGAGCGGAGCGAAAGCCGCCGGCGGCTCCGGGGGGATCCGCCGGGCCGAGGGCCTAAATCGCGGAAAAAGTAGCAAATACGGGGCCGGAATCCGTTCCGGAGGCGGAATTGTCCCCGCGCCGTGATACACGGGAGGCCGATTTCGATTAGAATTTATCCATTCTTATTGTCGATCCGTGGGGCCGTCTCTCCGGCCCACGATCGCTGTCCGAGCCCGTCCATCACCGGGCCGCGTTCCCCGCCGGGGGCCGGCCCATTGTTCGATGCATCGCAGGAGGCCCGCTCCATGACTCGTCGCATCGCCATCACGGCCGCGTTCGGCGCCCTGGCCCTCTTCCTGGGGGCCGCCTCCGTCCAGGCCGCCTCCGTGACCGCATCCGTACCGGCGCTGGCCGCCATCGACGCCACCGTCGAGGCGGGGGACCTGGATCCCGACCTGGCCCTGCTCTACAAGTTCTACTACGTCTTCGAGCCCGAGATGCTGCCGGCGGACTACCGCGCCGACGGCTTCGCCCCGGTCAAGTGCGTCACGCCCCTGATCCGGGAGTTCGAGGAGCGGCGCGCGACCGTCAACGCCGGGGTCGCCCGGCAGATCGACGTCTACCTGGCCGAGGAGACCGCCCCCGCGGACGCCAAGGCCACCTACGTCAGCCCCGGCGGGCACTTCCAGTTCACCTACCTCACGTCCGGGACGAACGCCGTGCCGACGACCGACGTCGACCCGGCCAACGGCGTGCCCGACTTCGTGGACCGCTGCGCCGAGTACATGGACCACTCCTGGAGCTTCGAGATCGACACCCTGGGCTTCGCCGCGCCCCCGACCAGCCCCTACTACGCGGTCTCCTTCGAGAGCATGCAGGCCTACGGCTACACCACGGTCGTCTCGGGCACGTCGACGCGCATCGTGCTGCACAACGACTTTCAGGGCTTCCCCGCGAACGACGACCCCGAGGGCAACGTCTGGGGCGCCGCCAAGGTGACCTGCGCCCACGAGTTCAAGCACGCCAGCCAGATCGTCCATTCGAACTGGTCGGAGGGCGGCTGGGTCGAGGTCGACGCCACCTGGATGGAGGACATCGCCTACGACCAGGTCAACGACTACTACAACTACATCGTCTCGGGCAGCCCGATCAGCGCCCCGTCGACCTCGCTCGACTCGGGCGGCACCGGCTCCTACGAGGACTGCATCTGGCAGCACTGGATGAGCGAGACCTGGGGCAACCAGATCATTGTCGACTTCTGGACCTACCGCCAGACCCACACCGGCGAGAACGTGCTCGTCTCCTACGACACCATCCTGCAGGACAACGGCTCCTCGATCGCCGACGGCTACGCCGTCTTCGGCGGCTGGAACTACGCGACCAACTCGCGGGCCCTGCCCGGCATCGGCTACGGCGAGGCGCCCGGCTACCCGCTGGGTCCGCTGACGAGCTCGGTCAGCAGCTACCCCGCCGTGCGCACCGGCACGCTGGCCAAGCTGGCCACGAACTTCGTGCGCTGCACGGGCTTCAGCGGCAGCGTCGGCTCGGTGACGGTGCTCTTCGACGGGGACGATGCGGCCACGATGGGCCTGGTCGCCGTCATCGAGCGCGACGACGGCACGGCCCTGCTCGAGACCATCGCCCTGGACGGGAACAACGACGCCGACGTCGCGCTGTCTGTGCCGCTGGAGGACGTGGCCTCGGTGGGCTTCATCGTCGCCAACTCCGCGATCGTCGTCGGCAACGCGGCCTGGTCGTTGACCGTGGACGACGTTCCCTACGTGCCGGCGCCCCTGCTGCAGGCGGCCCCGACCGCGCTGGCGGCCACGGTCGTCGCCGACGGCAGCGACACGGCCCCGCTGACGATCGAGAACGTGGGCGTGGCCGGCTCCAGCCTGAGCTTCGAGATCATCCCCATGGACATCGATCCGATCGTCGCGCCGCGCAGCGTGCTGGGCTCGACGGTGACCGCGAGCATCACCGAGTACACGCCGGGCGTGACGATGGACGTGGATCTGGTCGTGACCAACAACAGCCCCGACGACGAGTGGCTGACCGACGTCACGATCGACTTCCCGGCCGGGGTGACGGTGAATTCCACCGGAAACTTCGTGGGCGGCCAGTACGGCGACCTGATCACCGACGGCGCCACCGGCGACGGGGTCCTCGTGCACTGGCACGGCGACACCGGCGATCCCAACTACTACGGCGTGATCACCGGCGGCGGCCAGCAGGCCGTGGCCACGGCCAACCTGAGCTTCGCCGCCGGCCTCAGCAGCACCATCCTGCTGACCTACACGATCGACGGCGATCTCTACGGCTCGACGCCCCACTCCTACAGCTCGTCCCTGGCCCTGCCCATGAGCAGCCCCACGGTCGAGGTTACCACCCCCAACGGCGGCGAACTGCTGGCCGCGGGCGATCTCGTCGCCCTGACCTGGACGGCCACGCAGATGACCTCGGTCAAGGTGGAGCTCAGCCGCGACGCCGGGTCCACCTGGGAGGTCCTGGCCGCGGACACGCCCAACGACGGCAGCCTGGATTGGACCGTCTCCGGCGCCTCGTCCGGCCTCTGCCGGCTGCGCGTCGGCAGCCTGGACGGCGGCGTGCAGGACGCCTCCGACGCGAATTTCGTCATCTACGGGCCGGTGGCCTGGCTCAGCGCCGCTCCCGCCGCGGGCGCGGTGCCCGAGGGCTCGTCGACCCCGGTCACGGTGACCTTCGACGCGACCGGACTGACGCCGGGCGGCTTCACGGCCTGGCTCTATATCGACAACGACGGGACCGGCGGCCCCGTGACCGTGCCCGCCGGCATGACCGTGACCGACCCCGGCACCGGCGTCGGCGACGCCCCGGCGGCCTTCGCCGTGCGCGGCAACGCCCCGAATCCCTTCAACCCGCGCACCCGCATCAGCTTCACGCTGGAGCGCGACGGCGCCGCCCGGGTCGACGTGCTCGACCTGCAGGGACGCGTCGTGCGCCGCCTGCTGGACCGCACGCTGACCGCGGGCCCGCAGACGGTCGAGTGGGACGGGCGGGACGGGGCCGGCCGCCCGCTGGCTTCCGGCGCCTACCTGGTGCGCCTGCGTTCCGGCGGCCAGATCGCCACCCACAAGATGGTCCTGGCGCGCTGATCCTCCGGGACGGACCGCGATGACCGAGGCGAGGCGGGGAGGCGGCTCCCCGCCTCGTCGTGTCCGGGGACGGATTGGGCTTGAGCCCGCGCCCCGCAGGGGTTGAACTGGTTCCGACACGGGGGAGGATGACGATGGACGATGTCCGGGTGCATACCGGCACCCTGCTGGCCGACCTGGCGCTGCCGCAGGCCGCGAGCCTGAAGGATATGCGGCGGGCGCTGCAGGCCCTGAAGCAGCGCCTGCGCAACCGCGAGCTGGCCGTGGCCCAGGTCGGTCCGGCCGAGCTGACGCAGCGGGCCTTCCTGGCGGTGTCCGCCGTCTCGGGCAGCGCGACCCTGGTCACCGAGAGCCTGGACGCCGCCGAGCGCCTGCTCTTCGCCTCGGAATTCGAGGTCGCGGGCCTGCGCCGCGAGGTCTCCGTGATCAGCGAAGCTTCCGGCGGCCGTTGATGGAACTGGTCTTCCGGCCTTCATTGTGGCACATTATCCTGCCGGCGGGCGCCACGGCGGCGGCCTGCGGGAGAGAGGAGCCACCGTGCCCGTCATCGACCTGAGCCACGTCCTGAGCACCGGCATGGACCGCTATCCCGGCGACGACGAGGTCCGCATCATCCCCGTGCTGAGCCACGCCGAAGACGGCCACCAGTCCTCGCGCCTGGACATGGGCTGCCACGTGGGGACCCACATCGACACTCCGCTGCACTTCCGGGACGGGGAGCCGGGCCTGGACGCCCTGCCGCCGAGCGCCTGCATGGGCGCGGCCTCGGTGCTCGACGCGCCGCAGGGTGCGATCCCGGCCGAGATCCTGGCCGGCGTCGATCTCGGGCCCCTGGATTTCCTGATCCTGCGCACGGGCTGGGAGCGCCACTGGGGCACCCCGCAGTACTATGCCGACTGGCCCTATCTGGCGCCCGGGACGGCCGAGCTGCTGGCGACGGCGGGCCTGAAGGGGGTCGGGCTGGACACGCCGAGCCTGGATCCGCGCGACGGCCGCTTCGCGCACGACCTCTTCGCGGCCGCCGGCATGATCAACGTCGAGAACCTGGCCAACCTGGGCTCCCTGCCCGTCGGCCTCTTCGAGTTCCAGGCCCTGCCGCTGAAAATCGCCGGCGCCGAGGCGTCGCCCGTGCGGGCGATCGCTCTCACCTGATCCGGCCGGAGGGACATGGACGGCCCGATGATCATCTCGCTGCTGTTCTTCGCGCTGGGGGTCGGCCTGCTGCTCGGCGGCGCCTGGGCCCTGGTCGAGGGGGGCGGCCGCCTGGCGCGGCTGCTGGGCGTGCCGGCGGTGGTCGTGGGCCTGACCGTCGTGGCCTGGGGCACGTCGGCGCCCGAGCTGATCGTCTCGCTGGTGGCGGCGCTGCGCGGCAGCGCCGACATGATGCTGGGCAACGTCATCGGCTCGAACCTGGCGAACATCGGCCTGATCCTGGGTCTGGCCGCCCTGATCCTGCCTCCGGCCGTGGACCGGCGGCTGCTGCGTTTCGAGATGCCCCTGCTGCTCGGGGCGACGCTGCTCTTCTGCGTCTTCTGCTGGTTCGGCGGACTCGGGCGCCTGGATGGAGCGGTGATGCTGGCGCTCTTCGTCGCCTTCACCTGGATCACGGTGCGCCGCCCGCGCGAGGCGGTGCCTTCGGTGCCGGGCTCGGGACGGGGCCGGCTGATCAGTTCGCTGATGATGCTGGGCGGGACGGCCGGGCTGGTCGGCGGCGCCCACCTGATCGTGGAGTCGGCCACCGACATCGCGCTGCGGCTGGGCGTCTCGGAGCTGGTGATCGGAGTCTCGCTGGTCGCGGTGGGCACCAGCCTGCCCGAACTGGCCACCACGGTCGTCGCCGCCGCCAAGGGCGAGGGCGGCATCGCCGTGGGCAACGTGATCGGCTCGAATCTCTTCAACCTGCTGGCCGTCGCCGGTCCCGCGGCCCTGCTGGCCCCGGTGGCCGACACCTCGGGACTCTTCGCCCGCCACCTGCCCGGGCTGCTGGGCGTGACGGTCCTGATGGGAGTCCTGATGATGGGGAAGGCGAGGGTGGGACGGTTCGCGGGCGCGATGCTGCTGATCGTCTACGTCGTCGTCCTGGCCTGGTGGACGGACCTGTTGCCTTGATCTCCGCCGAGAGGGAATGACCATGAGCGATCGCGACGACAGCAGGGAGAATGACGACCGCGGGTCCGATCTCCGGCGGCCCTACCCGCCGGATTCGCAGGGCCTGGCGCGCTCGATCGCCAAGGCCGGCTACGCGACTCGGCGCAAGGCCGAGGAGATGGTGCGCGCGGGACAGGTGACCGTCGACGGCCGGCGGGCCCACGACCCGTCGATGTCGGTGACGCCGGAGTCCGAGATCCTGATCGACGGGCAGCCGATGGTCGAGGCCATCCGCCACTATTTCGCCTTCCACAAGCCCGTCGGCGTGGCCACGGGGCCCGGCTTCTCGCGGCGCTCCCGGCAGGCCGTCGAGTTCTTTCCCGAGGACATCCCCGGCCTGCGCCCCGCCGGACGGCTGGACGTGAACACCTCGGGGCTGATGCTGGTCTCGAACGACAGTCCCTGGAACGCCAGCGCCGCCGGCGGCAGCGGCTTCGAGAAGGAATACCTGATCGAGGTCTCGGCGCCGGTCACGCCCCTGGAGGTCGACGTCATCGCCTCGGGCATGCAGATCGCCAAGGTCGGCTTCATGAAGCCCGAGTTCGTCGCCGTCGAAAAGCCCAACCCCGAACGCGGCACCGTGACGCTGCGTCTGGTCCTGGTCGAGGGGAAGGTGCGCCAGATCCGGAACCTCTTCACGGCGCTGCGGCACAGGGTGCTCAGCGTGCACCGGCTGCGCATCGGTCCCGTCGCCCTGGACGATCTGCCGGAGGGACAGCTGCGGCCGCTGACGCGGGCCCAGATCGAGGCCGTGCGCCGCGGCCGCAGCGACAAGGGGCGGTCTAGAGCAGGCCGACCAGGTCGTTGAACTCCCGGATCCGCTCGTCCCAGAGCAGGGCCTCGGCGAACATCTCCGGCCAGAAATCAGGATCCCACAGGCGCCGCAGGTCCTCGACGTCCTTCTGCTGCTGCTCGACCCAGGTGAAGTACTTCAGGTTGTGCAGCTGCTTCCGGTCCTGGTAGCCCAGCTCGCGCACGTAGTCCGGCTCGGTGCCCAGCAGCCAGCGCGCATGGTCGGCGGCCGCGTGGGTCGGCAGGTAGGCGCCGCGCCCGTCGTGCAGCTCGCGCAGGCGCGATCCGTAGAGCTCGGTGGAGTCGGTCAGGCAGGTGAAGACGACGTCGCGGCCGCCCAGTTCGTAGTACTTGGCCGTCTTGATCGCGGCGACCAGGTTGCCGATGCTCGAGATCCCCAGCAGGTCCAGCTGTCCCACCAGCTCCTCGCCGACGCCGGCGTCGATCAGGGCCCGATGCCCGGCCTCCTCGTTGAAGAGCCGCAGCAGGTCCATGCACTGGGCGTCGTCCACGGCCGCCACGAAGTCGGTGTTGCGGACGTTGTGGATCCAGGGCACGTGCTTGTCGCCGATGCCCTCGATGCGGTGGCCGCCGAAGCCGCTGCGCAACAGCGTGGGGCATTGCAGGGCCTCGCTGGCCGTCACGATCAGGTGGGGGTGCATCGTGCGCAGGTAGTCGCCGGCGGCGATGGTGCCGGCCGAGCCGGTGGCCGAGACGTAGGCGGCCAGCCGGTCGTCGGGACCGGCGATGCGCTCGTAGATCTCGCGGATGATGCCGCCGGTCATGTGGTAGTGCCACTGCGCGTTGCCGAACTCGTCGAACTGGTTGAAGATCACGCATTCGGGCCGGGTGCGCCGGATCTCCCAGCACTTGTCGTAGATCTCCTTGACGTTCGATTCGCAGCCCGGGGTGGCGATGACCTCGGTGGCCACGCCCTTCAGCCACTCGAAGCGCTCCCGGCTCATCTCCTCGGGCAGGATCGCCACGCTGTCGCAGGCCAGCAGGCGCGAGTCGAAGGCGCCGCCGCGGCAGTAGTTGCCGGTGCTGGGCCAGACGGCCTTCTGGGTGGTGGGGTCGAAGCCGCCGGTCGTCAGCGGGGGCACCAGGCAACCGAAGGCCGCGCCCACCTTGTGCGCGCCGGTGGGGAACCACTTGCCGACCAGGCCGACGATGCGCGCGTTCACGCCCGTCAGCTCGGGCGGGAACTCCAGCCAGTTGCCCTCGTTGTAGAGCCCCGTCCCGGGGTCGTTCTTCCAGGTGATCCGGTAGAGGTTCAGGGGATCGATGTCCCACAGCCCCACCGAGTTCAGGCGCTCCCGGATCTTCGCCGGGACCAGTGCGGGGTCCATCATCTCGGCCAGGGTGGGGATGATGATGTTGCGCTCGCGGCAACGCTCGGCGGCCAGCTTCAGGACGCCCTCGTCGCGGATGGGCAGTTTTTTCGCCAAGGTGCAGCCTCTCCTTCGACTTCTCTACGATTTCGCGTATTATAGGACAACCGACTTCTTGATCGAGCCCTTTGGTATCCCTGAATCATGCGTCGCGGCCCCCTGTGGGTCAACCCCGGCCGCATCATTGCGGGTCCGCGCGCGGCGCGAGAGAGGACCGACGAGATGGTGATCGAGACCACTCCGGAGATGGTGCGCGGCGCCTACGATCGCTCCCGCGAGCGGCTGGCCGTGGTGCGCGAGCGCCTGGGCCGCCCCCTGACCCTGGCCGAGAAGGTGCTCTTCGGGCATCTGGACGATCCCGCCGGGCAGAAGCTGGCCCGCGGCGAGGCCACCCTGGCCCTGCGCCCCGACCGCGTCGCGATGCAGGACGCCACCGCCCAGATGGCCATCCTGCAGTTCATGCAGGCCGGGCGCGACACCACGGCCGTGCCCACGACCGTCCACTGCGACCACCTGCTGCTGGCCCACAAGGGCGTGGCCTTCGACCGGGCCCACGCCCTGGACGTGAACCGCGAGGTCTACGACTTCCTGAGCTCGGCGGCCTCGCGCTACGGCATGGGCTTCTGGAAGCCCGGGTCGGGCATCATCCACCAGATCGTGCTCGAGAACTACGCCTTCCCCGGCGGCCTGATCATCGGCACCGACAGCCACACGCCCAACGGCGGCGGGCTGGGCATGGTGGCCTGCGGCGTGGGCGGGGCCGACGCCGTGGACGTGATGGTGGGCATGCCCTGGGAGGTCAAGCAACCGAAGCTGATCGGCGTCAAGCTGACCGGCGCGCCCAGCGGGTGGACCGCGCCGAAGGACGTCATCCTGAAGCTCTGCGGGATCCTGACCGTCAAGGGCGGCACCAACGCCGTCGTCGAGTACTTCGGGCCGGGCTGCGCGGCGCTGAGCTGCACCGGCAAGGCGACGATCACGAACATGGGCGCCGAGCTGGGCGCCACGACCAGCATCTTCCCCTACGACGAGCGCATGGCCGCCTACCTGCGGGCCACCCGGCG
Organism: uncultured Fibrobacteraceae bacterium; assembly: GCA_964559455.1. Taxonomy (GTDB): domain Bacteria; phylum Krumholzibacteriota; class Krumholzibacteriia; order LZORAL124-64-63; family LZORAL124-64-63; genus CAZLHO01. Next base: position 14,830 of record CAZLHO010000042.1, on the reverse strand, counting down.
GGCCGACCTGGCCGATCTGGCCGACGCCAACGTCGACCTGCTGACGGCCGACCCCGAGGTCGCCGCCGCGCCGGCCGACTACTACGACCGTATCGTGGAGATCGACCTCTCGACCCTGGAGCCGCATCTGGTGGGGCCGCACTCGCCGGACATCGCGCGGCCGGTGGGCCGGATGGCCGAGGACGTGGCGCGCGAGGGCTACCCCGCCGCGCTGACCGCGGCCCTGATCGGCAGCTGCACGAATTCGTCCTACGAGGACATCTGCCGCGCGGCCGACGTGGCGCGCCAGGCTCGGGCCAAGGGCCTGAAGATGAAGACCAGCCTGTGGGTCTCGCCGGGCAGCGACCAGATCTACGAGACGATCCGGCGCGACGGCCAGCTCGAGGAGCTGGAGGCCGTGGGCGCCGTGGTCCTGACCAACGCCTGCGGGCCCTGCATCGGGCAGTGGAAGCGGGACGACGTGGCCGAGGGCGAGGCCAACTCGATCATCACCTCGTTCAACCGCAACTTCCGCAAGCGCAACGACGGCAACGCCGAGACCCACGCCTTCATCGGCAGCCCCGAGGTCGTGATGGCCTACGGCCTGGCCGGCACGCTGAACTTCGATCCGTTGAAGGACGCGCTCGTGAACGAGTCCGGCGAGTCCGTCCGCCTGGATGCGCCGGCGGTGGCCGACGAGCTGCCGCCCGAGGGCTTCGTCGTGGCGGTCGAGGGCTACCAGGCGCCGGCCGGCGGCGGCGAGGTGGTCGTCGATCCCGAGAGCGACCGCCTGGCCCTGCTCGAGCCCTTCGCTCCCTGGGACGGCGAGGACATGGCCGACATGCCGGTGCTGATCAAGGCCCTGGGCAAGTGCACCACCGACCACATCTCGATGGCCGGCCCCTGGCTGAAGTACCGCGGCCACCTGGACAACATCAGCGAGAACATGCTGATCGGCGCGGTCAACGCCTTCACCGAGCGGACCAACAGCGTGAAGAACCAGCTCGACGGCGACTACGACGAGGTGCCCCGCGTGGCCCGCGCCTACAAGGCGGCCGGCGTGCGCTGGGTCGTGGTCGGGGACGAGAACTACGGCGAGGGCTCGTCGCGCGAGCACGCGGCCATGGAGCCGCGGCACCTGGGCGCCGCGGCGGTGATCGTGCGCAGCTTCGCCCGCATCCACGAGACGAATCTGAAGAAGCAGGGCCTGCTGCCGCTGACCTTCGCCGACCCCGCCGACTACGACAAGGTGCGGGAAGACGACCGCGTCGGCATCGCCGGCCTGGCCGGCCTGGCGCCCGGCTCGCAGTTGACCGTGACCCTGAAGCACGTCGACGGCACTGCGGACAGCTTCGCGGTGAACCATACCTTCACGGCCGAGCAGGTGGAGTGGTTCAAGGCCGGGTCGGCGCTGAACAGGATCCGGGGGGCGTAGGCAGGGCCCCGACGGTCGTCATCTCGCCCGTTCAGGGGACGGCGGGGATGCTCATCCTGAGCATCCCCGCCTTTGCGTTCCGGGGCGGGCGGCCTCCTGCCGCCCGCTCCCTCCACGAAACCCCTGCCCGGGCGAGATGACGACCGTCGGGGCTTCCAAGAAGCGCCCCCCGGATCCTGTTGAGCGCCGCAAGAAGGGGCGGCGGCGTCCTGCGGTCCGGGTCTCGACATTCCCGCCTCGCTTGCCGGCACCCTGCGCGCGGGCGTATACTCTCATCACGCCCGGAAAGGACGGCCGCCATGCGCCGCTTCCTGCTCCTGATCTTCGCGCTCGCGATCGGCGCCGCGCCCGCGGCGGCCGGGGACATGTTCGTCGTGCTCGGGGTCGGCGAGTCGGTCGCCGTCGGCGATGTGACCCTGGGCTTCGACGGCGTCGCCCAGGACAGCCGCTGCCCCGCCGAGGCCTGGTGCTTCTGGCCCGGCGACGCCGAGGCCGTCCTGCGGGCGGTCCGGCCCGGCCTGGACCCCCTGGTCTTCTCGCTGCACACCTATTACGACTGGGATCACACCGCCGACGTCGCCGGCCTGCGCGTCACGCTGGTGGGCGTCGCGCCGTCCCCGAGGCTCAACGAGCCCATCGATCCCGCCGACTACCGGGCGAGCCTGCTGGTCGCCCCGCTGCAGACACTGCCGGACGCGCCCGAGGGCTGGGGCGCGGTGAAGGCGCTCTACAGGTAGGCCCTCGGGGACGCAGGCCTTGGGCCCGGCAGGGTTCCGCGCAGGCTGCCGGCGGCAGGACGCCGCCGGCGCCGGAGCGAAAAGGAGGGCCGCCCCACGAGGGGGCGGCCCTTCGTCCCTGCCGAGCCCATGGCCTGTGTCAGCGCCCCGCCACCGCCGCCTTCGGCGTCCGATCCGCCCGGAACAGCCCCCAGTGCTTCTCGACCTCGTCGGCGTGCGGCCCGCCCTTCCAGTTCTCGTCGAAGGCCTCGAAGACGAAGACCGTCAGCCGCGAGGCCTCGGCCCAGGCCCGCATGCGGTCGTGGAAGATCTTCTGCTCCGCCTCGCCGGGCCGGCCCTTGATCAGCCGGGCCTGCTCGCCCTCGTCGTGCGCCGAGGTCGCCCAGCCGGTCTCGCCCAGCACCAGGTCGCGGTCGGGGTGCAGGGCCCGCACGGCGGCCAGCTGCTCGTCGATCCACGGCAGGCCCTCGTCCAGCCGCCGGCCGTTCCACATCGGGTGGGCGTGCATCGTGATGAAGTCGATCTCGGCGGCCAGGGCGCGGCTCTCGGGCAGCAGCCAGTAGGCGAAGTCGTCAGCGGTGGTGACGGGGACCTCGACGCCCTCGCGGACCGCGCGCAGGTGGCGGAGCAGCACCTCCAGGTCGCAGCGGTGCGCCGCCCAGTCGACCTGGGTCTCGTTGCCCACGCAGACCGCGACCACGATGCCTGGATACTCCGCCGCCAGGCGGATCGCAGCCTCGACCTCGGTCCGGTTGTTCGCGGCCTTCTCGGGCGTTTCCTCGGCCTCGATCCAGGCGCCGAGCATCACCTTCATGTCCAGCTCCTCGGCGCGGATCGCCGCCAGCACGGTCTCGGCGGTCTCGGAGGCCCCGTAGAGGCGCAGCAGGCTCCAGTGGGGCCGCATCAGGCGCAGGTCCTCGACGATCTCGGCGGTCGAGGGCGACGCGCCGCCCGGGCGCTGGCCGTCGCGGTGGGGGCCGTAGCAGACGGCGTGGCCGAAGCCGTCGCCGAAGGGGGCGAAGGGACGGACGTCCATGGCGGACTCCCGCGTCGGGGGAGGGGCGTCGCCGCCGCAGCTCAGGACCGGGCAGGCGAGAACGACGATCATCATCAAGATCGGAATGATAGCACGGAATCGCATCGTGACTCGTCTCCCGTCAACGGGGTGCCGGATCTACTGCGCCGCCGGCGCCGGATCGACCGCGCTCGCCTTCCCGCGTCGGCGCTCCAGCTCCTGCCGCACCTCGAGAGCCTTGGCCTCGGTGATCGGGAATTTCGCCACCGCCCAGATGGCGATCGCCGAGGTCACCATCGGGATGCCCGCGTCGAAGAGCCGCAGCAGGGTGATGGTCCGCTCAGGCTGCGCGCCGCCCACGGCCACGTCGAACCCCGTCGCGTTGAGCAGGTAGCCGCTGCCGAAGAGCGCCGCCGACAGGCCGAGCTTCACCGTCCACCAGAAGATCGATCCGTACATGCCTTCGCGGCGCTCGTGCGTCTCGATCTCGTCGCTGTCGACCACGTCGGCGACCATCGACGGGACGAGCGTGAACAGCCCGCCCAGGCCGAAGGCCATCAGCGGCGCCGGCACGATGACCAGCCAGGGCAGGTCCGGGTTGTAGCAGATCCACTTCAACCCATAGCCGACGATCGAGACGCCGATGGCGACGAAGAAGGCGTGCCGCTTGCCGATCCGCGTGGACAGCCAGGTGACGAAGGCGACCACCGCGAAGGTGCAGACCGCGCCGACCGTGCCGGCCCAGCCCACGAAGCGGGCGCCCAGCTCCTGGTCGCCGCGGGCCACGTAGTAGATGATCACGTAGGAGGCGAACGAGGAGATCAGGATGAAGCCGTTGAAGACCAGGAAGGTGGCCAGGCAGAGCTTGAGGAACGGCCCGGACTTCAGGGTGATGGCGAACCCGTGGAAGAACTCGGCGGTCTTGGCCGCGATGCCCCGGGCGAGCTCGTGCCCGCTCGTGCCCGCCATGCGCTCGCGCAGGAAGATCGCCGGCAGCACGCCGAGGCCGACGGTCACCAGGGCGATGACGATGGCCAGGCCGGCGGCGCCGGCCACCTGGTCCGGCTCGCCGTCGGCGTTCCGGAAGAAGGTGCCGCTGTTCATGATCCACAGGAACCAGGGCGAGACGACGTAGGCCAGCTGGCCGATGAAGTTCTGCGTGCCCATCAGGCGCGTGCGCTCGTGGTAGTCCGGCGTCAGCTCGTAGCCCAGCGCCACCCAGGGCGTGACCCAGCAGGTGTACCCGATGTAGAACAGGATCGAGCCCACCAGGAACCAGACGAAGTAGAAGGTCTCGCTGCGGCCGCCCGGCAGTTGCCACAACACCGCGAACAGGATGGCCGCGATGAAGACGCCCGTGAAGATGAAGGGCCGGCGGCGTCCCCAGCGCGTCCGCGTGTTGTCGGAGATGTAGCCCATCACGGGATCGGTGAAGGCGTCGGTCAGCCGGGGGATGGCGCCGAGCAGGCCGACCAGCGCGGGGTTCATGCCCAGGCCCAGGTTCAGGACGATCATCATGCCGCCGCTGGCGGCCGCCAGCAGGTTGTTGACGAAGGCGCCGGCGCCGTAGGCGAGCTTGTGAGAGAACCGGACCCGATCCTCGGGAGCCGTCCGGGCGTGTTCGGCGGCGGTCACGATGTCATCTCGTTCGTTCGCTCCCTGTTGACGGGACGGACCGTGGGGCCCGGTCTTTGTGCGGGCTCCGAACAAAGTACCCCGGTCAGGACGACGGGGTCAAGACGATTCTGGGCGCGGCGCGGCCGGCTCCGGGGGAGGCGGCCCGACCACGATTTTAGATCGTATCATACTTCGTCGCCGGGCCGCGCGCTCCGATCGCGCTCATCTCCGGGAATCCTCCCGATGCCCGGCATCACCTGAACACGGGCATAACGGCCAGGAATTCCATAATCCATGTATTTTGATTTTCCGCTCCCAATGCGAAAAAAGGACTTGATTCGGTTACCGAACATAGTCTAGAATTGAGGAATCGAACTTCGCCTGTACGGCCATCGGACCCGGATCATGCCGAACTGTGAGCGCGGGTCGCACGCAGGAACTCCTCAACGAAAGGTCGGACGATGAAACATCGAGCTACTGCCGTCCTCGCGGTCGCCGCGCTGATCTGCCTTCTCCCCGTCGCGGGCTCCGCTCTCGAGTACTACTCCCAGGACTTCGAGTCCATGGCCCTGCCTTCCGAGGGCGCCCTGCTCGGCGACGGCTGGCTGGTCTACGGCAACGTCTTCGGCACCGACTGGAGCTACTGGTACGGCTACGGCCCCTTCGACGCCCCCAACAGCGGCGCGGCCTTCTGCGCGATCGCCGACGACCAGGGCATCGGCTCCCAGTGCCTGTCGGTCTACAGCGACTACAACAACGCCAACCACGCCGACGGCATCGTCCAGTCCCTGGTCTACAGGGAGCAGGAGATCACCGCCGGCGACGTCGGCGAGACCTGGACCTTCACCTTCTCCGCCAAGATGGGCAACCTCGAGTTGCTGACGACCGCCGCGGCCTTCATCAAGACCCTGAACCCCGCCGCCGGCTGGGCGACCACCAACGAGATCAAGCTGGACATGACGACCACGCCCGCCGGGTGGACCGTCTATTCGATCCCGATCCTGATCGACGCCGGCCTGGCGGGCCAGATCCTGCAGATCGGCTTCATGAACGAGGCTCGGCTCTACCAGGGCTCGGGCGTCTTCTACGACAACCTCTCGCTGTACACCGATGATCCCGTCGCGAACGAGGACGGAACCTGGGGCGAGATGAAGTCGCTGTTCCGCTAGTCTCTCCGAAGAGTGTCTACCTCGAGAAGAGGGGCCCGGCGTCGCCGGGCCCCTTCTTTCATGCCTGCGATCGCGGGGAAGCCTACTGCACCAGCGCCACGCGCCGGGTCGCGACGAAGCCGTTCCCCTTCAGCCTCAGCAGGTAGACCCCCGAGTTCAGACGGCGGCCCTCGTCGTCGCGGCCTTCCCAGCTCAGCCGGTGCTCGCCGGCGGCGTAGGACCCGTCGGCCAGGGTGCGCACGCGGCGGCCGGCCAGGTCGAAGACCTCGAGCTGCACGGCGCCGTCGCTGTCCAGCGTGAAGAGGATCGTGGTCCGGGGGTTGAAGGGGTTCGGCGCCGCGGGCAGCAGCCGGCCGGCCGGGGCGACGGGAATCCGGACGCCGGAGCCGTCGGCCACGTCGGTCGTCCCGCCTTCGGGAATGAAGGTGAAGTCGTCGAAGACCACTTCCTGGTTCGCGGCCGGCGTGCCGTCCAGCTTCCACAGGTTCAGATGCATCCGCGGCTGCTCGGGCCGGGGGATGTGGGGGCCGGCGTAGGTCCAGGCGTGGATCGTGGTTTCCGGCGACTCGTCGTCCGGGCCGCCGCGCCACACCCGGTACTCCACGCGGTCGGCCAGCCAGCGCATGGCGTGGCTGACCAGTTCGTCGTCGGCGAAGGCGGCGTCGAAGCGGCTGATGTTGCCCGGATAATCGTAGGGCTGGGCCACGAACTGGGCCAGGTCGGAACCGGGATCGCCCCAGCGGCTGTACTCGATGTCGATCTCGTTGAAGGGGTTCCACCAGAGGTAGCCGTAGTCCCAGCAGGGGCCGTACTCCCACAGGAACATGCCGAGCACCACCTGGGGATCGATCAGGTCCAGGCGGCCGACCGTGGTCAGGACGTAGTCGCCGTAGCCCAGGGCCTCGTCGGTGACGACCTCGGTGCAGGCCCAGGTCCCGCCGACGTACTGCAGGGTCAGGTGCAGCCGGTCGCTCTCGTCGACCCAGACGCAGGGGCCGGCGTCGCAGAAGTAGTTGTAGCCGGGCCCGTACCAGCCCGGACCCTTGACGCGCCAGGCGCGGCCGCCGAAGTCGAGCGTCTTGCCGCCCGGGAAGTCGTTCCACTGGATGTCGTCGATGGTCGGCGCGGCGGTGCTGTAGAAGGTGACCTGGTCGAAGTGGGCGTCGGCCTGGTCGGCGGCCGGGTCCTGCACGACCCCGAGCACGAGGCGGGCCTTGACGGTGCCGGTGGGGGCGGGGCCGCTCAGGAACGAGAAGTCCAGGAACTCGTCCGTGGGCGACGCGGCGTCGGCCGCGGTGAAGGAGTCGAAGCTGATCAGCTCGTCGGCGGCGTCGCGCCACTCGACGTTGACCAGGGCGCGGCTGCCGCCGACCAGCGGCCGGCCCGACGGGTGCCGCACGTGGCCGGTGGCCTCCCACTGCTCGCCGGGGGCGCAGTCCTGGCTCTGCCAGAAGCCGGACATCTCCCAGGAGCCCCAGTTCGGGCCGGTGACCCGCGCCGCCGCGGCGCCGTGGCTGGCCTCGCCGGTCGACCCCACGAGGTTGAACTGGTTCCAGCCGCCGAAGACGGCGCCGCCGGAGCCGGCGATCTCGAAGCTGGGGTTGGCGAGGATGCACTGGCCGTTCGCCGGCGCGCAGAAGGCGGCGCCCAGGACGACGACGACGGCGAAGGTCGACAGGATGCGTTTCGCGGACATGGCGGACTCCAGGCGTGGGGCGAAGGTGTCGGGCCGGGGACTGATCAGAGTCGGCTGAGCTCGTCCTGCGGGACGCCGATCCTGAGCCGGGCGACCCGGCCGTTGCGAGAGAAGATCTCGCCGCTGGTCGGGGCGTCCAGGGCGTCGCCGGCGATCTCGGTCGCCGCGCCGTCGGCGAAGGTGACGCGGATCCAGGGCCTGCCCGTGACCCGTTCGTAGACCACCGGGACCTGGCAGCAGGTGAAGGCCAGGCTGCCGGGGGCGAGGGCGATCGCACGGGCTTCGCCGTCGACATCAAAATACTGGAAATCGGCGGGACGGCCCAGGAATTGGGCGGCGCGCAGGAGCGTCGGCCGGAAGCGCAGCGCGCCGTCCTCGACCAGCACGCCGAGTTCGCCGATCCGGGTGAGGATCTCCTCCTTCACCTGGCCGGTCATGCCGGGCTGCTTGGCGCCGCCGCCGGGGGGCGTGTGCGAGTAGGGGTCGGTGGGAAAGGCGCCGTATTCCGCGACCGACTTCTCGTAGCCCAGGCCGGAGCGGATCCGGTAGTAGAATGCGGCCAGCTTCTCCCGGACTCCGGCAGGACGGCCCTCGCGCTCCGCGCGCAGGGCGACCTCCTGCACGGCCAGGAGCAGCTTCGAGACCATGTGCCAGTAGACGCAGCCCAGGCCCTCGTAGCCGTACATGACCCCCGAGCGGCCGGTGTAGGACTTGTGGTCGAAGACGATCTCGAAGAGATCGAGGACGGCGTCGCGGTCGCGCGCCACGCCCTCGGCCCATTCCTCCCGGTCCGAGAGTTTGTCCAGGACCGCCGCGAGGTCGGCCGCGTTGCGCAGGGCGCCGTGGAAGCGCAGGACCCCGTCGGCGTCGCGGGCCAGCAGCGAGCGGTTCCCGGCGTCCAGCAGCTCCCGCAGCAGGGGGATCGTCGCGAAGCGGTCCTCGGGAACCTTGTTCTTGTCCATGAAGCCGGGGAGCTCGCGATCCGGATAGAGCAGGAAGGTGCGCCGGTCGGGACTGTAGAGGGCGCTAGCGAAGAGGCGCTCGAGCAGGTCCGGCGCCGCCGCGGGGTCGAGGACGCCCGCGCTGAGCACGGCGACCTGGCCCTCGAGCATCTCGGGCAGGCGGCCGAGGACGGCCCCGGTCCCGTCGTCGGTGATCTCGAGCAGGTTGTAGCTGTGGTAGAGGCCGTCGTCGCGCCGGTTGGCGGCGATGCCCCGGTCCACGAATTCCAGGGCCGAGCGGCAGAGATCGGTCACCCGGGAGACCGCGAGCCCGGTCCGGCCCGAGAAACCCCCGGCGTAGACAGCGTCGCGGTAGTCCGAGAAGGCTCCGCCCAGGGCGTCCATCAGCCGCTTGCGCTGGGCCGGGTCGAGATCGTCGGCGGCGAGCAGGCCGCGCTCGCTCTCCAGGGCGGCCGCGACGCGCTCGAACCAGGCGACGACCTCGGTCGAGACCGGCAGGGCCGCCTCGTCGTTCAGGGCCGGCAGGTCGGCGAGGAAGGCCAGGTAGCGGCGCAGGTAGCAGAGCGTGACGACCGAGACGCCGCCGCCGCCCAGGGCGTTGTTCGCGTCGTTCCACTCCGGCCGCTGGGTGTTCATCCAGATCCCGGCGTCGGGGACCAGGTTCGACAGCTTGGACAGGGCCGGCACGAGCAGCTTCTCGAGCAGGTTCGCGTGACGGACGGACCCCTCCGGGTCGGTCAGCAGCTTGCCGTCGCTGCCCAGGGCCGCGACCCGTTCGTCGATGCGCGCGGCGCGCTCGCCGTCGAAGGCGATCGTGTCCCGCGGGTCCTCCAGGATCTCCGCGTAGGGCTTGATGCGGTAGGGCACCTCGGCGTAGCTGAAGATCTCGGCGCCGAGCATCCCGCCGATCGCCTGCGGGTCGTGGTCGTGCAGGGCCTCGAGCAGCTTCAGCAGGTAGACGATCTGGTGGTCGCCCCAGTAGCCGATGTTGCTCCAGGGGTCGTCCGGCGAGACGGTCTCCCAGTCCACGCCCTCGCGGGTGATGCGGTAGGGGTTGAAGCCGTCCACGGTCGAGGCGTTGACGAACTTGGCGACGATGCTCGGCAGGAAGCCGGGGAAGGCGGTGCAGAGGGCCTCCCAGTTCTGGAAGATATCGCGCCAGTTGCCCTCGTAGCTCAGCTCCTGCTCGCCGTCCCGGTTGCGGACGCGGATCGAGAAGCTGTTCCAGGGCCGGCTGGGGTCGCCGTGGCGGCGGCCGAAGTGCAGGGGGAGGTATTCGTAGCCCAGGCGCGCCAGGTCGGGGTCGCCGGTCGCGAGGGCCGTCTCGTGCAGCCGCTGCGCCGTGACGACCTCGGGCAGCGTGGCGATCAGGTCGCGGTGACGGTCGGCGACGACGCGGTTGCGCGTCCGGAGGAAGTCGGCGAAGTCGGCGCTCGGCAGCTCGTAGTTCCGCCAGAAGACCCCGCCGCGCATGTTGTTGAAAAGGACGTTGGCGAAGTGGTGGCACCAGGCCTCGGGGCGTCCCGAGAGCTGGATCCCGTCGGCGCTGGCCACGTTGCGGCGCAGGTTGTCCCCGGCCCGCCGCAGGCCGTCGGCGATCCCGGCGTCCAGGTCCTCCTGCTCGAGCAGGCGGCGGCGCAGGGCGGCGATCCGGACGTGGTCCAGGCCGGCGTCGCAGACCAGCCGCCACCGCGAGGATTCGCCGGGATCCAGGTCCAGGCGGGCGCTCACGAAGTAGTTGCCGCGCACGCCGTTCAGGACGCTCTCGGAGGGAACGACGCGCCCGCCGCGGAAGGCGGCGGGCGCCTCGCGCGCCAGGTGGACCCGGCAGCCCTCCAGCCCGACGCACCAGACGACGTTGGCGGTCAGGACCTCCAGGGCCTCGGCCCGGTCGGTGATCCCGGCGGTCAACGAGAAGACGCCCAGCCCCGTGGCGGGATCCGCCTCGGTCTTCTTGTAGGCGTCGACGAGGTTCCCGGCGCTCTGGTACAGCGGCAGCGGCGCCCCGTGGGGCAGGACGTTGCGCAGGCCGTCCATCAGGGAGGCCCGCACCGGCGCATCGCCCAGGTTCTCCAGCATCGCGCTGCGCACCCAGCCGAAGTCGTCGCAGCCGGCCCAGCAGTAGCGGAAGGCCAGGCCCAGGTCGCGGCGGATCTCCTCGAAGACGAGGCGGTTGCCGACGGCGTTCTTGTAGAGGTTCCGCTCGACGGCGGGATCGTCGACGGCCGCATCGCTGAAGGGTTCCCAGAGGACGGGCTCGCCGCCTCCGCGCTCGACGCGGACCAGGGTCAGCGGGCCGGTGTGGTGGTGGGCGTCGTGGAGACGGTCCACGGTCACGTAGGGGAAGAGGCTGCCGTCGGGGTCGACCCGACCGGCGGCGAGCCCGCCGCCGGACGAGACGAACATCCAGAGGTCGGTGTCGCTGGCCAGGCTGACCAGGAAGGGAGCCAGGCGGTGGTAGGCCGCGATCCGGTAGTGCTGCTCGCCGTCAAGCTCGACGAAGCCGCCGGCCGGGGCGACGGCCGGGGCTTCGACGGGGGACCGCAAGGGGGCTGGTGCCGGCCTGCCTTCCATGTCCTACTTCACCAGGACCATGCTGCGGGAGATCCGGCCCTCGGCGGTCGTCAGCACGTAGCGGTACTGGCCCGCGGCGGCGGGCGTCCCGGCGTCGGTGCGGCCGTCCCAGGTCACGTGATGGTCGCCGGCCTCGACGACGCCGCTGCGCAGCGTGGCGATCCTGCGGCCGGCGACGTCGAAGACGGCGATGTCGGCGCTGCCCGCCCGCTCCATCGTGAAGTCGATCCGGGTCGCGGGGTTGAAGGGGTTCGGGTAGTTCTGGCCCAGGGCCGCGCCGAAGGCCGCGGTGGTCGGGACGTCGGTCGTGTCGTCCAGGTAGAAGTCGACGTTGTCGTAGTAGATGCCGGAGCTCTCGTAGAGCGTGGCCGTGTTCGTGAAGCCGAACTGCAGGAGCTGGTCCACCAGGCCGGCGTCGATCGTGATCGAAAGCGTGTAGCCGGTCCAGGTGACGGGGGTGGCGGTCAGGTCCTGGGTGATGTAATTCGTCGTGTCCCAGTTGCTGGAAGGATCCACGGTCTTGATGAAGGCCGCCGCCGTCGAGGCTCCCGTGAGGTTGCCCAGCTTGGCGTCGACGTAGAAGGTCCAGGTGTCGCCGACGTCGTCGGCGGTGATCGTCTGCTCCTGGAAGACGTTGGCCTCGACGAGGTTGCCGCTGGCGTGGTTGATGTTCTCGTAATCGTTGTAGACGCTCAGCTGCAGCAGGCCCTGGTCGTCGCCGCCCTCGCCGAGGACGACCGCGCAGAAGGCCGAGACCGCAGAGTTGTTGGGGGCGGCGAAGGTGCCGTAGCCGTAGATCCAGTCGCCGGTCGGCGTGTAGACGTTGCCGTAGACCACCCAGCCGTCACCCAGCAGGCCGCCTTCCGAGGGCAGGGTGTAGTCCTCGAAGTCCGTGCTGTAGGCGGTGAGCGCGAGGGCGGTCGCGGGGGCCAGGCAGATCAACAGGGCGACGGCAAGGGCAGCGGTGACTTTGCTTTGCATTTCGATGACCTCTCTGTTGAAGGCGGCTGCCGAGGTGACGGGGCACCTGGTATCGGCCCCCTCCTGTGCCGGCGGGCCGGGATTTCGGCGAGAGATTCCTGTCTTGACAGGTCTACTGATATCATACACTATGTTCGGAGTCCGAACAAAGATATTTTTCAGGGCTGGGCCGATCTTTTGGGGTCGTGCACACTGGGGCCGGCAAGTCCTGGAGCCATGGACGATACGGGGGCGACGGATCATGACCCGCCACCACTTTCCCGACGATTTCGTCTGGGGGGCCGCCACCTCCGCCCAGCAGATCGAAGGCGCCCGCCGCGAAGGGGGCCGGGGGGACTCGATCTGGGACCGCTTCGCGGCGATCCCCGGGAAGATCGCCGACGGCTCGAACCCGGACATCGCCTGCGACCACTACCACCGCTGGCGCGAGGACGTCGCGCTGATGCGGCGGCTCGGCCTGGGCGGCTACCGCTTCTCGATCGCTTGGCCGCGGATCCAGCCCGAGGGCCGCGGCGCGCCGAACGAGGCCGGGCTCGATTTCTACGACGCCCTGGTGGACGGCCTGCTCGAGGCCGGCATCGCGCCCTTCCCCACGCTGTACCACTGGGACCTGCCCCAGGCTCTGCAGGAGCGCGGGGGATGGGGCGAGCGCGCGATCGTCGACGCCTTCGCGGACTACGCGGCCATCGTGGCGCGGCGGCTGGGCGACCGGGTCCGCAGCTGGACGACCCACAACGAGCCCTGGTGCGTCGCCACCCTCGGCCACGAGGAGGGGCACCACGCCCCCGGCCACACCGATCCCGCCGAGGCCCTGCGCGTCGCCCACCACCTGCTGCTCTCCCACGGACGGGCGACCGCCGTGCTGCGCGACGAGGCGCCCGGGGCCGAGGTCGGCATCGTGCTGATCCACAGCCCGGCCGAGGCGGCCTCCGACAGCGAGGGCGACCGGGACGCCGCCCGCTGGTTCGACGGCTTCTTCAACCGCTGGTACCTGGACCCCGTCTTCCGCGGCGCCTACCCCGCCGACGCGATCGCCGACCGCGTGGCCGCCGGCCACCTGGAGGGCCCCGAACCGCCCTTCGTGCAGGACGGCGACATGGCCGCCATCGCCGCGCCCCTGGATTTCCTGGGCTTCAACTACTACAGCCGCGCCCTGATGAAGGCCGGGCCGGACGGCAGGCCGACGGACGCGAAGACGACCCCCGCCGACGAGCTGACCGACATGGGCTGGGAGGTCTACCCGGAAGGCCTCTACGACGGGCTGATGCGGGTGCACCGCGACTACGCGCCCCGGAAGATCTACATCACCGAGAACGGGGCGGCCTACACCGACCCCGTCGACGCCGCGGGCCGCATCGCCGACGCGCGGCGCATCGCCTACCTGCGCGGCCACCTGCTGGCCGCCCGCCGGGCCGTCGCCGACGGCGCGCCCCTGGCGGGCTACTTCACCTGGTCGCTGATGGACAATTTCGAGTGGGGCCTGGGCTACGGGAAACGCTTCGGCCTCTTCGCCGTCGAGGACGAGACCCGGCGGCGCATTCCCAAGGACAGCGCTTTCTGGTATCGCGACGTCGTCGCGGCCAACGCCGTCGACGACACGGACAACCCGACAACCCGAGGAGAATCCCGTGCATTCGATTCCTGATGGGAGTCTTCGTCATTCCCGGCGGGCCGTCCTGGCCTGCGCCCTGGCCCTCTTCCTGCTGCCGATCGGCGCCGCCGCCGCCATGCCCGACATCGCCGTCGTCACCGACGACACGGGGTCGCGACTGCAGGTGGACGGCCGGGACTTCATGGTCTACGGCATGAACTGGGGCTACATGCCCATCGGCCAGAACTACTCGTACGCCTTCTGGGAGAAGCCCGACGACATGATCCGGGCGGCCCTGGACAAGGAGATGTCGCTGCTCCAGGGCATGGGCGTGAACGTCATCCGGCACTACGCGGGCATGCCGGCGCGCTGGGTGCGGTACGTCTACGAGACCTACGGCATCTGGACGGTGATCAATCACCCCCTGGGCCGCTACGGGCTGACCCTGGACGGCGTGTGGACCCCGGTCACCGACTACAGCGATCCCCGGGTGATCGCCCAGCTCAGGGGCGAGATCGAGGCCCTGGTGAAGGAGTTCGAGGGCACGCCGGGCCTGCTGATGTGGCTGCTGGGCAACGAGAACAACTACGGCCTGCACTGGTCGTCGTTCGAGATCGAGGCCCTGCCCGAGGGCGAGCGGAACACGGCGCGCGCGCGCCACCTCTACGCCCTCTTCGGGCAGATCATCGACGACATCCACCGCCTCGACCCCGACGGCCGGCCGGTGGCCATGGCCAACGGCGACGTGCAGTACATCGACATCATCGCCGAGGAGTGCCCCGGCCTGGACGTCTTCGGCACCAACGTCTACCGCGGCATCTCGTCGCGCGATCTCTTCCAGGTCGTCCGCGACACGCTGGGCCTGCCGGTCATGTACACCGAGTTCGGGGCCGACGCCTTCAACGCGATCACGATGTCGGAGGACCAGCTCACCCAGGCCCGCTTCCTGCTGGGCCAGTGGCGGGAGATCTACGAGATGACGGCGGGCAAGGGCCGCGTCGGCAACGCCATCGGCGGCATGATCTTCCAGTGGAGCGACGGCTGGTGGAAGTACCTGCAGGAGAGCCGCCTGGA
>CAZLHO010000041.1:0-27372 GCA_964559455.1 uncultured Fibrobacteraceae bacterium | reverse complement strand
GGCGGCGGCGGTCGCGGCCAAGGCGGCGGCGGCCGCATGGGCGGCCCTCTCGCGGGCGGCCCCGTCGGCGACTGCGTCTGCCCGAAATGTGGACTCAAGGCCGCGCACCAGCGCGGTCTGCCCTGCACCCAGCGCGCGTGCCCCGACTGCGGCACGACGATGATCAGGGAAACACGATGAGGAGGAAGAATCATGCCTAGAGGAGACGGCACCGGCCCCTGGGGCCAGGGTCCCATGACCGGCCGCGCGGCCGGATTCTGCGCCGGCTACGAGATGCCCGGCTTCGCCAACCCCCAATTCGGTCGCGGCGGCGGCATGGGCTACGGGCGCGGCTTCGGCGGCGGCGGGCGCGGCTGGCGGCACGGCTTCAACGCGACGGGCCTGACCGGCTGGCAACGCTTCGGCGGCGCCGCGGCGGCCCCCGTCCCCGAGCCCCGGACCGAGCGCCTGGCCCTGCAACGGCAGGCCGAGGCCCTGCAGTCCGAGCTGGACGGAATCAAGAAGCGCCTCGCCGCGATCGAAGACGGCCCCCAGGAGGGCTGACGAGCAGCGAGAGCGACGACAGGGCGATCGGGCCGGCACGCCGCCGGTCCGACCGTCCCGATCCAACCACGACAGGCAAGGAGACGAAACGGTGAAGATCGTCCTGACGACATCCGGAGACACCCTCGAGGCCCCGCTGGACACCCGATTCGGCCGGGCCCGGAACTTCCTGGTCTACGACCTGGATGATGACACCTTCACGGTGGTCGACAACGGCCAGAACCTGAACGCCGCCCAGGGCGCGGGCATCCAGGCGGCCGAGAACGTGGCCCGCACCGGCGCCGAGGCCCTGGTGACCGGCCACTGCGGTCCCAAGGCCTTCCGCGTCCTGAACCTTGCGGGCGTCACGGTCTACAACTGCGACGCCGCCACCGTCGCCGACGCCCTGGCGCTCTATCGCGCCGACAAGCTCGTCGCCGCCGGATCCGCCGACGTCGAGGGACATTGGGCGTAGGGGCGGGGCGCGCCGCGGGCCGGGTCCTCGCGGTCGCCTCGGGCAAGGGCGGCACCGGCAAGACGACGGTCTCGGTGAACCTGGCGCGGGCCCTGGACGCCCCGGTCCGCCTGCTGGACTGCGACGTCGAGGAGCCCAACGGCCACCTCTTCCTGGACGGCCGCCCGCTCGGCAGCGACGCGGTCGCGATCCCGGTGCCGCAGGTCGAAGAGAGCCTCTGCGACGGCTGCGGCGCCTGCAGCCGCTTCTGCGCCTACAACGCCATCGTCTCGTTCGGGACCAAGCCCCTGGTCTTTCCCGAGATGTGCCACGGCTGCGGCGGCTGCGCCATGGTCTGCCCCAAGAACGCGATCACCGAGGTCGACCGGCGCATCGGCGACGTCGAGACGCTGGCGGACGGCGACATCACCCTGATCCAGGGCCGCCTGGACGTGGGCGTGGCGATGGCCCCGCCGCTGATCCGCGCGGTGAAGGCCCGCCTGGACGACGCCGACGACGCGTCGCCCGTGATCATGGACGCGCCGCCGGGAACATCGTGCCCCGTTGTCGCCACCCTGCGCGGCGCGGACTTCGTGCTGCTGGTCACCGAGCCGACCCCCTTCGGCCTGAACGACCTGAAGCTGGCCGTGGCGATGGTGCGCGAACTGGACCTTCCCTTCGGCGTGGTCGTGAACCGGGCCGGTTCCGGGGACGACCGGGTGCGCGTCTACTGCGACCAGCAGGCGATACCCGTCCTGCTGGAGATCCCCGACGACCGCCGGATCGCCGAGGCCTACTCGCGGGGCGAACTGATCGTGGACGCGTTGCCGGAATACCGCGGCCTCTTCCGGGAGCTGATCGAGGCGACCGGCCTGGCGCGGCCGGCCGGCGGAGAGGGGGCGGCGTGAAGGAACTCGTCGTCATCAGCGGCAAGGGCGGCACGGGCAAGACCAGCCTGACCGCCGCGCTCGCCGTGCTGGCCGGGAACGCCGTCGTCGCCGACTGCGACGTGGACGCGGCCGACCTGCACCTGGTCCTGGAGCCCAGCATCTGCGAGCGCCACGACTTCCTCAGCGGCCGCGAGGCCGTCATCCGCGCGGACGACTGCCTGGGCTGCGGCGTCTGCCTGGCCCAGTGCCGTTTCGACGCCATCGTCGCCGAAACGACGCCCGACGGCGCGACCCGCTTCGCCGTCGATCCCGTCGGCTGCGAGGGCTGCGGCGTCTGCGTGCGTTTCTGCCCGGAGCAGGCCATCGATTTCCCGGAACGGCTCTGCGGCGAGTGGATGGTGTCGGATACGCGCTGCGGGCCGATGGTGCACGCCCGGCTGGGCGCCGCGGCCGAGAATTCCGGCAAGCTGGTCTCGACGGTCAGGCAGGAGGCCCGGCGCATCGCCGAAGCCGAGGACCGGCCGCTGGTCCTGGTGGACGGGCCGCCGGGCATCGGCTGTCCGGTGATCGCCTCGGTGACCGGCGCCACTCAGGTCCTGATCCTGACCGAACCGACGGTCTCCGGGGAGCACGACCTGGCGCGCGTGCTGGCCCTGACGCGGCACTTCGACATCCCCGCCGCCGTCTGCGTCAACAAGTGGGACCTGAACGAGGCGATGACCGAACGCATCGAGGAAGCGGCCCGAAGATCCGGAGCGAAGGTGGTCGGCCGCATCCGCTACGATCCCCAGGTGACCCGGGCGCAGCTGCTGGAACGGACGGTCGTCGAGACCGACGCGCCCAGCGGCGAGGACGTCAGGAAGATCTGGGAAGGACTCGACATCTAGCAACCATCCGCAACGGCAACCGCACGATCGAGGAGGACGGAACGTTGAAGATCGCCATACCCCTGGCCGACGAGAAGCTGTCCCTGCACTTCGGGCACTGCGAGAGCTTCGCCCTGATCGAGGTGGACGAGACCGAAAGGACGATCACCGGCCGCGAGAGCCTGGAGGCTCCGCCGCATCAGCCGGGACTGCTGCCGCCCTGGTTGGCCGAGCGCGGCGCGACCGTGATCATCGCCGGCGGCATGGGCCAGCGCGCCCAGCAGCTCTTCATCGCGCGCGGCATCCAGGTCGTGGTCGGCGCCCCCGCCGAGACTCCCGAGCGTCTGGTGGAGGACTTCCTGGCCGGCACGCTGCGGGCCGGCGAGAACATCTGCGACCACTGAGCCGGCGACCGACGCGGAGACGACGGGACCGTCCCGGATCCGGGCGGTCCCGTTCGTGCGTCCTCAAGCCGAGAGCGACATTTTTCCCGCAAGTGCTATACTGACCTATCCGGACGGACGGCAACCTCACTCCAACCCCGAGGAACGCCATGGCCGACGTGCTCGAGGTCCGATCGCTGCGCAAGAACTTCGGCGAACTCACCGCCGTCGACGGCATCTCGTTCAGCGTCCGGGAAGGCGAGATCTTCGGCTTCCTGGGCCCCAACGGCGCCGGCAAGACGACCACCATCTCGATGATCTGCGGCCTGCTCTCCCCCGACGAGGGCGAGGTGCTGGTCGACGGCCGCAGCCTGCGCGACGAGCCGCGCGAGGTGAAGCGGCTGCTGGGCATGGTGCCCCAGGACGTGGCCGTCTACGGCGAGCTCAGCGCCCGGCAGAACCTGTCCTTCTGGGGCGGGATCTTCGGCCTGCGCGGCGCCGCCCTGCGCAGCCGCATCGACGAGCTGCTGCTCCAGGTCGGCCTCGAGGACCGCGACCGGGACCCCGTGAAGAACTTCTCCGGCGGCATGAAGCGGCGCTTGAACCTGGCCATGGGCCTGGTCCACGACCCCCGGCTGATCCTGCTCGACGAGCCGACCGTGGGCATCGATCCCCAGGCCCGGCGCAAGATCCTGGACATCGTCCGCCAGATCGTCGGCACCGGACGGACGGTGCTCTACACGACCCACTACCTGGAGGAGGCCGAGGAGCTCTGCGACCGGCTGGCCATCATCGACCACGGCCGGATCCTGGCCCTGGGCACGGTGGACGAGCTGAAGGCCCAGCTCGGCGAGGGCAGCCTGCTGACGGTGCAGGGCGACTTCGCCGCGGCCCGCCTGCACGCGGCGGCGACGGCGGTCGAGGGGCTCGTGCCCCTGGAGATCGGCGACGGGCGGGCCATGCTGATGGTCAGCCGCGGCGGCTCCGGCGTCAGCCACGCCCTCGAGGCCCTGATCGCGGGCGGATTGACCTTCGAGGACATCGCCATCAAGGAGCCCAACCTGGAAGACCTCTTCCTGAAGCTGACCGGGAGGGAGCTCCGTGACTGAGCGCCGCGCCCCCTCGCCCGCGAACCGGAGGCGGACGCCATGTGGCAGCTGATCCGCAAGGACCTCGTCCGGCGCTGGCGCAGCCCGCTGTCGACCCTGGTGATGATCGCCTTCCCCCTGCTGATGAGCCTCGCCCTGGGCACCGTCTACAGCGGCGGCGGCGGCGGTGACGAGGACTTCCCCCGCATCAGGCTGCTGGTCCAGAACCGCGACGAAGACGGCTTCCTGTCCCAGGCGATCATCGGCTCGCTGGGCCAGGAACAGGCACAGGAATTCCTCGAGGTCGTCGTGGTCGGCGACGAGGGCGCGGCGATGATGGAGAAGGGCGAGGCCAGCGCGCTGATCGTCCTGCCCCCCGGCTTCACGCGCGACGTACTCGACGGCCGGCCCGCCGCCATCGGGGTCGTCCGCAACCCGGCCGAGGGCATCAAGCCCGAGATCATCGTCCAGGGCGCCGGGCTGGTGGCGACCTACGTGGACCAGGGCGCCCGCCTGCTGGGCGACGAACTGGGCTCGATCAACGAGATGATCCATGCCGACTCCCTGCCGCCGACGGCGCGGGTGGCGGCGCTGGCCGGGTCGATCATGGAGCGCTTCCGCGGCGCCGACCGCTACCTCTTCCCGCCGCTGGTGCGCATCGGCAGCGTGAAGGAGAGCGCCGCCGAGGAGGACTCGGGCGGCAGCGGCATCTTCGGCTACATCCTGATCATGACCACCGTGATGGCCCTGATGCTGGTGGCCAGCCGCTCGCTGGGCGACGTCTACGACGAGCAGAAGAGCGGCATGCTGCGCCGCCAGCTGTCGACCCCGGTCGGCGTCGAGATGATCGTCGGCGCCAAGATGATCTTCGGCGCCGTCCTCGGCCTGCTGGTCATGGCGATCCTGGCCGCCATCGGCCTGCTGATGGGCTGGATCGCGCCGCCCATCGACCCCCTGGGCGCGCTGCTGGTGGCGGCGTCGTTCAGCCTGGCGGCCAGCGGCTGCCTGGCCCTGGTCATCGCCCTCTGCCGCACCGAGAAGCAGGCGGGGATCTGGTCCTGGCTGGTGGTCATGGGCATGAGCGCGCTGGGCGGCAGCCTGACCCCGGTGCAGGGACTGCCCGCGCCGATGCGGGCGATCGCGCCGTTCACGATCAACTACTGGGCGATCGACGGCTTCACGCGGCTGATCTTCGACGGCCAGGGCGCGGCCGGCGTCCTGCGCAACGCGTTCGCCCTGACGGCGACCGGCATCGTGACCACGCTGGCCGCCCAGTTCCTGCTGGTGCGCCGTTTCCGGGAGTCGTCCTCATGAAACGCGTCGTCCACCTGGCCCTGCACGACACCCGCCTCTTCGTCATGTCGCGCGAGAGCTTCTTCTTCATGTTCGTGATGCCGGTGCTGTTCATGCTCTTCTTCAGCGTCGTGCTGCGCGGCGGCGGCGGCCCCGAGCAGGTGCGTGTCGCGCTGCAGGTGATCGACGAGGACGGGGGCTTCCTGGGCGCGGCCTTCATCGAACAGCTGCGCAGCGAGAGCTTTGAGATCGAGCCGCTGTCGCGCGCCGAGGCCGACACGACCGATTACACGCGGCGCCTGGTCATCCCCGCCGGCTTCACCGACGGGGTGCTGGCCGGCGAGCCGACGACCCTGGAATTCGCCAAGAAGGCCGAGAGCAGCCTGGAGTACGACGCGGCGGCCGACGTGCTGCTGCGGCAGGCCCAGGCGGCCTTCCTGGGGGCCTTGATCCGCTGGGACCAGGCCGCCGGCGACTCCGGCAGCGGGGGGGCCGTCGTCGACGCCGCCGCCCGCGAGCGCCTGTCGGCCCTGATCGCCGAGCCCCGCCTGGTGACCGTGCAGGCGAGCCACGCCGGCCGGGGGCGGCCCGTGCCCACGGGCGCGGGGCAGTCCGTGCCCGGCATGCTCGCGATGTTCGTGGTGATGATGGTGCTGATCGGCGGCAGCGAGAGCCTGACCCGCGAGAAGCACGAAGGCACCCTGGCCCGCCTGGCCGTGACCGTGCTCTCGCGAGGCGAGATCCTGAGCGGCAAGCTGCTGCACCTGGGCATGGTCGGCGTGCTGCAGGCGCTGGTGCTGATGGCCGCGGGCGAGGCCATCGGCCGCGCCCACCTCTTCGGCATCGAGTTCACCTGGGGGCATCATTTCTGGGTGGTCGTGCTGCTGACGATCCCGCTGGCCTTCACGGTCGCCGGCCTGACGCTGTTCCTGGGCGGAGTCTTCCGCACGACGCAGCAGGCCGAGAGCCTGGCCTGGCTGGCGGGCATGATCTTCGCCGCCATGGGCGGCTGCTGGTGGCCGCTGGAGATCATGCCGCCCGCGGCGCGCATCATGGGCGCCCTCTTCCCCACCTACTGGGCCATGCAGGGCCTGCACGGCGTCGTCACCTTCGGCCGGGGGTTGGACGCGATCGCGCTGCCCTCGCTGGTGCTGATCGGCTACGGCCTGATCTTCACCTGGCTGGGCCGGCGCACGATGAAGGTGACCGGCTAGATTGTCCTGTATCGTGTGCCGGCTCCGCCGCTAGAATCGACGGAAGAGTCCCTAAGACCCGCCGACCCCCCGATTCGGAGGATCGTCGCCATGCGCAAAGTGTTGGTCTACTCGGTGCTGCTCTTCGTCGGCCTGGGCCTGTCGCAGGCCCTGCCCGCCCTGCTGGGCGCCGCGCATGACGCCGTGGCGACGGCCATCCGCATGCTCACGATGACCGGGCTGGCCTTCATCATGATCCACGTCGGCTTCGAGTTCCACCTCGACAAGTCCAACCTCAAGCGCTACGGCTGGGACTACGTCGTCGCCTTCACGGCGGCCTCCTTCCCCTGGATCTTCGTCACGGGCTACTTCGTCTTCGTGATGCTGCCGCCGGATCTCTGGGGCGACGCCGCGGCGTGGAAGGAGACGCTGCTGGCCGGCCGCTTCGCCGCGCCGACCTCCGCCGGCGTCCTCTTCAGCATGCTCGCCGCGGCGGGCCTGGGCGCCACCTGGCTCTTCCGCAAGGCCCGCATCCTGGCGATCTTCGACGACCTGGACACCGTCCTGCTGATGATCCCCCTGAAGATGCTGATGGTGGGCCTGGCCTGGCAGCTGGGGCTGATCGTGGTGCTCATGGCCGTGCTGCTGGCCGTCGCCTACGTCTGGCTGCACCGGCTGAGGATGCCCGTCGGCTGGGGCTGGGTCCTGTTCTACGCGGCGGTGATCGTGGGCGCCAGCGAGCTGCTCTACGCCGGCAGCAAGATCGTCGACCCCTCGGTGCCGATCCACATCGAAGTCCTGCTGCCCGCCTTCGTCCTGGGCTGTCTGGCCCGTCCGCGCGGGGTCTCCCGCGCGGCCGATCTGGCGGACGTCGAACGCGCCCTGCACCACGCGCTGGAACGTCCTTCCGAGCGGCGGGCGACGACCTTCGTCTCGGCCGCCTTCATGGTCCTGGTCGGACTGAGCATGCCCGCCATCCTCGGCGGCCCCGACGCCGAGCATCCGGCTCCGACGCCCGCCTCGCTCCACGCCGCCGCGCCGGCCGCCGCCGTCGACGATCCCGGGCTCCACGGCGGCGCCGTCGAGGGGCGGTACACGGAAACGGTCACGGCCGCCCAGCCCAACCTGGGCTGGGGCATGATCGCCTTCCACGTGCTGGCGCTGACCCTGCTGAGCAACCTGGGCAAGATGTTCCCCGCCTTCTGCTACCGTCGCGAGGCCCATTGGCGGCACCGGCTGGCCGTGGCGGTGGGCATGTGGCCGCGGGGCGAGGTCGGCGCCGGCGTCCTCGTGCTGAGCCTGAGCTACGGCATCGGCGGGCCGATCGTGACCGTCGCCATGCTCTCGCTGGCCCTGAACCTGGCCTTGACCGGCGTGTTCATCCTCATGGTCAAGAAGCTGATCGGCGGCGCGCCCGAGGCGCCGGAAGCCGCGGCCCGCGCCTGAGCGGGCCCGCGCGGAGGGAGCGGGATGCACGAGTTGGCGTTCCTCAAGGACCTCGTCGTGGTGCTCGGCGCTGCGGTCCTGGTGGTGGCCCTGCTGCGCCGGTTGCGCATCCCGACGATCGCCGGCTTCATCCTGACCGGCGTCGTGGCCGGTCCGACGGCTCTGCGCCTGATCGACGACACCCAACAGGTCGAGACCCTGGCCGAGGTCGGCGTCATCCTGCTGCTCTTCGGCATCGGCCTGGAGCTCTCCCTGGAGCGGATCCGCCGACTGTGGAAGGCCGTCCTGCTGGGCGGCGGCCTCCAGGTGGCGGCGACCGCGGCCGCAGCGGCGCTGGTGGCGCGCGGCTTCGGACTCGCGACCGGCTCCGCCATCCTCCTGGGCTGCGTCGTCGCCGTCTCCAGCACGGCGATCGTGCTGCGCGGACTGTCCGCGCGCGGCGAACTCGAAGCGCCGCACGGGCGCCTGGCGGTCGGCATCCTGGTCTTCCAGGACCTCTGCGTGGTGCCGATGATCCTGGCCGTGCCCTACCTCGCCGGCCGCGGCGGCTCTTCCGCCGAGATCCTGGCCACCCTCGGCAAGGCCCTGGCGATCCTGGCGGGCGTGCTGGTGGCGGCGCGCTTCCTGGCGCCGCGCCTGCTCGGAATCGTGGCCGGCACGCGGCAGCGCGACCTCTTCATCCTGAGCGTCTTCCTGGTCTGCTTCGGCACGGCCTGGGCCGTGTCGCTGGCGGGGATCTCCCTGGCCCTGGGCGCTTTCCTGGCCGGACTGGTCGTGGCGGGCAGCGAGTTCCGGCACCAGGCCCTGTCGGACCTGATCCCGGTGCGCGAGGTGCTGGCCAGCCTCTTCTTCGTCTCGGTGGGCATGCTCCTGGACGTCACGGACGTGCTCGCGAACCTGCTGCCGACCTTCGGGCTGCTGGCCGCGATCCTGGCCGGCAAGTTCCTGATCGTCCTGGGCACGGCCCTGCTGCTGAAGCTGCCGATCCGGGTCGCCGTGCTCTCGGCGGCCACCCTCTGCCAGGTCGGCGAATTCTCCTTCGTGCTGCTGGGCGCCTCCGCCGGCACCGGTCTGCTGGGCGACGCCCTGGCGAACGATCTCCTGGCGGCGATCATCCTGTCGATGCTGCTCACCCCCCTGGCGATCGCCTTCGGCCCCCATCTGGCCAGCAGCGCCGCGCGGGTGCCCTGGCTCAACAGGCAGCTGGGCGCGGATCCCCCGGGCGTGGATGCGCACGAGCCGCACCGCGACCACGTGCTGGTCGCCGGCTACGGACTGGCGGGACGGGAGATCTGCCGGGCGCTGCGCGAGATCGGCGCCGCCTATGTTGCCCTGGACGCGAACCCCGACAACGTGCGGGCCGCGCGTGCGAACGGCGATCGGGCCGTGTTGGGCGACGTCACGCAGGCCGAGGTGCTCGAGGAGCTGGGCTGCCGCGACGCCCGGCTGGCCGTGCTGACCATCAACGACGCCCGGGCCACCGAGCTGGCCGTCCTTCGGCTCCGGGAAGCATCGCCCGACACGCCGATCGTCGCGCGGGCCCCCTACGAGATGGATCGGGACCCGCTGCGGAAGGCCGGCGCCACGCTGGTCGTCACGGCCGAAGCCACCGCCGCCGCCGCGGTGGTCGGAGCCGTGCTCGAGACGCTCGACAAGACCCCCTGACCCCTGAAGCGCGGGAACGCGGCCATTCCTGCTCGCGTTCCCGCCGCCACGGACGGCGTTTGCCCCGGACCGGGCAGATGCGCTAGGCTTCCGACGTGCCCTGTGCCGCGAACGTCCAGGATCCCAGCCGTGAACCGGGAGCCGCATCATGAAGACCCGCAAGCGAATCGTCGCGCTCGCCCTCTGCCTGTGCGCACTGTGCGTCCTGCCGGCCTGCGACGACGACCCCACGTCGCCGCCCTTCACCTTCGACCCCGTGCTGGCCGAGCTCTGGCCCCACGAGGACGGGACCGCCTGGACCTACCAGCTGACCCAGGCCCTGTGCCCGGCGACGGAGCCGGGCTTCTACGAGAACGTCGAGGACGTGCCGCCGCTCCCTTCGATCGATGCGCTCGTCGCCGACCTCCGCTGCGCCCTGGCCTGCGAGCCGGAAGCCGTCGTGACCGGCACGCATCACCTGAGCTTCGACGGCACGGTGGAGATCACGCCCGAGATCACGGCCCAGCGCCTGCGCGGGCTCGTCGTGCCAGGAACCGGCTATCCCGACGTGCCGATGCCCCTGGAGGAGGCGTCATGGCGCCTGGAGGCCGCGCGCATCGCCGGCTACTCCCCCTACGTCGGCGAGGATCCCGTCTGGATCTACCTCGCCGACGGCCTGCAGCCCGGCGCTGAGTTCTCGCTGCAGATCCTGCCCGGTGTCTCCAGCGACGTCATCCTGCACGGCCGCATCACCCGGCACCTCGAACTCGACGTGGACGGCGCCGTCGTGCCCTGCGTGGAATGCTTCTATCTGCTGGACATGGGCGTCGTGACCATGGTGGACGAAGGCGGCGGGACCCTGGGCCACGCGCATCCCTACCGCTACGGCGTCGTGGTCTACGGGCGGGGCGTGGGGCCGATCCGCTGCCTGGAGCGGCGGGTCGAGATCCGCGACGGCGTGCTCCAGGACCCGGGCGGATCCGCGGTCACCGAGATCCGCGCGGAGCTGACGACTTCCGGCTAGCCAGCCCGGCGCGAGGAGATACCGGTGGAGCGCATCCTGATCGTCGCGATCGTGGCCCTGAAGTTCGCCCTGCCGGCGCTGATCCTGCGCTTCCCCTTCGCGGCGGGATGGGCGAACTTCCTGCTCGACTCCGCCGACGGCGACCTGCTGCTGCCCGCCGGCCTCGCCGAGGGCGTCTACCAGAACATCGACAAGGCCGCCGACTGGACGACCTACCTCTTCATCCTGATCTGGGCCTGGAAGCAGCCGATCCGCCGGGAGATCGCGGCGGCCTTCGCGCTGCGCACGGTGGGCCAGGCGCTCTTCTTCGCCACCCAGGACGAGATGATGCTCTTCTGGTTCCCGAACCTGCTCGAGCCCCTTTTCCTGGTCTACGCGACGATCGCCCGCTTCCGGGGATGGGACCGGGCGCGGGCGATCTATCGGGCGCGGTGGGCGTTGATCTGGGCCGGCATCCTGCTCTACAAGCTGCAGGACGAGTACCTGACCCACGTGGCCAACATCGACCGCACGGAATTCATCTCGGGGCTCTTCCGCTAGGCTACTCCCCCCCGAAGAACTGCCGGGCGTAGTGCCGGGCGGTCAGCGGTTCGCCGGTGGCCTCCCGGATCATCTCGTTCCAGGGCAGCTTCCTTCCGGGGTGGAAGATCTTCCCGATCATGTAGGCGCCCACCTCGGGACGTCCGGCGAAGCTCTGGCCGCGGGGCTCGGCGGCGCCCAGGACCTCGCCCGCGATGTGCGCGTAGAGCTGCGAGGCGAGCATCTCGCCCAGCTGGTAGTTGTGGTAGTAGGCCGGATAGAGCGCGATGTGGATCTTGGCCGCCCAGTCGGCGCCGCCGCTCTCCGCGGGGCGGTGCAGCATCTGGTAGCGCTCGACCAGATCCCACCACAGGCCGTTCAGGTCCTGATCCGGATTCTCGTAGAGGCTCTTCTCGAAGCGGTACATCACCTGGAACCAGCGGCTGGCGACGAGCTGCTCGAGCCTCTGCGAGGCGTAGGTCGCCTCGGCGATCCCGGCGCGCTCCTCCTCGGAGATGCCCACGACGTCCCGCAGCCAGGCGGGATCGGTGGCGAAGCGGCCGAAGATCTGGGCCACCGCCTCGGTGGTCAGGGCGTGGGCCGAGTCGCGCAGCAGCCACGGCAGTCCCGGATCGTTGTACTTCGCATAGACGGCGTGCCCGAACTCGTGCAGCAGGGTGTTCATCCAGTAGTTGTCCGGCTGCACGCTGCAGAGCACGCGCACGTCGCCGGAGCGGTCGATGTCCTCGCAGAAGGCGTGCTGGTACTTGCCCGGCTTCTCGTAGAGGTCGCTGGCGGCGATGACGTCGTCCACGGGCAGGCCGATGCCTTCGTAGTAGTCGCGGGTCAGGGCCACCAGGTCGCGGTCGGCGTAGTAGCCGTCCAGGTCCACGGGATAGATCCGCGGCGCCTCCTGGAAGAAGCGGTTCTGGTAGTGCCAGGGCCTCAGTCCGGTCTCGGCGACGCCCAGGCGCTGCGCCAGGAAGCCGTCGATCTCCGCCTTGGCGACGCGGAAGGGCTCGCGCGACAGCTCGTCCAGTTCGTCGAAGAGGCGGTCCATCTCGGCGGGATCCTGCTCGTCCAGGAGCAGCTGCATCCGGTGGAAGTTCGCGAAGCCCGCCTCCTTGGCCGCCTCGTTGCGCAGGCGCACCAGGGCCACGATGTCGTCGGCCACCAATGCGCCGATCGCCTTGCTCGCGCGCCAGGCCCGTTCCAGCTGGGCCGAGTCGACGGATTCGCGCAGCACGGCCTCGAGCTCGTTGTCGGTGACGCTGCGGCCGTCCAGCGTGGCGCGGAAGGTGTTGTAGCGCTCCTCGAGGGCGCTCTGCCGCGCGACCATGTCCTCCAGCAGCGCGGGCTCGATCTGGTTGCGGCGGAAGGCGTCGTGCAGCAGGCCCAGCTGCCGCGCCAGCAGGGTGTCGGTGACCTTCCCGGACTCCTTCCAGGCGTCCAGGCGCTTGAAGACGTCGCGGTCGGCGTAGAGCTTGTCGACGGCGAGCTGCAGCTCCGCCGAGCGGGCGTAGTCCTCGGGCCTGCCGCTGACCGACGACTCGAAGAAGGCCAGCGCCATGTCCCGGCTCATCGGCGCGATCCGGCCCTCGAATTCCTGCAGGAAGAGGCGGCACTCCTGCTGGATCGGGTCCTCTGCCTTGTCGGAACAGCCTGCGGCGGGCAGCACGATGGCCAGGACGGCCAGGGCGAAGCAGATCGACGGTAGACGGCGCATGGGATTTCCTCTCTTGGGGCGGACAGGGAGAGCCGCGCGACGGGGCCCCGGGCGGACCGGTTTCCGCGGGCGACCGATTCTAATGCCCGCGACGGGCGGCGATCAAGGACGCGGATGTCAGGCGGCGGTTCGGCGACGCGGGTTTAGATTGTCGGCCAGGACACTGCGCCGAACCGGGGCGCCGTCCGCCACATCCCCGAACCGGAGGAGAGACGACCATGACCAGGTTCCCGAAGACCGCCCTGCTCGCGCTGGCCGCCCTGGCCCTGACGCCCCAGGTCGCCGACGCCCACTGCCAGGTCCCCTGCGGGATCTACGACGACGGCGCCCGCATCGCCCGGATGTACGAGGACGCGACGACGATCGAGAAGGCCATGACCATGATGCAGGAGCTGGCGCCTAAGAGCGACGCGCAGAGCGGGAACCAGTTCGCGCGCTGGGTGGCGACCAAGGAGCAGCACGCCGCGAACATCATCGCGATCACGGCGGAGTACTTCCTGACCCAGAAGGTCAAGCCGGTCGCCGAGGACGCCGAGGGCTACGGGGAATACCTGGAGACGCTGGCGGACCACCACCGGGTGATGACGGCGGCGATGAAGGCGAAGCAGAACGCTGATCCGGCCTTCGCCGAGGCCCTGCGCGCCGCGATCGACGCCCTGGCCGCCCGTTACGACACCGGCCACACCCACTGAGGCCGGCGGGAGCTACTCGCGGCCGGCGGCAACGTCGGCGGTCTTGCGGGCGCGCTTGCGCGCGTTCTCGTCGAGCAGGCTCTTGCGCATGCGGATGTGGCGGGGCGTGATCTCGACGTATTCGTCGCTGTTGATGTGCTCGAGCGCCTCCTCGATGCCCATCACCACCGGCGGCGCGACCTTCATCTTCCGGTCCGAGCCCGAGGCGCGCATGTTGCTGAGCTGCTTGGCCTTCTGGGCGTTGACCACCAGGTCGTCCTCGCGGACGCTCTCGCCGATGATCTGCCCCTCGTAGAGCTCGTCGCCGGGCTCGATGAAGAAGGTCCCCCGGTCCTGCAGGGCGTCCAGGGCGAAGGCCACCGCCGAACCGCGCCCCATGCTGATGATGCTGCCGGTCTGGCGCTGGGGGATGGCGCCCTTCAGGAACTCGTACTGGAAGAAGCGGTGGTGCATGACGATCTCGCCGCCGGTGGCCCGGAGCATGCGGCTGCGGAAACCGATCAGGCCGCGGCTCGGGACGTGGAACTCCAGGCGCGAGCGCTGCTCCCCCTGTTCCATCTTCATCATCTCGCCGCGGCGGGTGGCGGCGTATTCGATGACCGTGCCGGCCAGGGTGTTCGGCACGTCCACGGTCAGGACCTCCACCGGCTCGGCCTTGCGGCCGTCGATCTGGCGGTAGATGACCTGGGGCTGGCCGACCATGAACTCGAAGCCCTCGCGCCGCATCTTCTCCATCAGGATCGACAGGTGCAGGATGCCCCGGCCGCTGACCCGGAAGGTGTCGCTGCTGGAGGTGTCCTCGACGCGCAGGGCGACGTCGCGCTCGGCCTCGCGGCGCAGGCGTTCGCGCAGCTGGCGGCTGGTGACGTACTTGCCGTCCTGGCCGAAGAAGGGCCCGTCGTTGACCATGAAGGCCAGCGAAAGCGTCGGCTCGTCCACCGAGATGATCGGCAGCGGTTCGGGATGCTCGGGGCAGGCGATGGTGTCGCCGATGTCCACGCCCTCGACCCCGACCACGGCGCAGATGTCGCCGCAATCCACGTGCTCCACCTCGCGGCGGCCCAGGTTGTCGAAGACGTAGAGGTGCTTGACGACGGCCTCGGCGCGGGTGCCGTCCCGCTTCAGCAGGGTCACGCGCTGGCGGGCGTCCAGGGAGCCGCGCTCGACGCGGCCGACGCCGATGCGGCCTACGTAGTCGCTGTGGTCCATGGCGGCCACCAGCATCTGCAGCGACCCCTCGCGCACGGACGGGGCCGGCACCTGCGCGACGATCATGTCCAGCAGCGGAAAGAGGTTCTCGCGCGCGTCGTCCAGCTCGCCCACGGCCCAGCCGTCGCGGCCCGAGGCGTAGACGCCGCGGAAGTCCAGCTGGTCGTCGTCGGCGTCCAGCTCGCAGAAGAGGTGGAAGATCTCGTCCAGCACCTCGTGCGGGCGCGCGGCCGGCCGGTCGACCTTGTTGATCACGACCACCGGCTTGAGCTTCAGCTGCATGGCCTTCTGCAGCACGAAGCGGGTCTGGGGCATGGGCCCCTCGAAGGCGTCCACCAGCAGCAGCACCCCGTCGGCCATCTTCAGGACGCGCTCCACCTCGCCGCCGAAGTCGGCGTGGCCCGGAGTGTCGATCAGGTTGATGCGGACGTCGTGGTAGGTCACCGCGAAGTTCTTGGCGGTGATGGTGATGCCGCGTTCGCGCTCGAGGTCGCCGGAGTCCAGATAGCGCTCGCGCACCTGCTGGCCCTCGCGGAAGACGTGGCACTGGCGCAGGATCTGGTCCACGAGCGTGGTCTTGCCGTGGTCCACGTGAGCGATGATGGCGACGTTGCGGATCTCCATGGAGCGCCTCGGAAGCTGGGGTACGGGTCGATGCCGCGCCCAAGATCGCTCGGGGAGCCCCTAAATGCAACCGTCCCGGTCTAGTTGACCAGCGCCGTCTTGCCCGAGGCCCGCCGTCCGCCCGCGTCCAGGGCGAAGAGATAGACCCCCGAGGGCGCGCGGCGGCCGCCCCGGTCCCGGCCGTCCCAGACGACGCTGTGAGGGCCGGCGCCCAGGACTTCGGCGCAGAGGGTGCGCACCCGCCGGCCGGCCAGATCGTAGACCTCGAGCCGCACCGGCCCCGCACCGGCCAGGCTGAAGCTCGCCGTCACGGCGCCGGCCGAAGGGTTCGGCCCCCGGGCGATCGTCAGCCCCCGGCCGGCCGTCGGGCCGACGATGTCGGTCAGCGGATCGAAGGCCAGGTATTCCGTGATGAACTCGTTCCACCGCGTGTCGGCGCAGAAGCGCTGGAAGCCGTCGCCGTAGTATTCGATCACGCCCATCTCGGCCACCGGAAAGTAGATGGACGATCCGAAAGTGCCCACCTGATCGGCTCCGTGGTGCTCGGCCAGGACCGCCGCCTCCATGAGGGTGTCGATCTCCAGGGCCAGATCCCGCGCGACCGGGTCGAACGTGGCCGCGGCGAATTCCTGCACGAAGCCGCGCAGGTCGATCTCGGCCTGGGGCTGGTACTCCGGCGTCGGCCCGGCCCGCCAGGCGGCGGCCAGGGCCGCGTCCAGCGCGGTCCACAGCTGGGGCAGACGGCCGCGGGCGCGGTCCGCGAAGAGGTCGAGCAGCGGCGCCACCGGCGCCGTCGCCGCGCACGAGACCGCGCTCATCGTGTTGCGGGCCGCGTCCACGGGATCGATCAGCGGGTAGTCGTTCTCGCCGAAGAGGCGCACGATCTCGACCGCGACATCCTCGTCCGACAGGGCGGAGGAATCGTCCAGCAGGTCGCAGATGGGGCCCATGGTCGAGACCCACAACAGGTAGAAGCTGAGCTCCTGGCTGCCGATGAGCACGTCCACGCAGTCCTGCAGCTGGTAGGCGATCTCGTAGGACCCCATCAGGCAAGGCGCGGTGAAGGCCACGATGTCCACCCCGCCGGCGTCGGCGATGCCCTGCTCCAACTCGTAGGGGTACATCCAGCCGGCGTCGACGTCGCCGCCGGAGCCGTCGCGCGCCGTCTTGTCGTAGCAGACGCCCAGGCTGCCGCCGCCGTGGCTGTAGACGGCCAGCAGGTAGCGGTCCGCGGGGTAGTTGGTCTTGGCGTAGGTGATGAAGTCGCGCAGCGGGACCTCGTCCCCCATGTCGAGTTCGCCCCAGGCCTCGAGCAGGACGTCGCCGACTCCGGCGTCGCCCCGGTACAAGTAGGCCGAATCACCATAGGTGTCCTTCAGCAGCAGCACCTCCACGTTGGCCGTGGGGTGCGCGTCAGCGAAGAAGGAGGCCGAGATGTCGGCGACGCCGTCGGCGGCCTCGTACATCATGAAGGTCCAGGTCTCGGGGGGATCCACGGCTTGGACTGCAGCGGGGGTAAGGGTTGCCAGAAGGAGCAGGGTGAGCGAGGACGCGATGGCGATGCGGACCGGTCGAGGTGCGCGCATGGTCCATTCCTTTGTCCCGGGGAGATCGAATGCGGCGGCCTCGCGGCGCGCGGCGACAACCTTGAATGTACGTATTCAGGATCGATATGATGCATCTTAGTGGGCCTGGTCAGACCCCGGCTTCCGGGAAGGCGCCGTCGCGGAAGGCGGCGGTGTCGGTCCGTCCCCGGGCGTAGTCCTCGTGCCAGTCCGGGGGCACCGGCAGCCGCCGGTACAGGCCGCGTCGGTCGGCCTCGTACAGCCGGCGCGGTCGGCCCATGAAATCCGCCGCACAGATCACCCGTCCCCCCGTTTCCTCGGAAAGGTCGCGCAACCAGTCTTCCCCTTCCCTGGCGCGCAGCAGATGATGGTCCAGGATCAGGGTCGTCACGCCCCGGGCGAGCCGGCGCGCGTTGTCGCGAGCCGCCTGGACCTGCGCCGGGGAGAGCCGGCCCAGGTACACCGGGGGCCCCGCGGTCAGCACCACGTCCGGCTTCCAGTCCAGGATGGCGGACACGGTCCCCGGCTCCAGCAGCTGGCAATCCGAAGCGTGGACGAAGACGCCGTCCGCGTCCTCCACCCGGGTCATCATCACCGTCCCTCGGCCGGTGTCCGGCTCACCGTGCGGCACGCTCGCGGAAAAGCACAGGGATCCATCGCGCCGGCCTTCGGCGTCGGGCAGTTCCCGGTCCAGGATTTCGGCCAGGCGGCGGCGACGCCCGAGCAGGGCCTCGGACATCCCCCGCGGCCCCTTGCACCAGAGCCGGGGCGCGCGGCACAGGGGCGCCGCCAGTTCGGCGTCGAGCTGGTAGGGGTTGGCGTCTGGCATCGGCACGTGGTCGCCGTGGAAGTGGCTGAACACCACGTCGGTGGCCCCGGCGAGGGCCTGGAGGATGTGCGCCCGGACGCGCTCGCCCTGCGCCACCTGGACGGGGTGGGGCAACAGGCCGTGGCGCCGGAAGCCGAGCGCCACACCCGGGTCGATGACGACCCGGCGGTCGCCGACCGCGACGGCGCAGGCGAGGCCGCGCACGCCCAGCGATTCAGCGCCCAGGATGCGGATGTCCATCGCGCGACCTCCCGGACGGTCACTCCCGGACGGAGTAGTAGGTCTCGCCCCGGTATTCGATCGCGAGTACGCCGTCCAAGGCCGCGAAGCGGCAGAATAGGGCTTCGCTCTCGTCCGGGGCCAGCCGCGCCAGGGTTTCGAGCACCTGGCCGCGCCGCATGGGATGCCTCCGGGCGATCGCCAGCAGCGCGTCCACGGGATCGTCGCCGCCCGAGGCGCCGAAATCCCCCTGCTCGGCGCCCTCCAGCCCGATGGCGTCGCCGAGCAGCTCGCGGGCCCGAATCAGCGTTCCGACTTCGGGAATCCTGACCCACGACTCGGCCGGCGGTCGGATCGGCACGTTCACGAAGACCCTGTCCGGCCGGACCCGGTCCAGCGTCCGGCGCAGACCCTCCAGGGCGTCGTCCGTGTCGTTCATCCCTCGGACCAGCATCACCTCGATCCAGATCTCCCCCGCGAAGCCGTCGCGGAAGGTGGTCAGGCCCTCGACAAGCTCCTCGATCCGCAGCGAGCCGTGGGGCCGATTGATCCGGCGGAAGAGCGACGGATCGACCGCGTCGAGCGAGGGCACGACGACATCGGCCTCGCCCAGGTCGCGGCGCACATCGGCGTGGTGCAGGAGGCTGCCGTTGGTGATCACGGCGATCGGCGGGGAACCCGCCCCCTTGGCCGTGCGGATCAGCCGGCCGAGGCTGCGGCAGAGCGTGGGCTCGCCCTCGCCCACGAAGGTCATGAAATCGACGTCGTCCCGGGGCCGAGCCAGGGCTTCGCGGATCTCCGCATCGATATCCCCGGGCGGAAAGTAGTCCCGCCGTGTGGCCGTCAGGCCGCGCGTTCGCCCCAGTTGGCAGTAGACGCAGTTGAAGGAGCAGACCTTCCGGGGAATGGGATTCACGCCCAGCGAGCGCCCCAACCGCCGCGAGGGCACGGGACCGTAGACGTATCGGTAGGTGGCGCCCGAGGCCAAGACCATCTCCTCCCTGGAACAGCGTCAAGTCAACGTTGTTATCATCGTCCAAGATAGCCGCCGAAGCGGCAGGATGAAACCTGATCGCCGCAAATTCCCGGGAGACGGCGGCGGTCGCCGTGCGCCCTTCTGTTCGTCGGTCCGCCCGGGCCTGCGGTCGACATATTCGGAATGAAGCGTAATTCGTTACGGGCAATGTACTTTCCCGGAATGACGCGCGTCGTTGACAGGAGCGCTTCTGCATTGGACATTGGACCCGATCCGCACCCGAGTCCCCCAAAGGAGAAGACCATGACCCGCAGAGCCGCTTCGTTCCGGTTCCTTGTCGCCCTCCTGCTGACGATCCTCGCCGCCGCCGCCCCCCTGGCCGCCGACCTCGCCGGCCGCTGGGAAGGCCGCCTCGAGATCGCCGGCGTGACCCTGGACTTCGACGTCGACCTCACCGAAGCGGACGGCGCCTGGACCGGCGACATCTCCATCCCCGAGCAGGGCGCCGTCGACCTGCCCCTGACCGCGATCACGGTCGCGGACGGCCGGGTCGGCTTCATGATCGACGGGGTGCCGGGAGATCCGACCTTCGCGGGCGACGCGGCGGCCGACGGCGCGTCGATCGCCGGCGTCTTCAGCCAGGGCGGCGCCGAGGGCGGCTTCACGATGTACCGGGGTCCGGACCGCGCCGCGGCGGCGGGCGCCCGCCTGGACGAACTGGAGCCGGTGATCGAGCAGGCCTTGGCCGACTTCATGGTTCCCGGGCTGGCGATCGGCGTCGTGGTGGACGATCAGGTCGTCTGGGCCAAGGGCTTCGGCCTGCGCGACGTCGGGAACGCGAAGCCGGTCACACCGAAAACGCTGATGGCCATCGGATCCAGCACCAAGGCCTTCACGACCTTCCTGCTGGCCACCCTGGTCGACGAGGGCCTGATGGAATGGGACGCCCCGGTCGCCGGCTACCTGCCCGGCTTCGATCTCTACGACGAGTACGCCTCGG
Source organism: uncultured Fibrobacteraceae bacterium (assembly GCA_964559455.1). Classification (GTDB taxonomy): domain Bacteria; phylum Krumholzibacteriota; class Krumholzibacteriia; order LZORAL124-64-63; family LZORAL124-64-63; genus CAZLHO01. The sequence goes on along the minus strand of CAZLHO010000041.1, from coordinate 7,210 downwards.
CCCACCTGACGCCGCGCGACATGGTGACCCACCGCAGCGGCCTGCCGCGGCACGACCTGGCCTGGTACGGCAACAACGACCTGCCCCGCGACGAGATGGTCCGGCGCCTGCGCTACTTCCAGCCCAACAAGGAGCTGCGCCAGACCTTCCAGTACAACAACATGATGTTCCTGACCGCGGGCTACCTGGGCGGGGTCCTGGCCGGCTCGACCTGGGAAGACGCGGTCCGCGCGCGCATCTTCACGCCGCTGGGCATGACGGCCTCGAACTTCTCGGTCGACGACTCGCAGAAGAGCGACGACTTCGCCCTGCCCTACCAGGAGAAGGACGACGCGATCGAGGAGATGGCCTTCCGCAGGATCGACGCCATCGGTCCGGCGGGCTCGATCAACTCGAACGTCGAGGACATGATCCGCTGGCTGCGCGTGCACCTGGGCGGGGGCGTGGTCGACGGGAAGCGCATCGTGGGCGCGGCCACCCTGACCGAGCTCCACACGCCGCAGATGACGCTCGCCCGCATGCCCGAGCACGCCGAGTTCGCGCCCGGCGCCTACGCGATGGGCTGGTTCGTCGACGCCTACCGCGGCTTCACCCGCGTGGAGCACGGCGGCAACATCGACGGCTTCTCGGCGCTGGTGACCCTCTACCCGCGGGACGGCGTCGGCGTGGTGGCCCTGGCCAACAAGAACGCCACCGGCCTGCCGGAACTGGTCACGCGGACCATCGCCGACCGCGTCTTCGACCTGGAGCCGAAGGACTGGCTGGGCGAGGCCCTGGAGCGCCGCAAGCTGGGCCTCGAGGCGGCCGATGCGGCCGAGGAGAAGAAGGAGACCCGCCGCGTGCCCGGCACCGAGCCGGCGCATGCGCTGGACGCCTACGCCGGCGAGTACGCGCACCCGGGCTACGGCGTGCTGACGATCGCCCGCGACGGCGACGCCCTGGCGATGCGCTTCAACGGCATCGAGACGCCGCTGGCTCACTGGCACTACGAGGTCTTCAAGGGCGGCGAGAACCCCGACGACCGCACCTTCGAGGACATGGAGATCAAGTTCGCGACCAACTTCCGGGGCGTGGTCGCCTCCGTCGCGGCGCCCTTCGAGCCCATGGCCGACGACATCGTCTTCGCCCGCCGGCCGGAAGCCCGGCTGAGCGATCCCGCCTACCTGGCCCGCTTCGCCGGCGCCTACGTGCTGGGCGGCGACGAGATCAGCTTCGCCGTCCAGGGCGACCGCCTGATCCTGAGCGTGCCCGGGCAGCCGTCCTTCACCCTGGTCCCGGACATCACCGGCGAGTTCGGACTAGAAGGCGTCAGCGGCTACAGCGTGCGTTTCGACGAGAAGGACGGCGCGGTCACGGCCGTGCTCAACCAGCCGAACGGGGTGTTCGAACTGGAGAAGAAGTAGACCCGCATCCGTCACTGCGGGAAGGGATCGGGGCTAGGGGCCCCACGGAGGCAGCGTCCCGGCCGCCTCGAGTCGCGGCCGGTCCAGGTCGCCCAGACGCATGGGCGTGACGGTGATCCAGCCGGCCCTCTGCCGGGCCACGTCGCCGTCCGCGGGCTGGTCGTCGCCGTCGTCGAACCACCAGCGCTGCCGCCAGACCCGCCGCCCCTGATCGTCCTCCCCCGCGATCTCGAAGACGTCGTGGAAGACCTGTCCGCCCGGGGCCGCCCAGCACACGCCCTTGACCTCGTCCGCCGGTCCCCGGGGGAAGTTCACGGTCAGGTACTCCCGATCGCCGAGGCCACGCACGACCTCGTCCTGCGCCAGGCGCACGCACCAGCGGGGCACGGCCGCCATCATCGAGGGATCCCGGGACTTCAGGTTGGAGAAGGCGACCGCGCGCAGGCCGTGCTGGGCCGCCAGGCGCGCCGCGCCGATGGTGCCCGAGGCCAGGAAGGCGTCGGCCAGATTTGGCCCCGTGTTCACGCCGCTGACGACCAGGTCGGGCGGCGCGTCGGCCATGATGCCGGTGATCGCCAGCAGCACGCAGTCGCCCGGGAAGCCGTCCACGGCCCAGGCCTCGATGCCGGGGCCCAGGTCTCGCGGCTCGGCCGCCAGTTCGTGCCGCTGGAAGGCCGAGACGTAGTTGGTCGAGCCGCTGCAGTTGGCCATCGGCGCCACCACGACGACGCGGGCGACCTCGGCGAAGGCCTGCGCGAGGACGGCCAGGCCCGGGGCCTCGATGCCGTCGTCGTTGGTGATCAGGACGGTGTCGAACCAGGGTTCGGCAAGCACGCCCGGGGCGCAGGCCGCGAGCAGCAGGACGGCGGTCAGCAGGCGCTTCATGGCGCTCCTATCCGATGGAACCGGGAGACGGCAGACGACGAGCCGTTCCCGTGGACGGCCGGGAACGGCTCGCATCGTGGCACAGGATCGCCGCAAAATCCAGCCGCGGCGGGCAAGAGGCTGAAGCTGCGGCCTAGCCGCCCCAGAGGTAGCTCAGGCAGACGCTGAATTCGGGGCCGCTGTAGTTCACCCTGCCGCTGACGGGCTCGGAGAAGTGGCTCATCAGCAGATAGCCGAAATCGAAGCCGACCAGCAGCCAGTCCGCGGTTGGTCCATGACGAGCGGGCTTGCCACCGCACTGAATTCTTGGCCGTGCCGAAACAGTCCCGCGAAACTGTGCAGGATATTCTGTCTCCGAGGGGAGAAGACGCTGCGCGCCCTGGACGCCCCTCGGCTCCGACATATCGCATGACTCCCTCCGCCGCTCTCCCCGACTGGCCTCTCTCTGGAATTGCTGATCAGCGACGGCTTCCGGCAAGAAGACGTCCTTTTGTGGCGCCGGAAGATTTTTTGCAGGCATGGCGATTTTTATACTTGACTAATTTAGTTAGTTATATTATTGTCTAAGACATCGACAGGACGACCTGCGGGATGTCCTCCAGACAGTCGGTCCTCGAAACAACGGAGAAGTGACATGAAAGCAACGAGTTCGCGTATCCTGTGGCTCCTGATGGCCCTCGGGGCCTTCGCCCTGACGGGATGCTCCGAGAGCGACAGCCTGACCGGCCCCGTCGCCAACGAATCCTTCGCCGTCCAGGCCGCCGCCGAGACGGACATCGTCGACACAGCCATCGCCGCCGGGGCCTTCGGAACCCTCGTCGCGGCCGTCCAGGCCGCCGAGCTCGAGGGCGCGCTGCGGGGCGAGGGGCCGTTCACGGTCTTCGCGCCGACGGACGACGCCTTCGCCAAGCTGCCCGACGGGCTCGTGGAGCAGCTCCTGCTGCCCAAGAACAAAGAGAAGCTGCAGGAACTGCTGCTCTACCACGTCGTCGCGGGCCAGATCGAGTCCGGCGACCTGCGCTGGTTCCAGTTCACCGAGACCCTGCAGGGCCAGTACCTGTGGATCCGCAAGCTCTGGGGCGGCGTGATCAAGGTCAACGACGCCCGCGTCGCCGCGCCCGACGTCATGGCCAGCAACGGCGTCATCCACGTCATCGACACCGTGCTCATTCCCCGCGGCTTCGAGCTCGAGATGGACGAGCCCGAGCCCGAGAACGACATCGTGGACACCGCCATCGCGGCCGGCTCCTTCGGCACGCTGGTCGCGGCGGCCCAGGCCGCCGAGCTCGTCGACGCCCTGCGCGGCGAAGGTCCGCTGACCGTCTTCGCCCCGACCGACGAGGCCTTCGCCAAGCTGCCCCCGGAGCTGATCACGGCCCTGCTGCTGCCCGAGAACAAGGGCAAGCTCCAGGAGCTGCTGCTCTACCACGTGCTCGCGGGCCGGACCCTCAGCAGCGATCTGCGCTACTACCAGCGCGTGCCCACCCTCCAGGGCGACGAGGTGAGGATCATCAAGTGGTTCGGCAACGTCTGGGTCGACCGCTCGCGCGTGACGACCCCGGACGTCCTGGCCACCAACGGCGTGATCCACGTCATCAACCGCGTGCTGATTCCTCGCGGGTTCACCCTCGAGGCCGGCGCCGCCAAGTTCAGCCAGGAGCGCCTGGATGCGATCGTCGAGGCCGCCTATCCCGACGAGGCGCCCCCCGAGACGTTCCAGCTGGAGTACCTCGAGTCCGCGAAGTAGGATCGTGGCGGGCCGCCCGGCGGCCCGCCTTCCCCTCCCCCGGATACGCAGGAGATCGACGCCCGCCACCACGTTCAGAAAGTGACGGCGCATGGGAACGGAACGAGACCGACGAAACGTCGATGAGTGGCTGGACCTGAAGGACCGGGCGCTCTCGGTGGCCGCCGAGGGCATCACCATCGCGGACGCCCGCCTGCCGGGCCGTCCGCTGATCTACGTCAACGAGGGCTTCGAGCGCCTGACCGGCTACGCGCCCGAGGAGGCGCTGAACCGCAACTGCAAGTTCCTGCAGGGCGACGACGCCGACCCGGAGACCGTGCAGGAGATCCGCGACGCCCTGGTCTCCGGCCGCGACTGCACCGTCGAGATCCTCAACCGCCGCAAGGACGGCACGCCTTTCTGGAACCGCCTGTCCATCACCCCCGTGCGGGACGACGCCGGCGAGGTCACCCATTTCATCGGCGTCCAGTCCGACGTGACCGCGCGGCGCGAGGCGGAGGACCGCCTGCGGCGGGCCAACGAACAGATGCGGCGGAACCTGGCCGAGGCGGCCGCCATCCAGCAGGCCTGGCTGCCGACCGTCCCGCCTCGGACTCCGGGCTTCTCCTTCGCCTGGAAATTCCGCCCCTGCGACGAGCTCGCCGGCGACAGCCTGAACGTCCTGCGCCTGGACGAGCACCACGTCGCGCTCTACGTGCTGGACGTCTGCGGGCACGGCGTGCCGGCCGCCCTGCTCTCGGCGTCGCTGAGCCGCTGGCTATCGCCTTCGCCCGAGCAGTCCTGCCTCTTCGTGCCAGCGCCCGGCAGCGCCACGGGCTACGCCCCCGCCGCCCCCGCCGCCGTGGTCGGCACCCTCAACAACGAGTTCGGCGCCGGCCCCGAGACCGGCAAGTTCTTCACCATCATCTACGGGGTCCTCGACCTGCGCAGCCGCGAGTTCCGCTACGCGACGGCGGGGCACCCGCCGCCGGTGCGCGTCACGGCCGCCGGCGCGCAGATCTGCCCCCTGGCCCGCGGCCTGCCCGTCGGCGTGCTGCCGGATTTCGAATATCGGGAAAAGAGTCTGGAGCTGAATCCCGGGGACCGCCTGCTGCTCTACACCGACGGCGCCCTCGAGGCCATCGACGAGGACGACCGGGAGATGGGGGAGCAGCGCCTGCTCGACACCCTGGCCGAGTTCCACCACCTGCCGGCCGCAGACAGCCTGGACGCCGTCGTCGACAAGGTCGAGGCCTGGTGGCCCGAGGGCCGTCCCCAGGACGACGTCACGCTGCTCGCGATCGACGTCGGCGAAGCCTGAGCCGACGCCGGTCGCCTACTGCACCACGTCGGCGTAGGCCTCGTAGCGGGCGATCAACTCGTCGAGGATCCCCAGGTCGTGCTCCAGCAGCAGGGGGATCGTGCGGCGGTACAGGACCCAGTGGGGCTTGCGGCGCCCCGGGCAGGCGGCGATGGCGTCGCGATAGCGGTCCAGGTCCCCGCCCAGATGCCAGATCTCCCCGTCCTGCTGCTTGGCGTCGCCGCGGTCGTGGGCGCTCTTGATCTTCAGCAACCGGTCCAGGCAGACGAAGGCGGCCGAATCCATCTTCTGCCGGGCCGCCCGGCGTCCGGCGTAGGCCTGCGAGATCTCCGACAGGGCCCAGCCGGCGAAGGCGCCGACCAGCGCGCCGATCAATCCCAGCCATCGGTCCATGCTGCCCGCTCCCGTTGGTGTCCTAGCGCTCCATCCCGACGTGATCGGCAGGAAGAGGGCCGGCGAGCCCCCGGCGAACGGAGTAGATGCTAATCCCGAACCCCGCCCGCGATCAACGTCTCTGTCGCGCCGCCTTGTCCTCGGCGGGGATCTACGCCTACCATGTCGCCTGACGTTCCCGACTCCTCCCGGAACCGAAAGGCCGACCCATGACGTCAGACGCCGCGCCGGCCCCTCGCCCATCGCTGCTGTCCCGCTTCCTGGGCGCCGTCGAGAGGGTGGGCAACGCCCTGCCCCACCCGGCCACCCTCTTCGCCATCCTCGCCGGCGCCGTCGCCGTGCTGTCCTGGCTGCTGGGCGAACTGGGCCTGACGGCGGTACATCCGGAGAGCGGCGCGACGATCGCGCCGGTCAACCTGCTGTCCCGGCCGGGCCTGCACTGGATCCTGGACGGCACCGTCGACAACTTCACCGGCTTCGCACCGCTGGGCACCGTGCTCGTGGCCCTGCTCGGCATCGGCGTCGCGGAGAAGAGCGGGCTGATCGCCACGGTGCTGCGCCTGCTGCTGCACGCCGCGCCGCGCCGCCTGCTGACCTTCGTGATCGTCCTGGCGGGCGTGATGTCGAACATGGCCAGCGACGTGGGTTACGTGCTGCTGGTGCCCCTGGGCGCGCTCATCTTCCTGTCCGTCGGGCGGCACCCGATCGCCGGGCTGGCCGCGGCCTTCGCCGGGGTCTCGGGCGGCTTCAGCGCCAACCTGCTGCTGGGCACCATCGATCCGCTGCTGGCCGGCCTGACCCAGGAGGCGGCCCGCATCGTCGACCCCGCCTACACGGTCACCCCCGCCTGCAACTACTACTTCATGGTCGTCTCGACCTTCGTCATCGCCGGCCTGGGCACCTGGGTCACCGAGCGGATCGTCGCGCCCCGGCTGGGCGACTACGCCGGCGGCCACGCCGAGGGCGACGAGGACCTGAAGCCCCTCGGGCCCGCCGAGAAGCGGGGCCTGTGGTGGGCCCTGGCCGTGAACCTGCTGCTGCTGGGCGTCGTGCTGTGGGGACTGGCGCCGGCGGACGGCTTCCTGCGCAGCCTGGAGGACGGCAGCGTGCTGCACTCGCCCTTCATGCACGGCATCGTCAGCTTCATCTTCCTGGGCGGGCTGCTGGCCGGGCTGACCTACGGGCTGGCGGCGGGCACCTTCCGCAGCGACGCCGACGTGGTCGCCGGCATGAAGGAGGCCATGGAAACCCTGGGACTGTTCCTGGTGCTGGTCTTCTTCGCGGCGCAGTTCGTGGCCTGGTTCAAGTACAGCAACCTGGGCCTGATCGTCGCCGTCAAAGGGGCGGCCGGGCTGCAGGCCTCGGGCCTGGGGGCGATCCCGCTGATGCTCTCGTTCATCCTGCTGTCGGCGGTGATCAACCTGACGATGGGCAGCGCCTCGGCCAAGTGGGCCTTCATGGCGCCGGTCTTCGTGCCCATGT
>CAZLHO010000040.1:0-28616 GCA_964559455.1 uncultured Fibrobacteraceae bacterium | reverse complement strand
GTGTCTCCACCCCCGTCCGCAAGAGCCCCGGAAGCTCGAAGAGGGTCCTGCCGCCTTCCGCCTTCGAGAAGCCCCCTCGCGGCCGGGTGTCTCCACCCCCGTCCGCAAGAGCCCCGGAAGCTCGAAGAGGGTCCTGCCGCCGGGGGAGGAATTATGCCGGAACCGTGGACGCCTTCCCGCCGTAAGGCTAGATTTCCGGGACGATCCGCCCGCCCCGGGCGACGCCGCGCACACCGAACGGGAGACCCGTGATGAACCTGGCCCGCCTGTCGATCCTGATCGTCTGCTTCCTGATGCTGGCCGGCGCCGCCGCCGCCAGCGCCGAAGGCCCCGCCACCCTGCCCGAGGCCCTCGATGCCGCGTCCGCCCGCGGCACGCTGGTCCTCGTGGATTTCTTCTCCGACACCTGAGGTCCCTGCCTGCGCTTCGCCCGTGCGGCGAAAGAGGACACGCCCGTCAGCCGCGAACTGGCCGAGCTCGTCTTCCTGCACGTGGATCTGGGGACCGATTACGGGCGCGCGCTGCGCGAGGAGATGGGGGTCCGGGTCACGCCGACCTTCTTCCTGGTCGCGCCGGGCGGCGAGGACATCGCCGGCTGGGTCGGCTACGGCGATCCCGAATCCTGGGTCGCGAAGGTGCGCGAGGTGCGCGCCGACCCCGTGACCCGATCCCAGCGCGAAGCCCGCTTCGCCGCGACGCCCGCGGTGGGCGACGCCCTGGCCCTGGGCGAGCTCGACTACGGCAAGAGCGACTACGCGGCGGCGGCGGCGTATTTCGGCCGCGCCCTGGAGATCGACCGCGCCGAGGCGGTGGCCGGCGGCGCCCTGATGCAGCGCTTCCGCGCGCTCTTCCGCGCCGCGCGAGTCGAAAAGGCCTCTCCCGAGCAGGTGCTGGCCGCCTTCGACGCCCTCTGCGACGAGCCCGGCGCCGATCCGGATCACCTCTTCGAGGCCGGATACCGCCTGGCCGGCGTCGTCGAGGACGCCGGCGTCGAGAACGTCGGGCCGCGCCTGACCCGCCTGATGGACCTGACCGCGTCGGTCGACGATCCCGATCTGGCCGGCTCACGCCGGGATCTCGAGATCGCCCACGCGCTGATCGTCCTGCAGGACAAGAACAAGGCCTTCGACCTGAAGCTCGCCGGTCAGCCCGAGGGCTGGCTGGACGACCCTTCGGCCCTGAACGAGATGGCCTGGTGGTGCGTGGAGCAGACGACCCATCTGGTCGAGGCCGAATCGTGGGCGCGCGGCGGCGTCGAACTGGCCGACGGCGACGGCATGCGCGCGAACATCCTCGACACCCTGGCCGAGGTGCAGAACCTGCGCGGCTTCCCCGCCGCCGGCCTGGCCACGCTGCGCCGGGCGCTGGCGTTGAGTCCCGACAACGAGTACCTGCAGGGGCAGGTGGCGAAGTTCGAGAGGTTGCTGGGGGAGTGAGGGTCGAACGGTGTGCCGCGGGGTGTGGAGACCCGGTGGCTCCGGGGACGAAGGGGCGGCTCCTCGTGAGCCGCCCCTTCTCTTCGTTCCGGGGGCGGCGGCTTCCTGCCGCCGCCTCCCTGCGCGGAGCCCCGGCGCCACCGGGTCTCCACGCCCCGCGCATCCCGTCCGCCTCACATCGCCCTGCCGCGAGGGTTTCCGGGCCTCCCGCTTCTGATCCTTCCTAGAGCAACAGCTCCGCCAGGGCGGCGTGGATCTCGCGCAGCTGCGTGTCGTGGTCGCGGTTGATCTGCAGGGCCACGGCCACGCCCGCGTCGGGCCAGTAGGCCACCATCGAGTGATAGCCGGGATACCAGCCGGTGTGGCTCAGGCGCGCACCGTGGTCGGTCTCGTCGATGAAGACGGCCAGCCCGTAGCGGCCGGCCGACGGATCGTCCGGATCCTGCGGCGGCCCCCGCAGCAGCTCCGGCAGGTAGTCCCCGGCGCCGGGCAGCTTCCCGCCCCAGAGCAGCGCCGCCCAGCGCACCAGGTCGCGGGGCGTGCTGACCACGCCGCCGCCGGTCCACTCGATCGCCGGGTTGTGGGTCATGAAGCCGTCGTCGGCCAGCAGGCGCGGCGGCAGCCCGAAGACGTTGTCGGTGGTGGTGTGTCCGCAGGCCAGTCCCGCGGCCGTGCGTCGCTGGGGCTCGGTGGCCGTCAGGCCCAGCGGCGCGGCCAGCCGCTCGCGCATCAGGTCGTCGTAGTCGTGGCCGGTGGCCGCCTCGATCGCCAGCCCGGCCAGGATGTAGTTCGTGTCCGTGTAGCGGAAGCCGCGGCCGGCCGGATGCAGGGGCTCCAGGTCCAGCACGTAGCCGATCAGCGCCTCGTGGCCGATCGTCGCGTCGGGGTCGGCGCCGGGCGCGACCAAGGCCCTGACGTCGTCCAGGTAGGCCTGCTGGTCCAGGTGGTCGGGCATGCCGCTGTCGTGGTTCATGAGCAGGCGCAGGGTCAGGTCCGGGCCGTTGGGCAGGCGATCGAACCAGGGCCGGTCGCCGAGCAGCGACGAGACCGGGGCGTCGAGATCCAGCACCCCCTCGTGCGCCAGCTGCACGACGACGCCCGCGACCCAGGTCTTGCCGATGCTGCCGGCGAGCATGCGCGTCCCGGGGGTCATGACCCGGCCGGTCGTGGAATCGGCCAGGCCGAAGGCGGCCGCGCCGATGCGGCCGTCGGCCAGCCGGAAGGCCGCGTTGGCGCCGGGCAGTCCGGCGGCGGTCGCCAGCGAGTCCAGCCGCGCGGCGAAGGCCTGCTGCAGAGCCGGCGGCGCCTCGGCGTCGTTCGTCGCGCCGCCGCAGCCGGCGAGCAGGAGAATCAGCAGCAGGAGGGTCAGGGCGCGGGTCGTCCCGCGGTGAAGTCGGCTCCCGGTCGGCATGGTCACCTCTCAGGTTCGGGTTTGCATCGAGCGGGCACCCAGTCCGACGCATGGGAAAGGGTTGCGGAGAAAGGTACAGGCTGCAGATGGTCGGCGTGCTCGGGGTTCGTCAGGGCCGCGCCGTGCAGCGAACGACACAGTGAGAGGACGTCGTCACGGACGTGCTGCGACTTCCCGGAGCCGGCGAGGCTGAGGAAGAAGTTGTCGTCACGTGTCATGATCCCGTTCCGTGTCCTCTTGAGCGCGACCTCCATGTCGACCGTGCGTCCGTGGGCGACCTTGTGCCGCCAGCGGTCGAGCTGGCGGACCGACTGGTACGGCCGGCGGCCCCTTGCGAGCGCGCAGCCCAGCAGCATGTCCCACAGATAGCGCAGTTTGCCCAGGGTCCCCCTGTGGGGCACGCGCGTGAAGAACTCACGCTCATGCAGCCAGGCCTCGGAGGCCACGATCTCTCCCAGATGGTTCAGGTAGGCCTCGAAGGCGGCGTGGGTCAGGAGCAGGGCCCCGACGCGGGCCAGATCCGGAGCCTCTTCGTCGTCCTGGGCCAGATCGAAGAGATGGTCCGCCGTCCACCAAAGCTGATTGTGGGTGTAGGCCTTGCCGCTCATCGAGAACCTCGTTTGCGGCCCCGTGCACTCGGGGGGGTGACGCCGGTCGCCGAGGGGCTCCGCGCAGGGCGGCGGCGGCAGGAGGCCGCCGCCCCCGGAGCGAAGAGCGGGCCGGCGCCCGGAAGCGCCGTCCCGCGTCCCCGAGGCGCCCGGCGTCATCCCCCCGCGCGCATGCGCCGGAAGTAGTCCTTCGTCAGCCACGCCACCGCCGGCGCCAGGGCGATCAGGGCGATCAGGTTGGGGATCGCCATCAGCCCGTTCATCGCGTCGCAGAACTGGATCACGACGTCGAAGTGCGTCACGGCCCCGATCACGACGAAGACCAGATAGGCGAATCGATAGAGCCTCACCGCCTTCTGACCGAAGAGGTAGGCCGAGGCGCGGTCGCCGTAGTAGGACCAGGAGATCGTCGTCGAGAAGGCGAAGAAGACGATCGAGACGGCGATAAGCTTGGCGCCGACCTCGCTGCCCAGGCCCAGGGCGAAGGCGCGGCCGGTCAGTTCGCCGTCGACCTTGCAGACCTCCCAGGCGCCGGTGATCACGATGACCAGCGCCGTGATCGAGCAGATCACGATGGTGTCGATGAAGGGGCCGAGCATGGCCACCAGGCCCTCGCGCACCGGCTCGTCGGTCTTGGCCGCGCCGTGGGCCATGGCTGCCGAGCCCAGGCCGGCCTCGTTGCTGAACAGCCCCCGCTTGACGCCGTGACGCACCACGGTGCCCAGCAGGCCGCCGCCGACCGCTTCGGGCGCGTGGAAGGCGTGGTGGAAGATCTGGGCGAAGGCGTCGGGCACGGCGCCGGCGTTCTTCAGCAGGATCAGCAGTCCGCAGGCCACGTAGAAGAGGCACATGAAGGGCACGATCTTCGACGCCACGCGGCCGATCGACTTGATGCCGCCCAGGATCACCATGCCGATCAGGGCCGCCACGACCACGCCGACCACGGCGTTGAAGGTCGTGCTGGCCGGAGCGCCGCCGCGCAGCAGGGCGTTGAGGCTGACCGCCACGTTGTTGACCTGGAACATGTTGCCGATGCCGAAGCTGGCCACGACCGTGAAGACGGCGTAGAGCACGGCCAGCCACTTCCAGCGCCGGCCCATGCCGATCTCGATGAAGTGCATGGGGCCGCCGTGGGCCTCGCCGTCGGGGTCGATGTGGCGGTAGCGCACGGCCAGGGTGCACGATGTGAACTTGGTGCACATGCCCACCACGGCGGTGACCCACATCCAGAAGACGGCACCGGGGCCGCCCGCCAGGATGGCCGTGGCCACGCCGACGATGTTGCCGGTGCCGATGGTCGCCGACAGGGCGGTCGACAGGGCCTGGAAGTGGGAGATCTCGCCGGGATGGTGCGGGCGGTCGAAGGCGCCGCGCAGCACGTCGACCCCGGAGCGGAAGCCGCGCAGCTGCACGAAGCGCATGCGCAGGGTCAGGTAGAGGCCGGTGCCGACCAGCAGCACCATCATCGGCGGGCCCCAGACGAAGCCCTGGACGGCGGAGATGATCTCGGGCAAGGACATGGGCGTCTTCCCCGTGGATGAGGGTCTGGCGGCGGACGGGCAGCCCGGAGTCTAGGACGGGGCGACGCGTCCGTCCACCTCGGGTCGGAAGATGGTTGCGCCGCGGCGGTCGATGCGTTTGGATGCGGGGAAGGAGGTGCGCGTTGATCGATTCCCGCCGGGGCAGGCTGCTGCTCGACTACACGGCCATCGTCGTCGGCGCCGCGGTCTGCGGTGCGGCGCTGGCCTTCTTCCTGCTGCCCAACGACGTGGTCGCCGGGGGCGTGACCGGCCTGGCCATGCTGGGCGCCCATTTCACGGGCCTTCCCACCGGCGTCGTCCTGGTCGTCCTGAACCTGCCCATCCTGATCTTGGCGCGCCGGGCGGGCGCCGGACGGCGGCTGTTCCTGCGCACCCTGGTCGGGGTGCTGGTCCTGTCGGGCACGGTGGACATGCTGGCGCCCCTGGGTTGGGTCCCGACGCGGGACCGCATGCTGATCGTCTTCTACGGCGGTCTGCTCAGCGGCGCCGGGCTGGGGCTGGTCTTCCTGGGGCGGGGCACCACGGGCGGCCTGGACATCCTGGGCCGGCTGGCCCAGCGCTGGTTCGGGTTGGCGGTGGGGCAGGCCATCCTGGCCGTGAACGTGATCGTCTTCAGCCTGGCCGCCCTGGTCTTCGGCTTCGAGGCGGCCGCGGTGGCCCTGCTGCTGTCCTTCGTGATGTCCCGCGTGCTGGACAGCGTGCTGCACGGCGTCAGCTCGACCCGGGCGGCCCTCATCGTCACCGAGAGCCCGGAGCCGGTGAAGGAGGCCATCCTGAACCACCTGGGCCGCGGCGTGACCGAACTCTCCGGGCGCGGGGGGCACTCGGGCCGGCCCAAGACCCTGCTCTACGTGGTGGTCGGCCGTTCGGACACGCGTCGCCTGAAGCTGCGCGTCGCCCAGGCCGATCCCGACGCCTTCGTGACCCTGTTCACGCCCCAGGAGGTGCAGGGCGGTTTCCTGCTGCCCAGGCCCGACCCGGAGCTCTGATCATCCAAGCTGTTTGAAATCAATCAGTTGACTAATTTGCACGAGATCTGTCAGTTTCTGTCAGAAAGATTCGTGTTGAAACTATTTCTGCCCGACATATATTGGTGACTCTTAGGGCCGCGGGTTTCTGCGCGGACCGCAACGCGGAGGAACGCCTTGATCACGCAGCCACGCTACGATCTCTGGATCTTCCAGTCCCTGCGCCGGATCATGCGGGCGGTCGACCTCTACTCGGCGAAGCTCTCGTCGAACTACGAGATCACCAGCCCCCAGTTGATCTGCCTGCTGACCCTGAAAGATGACGGCCCCCTGACAACCTCGGCCCTGGCCAAGCTCGTCCATCTGGGCAACAGCACGGTGGTGGGCATCCTGGACCGGCTCGAGAAGCGGGACCTGATCCGGCGCGAGCGCGGTCGCGAGGATCGCCGCCTGGTCCTGGTGTCGATCACCGACCAGGGCGAGGAACTCGTCGCGCGGGCCCCGTCGCCCCTGCAGGACCAGCTGGCCAAGGCGCTGCTGCGACTGCCGGCCGAGGAGCAGGCCACCATCGCCAACGCCCTGGACCGCGTCGTCAGGCTGATGGAGGTCCCCGACTTCCAGGCCGCGCCGATGCTCGAGTCCGGCCCGATCGATCTGCCTCCCGACGAGGGAGCCGACGAAGGAGATAAACGATGAGAACCGAACATGCGCACGCCGCCGATCCGAAGGAGGTTCTCCGGGAAGAGCCGATTCTCGTCTCGGACCTGCCCGGGGCCGTGGCGGATCGGCCCGAACTGGCGGACCTGCGGGACGTCCCCGTCCCCGAGGCCCTGCGCAAGCCGGCCGCCGAGGATGAGATCGCCCACCGTGACCTCGACGACACGCCCTTCTGGCGGACGATCCCGGCCTTCCGTCGGATGAGCCGCGAGGAATTCCTGGACCCTCGCTTCCAGATCCGCAAGTCGGTGACCGGCGTCGACGACCTGCGCGAGCTGGTGGGCGGCCTCGTCGGGCAACCCTTCCTGGCGGACGTGGCCCGCGGCCTGGGCCAGGCGCCGATGAACGTGAGGATCACACCGTACCTGATGTCGCTGATCGACTGGGACGATCCCTACCACGACCCCCTGCGCATCCAGTTCCTGCCTGTCGCTTCGACGCGGCGGCCCGACCACCCGCGGCTGGAACTCGACTCGCTGCACGAGCAGGACGACTCGCCGGTGCCCGGCCTGGTGCATCGCTACCCGGACAAGGTGCTGTTCCTGCCCCTGGACGTCTGCCCGGTCTATTGCCGCTACTGCACCCGCAGCTACGCGGTGGGCGGCGATACGGCCACCGTGGACAAGGAGGCCTTCCGCCCGCAGACGCAGCGCTGGCGAAGGGCCATGGCCTACATCGCCTCGCGGCCGGAAGTCGAGGACGTGGTGGTCTCGGGCGGAGACGCCTACCTGCTGCCGGCGCGGCGGCTGCGCGAGATCGGCGAGATGCTGCTGGCCATCCCCCACGTGCGGCGCATCCGCATCGCCACCAAGGGGCCGGCGGTCATGCCGATGAAGATCCTGCGGGACAAGGACTGGACCGACACCGTGGTCGACCTGGCCGCGAAGGGCCGGAGGCTGGGCAAGGAGGTGTGCCTGCACACCCACTTCAACCACCCGAACGAGATCACGTCGATCACCGCCGAGGCCATGGGCGAGTTCTTCGCGCGCGGCGTGAAGGTGCGCAACCAGAGCGTGCTGATCCGCGGGGTCAACGACGACCACGAGACGATGACCATGCTGGTGCGCCGCCTGGCCTTCGTGAACGTGCAGCCCTACTACGTCTACCAGCACGACATGGTCCGGGGCGTGGAGGACCTGCGCACGTGCATCGGCGACACCGAGGAGGTCGAGCGCGCCGTGCGCGGCGCCACGGCCGGCTTCAACACCCCGACCTTCGTCACCGACGTGCCGGGCGGGGGCGGCAAGCGCGACCTGCACAGCTACGACCATTACGACCGGACGACGGGCATCAGCGTGTACCGCAGCCCGGCCGTGGATCCCGACCTCTTCTACCTCTACTACGACCCGCTGCATCTGCTGCCCGAGGAGGGCCGCCGCCGCTGGAGCGATCCGTCGGAGCACGCGGCGATGGTGCGCGAGGCCGTCCACGCCGCCGGCGTGCAGGACCTGGCTCCCGCCGTCGGGTGGAGTCGGGCGGAGGGGCGGTGACCGGGACCATGACCGCCGTCGATTTCTTCACCAGGCGCTGCCAGGCGAAGCCCGGCGAGCGCAAGGTCCATCCCTTCGTCGTGGACGCCGGTTCCTGCACCGTCGAGGGCGTGCTCGACCCCTACAACAGCCGCGTCAAGCTCTACGGGGCCACGCCCGAGGCGCTGACCCACCCCGACGCCGCCTTCCTGGTCCAGGGCCTCGACGACGACGAGGGGCTCTACTCGAAGGTGACCGTCTACGCCCGCCCCGCCGAAGCCGAGGCCTGGCGCGAACGCGGCTTCCGCTGCGAGGGCCGCATCCTCGGCTACTTCCGGGACGGCGACGACGCCGCGGTCTGGGCCGCCTACGGCGACAGGGAGCGCGGGCTCGAACCCCGGCGCGAGGAGCACGACCGGATCGTCGATCTGGCCCGGGGAAAGTCGCCCTCGGTGTCGCTGCTGACGGACGAGTACATCAGCCACGTCGCCGAGCCCGCCCACGCCGACGAGATCGCCGCCCTGCTCGCAGAGACCTTCTCCGATTACCCGACGCCGGTGTCGGCGGAGGTCGTGCGCTATGCGATCGAGAACGGCCTGAACGTCTTCCGCCTGGTCCGCTCGCGCGGCGACGGAGTCCTGGCGGCGGTCGCGTCGGCCGAGATCGACCGCCGGCACATGGTGGCCGAGCTGACCGACTGCGCCACGGTTCCCGAGCACCGCGGCCGCGGGCTGATGGCCTGGCTGCTGCGCACGCTCGCCGAGGAAGTCTCCGGCCAGATCGGCATCCGTGACTTCTACACCATCGCGCGGGCCGACGAGGTGGGCATGAACTGCGCCTTCGCCAAGCTGGGCTTCGTCTACACGGGCCGGCTGGTGAACAACTGCCGCATGCCCAACGGCTGGGAGTCGATGAACCTGTGGTGCCGACGGCGCCGCTCCTGACCCGTAAACGACGGAAGGGGTCGCAGCCGGCATGGGCCTGATCGACTACGGCATCTTCGCCCTCTACATGGCCTGCGTGCTCGGCGTGGGCATCTACCACCACGGACGCAACAAGGACGCCGAAGACTACTTCGTCGGCGGCCGCGGCATGGGCTGGGGCCACGTCGGCATGTCGGTCGTGGCCACCGACGTCGGCGGCGGCTTTTCGATCGGCCTGGGCGGCCTTGGTTTCGCCATGGGCCTGTCGGGCAGCTGGCTGCTGTTCACGGGTCTGCTGGGGGCCTGGCTGACGGCGGTCTTCATCATTCCGCGCGTCAAGGCCGTGGACCGCAAGCTCGGCCTGATGACCTACCCCGACCTGCTGCGGCACCGTTACGGCCGGAGCGTGGCCCTCGCGGCGGCGGTGGTCTCGGCCCTGGGCTACACCGGCTTCACCGGCGCGCAGATCCTGGCCGGGACCAAGCTGGCCAGCGCCACCATCTTCGGCGGCCTGCCCGCCTCGGTGGATCCGTGGACCGTCTCGCTGCTGGTGCTCGGCGGCATCACCATCGCCTACACCGTGCTCGGCGGAATCAAGGCCGTCATCTACACCGACACCGTGCAATGGGGCGTGCTGCTCGTCGGGCTGATCGTCGTGACCATCCCGTCCGCCCTGCACGAAGTCGGCGGCTGGTCGGCGTTGAAGGCGACCCTGCCCGCCGGCCACTTCTCGCTGTCGTCGGCGGGTCCGGCCTTGCTGCTGAACTGGGCCGCGGCGATCGTGCCGATCTGGGCCGTGGCGATGACCCTGTACCAGCGGATGTACGCCTGCCGGGACGAGCGCACCGCGCGGCGCGCCTGGTACCTGGCCGGCATCCTGGAGTGGCCCTTCATGGCCTTCGCCGGGGTGCTGCTGGGCATGTGCGGCCGGGCCCTGTTCCCGGAGGCCGAGGCCGAGATGGCCATCCCCCTGCTGGTGCGCGACGTGCTGCCGGCGGGGGTGCGCGGCGTCGTCGTGGCGGCCTACTTCTCGGCCATCATGTCCACCGCCGACAGCTGCCTGGTGGCGGCTTCGGGGAACGTGGTCAACGACCTGATGCCCGGCCGCGCCGGCGTGCGCCAGTCGCAGCGGGCGACCCTGGCGATCGGCGTCGTGGCCGTCGTGCTGGCCAGCCGCTTCGACGGCGTGCTCGACGCGATCCTGGGCGTGTACTCCTTCATGGTCGCGGGCCTGTTCGTGCCCACCCTCGGCGTCTTCTTCTCGCGCCGGGCGACCCCGGCGGCCGCCATGGCCAGCATGGTCTCGGGCGGCGGCGTCGCCCTGGCCGGGCAGTTCGCGGGCCTGGAGCTGCCGGGCGGTTTCGACCCGTCCCTGCTGGGAATCGTGGTCTCGGCGACAGTCTTCCTGGTCATGATCAACTGGCCGCGCCGGTCCGCGGCGTGCTAGATTTCCCTCCCTGAAGCGCGATGACCGCATTTCCACCCGCGCGTGCGCGCGCGTGTAAGGGGGTTCGGGTGAACGGTTTCATCTACGGACTCGGCGCCGGCCTGCTGGCCGCGATCGTCGCCGGGGTCACCTGGCGGCTGGCCCGCCGGGGCCGCGCCCGCCGGCGCGCGCCCGCCGCCCCGACCATCGAGAGCTTCGTCACCAGCATGCGGGCGGTCGGCGAGCTCAGCGTCTTCCGGATCATGACCAAGGAGGTGATCACGGCCTCCGAGCACTGGTTCGGCGAGTTCGGCAAGAAGTACCTGTCGTGGCTGCTTTCGGAGCAGAGGATCACCCTGGTCATGGAGTTCGACGTCGACTTCCGCTACGACCTGAACGACCCCGACTTCAGCTGCGAGCTGCTGGGCGACGACGCCTACCGCGTGACCCTGCCCCCCTGCAGCCACGAGGTCCTGATCCGCGACCTGCGCATCCACAGCGAGGACAAGTCGGAGCTGCTGCCCTGGTTGATGCCCGACCTGCTCGGGCGCGTCTTCACCGGCGGCTTCAGCGTGGACGCCAAGAACCACCTGATCGCCGAGACCCGGCAGGAGTCGCGGCGCTTCGCGGGCCAGTTGGTGCGCAAGGCGAACGCCGAGGCGCGGGCCTCGGCCACGCGCACGCTGACGATGCTGGCCCAGGGCCTGGGCGCGCGGCGTCTGGAGGTGAGCTTCCGCGAGGAGGCCGCCTTCGCGCCGACCGTGGACAGTTCGCGCCTGGAGGCCGACGGCTCGATCTAGCGCCGCATTCCCCGGGGGATCCCGATGCGCAGCCGCAGCACCATGTTCTGGACCCTGGTCGTCGCGGCCCTGGCCCTGCGGGTCGCCCAGGTTCTGGCCCTGGCCGACCCCGGCGTCGACCCCTTCTTCGCCCATCCCCTGAACGATCCCGCGGTGCACGACCGCTGGGCGCGCGGCCTGCTCGACGGCACCTGGCCGCCGGCGGCGCCCTTCTTCCGGGCGCCCCTCTACCCCTTCCTGCTGGGCGGGCTCTACGCCGTCTTCGGACCGGAGAACCGGTTGGCCGCGCTGCTGGTCCAGGCCTTGGTCTCGGCCTTCGGAGCCGGGCTGGCCGGGCTGGCCGCCGACCGGATCTGCGGTCGCCGGGCCGGCTGGCTGGCCGGGCTGCTGCTGGCCGCGTCGTGGACGAGCCTGCACTTCGCCGGCGAGCTGCTGGACGTCTCGACGGCCGTCACCCTGCTGCTGCTGACGCTGTGGCTGCTGTTGCGCGACGACGGCGAGGGGGCGGCGACGCCGGGGCGCGCCGCGCTCTTCGTCGCGGGCCTGGCCCTGGGGCTGGCCGCGATCACCCGGCCCACCATCCTGATCCTGCTGCCCGTGGCCGCCTGGTACCTGGGGCGGCACCGGCGCCTGCGCGCGACGGCCGCCTGGCTGGCGCTGGCCGCGGGGCTGGCCCTGCCCATCCTGCCGGTGACGGCGCACAACCTGCTGCGCGGAGGCGATCTGGTGCCCATCGCCAGCTCGGGCGGGGTGAACTTCTTCGTCGGCAACAACGAGCACAGCAGCGGGCAGACAGCCTTCCTGCCGGGCCTGCCGCCCGACTGGTCGGGCGAGGCCGGCGCCGCCTTCGACCTGGCCCGACGCGAGACCGGGCGCGATCTCTCGCCGGCGCAGGCCGACCGCTGGTACCTGGGGCGAGGCCTTCGCTTCTGGGTCGAGCGGCCCGGGGCGGCCCTGAAGCTGACCGCGCGCAAGGTCGGGCTGCTGCTCGCCCCCGAGGAGCGCTCCAACAACGAGAACCTCTACTTCTGGCGGCAGCGTTCGTGGCTGCTGCGCTGGCCCGTCTGGCCCGGCTGGGGGCTGGTCCTGTTCCTGGCCGTGCTCGGCTTCTTCCGGCGCGACCTGCATCCGGCGCGGCGCTTCCTGCTGCTGGGATCGGCGGCGGCCTACGCCTTGGCGGTGGTGATCTTCTTCGTGAACGCGCGCTACCGGCTGCCGGCGCTGGCCTTGCTGACGATCCCCGCCGGCGCGGGTCTGGACCGCGTGATCGCGGCGCTGCGCGCCCGACGCTGGCCGGACGCCTGGCGGGGGCCGGCGCTGGCCGTCGTCCTGCTGGCCGCGGGTCTGGCCGTGGACGCGACGACGATGCGCGACCGGGGCGACGACGACTTCTTCTTCAGCTGGACCACGCTCGGCGACGGTTTTCTGGCCTCGGGCGACGCCGCCGCCGCCCGCGAGGCCTACGTCGAGGCGGTCCGCATCAACCAGGCCGACCCGCAGCCCTTCCACCGCGACGAGGAGGACGATCTCTATCCCCGGTTGGCCGGCATCCTGGGCCGCGAGGGCCGCGGCGCCGAGGCCGTGGATCTGCTGCGGGGCTGGGTGCGGCAGCGGCCGGCCCATACGCCGGCCAGGATCCTGCTGGGCGAACGGCTGCTCGAATCCGGCGACGCCGCCGGCGCCGACGCCGAGTTCGCCCGGGCCCTGGCCGCGGCTCCGGGCAACCTCTCGGCCCGGCTCGGCCTGGCCTGGTCGCTGCAGCGCCAGGGCAGGGCCGCCGAGGCCCTGGAACAGTTCGGGGCGGTCGCCGGCGGCGACGAGGTCTCGGGCCAGGCCCGCTTCGGGGCGGGGCTCTGCCTGATCGACCTCGGACGGCTGGACGAGGCCGAGCGCGCCTTCCGCGACGTGCTGGCCGCCAACCCGCAGTCGTGGCAGGCCTTGGGCAATCTGGCGGGCATCCTGGACCACACCGGCCGCCAGGCCGAGGCCGCGGGCGTCTACCGCCGTCTGCTGGTCCTGCGCCCCGACGACCCTCGCGCCCGCGAATGGCTTCGGGAGCACGGGCAGGAAAAACAGTAATTAGGTCAATTTTTGTCTTGATTAATTCTCCAACCTGCTCTAAACTGGATTTCACGGTCCCGGGCGCCGCTGCGAGGTCTTCGACCCGCGCGGATCCTCCGGCGGGCGGCCGGAGTCGGCCGGGACCGGATTCCTTTCCGGAGTTGGGGGGAGGGGGACTGCGCGCGGGGGTGCGGTCCCCCTTTTGCTTGTCCGGCCTCGTTTGATTCCTTCCATTCACCATGGTATGCTCCAGCTCGGTCCAACCCGACCATTATTCCGCAAGGACTGACCGATAACCGCCTCGCCCAACGGCCTGCATCGTGGAGGGCGTCGTCCGCCCTTCGGAGAGGTGGATCATGCTCCGACGCACGTTCCTGCTCGCGCCGGTCCTGGCGTCGGCGCTCGTCGCCGGCGCCTTGGCCCAGCCGGGCGTGGCTCCCTCCACGTCCGGCGCGGGAATCCCCGACCTGCCGCAGTGCACCGTGACCTGCGCCGCCGGCCAGCGCGCGACCGTGAGGGTCAGCCCCGGAGCGGGCGGGCTGCCGTTGACGCAGGCCTTCACCGACGACGGATTCCCGATCGATGCCACGATCACGCTGACCGTGCGCGACGGCGCCGGGGCGCCGGTGCCGTCGCTGCCCGCCGAGGACCTGTGGCTGGTCTCCACCGCCGGCGGCTTAGTCTTCTGCCCGGGCGGCACGATCGCCGACGGGCCCACCGACGCCGCCGGGACGACGACCTTCAGCGGCCTGCTGCACGGCGGCGGCTGGACCGATCCGGCCGCGGAGCGGCTGCGAGTGATGGTCTTCGGGGACCCGGTCGGCGGCCAGGACGTGGACGTGCAGGTCGTCAGCGCCGACATCACCGGGAACCTCGATGTCGACCTGGGCGACGTCGGCGCCTTCGCGATCGACTACTTCAACGACTTCCACGTCCGCAGCGACCTGCGTCGCGACGGGGTCATCGACATCTGGGACGTCCTGGACTTCAAGGAAGCCCTGGGCTCGAGTTGCCCGTGAACAGGAGGACGGCCATGAAGATCCCCATGACGGTCCGAATCATGCCGATCCTCGCCGCCCTCGCGCTCGCGGCCGCTCCGCCGGCCGCCGCGCAGCCGGCCCATCCCGCCGACGGCATCGGCGTCTTCGCCGACGTCGACGCGCGATTCAACAGCGTGTCCGCCGCCGACTACACGATCGTGCAGGCCTACCTGGTCGTCGTGAATCCCAGCGAGCCCGCGGGGCTGCGCGGCTGGGAGTGCGCGTTCGATCTGGATCCGAACCTGATGCTCAGCAATTGGACCGCGGCCGGCGACCCGCTGGACGTGGGGCCTCTGGGCGGGACGGGGCACATCTGCGGCTTCGCCGCGGCCGCGCCGGCGGCGCCGGCGGTGGTGCTGGGCACCCTGCAGATGCTTTATATGGGCGGTGGCCCGGCCTACGTCCGTCTGGGGCCCGCCTCGCCCTCGTCGCTGAATCCGCCGGCGCCCCTGTACGCGCCGGGCCACAACGACCACAAGCGGGGCCTGGTGCCGCTGATGGTCCTGTCGGCCGGCCCCGGGGGGGCCGTCTTCGCAGTCAACGGCGAGATGACCGGTGTGACGCCGCCCGCGCGGCCGGCCCGGCTGGTGCTGCACCCGAACGAGCCGAACCCCTTCAACCCGGCCACGACCATGCGCTTCGAGACGCCCGTCGACGGTCCGGTCGACCTCGTGGTGCACGACCTGGCCGGTCGCGTCGTGCGCACCCTGCTGCGCGACGACTTCCGCCGCGCCGACCGGCACGCCGTGGCCTGGGACGGACGCGACGACGCCGGCCGCGAGGTGGCGGCCGGCGTCTACGTGGCGCGGCTGGTGACGGCGAGCGGGTCGCGCTCGCTGCGGATGGCCCTGGTGCGCTGAGCGCGAGGCTCAGTAGCCCGCCGCCTGCCCGTCCTTGCGCGATTCGCTGGCGCCGTGGTACACGCCCTCGGCGGCGTCGTACAGGATCGCCTGGTAGCCGCCGTAGCCCCCCTGCTCCCAGGCCACCCGGTGCCCCATTTCCAGCAGCCGCCGCACGGTGGCGTAGGGGAATCCCGTCTCCAGACAGACCGTGCCGCCGTCGGTCATCAGGCCGCCGGTGGGCTGCGACGAGCCGCGGTGCACCACGCGCGGGGCGTCTCCCGCCTCCTGCAGGCCCATCCCGAAGTCGATCAGGTTCATGATGATCTGGGCGTGGGCCTGCGGCTGCGTCGAGCCGCCCATGACGCCGAAGGCCAGCCAGGGTTCGCCGCCGCGGGTGGCGAAGGCGGGGATGATCGTGTGGAAGGGGCGCTTGCCGGGGGCGTAGGTGTTGGCCTCGCCCTCGCGCAGGTTGAAGAGCTCGCCGCGGTCCTGCAGGCCGAAGCCCAGGCCCTCGGGGCAGATGCCGCAGCCCATGCCGCGGTAATTCGACTGGATCAGGCTGACCATGTTGCGCTCGGAGTCGGCCACGCACAGGTAGATGGTGTCGCCTGCGTAGAGGGCGGGGTCGCCGGCTTCCAGGCGGCGCGAGGCCCGCTCGGGATCGATCAGGTCGCGGCGGGCGGCGGCGTAGTCCTTGCTGACCAGCCCGGCCACCGGCGCGGCGGCGAAGTCCGGGTCGGCGTAGAACCTGGCCCGGTCCTCGAAGGCCAGCTTCTTGGCCTCGACGAAGGCGTGGACGTGCTCCGGGGCGCCGAAGCCCATGCCGGCCAGGTCGAAGCCCTCGAGCACGTTCAGGATCTGCAGGGCGGCGATGCCCTGGCCGTTGGGCGGCAGCTCCCAGACGGTCGTGCCGCGATAGTCGGCGCCCACCGGCTCGACCCACTCGCCGCGGTGGGCGGCCAGATCCTCGTAGGTCAGGAAGCCGCCGGCCTCCTGCACGCTGCGGGCGATCGTACGGGCCATGTCGCCCTTGTAGAAGGCGTCGCGTCCCTCGCGGCCCAGGCGCTCAAGGGTGTTGGCCAGCATCGGGTTGCGCCAGACCTCGCCCTCGCGGGGCGCGCGGCCGTCGCGGGTGAAGGTCTGCAAAAATCCCGGGTACTCCCGTCGCGACGGCACGCTCATCTGCCAGTAGTAGGCGATCAGCTCGGTGACCGGGAAGCCCTCGCGGGCGTAGAGGGCCGCCGGCGCCAGCACCTCGTCCATGGGCAGCCGGCCGAAGCGCTCGTGCAGCAGGAACCAGCCGTCGACGCAGCCGGGCACCGTCACCGGCAGGGGGCCGTAGGGAGGCACCTTTTCCAGGCCGCGCCGGCGGAACTCTTCCAGGGTCAGGCCCCGCGGCGAGCGGCCGCTGGCGTTCAGCCCGTACAGGCGCCGGGTCTTCGCGTCCCAGACGATGGCGAAGAGGTCGCCGCCGATGCCGTTGCCGGTGGGCTCCATCAGGCCCAGGGCGGCGTTGGCGGCGATGGCGGCGTCGATCGCGTTGCCGCCGGACTTCAGGATGTCCAGGGCGATCTGGGTGGCCAGCGGCTGGCTGGTGGCGGCCATGCCGTGGGTCGCCAGCACCTCCGAGCGGGTGGCGAAGGGCTCGCCGGTGATGCGGTCGGCGGCGAGGGTGACGGCGGCGGCTCCGAGGACGAGAGTGAGCAGGACGGCGAGAACGACGGCGTGGCGCATGACGGGCCTCCGGTGAAGGAACGCGGTTCAGACGGTCGAAGGCGGCGAAGGGTCCGGTGGGATCCAGCCCTGCTCGCGCAGCTTCGCCCGCGCCTCGTCGGCGCGCTCGGCGAAGATCAGCCAGTGGACGCGGTCGCCGGCTTCGGCGACCGAGGTCTCGTCGACGGGGCGCAGGCGGCCGTCCTCCAGTTCGTGGAAGAGCGGCAGGATCAGCGTGGAATCGCCGACGGGGGGCGGCACGGGGCCGGGCTCGCCCTCGCCGCGGGTCCAGGCCTCGACCAGGGCGTGGCCGCGGCGTAGGCGCACCGACCACAGCTCGGGGTCGGTCTCGACGCCGCAGAGCAGCGAGACTTCGTCGTCGCCCAGCTGCGCCGGGGTCACCGCCACGCCGCCGCGGTCCAGCAGCGCGAAGGCCGTGGGCACCCGCGCCGAGCCGCGGGCCTCGCGGGCGAACATCAGGTTGACGGCCTCGTTGTGCAGGGCGCCGATGGCGCCGCGACGGGTGTCCATGCGGGCGCGGAACTGCACGCTCTCCTCCATGGCGTTGCCGTAGACCACGCGCAGCCCCTCCGCCTCGGCCTCGCGGCAGAGGGTGGCGTTGGCGTCCAGCAGCACCGCTTCCTGCCCGTGCTCGCCCAGCATGCGCGCCAACAGGCGGCCGAAGGGCTGGGCGCCGAGGATGGCGTAGCCCTTGCCGGTGGGGCGGCGCAGCTTCAGCGCGCGCGCCAGGTACTCGGCGGTCGCACCCTGCACGAAGACCGTGCCGGCGATGACCAGGAAGACCATCGCCCGCAGCTCGTCGCCGCCCTCGGCTCCGGCCGCGGCCAGGCGCTCGTGGAAGAGCGAGGCCACCGCCGCGGCGACGATGCCCCGCGGCGCCACCCAGGCCAGGAAGGCCTTGTCTCGCCAGCCGAGGCCCGCGCGCGCCGTGCAGGCCAGCACGTTCAGGGGCCGGACCACGAACATCAGCGCCAGCAGCACGGCCAGGCCGGGGCGCCCCAGGCCGGCGACGTCGGCCAGGCGCACGTCCGCGGCCAGCAGCACGAAGAGCATGCCGATCAACAGGACGGTCAGCTGCTCCTTGAACTCCTTCAGGTCGCGCAGCCGGTGCACGCCGGTGTTGCCCACCACCACGCCCGTGGCTACGACGGCCATGATCCCTGATTCCGGCACCAGGGCGTTGCCGACCTGGAAGATCAGCAGCGACCAGGACAGGGCCAGGATGTTGGCGAAACCCTCGGGGACCAGCCGGCGCCGGCGCAGCAGCAGCGACAGCAGCAGGCCGCCGGCGGCGCCCAGGCCCAGGCCGGCCAGCAGGCGCATCGGCACGCCGGCGATGCCCATGGCCACCGCGGAGCCCGAGGGGGCCAGGGCGACCTCGAGGGCGACGACGGCCACCACCGCGCCGACAGCGTCGATCAGCACGCCTTCGCTCTCGAGCAGGGTCTCGAGGTCGCGCCGCACGCGGATGCGGCGCAGCAGGGGGGTGATGACCGTGGGGCCGGTGACGATGACCAGGGTGCCGAAGAGGATCGCCGGTCGCCAGGCCCAGCCCAGCAGCAGCCGCGCCGCCAGGGCCGCGCCGCCGGCGGTGATCAGCGCGCCCAGTGAGAGCAGTCGGCGGATTGGTGGGGCCTGGGCGCGCAGGCGGCGCAGATCCAGGTTCAGGCCGCCCTCGAAGAGGATCACGGCCACGGCGAATCCGGTCAGGGTCTGCAGGCCGATGCCCAGGTCGTGCGGGTCGAGGGCGCGCAGGCCGTCGGGGCCCAGGGCCACGCCCAGGCCCAGCAGCAGCACGATGCCGGGCACGCGCAGGTGGCGGGCCAGGCCCTGGGCCAGCACGCCGCCGGCCAGGGCCAGGGCCACGGTCAGGGCGGGGCCGGTGACGTGGGCTTCAGGCATGGTTCTCCATTCCGATCGGCGACGTCGAGCGTCGCCGTCTCAGCCTCGCCGCGCCGCGGCCAGCGCGGCGGCCAGGGGCAGCTCGCGCAGGCGCAGTCCCGCGGCTGCGAAGACGGCGTTGGCGATCGCGGGAGCCACCGGCGGCACGGGCGGCTCGCCCACGCCCCCCATCGGCTCGCCGCTCTCCAGGATATGCGTCTCGACCGCCGGCATCTCGTCCAGGCGCAGCAGGGCGTACTGGTCGAAGTTGCCCTGGACGACGCGGCCGTTCTCGATATCGATGCGTCCGCGCAGCGTCTCGCCCAGGGCCATGGCGACGGCGCCCTCCATCTGGGCGCGCACCGCGTCGGGGTTCACGCAGACGCCGCATTCCAGCACGCTGACGACGCGATGGGCGCGCAGGCGGCCGGCGTCGTCCACCGAGACCTCGGCGACCACCGCGGCCTGGCTGCCGAAGCTCTCGTGGCAGGCCACGCCCAGGCCGCGTCCCGCCGCCGACGGCCGCGGCCAGCCCGAGCGCTCGGCGGCCGCGCGCAGGGCGCCGGCCAGGCGGGGGGCGTCGCCCAGCAGGTCCAGCCGGAAGTCCACGGGGTCGCGCCCGGCGGCGTGGGCCAGCTCGTCCAGGAAGCATTCGTTGGCGAAGGCCGACTGGTTGTTGTAGACCGCGCGCCACCAGCCCACGCGCAGGTGGGTGTCGACGATCGTCTGCTCGACGCGGCGCGCGGGCACGGCGTAGGGGGAGTTGGCGACGCCGTCGACCATCTGCTCGTCGGCTCCGCCCTCGGGAATCGAGCCCGGGAAGTTCTGCTTGGAGATCGAACTGGCCGCCACCCGATGCGTCCAGACCGTCAGCCGCCCCTGGGCGTCCAGGCCGCCGACCAGCCGGTGGCGGCTGGGCGGGCGGAAGAAGTCGTGCCGGAAGTCGTCCTCGCGGGACCAGACCAGCTGGACGGGACGGCCCACCTTCCGCGAGAGCAGGGCCGCCTCGACGGCGAAATCCGACCACAGGCGGCGGCCGAAGGCGCCGCCGACCAGGGTCGGCTGCAGGGTGACGTTCCCGGGGGGCAGATCGAGGGCCTGGGCCACGGTGTCGCGCGCCCACAGCGAGGCCTGCGAAGGCACGGTCACGGTGCAGCGGCCGTCGGCGAAGTCGGCCACGCAGTTCATCGGCTCCATGGGAGCGTGGGCGATCAGGGGGGTGACGTACTCGGCCTCGACCCGGGTCGGGGCGGCGGCCAGGGCGGCGTCGACGCCGCCCTCGTCCAGCGACACGACACCCGGGGCGGCCGCGGCCGCCGCCAGGCGGTCCGCCAGCGTCGCGCTGCTCTCGCCGGCGTGCGGGCCGAGGTCCCAGTCGGGCTTCAGGGCGTCGCGGCCCCGCAGGGCGGACCAGGTGTCGTCGGCCAGCACGGCCACCCAGTCGTCGAAGCTCACGACTTCGCGGACCCCGGGCACGGCGCGGGCCGCGGAGTCCTCGCAGCCCTTCAGGCTGCCGCCCTGCACCGGGCAGCGGGCGGCCACGGCCACGAAGCCGTCCTCGACCGTCAGGTCCAGTCCGAAGCGGGCGCGTCCGGCGACCTTGTCGGGGGTGTCCAGGCGGGCGAAGCGGGTGCCGACCAGGCGCCGAGCCGCGACCGGCTTCAGGGGCGGATCCTCGGGGACGGGCAGCGCGGAAGCGGCGGCGGCCAGGTCGCCGTAGCCCAACCGGGCGGCGCCGTCGGGGTGGATCACGAAACCGTTTTCCGTGCGGCAGCCGACAGCGGTCACGCCCCAGCGCTCCGCCGCGGCCGACTTCAGCATCTCCCGTGCGGTCGCCGCCGCCCGGCGCAGCGGCTCCCAGCTCCGGCGCATGCTGCTGCTGCCGCCGGTGACGTTGTTGCCGTATTCGGGGCCGGCGGGCGCCAATTCGGTGACGACCCGAGCGGGATCGACGTCGAGCTCGTCGGCCGCCACCATGGTCAGCGAGGTCATGGCGCCCTGGCCCAGTTCGTTCCACGCGAAGCGGAAGGTCACCCGGCCCTCGCCGTCGACGGCGATGAAGACGTTGGGCGCCAGGGGGCCGTCCGCGGCGACGGCGTCGCCGCGCCAGCCGGGCAGGTGCAGGGCCAGCATCAGTCCGCCGCCGGCCAGGGCCGAGATCTTCAGGAATTCGCGGCGGTCGAGGGTGTGCGCGTTCTTCATCACGGCCTCCCTTCGGCGACGAGATGGATGGCGCGGCGGATGCGGTGGTAGGTGCCGCAGCGGCAGAGGATGCCGCCCATGGCCGCGTCGATGGCCGCATCGTCCGGGGCGGGATCGGCCTCGAGCAGGGCGACGGCGGCCAGGATCTGAGCCGGCTGGCAGTAGCCGCACTGGGGCACTTCCTCGGCGATCCAGGCCTTCTGGACGGGATGGTCGGCCAGACCCTCGATGGTCGTGATCCGGACGCCGGCGGCGTCGGCGACGGGAGTGACGCAGGAGCGGACCGGCTCGCCGTCCAGCAGGACGGTGCAGGCGCCGCATTCGGCGACCCCGCAGCAGTACTTGGTTCCCTTCAGCCCCAGGTCGTCGCGCAGGACCCAGAGCAGCGGCTTGTCGGCGGCGGCGTCGACGACGCGCCGCTCGCCGTTGATCGTGAGCGTGAATCGGGGCATGGTCCGGCTCCCGGCTGGTGGACGGGGAGGGGAGGCGCCCTCCCGCAGCGGAGGCGAGGCTTCGCCGCCGATGCTGGCCGAGGACGGGCCGGGAGTCAAGCCCGGGGCCGGAAAGGCACGGCGAGGTGGCAATTCGGGGACCGGTGACCTAGACTTTCGCCATTCGTCCGCGGCGGCCGCAGCCGCCGCGGGGGCGTCGTTCCCGGAACCAGGGTGCCGTCTTGGAAATCCTGCTCGTCAGCCTGATCCTGCTCGTCGGCGTCGCGCTGCTGGTCTCGGAGCGCCTGCCGATGGACCTGACCGCGCTGGGCATCATGGTGGCGCTGATGGTCACGGGCCTGCTCACGCCCACCGAGTCCGTGGCCGGTTTCGCCCATCCCGCTCCGCTGACGGTGGCGGCGCTGTTCATCGTCAGCCAGGGTCTGCTGCGCACGGGCGCCCTGGACTTCCTCACGAAGCGCATCGCCATCCTCAGCGGCGGCCGCCCGCGGGCCATCCTCCTGCTGATGCTGCTGCTGGCCGGCGTCTTCTCGGCCTTCATCAACAACACGCCGGTCGTGGTGCTGGCGATCCCGGTGATCGTGGCCCTCGGCGCCCAGCATCACCATTCGCCGTCGAAGTTCCTGATGCCCGTCTCGTTCATCTCGATCCTGGCCGGCACGACGACGATGATCGGCACGTCGACGAACATCGTCGTCAGCGAGCTGGGCGGACAGTTCGGGCTGGCCCCCCTGGGCATGTTCGAGCTCTCGCGGGTGGGGCTGCCGCTGGCCCTCGTCGGACTGGTCTTCCTCTACTTCTTCTCTTTCCGGCTGCTGCCCTCGCACCGTCAGCCCGTGCTCGAATCGCATCCCGACGAGCGGCGCCACTACCTCTCGGAGCTGCTGATTCCCGCCGAGAGTCCCCTGCTGGGACTGGAGCCGACGCTGGCGATGGCCGACCGCTACGCCGGCATCGAGGTCTTCGAGGTGCTGCGGGGGATGCATGTCTACGATCCGGCCACCGATCCCGTGACGCTGCGCGAGGGAGACATCCTGCTGGTCCGGGGCGGGGCCGTGGATCTGGCCCAGGCGCTCAACGACCGGGTGGCCGTGCTGCCGTCCATCGACGGCCACGCCATGGACGAGCCCTTCCGGGCGGGGGCGCTGATCTTGGAGCTGATCGTGCTGCCCACCTCGCGTTGGATCGGACGGCGCCTGATGAACACGGCCCTGGGCCGCGACAAGGACATCTGGATGATCGGCGTCAAGCGGCAGCGCGCGCACTACGGCCGCCGGGACATCCGCAGCCTGCGCCTGTCGGTGGGCGACGTCCTGCTCGTGCAGGGGCCGTCGACCAGCCTGTCGCGGCTGCGCGCCGAGCGGGGGATCATGGTCGTCGAGGACGTGGTGCGCAGCGTGGTGCACCGGGCCCGGGCGCCGCTGGCGCTGACCCTCTTCCTGGCCATGGTCGCCGCGGCGTCGCTGGGGATCGCCAACATCCTGGTCTGCGCCATGGCGGCGGCCTTCGTGATGATCGTCACCGGCTGCATGACCCTGCGGGACGCCTACGAGGCCCTGGACGTCCGCGTCCTGCTGCTGATCATCGGCACCATCGCCCTGGGCACCGCGCTGCAGCGGACGGGCGCGGCCGAGGTCTACGCCCGCGGCTTCCTGGCCCTCTTCGACGGGCGGGATCCCCGCGTCGTGCTCGGCGGGCTGATCGTGCTGACCAGCCTGCTCAGCCACTTCCTGTCCAACAACTCGACGGCAGTGCTGTTGCTGCCGGTCGCCGTCTCGACGGCCGCGGTGCTGGGCGTCGAGGCGCGGCCGTTCATGATCGGCGTCTGCATCGGCGCCTCGGCCTGCTTCGCGACCCCCATCGGCTACCAGACGAACCTGCTCGTCTTCGCGCCGGGCGGCTACCGCTTCACGGATTTCCTCAAGCTGGGAATGCCCCTGAACGTGCTGGTCTGGGTGGGCGGCACCCTGCTGATCCCCGTCTTCTGGCCGTTCTGACGCGGCCCGGCCTCACCACACCTTCTCCTTCTCGGCGAAGCTGCGGTACTGCTCGGTGTAGGCGCCGGGGGGACCGTGCATCTGCAGGGGCTCGATGTCGCCGATGAAGTTCATCTCGAGCAGGACCGGGCCGCGCGTGGTCAGGGCCAGGTCCCAGTGCTGCATGCGGAAGGGAGAGAGGGCCCGCGCGGCGGTGAACACCAGGTCGACGACCTCGTCCCAGCCCTCGATCATGTGGCCCTCGAGGAGGGCGCCCGTCTCCGGGTGGCGGGGCTCGGGGTGCATGTCGGGGCCGGGCGAGCCGATCACGTTCTCGATGCGGCCGCGGCGCCAGTCGATGCTCGCGCTCAGGGTGCCCGTGGTCATCCCGCGGGCGTTCGAGACGTGGGCCCGCTCGCGGGGCAGCAAGGTGCCGCAGCGGTAGATCTCGGGTTCGCCGTCGCGCATCAGCAGGACCAGGCGGATCGACGACAGCGTGGACCCGCAGAGGGCGCGGATGTCGGCGCGCGGCTCGAGCATCTCGACGAAGAGATAGGTCCCCTGGCGGCGCGAGACGTCCTCGATGTAGGCGGCGAGCTCGTCGACGGTCGCGGCCGATCCGTCGGCCAGCGCCAGGGTGCCGTCGTCGCGCCGCGCGAGGATGCCGCGGGCGCCGAAGCCGTGCGACGAGCTCGACGGCTTGCCGAAGCAGGGCAGCCGGTCGGTCGTGCGCAGGTAGTCGCGCAGCTCGGCCGGCGTGCGCAACGCCCGGTGGCGCTCGAAACCGTCGGGGGTCGGGGCGTAGACGGCGTGGATCTCGGGCACGGGCAGGCCGAATCCCGCCAGCAGCCTGTAGAGCAGGTGCTTCTCGTAGGTCAGGGGCTGCAGGCGCGGGTTCGAGAAGCGCCGCAGCTCCTTCTGGAAACGCCAGCCGCGGTAGGTGCGCAGCGATTCCCGGTCCGGGAACTTCGCGGGATCGAAGAGGCAGTACTTGTAGTAGTCGCTGGGGCCGACGCCCTGCGAGCGCAGGCTCAGGATCCTGAAGGCCTGGGCCGCCAGTCCGATGCCGTGGCGGGCGCGCACCCACTCGGCGTTGGACCGCGCCGCCGCCAGGGCCGCGCGGAATTCCTTCCAGCTGAGCATCTCCGTTCCTCCGTGTGTCGGCGCCGCCGGCGCCGTCGTGATGGAGTCATCGTCCCCCGAGCGTCGTTCTTGAGGGCGCAGCGGGGGCCGCCCCACGGTAGGCGGGGCGACCCCCGGGCATCAATCAGAATCATGACCCGCGCGAGGCGGACGAGGGGGCTCAGGGGGCGTCGTCGGGCGCCGCGTCCGCGGAATCGCCGCCGGCCGGGGCGAAGTCCAGCGAGACCGAGTTGATGCAGTAGCGCAGGCCCGTCGGGGCGGGCCCGTCGGGGAAGACGTGGCCCAGGTGACCGCCGCAGTTCTCGCAGAGCACTTCGGTGCGCACCATGCCGTGGCTCTTGTCGGCGGCCTCGGCGACCCGGCCCTCGGCCAGGGGGGCGGTGTAGCTGGGCCAGCCGCAGCCGGCGTCGAACTTGGTCTCGGACGAGAAGAGCTCGGCGCCGCAGCCGGCGCAGCGGTAGACGCCCGGGGCGTCGTGGTCGTCGTATTCGCCGGAATAGG
Source organism: uncultured Fibrobacteraceae bacterium (assembly GCA_964559455.1). GTDB lineage: Bacteria > Krumholzibacteriota > Krumholzibacteriia > LZORAL124-64-63 > LZORAL124-64-63 > CAZLHO01. The sequence continues at coordinate 3,485 of CAZLHO010000040.1, read as the reverse complement.
GACGCTCGGTGCCCTTCCGGCGCAGCACCAGGTACTGGTCGGGGGTCAGCCGCGCGCGCCACTCGGCGTCGCTGAGTTCGGTTCGCGGGGGCATCGGGGCTCCTTCGGCGGGGGGCTGGTCCTGGGCGCGGGGCGCCGCGGCCGTCAGGGCCAGGGCGAGTCCCGCCAGGATGAATGCGCGTCCGATCATGGTCGTCCTCCTCGGGTCGGATGCACAAAATAAGAGAGATTTTGCCCGACAACAACGGGCCCGGCGGCGGAGGCGGCCGATTCAACCGCCGAGGTGCTCGGCCAGGATGCGCGCGCCGATCGCCAGCAGCACGAGACCGCCGACGGCCTCCATGCGCCGTCCGAAGCGCCGGCCCAGGCGGGAGCCCAGGTGGAGGGCGGCCAGGGAGACCAGGACCGTGACCACGCCGATCACGGCGGCGGGGTACCAGATCGTCACCCGCAGCATGGCCAGGCTCAGCCCCACCGCGAGGGCGTCGATGCTGGTGGCCACGCTGAGCATGACCAGGGTCCGTCCCCGGGAGGGGTCGCCGCCGCCGCCGTCCGGCTCGTCGGAAAGCCCGGAGCGGAGCATCCGTCCGCCCACCCAGGCCAGCAGCGCGAAGGCGATCCAGTGGTCGTAGTCCTCGATCATTCCGGAGACGGCGCCGCCGGCGAACCAGCCGATCAGGGGCATCAGGAACTGGAAGAGACCGAAGTGGAAGGAGAGACGGAAGGCCGCCCGCCGGCCGCGCGTGCGGGCGCCGGCGCCGGCCGCGAGCGAGACCGCGCCGGCGTCCATGGCCAGCCCGAAGGCGATCAGCAGGATCTCGACGAAGGTCATGGCGGCCCCGGAACGGGCGATCGGGGTGCGGGGACGATCGCTCCGTCCGCCGGCAACCATAGGCTGCGGCGGCGGCCGGTGCCAGCCCGGCTTGACCCCTTCCCCCGCCGGCGCGATGATATACGATGGCCCTGCGGCGCGGGAAGCGTCGGCGGCCCGGAGGACGGGGTATGAAGCGACGCGAGTTCCTGAAGCTGGTCGGTGCAGCGGCCGTGGCGGCGGCGGCCTCGGACGCCATGGTGACGCGACTCTTCGCGCCGGTGCGGGCGCGGGCGTCCGGGCCCGGCCCCAAGGTCATCTGCCTGGGTCTGGACGGCATGGACCCGCAGCTGCTGCGCCGTTTCCTGGACGAGGGCCTGATGCCCAACTTCGCCCGCGCCATCGCCGCGGGCGGGTTCCGGTCCTGCGGCACCTCGATCCCGCCGCAGTCGCCGGTGGCCTGGTCGAACTTCATCACCGGCACCGGCCCGGGCGGCCACGGCATCTTCGACTTCATCCACCGCGACCCCGCCACGCTGACGCCGCACCTGTCGATCTCCGAGGCGCGGCCGCCTCAGCGCTACTTCCGGGTCGGCGACTGGAAGCTGCCCCGCGACGGCGGCAGCGTGGAGCTGCTGCGCCGCGGGCGCGCCTTCTGGCAGGACCTGGCCGAGGCCGGCGTCGACGTCACGATCTTCAAGATGCCCTCGAACTTCCCCCCGGCGCCCGCCGCGGTGCGCAGCATCTCGGGCATGGGCACGCCCGACATCCTGGGCACCTACGGCATCTTCACCCTCTTCACCGACGACCCGCCGGCCGACATGGACATCGGCGGCGGGCGCGTGGTGCCGGTCTCGCTGCGCGACAACCGCTGCGGCGGCGAGATCCTGGGCCCGCCGAACAGCTGGCGCAAGGGCGATCCCGACACCGCCGCGCCGGTCTCGATCGTCGTCGACCCGGTGAACCCCGCGGCCTGCATCGAGGCCGGCGGCCGCCGTTTCGTGCTGCAGGAGGGGGAGTGGAGCGACTGGGTGACCTTGCGCTTCCCGATGGTGTCGCACCTGAAGGAGGTCAGCGGCGTCTGCCGCTTCTACCTGATGGAGGCGCGGCCCCGCTTCCGGCTCTACGTGACGCCGGTGCAGATCGATCCCGCGGATCCGGCGATGCCGATCAGCACGCCCGACGGCTACGCCCGCGAACTGGCCGAGGCCATGGGCCCCTTCTTCACCCAGGGCCTGCCCGACGACACGAAGGCCCTGGACGAGGGCGTCTTCGCCGACGCCGACTACGTCTCCCAGTCCGACCTCGTGCTGGCCGAGCGCCGCCGCCAGTACGCCTACGAGCTGGAGCGCTTCCGCGGGCTCGAGGGCGGTTTCCTCTTCTTCTACTTCAACACCCTGGACCAGAACTGCCACATGTTCTGGCGGCACCTGGACCCCGCCTCGCCGCAGCACGCGGCCGCCGACCCCCGCTTCGCGAACCGCATCCGCGACCTCTACCGCGAGATGGACCGCGTGATGGGCGACGCCCTGGACGCCGCCGACGAGCGCACCGTCGTCTTCGCCGTCTCCGACCACGGCTTCGCGTCCTACAACCGCTCCTTCCACGTCAACCGCTGGCTGCTGGAGAACGACTTCCTGGCCCTGCGGCCCGGGACGGCCCCCGAGGACGTCGCCTACCTTTCCGGGATCGACTGGCGGCGGACGCGCGCCTACGCCCTGGGCATCAACAGCCTCTACCTGAACCTGCGGGGGCGGGAGATGCGGGGGGTCGTCAATCCCGGGCGGGAACAGAAGGCGCTGCTGGCGGAGCTGCAGGAGAGGCTGGAGGACGCGGCCGATCCCGCGACCGGAGTCCGGGCGATCAAGCACGCCTACCGGGCCGACCAGGTCTTCGCCGGACCACAGGCCGACAAGGGCTGCGACCTGGTGCTGGGCTACGACCGCGGCTTCAGGGGCTCCAACGAGTCGGCGCTGGGGGAGATCCCCGCCGAAATCTTCGGCGACAACGGGCTGAAGTGGAGCGGCGACCACTGCATGGCCGCCGACGAGGTGCCGGGGATCCTGGTCTGCAACCGCCCGCTGGGCGTGGCCGACCCCGCCCTGACGGACATGGCCCCGACCTTCCTGCGCCTCTACGGCCTGGAGCCGCCGCCGGTGATGAAGGGCCGGGACGTGCTCGCCCCGGCCGGTTGATCCCGCGCCGGCGCCCTACAGCAGCCGGTGCTCCTCGATCAGGTTCTCGACCACGCCCGGCTCGGCAAGGGTCGTCAGGTCGCCCAGGTCCTCGTATTCCCCCGCCGCGATGTTCCTCAGGATACGGCGCATGATCTTGCCGCTGCGCGTCTTCGGCAGCCCCGCGACCACCATCACCTCGTCGGGCGAGGCCACCGGGCCGATCACGTGGCGCACCTGCTCCTTCAGCGTGCCCACCAGTTCGGCGGGGTCGTCGTCGTCGTGCTCGGGCGTGACGACGACGTAGGCGAAGATGCCCTGCCCCTTGATCGGATGCGGGAAGCCGACCACCGCGGCCTCGGCGACGGCCTCGTGAGAGACCAGGGCCCCCTCGATCTCGGCGGTGCCCAGGCGGTGGCCGCTGACGTTGATCACGTCGTCGACCCGGCCGGTGATCCAGTAGTAGCCGTCCTCGTCGCGCCGGCAGCCGTCGCCGGTGA
>CAZLHO010000039.1:0-29170 GCA_964559455.1 uncultured Fibrobacteraceae bacterium | reverse complement strand
GGCCGGTCCGATCGCGGCCGTCGTTCGGGACGGGGGGGACGGTCCGATCGCGGATCCCGCCGCGGGCGCGGCGGCGCGGCCGCCCCGGCGGCGCCGGCCGAGCCGGCCGCGGTGTCCCCGGACGGAGGCGAGCCCGCGCCGGAGAGCGCCACCGCCGAGCGCCGACGCGGTTCGGGATCGTCTCGCGGCCGCCGCTCGCGCGGCGGGCGCCGACGCCGACCGGGATCGTCGTCGGGAGGGAGCGGGAACTCGGAGTCCTGAGCGGAATCAGGCGGGGGGCGCGGGATCCAGCCGGCCGCGGCACTGCAGGCGGGCCATGGCGCCGAAGTTGTGGGCCAGGGCCCGGTGGCGGTCCCGCCCGCGCCGGTCGAGCGCGGCGAGCAGGCTGCGCAGGCCCCATTTGAGGGCGTATTCCACGAACATCACGGCCCGGAAGGCGGCGACCCGCCCCGGGCCGTCTTGTTTCTGCAGGAAGAGCCGCTTGCTGTGCTGGAACTGCTCCAGGGTGAAGGCGGCCGCCTTGCGCGCGGCCCGTCCCTCGAGGTGGGCCACCTCGATCCCGGCCGCGTGGTAGACCTTCCAGCCGGCGGCCGCGGCGCGCAGGCACCAGTCGGTCTCCTCGAAGTACATGAAGAAGCGCTCGTCCAGCGGGCCGACGGCGTCCAGGGCCTCGCGGCGCAGCATCAGACAGGCGCCCACGGCGTAGGCCACCGGCCGCGAGGGGTCTTCGGGACGCGGGATGGCGGTCTGGCCGCCGCGCAACGCGCGGCGCAGCGGCGTGCCCAGCGGTCCGAGCATCCCCATCAGATGCCAGCGCAGGGCGGGTCGACGTCCCCAGCTCTGGGCGGGGCGGCCCTCGGCGTCGACCAGGGTCGGGCCGGCGGCGCCGGCGTCGGGCGTCGCGCGCAGGAAGTCGTGCAGCCGCTTCAGGGAGCCCGGCGGGCAGACGGTGTCCGGGTTCAGCAGCAGGACGTCGCCGGCGTCCAGGCGGGCCAGGGCCAGGTTGTTGGCGCGGCTGAAGCCCAGGTTGGCGCCGGCCTCGATCAGCTCGCAGCCGGGGAATTCCGCGCGCACCATGGCCGCCGAGCCGTCCGCCGAGGCGTTGTCGACGACCAGGACGCGGACGTCCAGCTCCGCCGTCGCCGCCGGCAGCGAGGCCAGGCAGTCGCGCAGCAGGTCGCGGGTATTCCAGCTGACGACGACGATGGCGAGGTCCATGGCGCTCCCGGATCGGACGGCTCCGGATCGAGCCCGGGCGCGGGACCCGGGCGGGGATTGTGGAAGGGGCGGATCAGCGCTTCCGGCTGACCCGGCGCAGGTACTCCTGCTCCTCCTCGGTGAGGCTGTCCAGACCCTGGCGTGAGATCTTCTCGAGGATCTCGTCGACGCGGTCGCGGCCCGGCCGTCCCTGACCGTTCCCGTTGCCGCCCTTCGCGGACCGCCCGCCCCCGACGACGCGGAAGCCGCTGCGGCGGTTGCGCCACCGGCGTTCCAGACGGTCCAGCCAGCGCCGACCGCCGGCCAGGTAGACCCAGCCGAAGAAGAGCCCGCCCAGGTGGGCCAGGTGGCCCACGTTGCTGCGCGCGCCCTGCATCGCCCCGAGCAGGTCGATCAGGCCGAAGATCACGACCATGTACTTGGCCTTGATCGGCAGGATGAAGTAGAGCAGCAGCTCGCGGTTCGGGAACATCATGCCGTAGGCCAGCAGCAGGCCGAAGACGGCGCCCGAGGCCCCGATCAGGGGGATCCCCGCCGTGACGGGCTCCAGCAGCGGCATCACGGCCCAGTAGAGCAGGCCGCCGCCGACGCCGCAGACGAAGTAGAACTGCAGGAAGGTCCGCCGGCCCCACAGGGTCTCGATCTCGCGGCCGAACATCCACAGCATGAACATGTTGATCAGCAGGTGCAGGAAGTTGCCGTGCAGGAACATGTAGGTGACGAACTGCCAGACGTGCAGCTGCGTCACCGCCTTGCTGGGCACCAGGCCGAAGATGGGCTCCAGGGCCATGGGCCCGGCCAGTTTCTGCAGGATGTAGACCGTGATGTTCAGGCCCAGCAGCAGGCGGATCGCCGGGGTCAGGCCGGCGCCCGCGCCGAAGGATGGTCTGATGTAGGGGCTCACGGGGCTCCTCGGGGCTCGGGGGATCGTCCAGCCCAAGTTAATACGAGATGCCCGGCCGGGGCATCCTGAAAATCCCGTTCCGCGAAAAGAAAGGCGGCGGGCCGGAACCCGCCGCCTCGTCGTCGATGAAGCCGTCCGCGTCTAGCGGAAGATGGCGGTCATCGCCTCGGCCGCCGCCGGCGTCAGCGTCACCGCCTTGCCCGCGGGCGGACGCGTGACCACGCCCTGGCCGTAGGTCGGGTCCCAGCTCAGCGCCGTGACGTCGACCAGCGGGATCGGCTCGGACAGGGCCGAGCCCAGGACCGTGTTCAGCTTCTCGATGAAGACGTTGGCCACCAGGCCGTAGCCGACGTTGTTGAAGTGCAGGCCGTCCAGCGAGAAGGCCGTGGCCTGGTTGACCAGGAAATGCTGGGCCGAGAGGCCGGGGATGCCGCCCGTGGCCAGCGAATTCAGCATGACGTTCACGTCGACCACGACGGCGCCGCGGGCGTCGGCGACGGTGTTGATCGCGGTGTTGAAGCCGTCGATAGCCGTGGACACCACCGAGTACTCGGCCGCGGTCAGGGTGTACTGAGCGGGCACCGGCAGGGCGCCGCCGCCCTTCATGTACGACAGGGCGTCGAAGAGGAAGTAGGCCACGCCCTCCTCGACCGTGGGAATCGGCGACGGCGACTGCAGCAGGGCCTGGAAGGTCGTCGGGGCCACGAGGTAGGGCAGCACGATGTCCGGGATCGTCGCGACCATCACCAACGGCTCGACGCCGTTGCGGGCGGCGACGCCGTCGTAGATGCTCCCGACCACTCCGTCGAGCAGGGACTGGAAGGCCGCCGGCGGCGTGATGTTCACGCCCACCTCCGGCGCGCCGGTGAAGATCCCGCCCAGGATGTCGTTGTTGCCGATCCACAGCGTGACCAGGGTCGGCTCCTTGCCCACGGCCTGGGTCAGGACGTTGGTGTTGCCGAAGTTCGGGTTGCGCAGGATGAAGTCGAAGAAGGAGTTGCCCGGCTTCTGGCTGGTGGTCGAGTCCAGGGCCTGGGTCATGTCCAGCGCCGTCGCGCCCGGGATGCCCAGGTTGTTGTAGGGCACGGGGTAGAGGACGGCGGGCAGCAGGCTCTGCACCTGCGCCAGGGGGGTCTCGCCCAGGACGTCGATGCTCATGGCGCCGGCGTCGAAGTAGAGCACGCCGGCCACGTTGCCCGCGGCGGCGGCGCTGCTGCCGATGCCCGGCGGCAGCACCGTCGGCTGCACGAACTCGGCGGACGACAGCCCGATCTGCTGCGCGATCAGGGCGGGATAGCTGTTCGCCTGGCCGCTGGCGATCAGGCCGGCGTCCATGTAGCCGGCCGTCAGGCTGTTGCCCAGGGCGACGTAGCCGCCCAGGTATTCGTCGCCGGACAGCTGCGGCGGCAGGAGCTCGATCTCGTTCGGCGTGTCGGTGTCGCAGCCGGCGGTCAGCAGCCCCAGCAGGGCGGCGGCGACCAGGATCGTGACGTGTAACTTCTTCATGACCGTCCTCCCTTCTAGAAGCGGTAACCGAGGCCCAGGGCCCAGATGTTGGCGACCGAACTGTAGGTGCCCGGCGGGTTGACGTCGGGCTCGTAGGAGACGTGCTCGCCGTCGACCACGTTCGAGCGCTGGTCGGGGTCGACGTACATATAACTGACGGTGGCCAGCCAGCCCGGCTTGACCTCGTACTGCACGCCCAGCGAGTAGTCCTTGCGGTCGGAGTCGGGCAGCATCGGGCTCATCGAGCCCACCGGCTGCGGCGCGTCGTCGAGCACCAGCCCGACCATGGCCAGCAGCCTCGGAGTCACCCGGTAGCTGGCGCCGAAGCGGTATTGCCAACGGCTCTCGTAGTTCTCGGGGATCTCGCTGTCCTCCATCGTCTCGCTCGCGAAGTCCAGCACCAGCGATTCGAAGGTGTCCCAGCCGAAGTGAACGGCGTCGGCCTCCACGCGCAGGCGCTCTGTGAACTGGTAGGCCGCGCCCAGGCTCAGGATGTGCGGCAGGTAGAGGTCGGCGCTCACCTTCTGGTCAGGACCGCCGAAGCCGGCGATCATGGCGTCCACCCCGGCGGCCAGGGCCCCGCCTCCCAATTCCGTGGGAGCGACGTTCTTCAGGGTCATGTCCTGATCCTCGAAGACCATCTTCTTCTCGTGGTGGTACATGGCGCCGAAGGTCAGCTTGTCGTTGGCCTTGACCATCAGGCCCACGACCGGCGTGAAGTTCAGGTTGCTGGTGCCCTTGAGCTTGGCGTCGATGACGTCGATCTCGGTCGAGAGGGGACCGAAGGGAGTCGACTGGAAGCGGTTCAGCTCGATCTCGGTGAAGGCCACGTCCATGCCGAAGGATACCGCCGCGTTGTCGGCGAAGCGGTAGGCCACGGCGGGGGTGATGTAGATCGTGGCCAGGTCGACGTCGTAGCTCTGGCGGCGGCCGGCCCAGGTCTCGGGGTCCTTCCACTCCACGCCCAGGCCGAAGGGCGCGTAAACGCCCAGGCCGAACGAGAGCTCGCGGCCGTCGTTGTTCACGTAGTAGAGGCCGGGGATGGGGAAGGACTGGTCCACGGTCTCGGCCTCGTACGGGGTCAGCCAGCCCGCGTCGGCGCCCCGGAACTCGAAGGCCGGGGCCACGGGCATCAGGTTCAGGTCGACCAGCTGGCCGTCCTGGAAGGCGATGCCGGCGGAGTTGTAGAACATTGCCGACCCGTCGTCGGCCGTGGCGGTGAAGGCGCAGCCCAGGGCCGTGGCCTTGGCGCCCGCCTCGTAGATGTTGAACCCTCCCGCCAGGGCGGGGCCGGCCAGGGCCAGCAGCAGGGCGCCGGACAGCAGCAAGTAGCGTCGTGTCCCGTCCATCAACGCCTCCTCGTCAGTCATGGGGAAGGGGCCGCCAAGCCCCGATGGTGAACGATCGGCAGAGCGGTCTGCGCGCGGAAAAATCGTGTGCGCGCACCGTATCACAGCATTTCTGAAGCAGAAACAATAAAATCGGTGAATACTCGTTCAGATTTGAGGTCGGCCGTGGTCGCGCAGGCGGCGGGCCGTGCGCCCGGCCGTCTTCGCCGCCCTGGTCGTGCTGCTCTTCTGGGGAGGGATCGGCGCCGCCAAGCTGGCCGGCTACTGGCGTTCCGACATCTCCGAGACGGAGTACGCCCGCCGGATCCGGGAGATCGACAGCCCCAAGTACCACCACGCGCGCGGCGAGGTGCCGGAATACGGCCCCGAGGACTGAATTCGATCTCAGTGCGACGCCTCCGGCGCGGCGGCACTGCCGAAAACTCCTTGTCCATCCATTCGTTGCAGAATATTCAAATTATCGAATAAATAAACTTGACTAAAATTGACTTGTTTAATAGTCTGTAGGACAGGCGAGACGATCGGCGGGCGCTGCCAGGGCCCGGACGACTCGCGGGGCGCCGGGGAGGATCCGGCGTCCGGGAGGATCCCGGAACCAACATCAGGAGCGATGCGACATGAGCCACGAACTATCTCCTCTGCCCTACGCCTACGACGCCCTCGAGCCGCACATCGACGAGCAGACGATGCGTCTGCACCACGATCTGCACCACAAGGGCTACGTCGACGGCCTGAACAAGGCCGAGGCCGCGCTGGCCGCGGCGCGCGAGGCGGGGGATTACGGCCTGACCAAGCACTGGGAGCGCGAACTCGCCTTCCACGGCTCGGGACATCTGCTGCACGAGATCTTCTGGACCAACATGGCGCCGGCCGGCGACGGCGGCGGCGGCGAGCCCGACGGGAAGCTGCGCGAGGCCATCGAGCGCGAGTTCGGCGGCTTCGACGCCTTCCGCAAGCACTTCGCGGCCGCCTCGGCCCAGGTCGAGGGCAGCGGCTGGGGCATCCTGGCCTACCGCCCCGCCGACGGCCGCCTGGTCGTCCTGACCGCCGAGAAGCATCAGAACCTGACCCAGTGGGGGGTCGTGCCCCTGCTCGTGCTGGACGTCTGGGAGCACGCCTACTATCTGCGCTACCAGAACCGCCGCCCCGAGTACGTCCAGAACTTCTTCTCCGTGATCAACTGGAGCGACGTCGCGAGCCGCTACGCGGCCGCAGGCGCCTAGCCGACCCGGCCCCGGCCCCGGGCCGGGGTTCGTCGACAAAAAGGACAAAAATAGACCAGTAACACGAGCGAGGAGCACGCGGCGATGAAGATCTCCAAGACCGAGGAACACGCACTGCGGCTGGTCATGCGACTGGCGCGCCTGGGCGCCCAGGCCACGTTGACCGAGCTGTCCGAACTCGAGGGCATGCCCGAGCCGACGGTGGCCAAGCTGCTCGGGAAGCTGCGCCGCGGCGGCGTGGTCGTGGCCCAGCGCGGCCGCAACGGCGGCTACGAACTGGCCCGTCCCGCCGCGGAGATCGACGTCGCCTCGGTGATCGTCGCCCTCGGCAAGCCGCTGCTGGACGGCAGCGACTGCACGCCGGGGCGGCCCGCCGAGACCGACTGCCCGAACGCCGCGGACTGCGGGCTGCGCCCGGTATGGAGACATCTCGAGCGCCGGATCTCCGGCGTGCTGACCGCCACGACCCTCGCCGACCTGATCCGCGCCGAGCGGGACGTCGTCATCCATCTCGACCGCCTCTGGCCCCGGCGATCGCCCGTCGGGGAGTCTTCGCCGGACCACGCGGGCATCCAGGAGGAGTGTTCATGATCATGAACGGCAAGCACCAGACCGTCTTCTCCTGCCGCGACGTCCGCGTCGCCGTCGGGGACAAGGAAATCGTCAAGGGCGTCGACCTCGAGATCCGGGCGGGCGAGAAGCACGCCCTGATGGGGCCGAACGGCTCGGGCAAGTCGACCCTGGCCCTGGCCCTGATGGGGCATCCCGGCTACACCGTGACCGGCGAGATGAGCGTGCTCGGGACCCGCGTGGACGAACTGGCCGCCCATGAGCGGGCGCGCCTGGGCATGTTCCTGGGCTTCCAGTATCCGGTGCCGGTGCCCGGGGTGGCCGTGGCCAACTTCCTGCGCGCCGCCCTGGGCGCCCGCCGCGGCGCCGAGGTGCCCGTGCGCGAGTTCCGGGCGGAGATGAAGGCGGCCTTCGACTCCCTGGCCGTGCCCAAGGACTTCGCCGGCCGCTACCTGAACGACGGCTTCTCGGGCGGCGAGAAGAAACGCCTGGAGATCCTGCAGATGCTCATGCTCAAGCCGGCCTTCGCCCTGCTGGACGAGACCGACTCGGGCCTGGACATCGACGCCCTGAAGGTCGTCTCGGCCGGGGTGAACATGGCCGCGGGCGACGACACGGGCGTGCTGCTGGTCACCCACTACCAGCGCATCCTGGACTACGTGAAGCCGGACAAGGTGCACGTCTTCATGGGCGGCCGCATCGTCCGCTCTGGCGGTCCGGACCTGGCCAAGGAGCTGGAGGCGCGGGGCTACGACTGGCTCGAGCCCGTCGCCGCCGCCGGCATGGGGGGTGCCTCATGAGCGCCACGCCGCAGATCGCCGATCTGAACCGGGACTACGCCTCTCGCTACGGCTTCCACGACCCTGAGGAGTACCTGCACAAGGCGCCCAAGGGCCTGGACCACGAGGTCGTCGAGATGATCTCGCGCTACAAGAAGGAGCCGGCCTGGATGAACGAGATCCGGCACAAGGCGCTGGACGTCTTCCTGGAGAAGCCCATGCCCCGCTGGGGCAACAGCGCGATGCTGGACTCGATCGACTTCGAGAACATCCACTACTACCTGAAGCCCAAGGGCGAGCTCTCGACCGACTGGGACGACGTGCCCGAGAAGATCAAGGAGACCTTCGAGCGCCTGGGCGTGCCCGAGGCCGAGCGCAAGTTCCTGGCCGGGGTCACCGCGCAGTACGAGTCGGAGGTCGTCTACCACTCCATCCGCAAGGACCTGGAGGAGCTGGGCGTGATCTTCGGCGACATGGACTCGGCCCTGCGCGAGCATCCCGAGATCGTGCGCCGGTGGTTCGGCAAGATCATCCCGACCCGCGACAACAAGTTCGCGGCGCTGAACACGGCGGTCTGGTCGGGCGGCTCGTTCATCTACGTGCCCAGGAACACCAAGGTCGACATCCCGCTGCAGGCCTACTTCCGCATCAACGCCGAGAACATGGGCCAGTTCGAGCGGACGCTGATCATCGCCGACGAGGGCTCGTCGGTGCACTACATCGAGGGCTGCACGGCGCCGGTCTACTCCAGCGACTCGCTGCATTCGGCGGTGGTCGAACTGGTGGCCCTGCCCGGGGCGCACATCCGCTACACGACCATCCAGAACTGGTCGACCAACGTCTACAACCTGGTCACCAAGCGGGCCCACGCCTACGCCGATTCGGTGGTCGAGTGGGTCGACGGCAACATCGGCTCCAAGCTGACCATGAAGTACCCCGCGATCGTCTTGAAGGGGGAGCGGGCGCACGGGGAGGTGCTCTCGGTGGCCTTCGCCGGCGACGGTCAGCACCAGGACGCCGGCGCCAAGATGATCCACGCCGCCCCGCACACGACCTCGCGCATCGTCTCGAAGTCGATCTCCAAGGGCGACGGCCGGTCGTCGTACCGCGGCCTCGTCCAGGTCGCCCGCGGCGCCGTCGGCTGCAAGACGAACGTCGAATGCGACGCGCTGCTGATCGGCGCCGCCTCCCGCTCCGACACCTACCCGACGATGGACATCAGCGGGCAGGACGTGAGCGTGGAGCACGAGGCCCGGGTCTCGAAGGTGGCCGAGGAGCAGCTCTTCTACCTGCAGAGCCGGGGCATCGACGAGGACCAGGCCAGGCTGATGATCGTCAACGGCTTCATCGAGCCGTTCGTGCGGGAACTGCCCATGGAGTACGCCGTGGAGCTCAACAGGCTGATCGAGCTGGAGATGGAGGGTTCCGTTGGGTGATATCGCCGTCATGAAGCGGGACGGCGTCGGCCGCCCCCAACTCGCCGCCGCGGACATCCACGCCCTGTCGCAGCTGCTGGCCGAGACGCCGGAGCTGGGCGGCCGCCGTCTGGACGCCCGCGAACGCTACCAGAAGACTCCGCTGCCGGACCGGGTGCGCCATCTGTGGCGCTTCACGAATCCGGAGCACCTGATGCCCGTGGCCTCCGCGCTGCCCCTGGCGGCGCCCGCCGCCGCGGACCTGCCCGAGACACCGGAGGACGGCGCGGCCGCCTTGCTGCAAGGCGGCACTCGCTCGCGCGCCGTTCTCTCCGATTCCGCCCGCGCCGCCGGGCTCGAGATCCTGCCCCTGGCCGAGGCGGGGGAGGCCGCGGTCGCGGCGTTGGGCTCGACCGCCGCGGCGGGTTTCTTCTCCGCCTTCAACGATGCGGCCTGGAACACCGGGCTCTTCGTGCGCGTGCCCAGGGGCGTGACCCTGCCCGGGCCGGTGCACGTGCGCATCGACGCCGGCGCGGGGACGACCGTGCCCCGCCTGCTGGTGCTCGTCGAGGACGGCGCCGAGGCCGTGGTCGTAGAGGACCACGTCGGCGGCCGCGACGCCCGCGTCGTCGGCGTCAGCGAGGCCCTCGTCGGCGCCGACGCCCGTCTGAGCCGCGTGCTGCTGCAGCGCTGGGCCGCCGACGTCAACGGACATCTGAGCGCCGCGTCGCGGCTGGAGCGCGGCGCGGAACTGCTGACCGTCTTCGCCTCCTTCGGCGGCTCCCGCGCCAAGATGGAACTGGCCGCGACCCTGGCCGGCGAGGGGGCGCGCAGCCGGATGGTGGGCGTGGCCCTGGCCGGCGGCGGCCAGCACCTGGACCACCATACCCGCCACGAACACCTGGTGGGCCGCACCTGGAGCCAGATCGACTTCAAGGCCGTCGTCTCCGGCCGGTCGCGGTCGTCGTACACCGGCCTGATCCGCATCGCCGCCGACGCGCCCGAGAGCGAGGCCTACCAGGAGAACCGGAACCTGATGCTGTCCGACACGGGCCGCGTCGACACGATCCCCGAGTTGGAGATCCTGACCGACGAGGTCTCGTGCAGCCACGGAGCCACCGTCGCCCCCGTGGACATGGAGCAGGTCTTCTACCTGCAGAGCCGCGGCCTGGACCGCAAGGCCGCCATGGGCCTGGTCGTCAGGGGCTTCGTCGAGGACACGCTGCGCCGGCTGCCCGACGCGCCGCGCGCCGCCGTCGCAGCCCTGGTCGCCGACCGCATCGACGCCTTGAACGGAGGCCGGTCGTGATCCATCCGGCGCAGGACGCCAAGCTGCTGCTCCGTCCCGGGGCCGGGGTCAGGCCGCTCTTTCCCGTGCTGGCGCGGACGGTGGCCGGACGGCCGCTGGCCTATCTCGACTCGGCCGCGACGGCGCAGAAGCCGTTCTCGGTGATCGAGGCGGGGTCTCAGTACTACCAGCGGCACAATGCGAACGTCCACCGCGGCATGCACGTGCTGGCCGAGGAGGCGACCCGTCTCTACGAGGGCTGCCGCCAGCGCGTCGCCGGCTTCCTGGGCGTCGCCGAACCCGGACAGGTCGTGATCACCAGCGGCGCCACGGCGTCGCTGAACCTGGTCGCCCGCGGTCTGGCCCACGATCTGCGCGAGGGCGACGAGATCCTGCTCACCGAGATGGAGCACCATGCCAACCTGGTGCCCTGGATCATGGTCGCCCGCGAGCGCGGGCTGAAGCTGCGCCACATCCCGGTCACCGATTCAGGAGATCTGGACCTGGCCGCCCTGCCGGGCCTGATCGGTCCCCGCACCCGCGTCGTCTCGCTGACCCACGTCTCGAACGTGCTCGGCACGATCAACCCCGTCGCCGAGGTCGCCGCCGCCGCCCGCCGGGCCGGCGCGCTGACCGTCGTCGACGCCGCCCAGTCGGTGGGCCACATGCCCGTCGACCTGGGAGCGCTGGACGCCGATTTCCTGGCCTTCTCGGCCCACAAGGCCTACGGGCCGATGGGTCTGGGCTTCCTGGTCGGCCGCCCCGAGGCCCTGGAGCGCCTGGAGCCCCACGTGGGCGGCGGCGAGATGATCGACGTCGTCGAACTGGACTCGGCCACCTGGGCCCCCGTGCCGCAGCGCTTCGAGGCCGGCACGCCGAACGTCGCCGCGGCCGCGGCCTTCCCGGCCGCCCTCGACCTGATCGACTCGCTGGGTCTGGACACGCTGCGCTACCACACCCACGAACTGGTTTCCTACGCCTGGCATCGGCTGGCGGGCCTGGACGGAATGCGGCTCTACGGTCCCGCCGATCCCGAGCGGCGCGGCGGCCTGATCAGCTTCTTCGACGAGCAGGTGCACCCGCACGACATGGCCACCCTGCTCGACCAGCACGGCGTGGCGGTGCGCGCCGGCCATCACTGCGCGCAGCCGCTGCACCGGCGCCTGGGCGTGCCGGCGACGGCGCGCATGTCCCTGGGCATGTACTCGACCCAAGAGGATGTCGACGCGCTGGTCGAGGCCATCGGCGGCGCGCGGCACTTCTTCATGCGATGAACGGAGGCGGGATGGAGAACGCGGCCCTGGAGGCGATGTACCGCGAGGTGATCCTGGACCACCACCGCAGCCCGCGCGGCAGGCGGCCGCTGGAGCGTCCCGACGCCGTGGCCTCGGGCAAGAACCCCTCCTGCGGCGACGAGGTCTCGCTGCAGCTGAGCTTCGACGGCGACCGCATCGCCGACGCCGCCGTGCTCTCGTCCGGCTGCGCGATCTCGACGGCCTCGGGGTCGATCCTGGCCGAACTGATCATCGGCCGCACGCTGGCCGAGGCCCGCGACGTGGCCGACCGTTTCCGCGAGGCCATGCACGGCGAGGATTTCCCCGACAATCTGGACGTGGGCGACTTGGAGGCCCTGGAAGGGGTCAAGCAGTTCCCCGTGCGCGTCAAGTGCGCGCTCCTGCCCTGGGTGACCCTGCTCGACGCCATCCTCACGCGTGAGGAAGGGCGGACGCAGGGCGTCACCACCACGGAGGTCTGAACCATGAACCGCGCGCCGAGTCCCGCCACCGTCGTCGAGGCCATCCGCCCGGTCATCGACCCCGAACTGGACATGTCGATCGTCGACCTGGGCCTGCTGCGCGGCGTCGCCGTCGAGGAGGACACCGGCGATGTGCAGGTCGACCTCACCCTGACCAGTCCGATGTGTCCCCTGGGCCCCGAGATCGTCGCCGCCGTGCGCAACGCCGTGCTCGGCGTCGAGGGCGTCCATCACGCCCAGATCGACCTCGTCTGGTCCCCGCCCTGGGACCCCCGCGTCGACGCCAGCGAGGACGTCAGGGCCGACCTGGGGATCTGGGACTGATCATTCCCGCCCGATCCAGGCGGTAATCGCGACTTCACCACTCCTGAAACCTTGCGCAATCGTCGTATTGCCTTAGACTGGCCCTGATTCCCGGGTTTCAGCCGCGGCGCGGCCGGACCCGCCCCGGACCTCGACCGGAACCCTGACCGGAGGTCGTATGCGATGATCGTCGGAGTCCTCAAGGAGACCTGTCCGGGAGAGCGCCGCGCGGCCATGGTGCCGGGCGCGCTGGCCCCGCTGCTGAAGGCCGGCCTGGAGGTGAGGGTCGAGACCGGCGCCGGCGTCGCCGCGGGCATCCCGGACGCGGAATACGCAGCGAAGGGGGCCGCGATCGCGGCCCGCGACGCCATCCTGGCCGAGGCCGACTTCCTGCTGGTCGTGCGCGGCCCGGGCGCCGGTGGCGAGGCGGGGAAGGCCCTGGCCGCGTCGCTGCGCTCCGGCCAGGCCATCGCCGGGATGATGGATCCCCTCTCGGAGCCGGGGTCCGTCCGGTCGCTGGCCGACGGCGGCGTCACCGCCTTCGCGCTGGAACTGCTGCCCCGCATCACGCGGGCCCAGAGCATGGACGTGCTCTCGTCGATGGCCACGGTCGCCGGCTACCAGGCCGTGCTGCTGGCCGCGTCCCGGCTGCCCCGGATCTTCCCCATGCTCATGACCGCCGCGGGCACCCTGGCCCCGGCCCGCGTCTTCGTCGTCGGCGTGGGCGTGGCCGGGCTGCAGGCCATCGCCACGGCCAAGCGCCTGGGCGCGGTGGTCGAGGCCTACGACGTGCGGCCCGCGGTGAAGGACCAGGTGATCAGCGTCGGCGCCAAGTTCGTGGAGTTCGAGCTGGAGACGGCCGACGCCGAGGACAAGGGCGGCTACGCCAAGGAGCAGAGCGACGACTTCCTGCGCCGCCAGCAGGAGCAGATGCAGGCCGTCGTCGCCCGCAACGACGTCGTGATCACCACGGCCGCGATCCCCGGCCGCAAGGCGCCGGTGCTGATCACCGAGCCGATGGTCCAGGCCATGGCCCCCGGATCGGTGATCGTCGATCTGGCGGCCGAACGCGGCGGGAACTGCGCCCTGACCCGGGCGGACGAGGAGGTCGTCGCCCACGGCGTGACCATCCTCGGGCCCACCGACCTGCCCGCGCAGAAGGCCTTTCACGCCAGCCAGATGTACGCCAAGAACACGGCCACCTTCCTGCTCTCGCTGGTCAAGGCCGGCGCGCTCGCCCTGGACCGCGAGGACGAGATCGTGGCCGGCACGCTGCTGACCCACGGGGGCGAGGTCGTCCAGCCCCGCGTCCGTGAACTGCTCGGTCTCGGCGCCCTCGCGGACGACGCCGGGAAGGGAGGGGAATGATGGAAGCCCTGGTCGCGGCGGTCACCGTCTTCGTGCTCGCCATCTTCGTCGGATTCGAGATCATCACCAAGGTGCCGCCGACCCTGCACACGCCTCTGATGTCCGGCTCCAACGCCATCTCGGGCATCGCCCTGATCGGGGCCGTCATCTCGATGCAGTCGGGCTCGGGCACCCTGGCTACGGTCCTCGGGGTCGGCGCCGTCGTCTTCGCCACGATCAACGTCGTCGGCGGCTTCATGGTCACTCACCGCATGCTGGACATGTTCAGCAGGAAGAAGAGGTGAGGACATGGACGGCGGATTCCTGATCGACAGCGGCTGGGTGAACCTGGCCTACGTGGTCGCGGCGATCATGTTCATCTCGGGCCTGAAAGGCCTGACCCACCCCCGCACGGCCGTGCGCGGCAACCTGACCGGCGCCGGGGGCATGTTCGTGGCGGTGGCGGTGACGCTGCTGGCCGCGGGCCTCGACTACCGCTACATCGCCCTGGGCTTCGCGATCGGCGCCCTGATCGGCGCCGTGGCGGCCCTGAAGGTGCAGATGACGGCCATGCCCGAGATGGTCGCGCTCTTCAACGGCTTCGGCGGCGGCGCCTCGGTGCTGGTGGCCGGCGCGGCCTTCCTGGTCGCCGTCCGCAGCGGCGAGACGCCCGGCCTGCAGATGACCGTGGCCACGGGCCTGTCGGGCCTCATCGGTTCGGTCACCTTCACCGGCAGCCTGATCGCCTTCGTCAAGCTGCGCGAGCTCTTCGCCAAGGGCAACGTGGCCTTTCCCGGCCAGAAGATCTTCAACGCCCTGGCCGCCCTGGCCGCCCTGGCCGGCATCGCCTGGCTGGCCTCCGATCCCTCGTCGGCCCAGGCCTACTGGCTGGTGGTGGCCGTGGCCGGCGTGCTGGGCGTGACCCTGACGCTGCCGATCGGCGGCGCCGACATGCCGGTCGTCATCTCGCTGCTGAACTCCTATTCGGGGCTGGCGGCGGCGGCGACGGGCTTCGTGCTGATGAACAACGTGCTGATCATCGCCGGTTCGCTGGTCGGCGCCTCGGGCATCATCCTGACCCGCATCATGTGCGTGGCCATGAACCGCTCGCTGGCCCACGTCCTCTTCGGCTCGCTCGGCCCCAGCGCCGACGGCCCCAGCGCGGACGACGTCTACGCCGGGAAGGTCAAGGCGACCTCGCCCGACGAGGTGGCCATGCTCTTCGACGGCGCCGAGCGCGTGGTCATCGTGCCCGGCTACGGCCTGGCCGTGGCCCAGGCCCAGCACACCGTGCGCGACCTGGCCAACCTGCTCGAGGCCCGCGGCATCACGGTGGAGTACGGCATCCATCCCGTCGCCGGCCGCATGCCCGGACACATGAACGTGCTGCTGGCCGAGGCCGACGTGCCCTACGAGAAGCTGCGCGAGATGGACGACATCAACGCCGAGATGGCCCAGGTCGATGTCTGCATGGTCATCGGAGCCAACGACGTGGTCAACCCGGTGGCCCGCACCGACCCGAACAGCCCCATCGCCGGCATGCCGATCATCGACGTGGACAAGGCCCGCACCGTGGTCGTGGTCAAGCGCAGCCTCAGCCCGGGCTTCGCCGGCATCCCGAACCCGCTCTTCGCCGCCGACAACACCCTGATGATGTTCGGCGACGGCAAGAAGGCGATCCAGGAGCTGAACGCCGCGCTCAAGGAGTTCTGAGCTCCCGCCAATTCCGCATCCTTCGCTCCCGGCCCCGGCGCTCCCGCGCCGGGGCTGGACTTTTTGGCGCCGGGAACGCAGATTTGAACAGTTGAAATCGTGATTTCATTGTCCCGCGCGCGGAGGCTCGATCATGCTCGCTCGTCGGCTCTGTCGAATCGTTTCCATCGTCCTGCTGTCCGTCCTCGTCGCTTCGACCGCCTGGGCCCAATACAAGATCACCGGTGACAACGGCGACATGGCCCTGGACGCCACCCTGCGCTTGCTGATGACCGAGCAGGAGGCCTGGGAGGGCGTCGATCCCGCCAAGACCGACCGAGACCGACTCTTCGTCGAGAGCGCCCGCTTCGGCCTGCGCGGCACCTACCTCGAGGACATCGCCTGGCGGATGGAATGGGAGCTGCGCGCCCACGACCAGACGGGCAACGGCGTCGTCGCCAAGGATCTGTGGCTGGCCTGGTCGCCGCGTCCCGGCCTGGGCCTGAAGGCCGGGCAGATGAAGGTGCCCTTCAGCCGCAAGCTGATGGTCTCGCGCAAGACGGTCGACAGCATCGACCTGCCCATTGCGGCCTCGGGCTTCGTGCCCAAGCGCGACATCGGGCTGCTGGGCACGCTGCGCTCCGCCGACAAGCGCTGGTCCCTGGCCGCGGGCGTCTTCCAGGGCGCCGGCGACAACGAGAGCGCCGACGACGTCAAGGGCAGCAAGATGCTGGCGGCCCGCGCGGAGGCGGCTCCGTGGGGGCCGCTGCCCAACAGCGAGGGCGACTGGGAGCGCTCTCCTGAACCGCTGCTGCTGGCCGGCGCCGGGGTGGTCTGGAGCGACGACGTCGATCCGGCGGCGGTGCCCGCACCCGACGACGAGAGCTGGACGCCGCCCGCCGTCCTGCGCACCATCGTGGGCGAGAAGCTGCTCTACGGCGCCGACCTCAGCTTCCGCTGCCGCGGCGTTTTCCTGAACGCCGAGGTGAGCCGCGCCCGGCTGACCTGGGACGAGGACGCCGTGCTCGCCGGCCGGCGCCACGAGGCGACAGGCCTGATCCTGCAGGCCAGCTACGTCTTCGCGGGCCTGAACCTGGAGCCGCGGGTGATGTACGACAGTTTCGATCCCGACGACGGCGCCGAGGACGACGTCCTGAAGACCGTGACCTGGGGTCTGAACTGGCTGCCCCGCGGCCACCGTCTGAAGCTGATGGCCGAGTACGTGGACCGCCTGGAGAAGGTCGATGGGGCCGACCGGGGCTGGGATGAGGATGAATTCCGGCTGCTGGCGCAGATTTACATCCACTGAACCGAGGTCGCGGTGGCGCCGACGTCGCTTGCGGAGCGCACATCATCCGTAGCCGCAAGGGGTCTTAACGGGTTTTTCACGGAAAAATCACGCGGTAGCCACCTACGGCCCGGTGTTTGCACTTATCTTGAAGCATGATGACGAGCTGATTGGAATTCGGGACAAGGTTCCGGTCAGCGGACTGTCGATCCGATCCGGCCCGCGCCTCGGCGCGGGCCGGTGGTTTATTGTCCAGCCGGGAATTCAGCGTCTGCCGAGTTGGAAAGTGGCCTGCCGTGTGTTAATTTCGGCCGAACATCGCGATAGCGTACGAAAGGGGGCAGCGATGCCGATCCTCTTCAAGCATACCAAGGATCTCGAAGTCCAGCTGGACCGCTTCCTGGACTCGGTCAGCGACGGCGCCCTGGTCTTCCAGCGCGGGATCGACGCCTACCTGTCCGGGGACCACGAGGGATTCGAACAGCTGGTCGACGAGATCGACGCGCTCGAGAACCGCGCCGACGACCTGCGCCGGGACATCAAGAGCCAGCTCTACCGCCATTCGCTGATTCCGGAGTCCCGCGGCGACGTCCTGGCCCTGCTCGAGACCATGGACGACGTCATCAACACCGCCAAGCGCACCCTGAACTTCTTCCTGGTCGAGCAGCCCGACCTGCTGGAGGGCATGGAGTCCGACTGGCGGCAGCTGGCGGCGACGGCCACCCACACCGCCGAGGCGGTGGTCCTGGCCGCCCGGGCCTTCTTCCGCGACCCCCTGACGGTCAACGACCACCTGCACAAGGTCTACTTCCACGAGAAGGAAGGCGACCGGCAGGCCATGGCGATCAAGCGCAAGGTCTTCGCCTCGGACATCGACCTGGCGCGCAAGATCCACCTGCGGCATTTCGCCCTGAACGTGGACAAGGTCTCGGACGCGGCCGAGGAGGTCGCCGACCGCCTGAGCATCTACGCCATCAAGCGGACGGTCTAGATGATCCTCATCTTCCTGTCCAGCGGACTCTTTCTGGGCTGGTCCCTCGGGGCCAACGACGCCGCCAACGTCTTCGGCACCGCCGTCGGCACGCGGATGATCAAGTTCGCCCGCGCGGCGATCATCTGCAGCGTCTTCTGCATCCTGGGCGCCGTGATCGGGGGCGCGGGCGCGGCCCGCACCCTGGGCCGCCTGGGGGCCGTCAGCGCCCTGGGCGGCGCCTTCATGGTCGCGCTCTCGGCCGGCGTGACCATCTTCACGATGACCCGCTGCTCGCTGCCGGTATCGACCTCGCAGGCCATCGTCGGCGCGATCATCGGCTGGAACCTCTTCACCGGCTCGCTCACCGACACCGACTCGCTGACCGCGATCGTCGGCACCTGGGTCGTCTGCCCCGTCCTGTCGGCGGGCGTGGCGGTCCTGCTCTTCAGCCTGATCCGGATGATCCTGCGCGCGTCGCCCCTGCACCTCTTCCGCGAGGACACCTACACGCGGTGGGGCCTGATCCTGGTCGGCGCCTTCGGCGCCTACAGCCTGGGCGCCAACAACATCGCCAACGTCATGGGCGTCTTCGTGCCGGTGGCGCCCTTCGCCCCGATCCGCGTCGGCGGCCTCTTCACCCTGAGCGGGGCGCAGCAGCTCTTCCTGGTGGGCGGGCTGGCGATCGCGCTGGGCGTCTACACCTACTCGCGCCGCGTGATGCAGACGGTGGGCCGCAGCCTCTTCCGGCTCAGCCCGCAGACCGCCCTGGTCGTCGTCCTCGCGCATTCGATCGTGCTCTTCCTCTTCTCGTCGCAGGAACTGGAGAGCTTCCTGGTGAGGCACGGGCTGCCGACGATCCCCCTGGTGCCGGTCTCCAGCTCCCAGGCCGTCGTGGGCGCAGTGCTGGGCATCGGGATGCTGCGCGGCTGGCGCAACATCCGCTTCCGGGTCCTGGGCGAGATAGCCGCCGGCTGGGTGACGACGCCCGTGCTCGCGGGAGCTCTGGCCTTCGTCGCCCTCTTCTTCCTGCAGAACGTCTTCCAGGTGCCCGTGAAGCGGCCGGTCAGCTACCAGATCGTGCCGGCCGTTACCGCGCGACTGGCCGAGGACGGCGTCGCCGACCCGGGGCTGGTGGGACTGGACGGCCTCGTCTACGACCGGGCCTACGACATCGACGAGGCCCTGAAGGCCGGCACCGGCCTGGACCGCGAAGACCGGCGGCGGGTGATCCGCGCCGCGGAGCGGGGGCCCTGGCGGGTCGACGCCAGCATGGTGGAGGATCTGCGGGTGGCGGGTTGGATCGACGACGCCCAGGCGACGGCGCTGGGCAGGCTCGAAGGGCGCGAATTCATCTACCGCTGGCAGCTCGTCGCCGCCCTCGAGGAGCTGACCCCCGCCTGGCGCCTGGCCGGCGGCAGCGGCGCCCGCCTGCGCGACCGCGACCTGCTGCGCAGCCGCGATTATCTCTTCCGCGTCTTCCGCTCCACGCCCGATCCCTCCCTGCGTTCGCCGGTGCGCTGAGCCGGCTCCGCGCGGCGGCGGCCCGCCGCCGCCGAAAGGGCCCCGCTTCGTCTATCGGCTAAGCTGGGGTCAGCCGGCGTCGCCGTCGGATTTTCCGCCCGCCAGCAGCGCCCGCGCCATCCACACCACCACCGCCAGCCCCGCGACCAGCAGCAGGGCGAAGAGCGCCAGGGGGAGTCCCTGGGTGCGGACCGTGAAGGCCTCGGGACGGAACCAGGCGGCCAGGTGCCCGCCGCGGACCGTGTCCCGCAGCAGCACCATCACGGCCAGCAGGACCAGCGCGAGCGTGGCCAGGGGAACGGGCGAGCGCGGCCGCTCGGCGAAGCGCATGACCAGGGCGATCGCGAAGACGGCCAGCCCCAGCAGGAAGCCGACGCCGAAGAGGGCCGTGGACAGGGGCACCTCGCCCATCATCTCCATGCGCACGTTGCGGGGCAGGGCGAAGACGAACCACAGGCCGACGGCCAGGTTCGCCGCCGTCGTCCAGGCGAAGAAGGCGATCCCGCGCCGCACGGCCAGCGCCGCCACCTCGGCGTCCCGCCGGGTGCGGCCCCACAGCGCCAGCAGCAGGCCGCCGATCGCCAGCGCGCCCAGGACCATGTGCAGGTAGCGGGGCCAGAGCTCCGCGTCGCCCAGGTTCAGGCTCGTGCCGCCGGGCGCCGCCAGGTAGAGGGCCGTCCAGCGGTCGGGGCGCAGCATCAGGCTCATGTTGTTGCTGTAGACGAAGGCGATCAGGGCCACCAGCAGGGTCGCCGCCAGCGCCACGGCGCCGCGCGCGCCGGCGCCCAGCCGCGGGCCGCGGAAGGCGTTGTAGTAGGTCGCGTAGTAGGCGAGCAGCAGCAGTCCGATCACGCCGAGCCAGGCCCAGCCCACGGCAATGCTCGCGGTGTAGAAGAAGTTGCCGAAGAGCACCTGCATGAAGAGCAGGGGCGCCACGCCGAAGGTCACCGTGCCCGCGAAGAGGGTGGGCAGCAGCTTCGTGACGGCGTCGGCCAGGCGGTATTCGGGGTTCCGGGGATCGCGCCCGCGGCGGAAGCCGACGTAGCTCAGCGCCAATCCGCCGAAGAGCGCGTTCATGAAGAGCAGGTGCGCCAGGAAGGTCAGGTGCTGCAGGAAGGCGATCAGGGGCACCGGCGCCGGGATCGGCAGGGTGTCGGGAGTGGGGATGATCGGCGTCATGGCGCTCTCCTCTCGGCGACGACCGGGGAGCCCGCGGCGGCGGCGACCGAGGCGGGCTCGGCGGCGGCGAGGGCCTCGAGACGGTCCAGCAGGTGCTCCCGTTCCGCCGCGTCGGCGGCGTAGGGCGGCATCCGCTCGGAATAGTCGGTCAGGGTGTCGAGCAGGTCGGCCAGCTCGTCGCGGCCCATGCCGGCAAGGGTTTCGCGCAGGGGGCGGTAGCCGTCGACGGTGTGGCAGAGGCCGCAGGACAGGCCCCAGGCCAGGCGGCCGGCGGCGTCGGGGTCGTCCGGGAAGTCGGCGACGCCGTCGCCCGCGGCCAGGTGAGCGGCCAGGGCGGCGGTCTCGCCGTCGTCGCCGTGCCACGCCGGCATCAGCGCGCGCATGGCGTCCAGCAGGGGCAGCAGATCGCGCAGCTCGCCCCCGTCCTTGTGGGCCAGGAAGGGATCCAGCCCGTTGTAGCCGTCGCGGGTGTGGCAGGGTTGGCACCAGGCCCGGTACAGATGCCCGCCCAGGGCGGCCGGGTCGTGTCCGTCGCGCACCGCGGGGTCGATCCACTTCGTGTGGGCGACGACGCCGTCGGCGGCCACGCGGGCCTCCTCGTCGCCGACGTGCAGCCCGGTGCTGTAGAGGTGGCCGTGGATGGTGTAGGGCTTGCGGCCCGCCTCGCGCACCCATTCGCCGGCGCCGAAGGCGACCAGGGCCGCGGCCATCAGCAGCACCGCCGGCGTCGCGCGCCAGCCCCGGGGCGAGGCCAGGGGCCACAGGGCCAGCACGCAGACCGCGACCAGGGCCCAGCGCATCAGGGCGACGACCACCGGCAGCACCGGGATCGCGCCCAGCAGGGCGTCGTCCCAGCCGGGGAAGGCGCCGCGGTACCAATAGGCGGCGGCGGCGGCCAGCACGACGCCGACCAGGACCCAGGCCGCGTTGTAACGGGACAGCCGGCTGCGCAGCGGTCCGTGAGGCAGCAGCGCCGTGGTCAGCAGCGTGAAGACGCCGGCCAGGGCCAGGGAGATCGCGGTGCGCACGGCCAGCGAAGGCCAGTAGGTCGGGTTGAAGAAGCCGTGCCAGAACTCGCCGGTCTCGAGCCAGCGCCCCGGGGTGAGCATGAAGGTGACGATGCCGTTGATGACCACCAGGCTCATCCAGGCGGCCCCGAAGTAGATCCAGCCAACCAGCCGGTGCCGGCGCGGATCCAGCTTCTCCCACCCATACCAGTAGACCAGGGCCGCGGCGATCTCCACCAGGAAGAAGACCCATTCCATGGCCCAGCCCCAGAGGTAGGCGCGAGTCAGGACCATGAGCGTGGCGGGGGAGACCAGGGCGGTGGTGAACCAGATGGCCACGCCGGTGACGGCGCCGAGCACCAGGGTGATCAGGATGAAGACCTTGCTGTGCCGTTTGACGTAGCCTCGCAGCTCGGCGTCGCCGCGGCGGTGGGCCAGACCCTCGGTGAGCACCAGCCACAGGCCGCCGCCCACCGCGAAGTGGGCGACGAAGACGTGGATCGCCGAGACGACGGCGATGAGCACGCCGCCGCCCATCTCCAGTTCCCAGACTGGGAAGTTCATCGCTACCTCCAGCTTTCGGTGGCAGGCATCAAATGTCCTCCATTCTTATCCCGGATCGTCCCCGCTTTCAACCGGCAAGGCGGCGGCCGGCTCCGTCAGCCGGCGGACCAGCCCGCCCCACCTGGGGTCCAGCCGGAAGCCGTGGCGCTCGAAGAAGGGGCGCAGCACGAAGAGGGTCTTGACGGCTCCGTAGCCGAGGTTGGCCATGCGGGCGCAGAAATCCTCGATCAGGGCGCTGCTGATGCCTCTTCCCAGCAGCGGCGTGGCCACCACGATGCCGTTGAGGTGGGCGACCTCGGGGCCGACCTCGTGCCAGCAGATGCCGCCGACGATCCGCTCCCCGGCGTCGAGCACGATGTAGAAGCGGTCGCGTTCGGAGATCGTGCGGTAATAGCCGGACTTGAAGAAGAGCCGGTAGAGCTGGCCGTACTCCGAGGGTTCCAAGGGCTCGCGCACAGTGAAGACGGCGGCGTGCTTGTCCTGGATGTAGGAGGCCACGATCAGCTGCCGGTTCTCCTTCTCGCCCACGTAGAGCAGTTCGGGATGGCGGGCCATCGCCGAATGCGGGAAGACCATCCGCGCGAAGATCTCGCGGTCGGCGGGGGAGGTCAAAACCTCCTGCAGGTCCGAGAGCTCGATCATGTTCGTCGCCGGCTGGCCGGGATTGTGGAAGAGGGCGCTCAGCAGCCGATCGAAGGCGTCGCCGACCGCGGCCGGAGCGTCGAGGAAGAGGGTCTTCCGGAAGAGCAGGAAGCGCGTCAGGAAGGGCTGCCGGTCCAGGGCGTAAAGGCGGAAGAGCTCCTCGACGACCTGCTCGCGGGCCAGCGGCGAGGCCCCGGGGTTGGCCTTCGCCCACTCCAGGAAACGGGCGACCGCTCCGTCCAGGGCGATGCTCGCGCGGGGGCTCTCGCCGAGGCGGCGGCGGCAGGCGGCCACGCGCTCCCGGAAATCATCGACGGACCAGGGCAGTTCGGCGCTCGCCAGATCGGATTCCAGCCGGGCGAGGAAGGCGTCCGCCTCGGCGTCGCCCAGGGCCTCGACGCAGGCCTCGCAGATCCAGGCGGGATCCAGCAGCGCGCTCGTCCAAGGGTAGTGGGTGAGGGTCTGCCGGAAGAAGTTGCGCAGCATCGGCGCCACGAGGCTCAGGGTGTTGGCGTAGGGCTGCCAGCCGGTCAGCGACAGGATGCGGCAGCCCTCCCTGAAGTCCGATTCGGGCACGGCGACGTTCCGCGGCGTGACCAGGCCCGGCACGATGCGGCGGCCGCTGTTCCGCCAAGCGGTGAAGAAGGTGGCCAGGCCGCGGACGAAGAGACGCCGCCAGTCGGGGGCGGGCGCGTCGCCGGGAACGCCGCCGCGGGTGCTGGCGAACTCGCGGACCTTCTCCCAGACCGTCAGGTCGTCGACGAAGGTCAGCGAGAGGGCGCCCAGGTCCGGCCGATAGCTGCCCACCCGGGGCAGCGCCGGCAGCCCGTAGGGATAGCCCGACAGCGCGACCTGCCAGTAGACGGTGTGGAGCACGTTCTCCCGCTCGTGCGCGCTGCCCGGATCGCGCCAGAGGACCAGCAGCAGGTCGAAGTGGTGCCCGTCCTTCGTGTTCAGGCTCAGCCGGTAGTGGTGCTGCCGCCGGCGGACGGCGACGCGGGAGATCCAGATGCCGCCCACGGGTACGGCGTCCATGTCCAGCACGGCGCCGTCGGCGGCCAGCAGCAGGGACTGCGGCAGGAAGGATGTGCCGACGAGAACCTTCTCGATCCGGGCGATCTCCTCGCCGGTCAGCCCCTCCTGGTAGACGACCTTGCCCCGCCACTCGGGCGCGCCGGGCCCGCCGGCCTCGGCGTCCAGCTTCGCCTCGTACCAGGCCGCGAGGTCGGTCATGCGGTCCTCGGCGAGTCGGGCCACGTCCGGGTCGTCGTCGTGCAGGGCCCAGGTCGCCAGCTCCTCGCGCACCGCGCCGTAGTAGGCCGGGCGATAGCGGGCGAAGTCGGACAGCAGCTTGAAGATGTTCTCGAACTGGTTGCGCGTGCGCGGCGCCGCGGGCCAGCTCAGCTGCCGGCGATAGCTGTCCAGGCGGCGGCGGAAGGCCTCGAGCCGGTGCTTCTCGAGGCCGCCCTTGGCGATCTGCTCGATGCTGTGCTCGTTCAGGAACGGCAGCCCCGACTCCAGGAAGCGGGGCAGGATCTGCGAGTAGTCCGGCACCGGCTCGTCCAGCAGCAGGATGCGATAGGCGTCGCAGCGCACCTCCTCGTCCGGGTGGCGGGCCAGGGCGTCCAACCGGCGACGGATCAGGTCGGCGGCGCGGTTGTCGGCCAGGAGGAGCGTGGAGCCCAGGTCGGTCACGGCCCGGCGCGACGCTTCCCCGGTCTCGAAGAGAGCCCTGGCGGACAGGCGGTGCAGGCGCGAGAGCCGGCGGTCGCGCAGGGGGGGCAGCTTGACTGCGAACAGCGCGGGCGGCGGCGCGTCGTCGTCGCGCCAGGGCAGGTAGACGTGGGGGCTGAGATGACCCAGTTCGGTGTCCCAGCCGTCCTTCACCGGGCAGAAGGCGACCAGTTCGGGGTTGGCGACCCACAGCAGCGGCTGGCGCGCCAGCACGCCCAGGTCGACGGCGCCCTCGCCGATCGCGTACTCCAGGTCGCCGATGCGCACGCGACCCGGCTCGTCGGCGGTGGCGACGCGCAGGGAAAGGCCGCGCTGGCGTTCGTGAAGCCCTCCGGGGGCCGCGACGATGTCGGTCTCGAGGATGCCCAGGTCGCGGAAGAACCAGCGCGGGATGCGCAGGTCGACGCCGCCGGTCGTGATCCGGACCCAGTCGCTGCGGTAGAGGTCCTCGATCGCGGCGGAGAAGTTGGCCTCGATGGCTTTCCGCCGGTAGGACCCCTTCTCGGTCAGCTCGCCCGCGTCCCGCGAGAAGTCCCGGTCCAGCACCGCGAAGTTGACGACGCGCTCGCTGCCCGGCAGGTCGCGGTTGGCGGCGGCGACGATGCGGTGGAAGTACTCGCGCATCTGGTCCTCGCCCAAGGCCTCGCCGAGGACGGGGTCGCCGGGATCGGGCACGATCAGCAGCACGTTGTAGTCGCGGTGGTCGCCGACCAGGAAGACGCGCACGATGCCGGGCACGTTCCGGAACTTCTGCTCGACCCGTTGCGGTGCCACGGTCTGGCCGCGGCTGTTCTTGTAGATGTCCTTCAGGCGGTCGACGATCTCCAGGTGGCCGTCGTCGTGGCGGCGGAAGACGTCCCCGGTGGGGAACCAGCGCTCCTCGCCGGGCGCCGGCGCCGGCTCGTCCAGGTAGCGGGCCACGTAGGGGCCGGCGATCTGCAGTTCGCCCTCGGGGGACAGCCGCGTGCGCGCCCCGGGCAACGGCCGCCCGACCGAGTCGTCGCGGTATTCGCCGGGCGGGGTCATCGTCACGCCGCCGGTGGCCTCGGTCATGCCGAAGCCGCTGCAGAGGGCCACTCCGTGGCGCTGGAAGAAGCGGAAGACGCGGGGGTCTAGATAGCCGGCGGCCGACAGGCCCCAGCGCAGGCGGCCGCCGACGATCTCGCGCACCCGGGTCGGTGGCGGCTCGCCCTCGATCTCCTCGTGACAGGCGTCGTGGATCTGCCGCCAGCGCAGCGGGATGCTGATCAGGATCGTCGGCCGCACCTCGCGCAGCCGCGCCAGCAGGCTCTCGCGCGAGGGATTGCCGACGAAGGCGTAGGTGCCGCCCCAGAAGATCGCGCCCTGCATCTCCAGGAAACGGCCGAAGGTGTGGAAGAGCGGCAGGTAGCAGAGCAGCGTCTCGTCGCGACCCACCGAGGGCAGGGCCGCGGCCCGCGCGAAGCGCTTGGCGACCATGTTGAACATCGAGAAGGCCACGCCCTTGGGTTGGCCGGTGCTGCCCGAGGTGAAGAGCGCCGTGGCGGCGTCGTCCAGGCCGGGGCGGGGCCAGGCCGCGAGCCGCTCGGCCGAGGCCACGGGGTCGATGCGCGCGCAGGCCTCCTCCAGCGAGCGGCCGCCGTCGCCGGAGGGATCGTCCTCGAGCACGAAGTGGACCCAGGGGGCGTCGTCCCGGCCGCGCAGCTTCTCGGCCAGGGTCCGCGCCTCGGCGCCGCCGGTGACCAGGACGTTGATGCCCAGGCGGCCGCAGATCCACGCCGCCGACTCCAGGGGCAGCCTGGGGTTCAGGGGATAGATCGGCAGGCCGTGGGCCAGGCAGCCCAGGTCGACGCAGGCGCCGCGGGCGCTGTTCTCGGCCAGCAGGGCCACGCGCGGCCCCTCGGGCGCGGCCTCGATCAGGGCGGCGGCGTAGGCGCGGGCCTTGCGGCGGACCTGGGCGTAGGTCCAGCGTCCGGCCTCGCCGCGTTCGGGCTCCAGGAAGAGGGTGCGGCCGGGATGGGCCGAGACTCTCTGGTCCAGCATCGTCTCCAGGGTGTAGCCGCAGGCGCGGACGGCGCCGAAGCAGGCTTCGGCCCAGCGTTCGCGGTGGGCGTCGTCAGGCAGGCTCTCCAGGAAGTCCGGGTGCCGGGTCAGGTCCAGGAAACGGCGCCAGAGTTCGCCGGGCGCCGGCGCCGCCTCGTCCGCCAGCAGCGCTTCCGCGAGCGCCAGCAGCCGCGTCGCCGATCGGGGGTCGGGCGCATCGGTGTCGGGCGTGGGCTCCCAGGCGGCGAGCAGCGACTGCAGGGTTTCATGCGGATCGATCATGGAGTACCTTCGCCGGGGGAGTGTTCACGATCATGCCAGGATACCCAATATCGCGCCGGGGTCCAAGCGGAGTGCGCGACGGCTACTTCCGGATCGCTTCCAAGAAAATAGTTGATTATAATCACGACTGTTTTACTTTCTGTTGCTGTATCGTCTGTGATCCCCGGCTCTTGCCGAAGGAGAGGCCTCGGCCATGACGCTCGACCCCGTACTGCTCGCCCGGCTGCAGTTCGCGCTCACCATCGGATTCCACTTCCTTTTCCCGCCCGTGTCGATCGGCCTGGCCTGGATGCTCGTGATCATCGAGGGCCTGGGCTGGCGCCGCGACGACGAACACTACCGGCACATCGCCAAGGTGCTGGCCAAGCTGCTGGCCCTGACCTTCGCCGTGGGCGTGGCCACGGGCATCGTCATGGAATTCCAGTTCGGCACGAACTGGGCGGGCTATTCGCGCTTCGTGGGCGACATTTTCGGCGCGCCGCTGGCCGCCGAGGGCATCTTCGCCTTCTTCCTGGAATCCGGATTCCTGGGCATCTACCTCTTCGGCCGGAACAAGGTGGGCAAGGGAGTCCACTGGTTCTCGATCCTGATGGTGGCCGTCGGCGCCACGCTGTCGGCCTTCTGGATCCTGGTCGCCAACTCCTGGCAGCAGACCCCGACCGGCTTCGTGGTGCGCAACGGTCGCGCCGAACTGACCAGCTTCGCCGAGGCGGTCTTCAACCCGTCGATGTGGCTGCGCTTCTTCCACACCATCGACGCCGCGCTGATCAGCGGCGCCTTCTTCGTGGCCGGCGTGGCTGCGTGGCGCCTGCGCAACGGCAAGGGCGCCGGTCCCTCGCGCCGCGCCCTGAAGGTGGCCCTGATCGCCGGCCTGGCCTTCTCGGTGCTCGAGCTCTTTCCGATCGGCCACGAGCACACCCGCAAGGTCGTCGAGACGCAGCCCGAGAAGTTCGCCGCCATGGAGGGCCTGATCCACACCCAGCAGGGCGCCCCGCTGACGCTCTTCGGCCTGGCCCGGGAGAATCCCGAGTACGACGTCGACGCGCGGATCGAGATCCCGCGCCTGCTCAGCTACATGGCCTACAGCGATTTCGGCGCCGAGATCAAGGGCCTGGAGGACTTCCCCGAGGACGAGCGTCCGCCGCTGTGGCTGCCCTTCGTCTCGTTCCACAACATGGTGATCCTGGGGCAGCTCTTCATCCTGGTGTCGGCCTACGGAGTGTGGCTGCTGTGGCGCGGACGCCTGTGGACGTCCCGGCGCTTCCTGCGGCTGCTGGTCTTCTTCCTGCCGCTGCCGGTGCTGGCCTGCCAGTTCGGCTGGATCGCCGCCGAGGTCGGCCGGCAGCCCTGGATCGTCTACCGCGTGCTGCGCACCGCCGACGCGATCTCGGTGACCGTGCCCGCGGGGCAGATCCTCTTCTCGATCATCATGTTCGGACTCATCTACCTGCTGCTCGGGACGCTCTACATCTTCCTGCTGAAGCGGGAGATGGGGCACGCCCCCGAGGCGGCGGACGCCGGGGAGGTGCGGGGCTGATGGACCTCAACACGACTTGGTTCGTTCTCTACGCCGTGCTCCTGATCGGCTACGCGCTGCTGGACGGCTTCGACCTGGGCGTGGGCGTGCTGCACCTCTTCGCGCGCGACGAGCACGAGCGGCGCCTGCACCTGAACGCCATCGGTCCGGTCTGGGACGGCAACGAGGTCTGGCTGTTGACCGCCGGCGGCGCCCTCTTCGCCGCCTTCCCCCCGGTCTACGCCACGGTCTTCAGCGGCTTCTACCTTCCCCTGATGCTGGTGCTGGCGGCCCTGATCGCCCGCGCGGTCTCGCTGGAGTTCCGCGGCAAGGTCGATTCGCCGCTCTGGCGGCGCGCCTGGGACCTGAGCTTCGGTCTGGGCAGCCTGACGGCGCTGCTGCTCTTCGGGGTGGCCGTGGGCAATATCGTGCGCGGCATCGCCGTGGACGCCGCGGGAAACTACGTGGGCGGCTTCTTCGCCCTGCTCAACCCCTACGCCCTGCTTTCGGGCGTCGCCACGGTGGCGATCTTCGTCATGCACGGCGTCTTGTGGCTGCGACTGAAGACCGACGGTCCCCTCGCGCAGCGCATGGGGCGCACCGCGACGCGCATGTGGATGGTCCTGATGCTGCTGTACCTGGCGATCACCGTCGCCACCTTCTTCGCGGCGCCCCGGATCTTCGCGCGGGCCCTGGACCGGCCGCTGTTCTGGGTCTTCTTCCTGACGATGATGACGGGCATCTTCATCATGCCCCCGGCGATCAGCGCCGCCCGGAACAAGCTCGCCTTCCTGGGCTCCGCGCTGGCCACGACCGGAATCATCGCCGCGACGGCGGTCTGCATGTTCCCGGTGCTCGTGCCCTCGTCGCTGGACCCGGCCTTCAGCCTGGACATCTACAATGCGTCGTCCACGCAGCGCACCCTGGGGGTGATGCTGATCATCGCCGGCATCGGCATGCCGCTGGTGATCGGGTACACCTCGTGGATCTACTGGACATTCCGCGGGAAGGTCGAACTGGACGAACATAGCTACTAGGTTGTGCCCCCTAGATTGTCCCTGGCTTGTGCGTGCTGCTGCCGGTTCACGTCAG
>CAZLHO010000038.1:0-29283 GCA_964559455.1 uncultured Fibrobacteraceae bacterium | reverse complement strand
TGGCCAGGTCGAACGAGGCGCCTTCCTTGCGCCGGTCGGCGGGCGCCAGGTTCACCGTCACCCGGCCCGGCGGCATCCCCAGGCCGCTGTTGCGCAGGGCGGCGGTGACCCGCTCGCGGCTCTCGCGCACCGCCGCGCTGGGCAGGCCGACGATGTGGAAGGCCGGCAGCCCCCGGCGCGCGTCGACCTCGACGTCGACCTCGTAGCCGTCGATGCCCTCGACGGCGCCGCTGTGGATCCGCGCGATCATGGCCCTCCCCCGGGCCGGCGACACGCCGCCCCGGAGAGGATCAGCAAGGGACGGGCCCGGACCGGGAAGGGCCGCGCGGCGGGCCCGTCGCGACAGCGGTCCGGGGCGCCGTCGCCCGGCGTCGACGCCCCCGGCGCAGACCGGCGCCCCGCGGGGACGCGCCGGCGGACAAAAAAAAGGGGGCCCCGCAGGGCCCCCGTCGTCGTCGCCGTCGATTCAACGGTACAGGTTCTTGACCTCTCCCCACGAGCCCTCGTCGGTCGGCACGAGCCCGGGGTAGAAGAGCTTGATCCCGAAGATCCTCTGGTAGCCGTCGGGCACGGACACGAAGAAGGTGGGATCGCTGATCCCGGTGCCCGCGAAGGTCCACTTCGTCAGGTAGTCGGGGCCGCCCAGGTTGTTCATCTCGGTCAGGCCGGCGCCGCCGACGAAGTCCAGGTAGCCGGAGCCGGCGCCCGAGAAGCCGCCCATCCCGAAGGGATCGGAAAGATCCATCACCCAGCCGTCGGCCACGTTGCCCTCGAGCAGCAGCGTGCCGTCGGTGAAGGTGGCCGGGTTCGCGAAGTCCGCCGCCGTGCCGCCGGCCTTGGCGTCCTGGTAGATGCGCAGGACACCGCCGTTGAAGGTCACGACCTTGTGCAGGCCGGCGAGGTTGTACTCCTCGTAGGTCGCGACCGTCATCTCGCTGACATGGACGGTGTACTGGTTGGCGACGTAGTCCATGTCCACCGGCGTCGGCAGGGTCGTCGGCGGATTCGAGTAGCCGTAGACATCCATCACCGCGCCCACGGCGTCGATCCCCCCGCCGAACGGGACGGCGTACTTGGCGTAGCCCTCGAAGGTGACTTCGACCTGGGCCACCGCCGGCAACGCCATCCCGAAGAGGACGACGAGCACGAGCGCCGCGCGGGTCAGGTTCTTGTACTTTCTGGAATGCATCATCGGATGACCTCCTCCCGCACAGCTCAGCGGTAAAGGTTCTTCACGGAGCCCCAGGACGAATCGGCGTCGGGGATCGCGGGATTGAACCAGATATGACCGTCCGCCTCGAGGTCGTAGCCCTCGGGGATGATGGTCGTGGCGGGGCCGACGACGCCGGCCAACGTGTAGCCCTCGGGGTGCTCCAGCTGCTCGTAGCCGAAGGGCTGGAAATGCCCGCCCAGCTCGAACTGCAACTGCCCCTGGAAGCTGCCGGTCATCGAGTCGGCGTTGTAGTCCATCGCGAAGTTGGTGAAGACCCCGTGCAGGTAGACGTGGCCGTCGCCGAAGCCGATCGGCCCGTTCAGCGGGGGGTCGGTGCCGTAGTCGGGCATGGTGTAGCCCGGCAGCAGCAACTCGTCGGCGATCACGTCGAGCGTGCCGCCGGTGTAGAAGATGCGGACGCTGCCGCCGCCGATGTTGATCGGGGTGGACGCGACCAGGCCGGAGATGACCCACGTGTACTCGTAGGTGGCGAAGTCGACGCCCCAGAGCGTGGGGTCGCTGACCCCGTCGATGAAGCCGACCCCGGCCAGCACGTCGCCGGCGACGCTGGGCGGGAAGCCCTGCACCCCCGGCGTGTTGTCGGACTCGAACATGAAGCCGATCGTGTCCAGCATGGCCAGGTCCCCCTGCGCAAACGCTGCGCAGGGTACGGCCAACATCACCGTCACGATCAGCCCGAAGCGATAGATAGATTTCATCGGCGTCCTCCTAGCCCGGGCCCGTCCCCCGCGGGGCGAAGGGCAGTCAGGTACGGCGAGTACACTGGCGATATCGGACGAGTATCCAAACAGGAGGGGAAGGGCGATGGCCCCCTCGAGAGAATCGACTCGGGGGCCCGACACAAAGGTCCGGGCGGCCCCCACGCTCCCCCAGCCGCGCCACCATAGCACAGACCCTATCAGGGATGCAACCGGTTA
Source organism: uncultured Fibrobacteraceae bacterium (assembly GCA_964559455.1). GTDB lineage: Bacteria > Krumholzibacteriota > Krumholzibacteriia > LZORAL124-64-63 > LZORAL124-64-63 > CAZLHO01. The sequence continues at coordinate 27,132 of CAZLHO010000038.1, read as the reverse complement.
TAGATGCCGCGCATTCTGTGGAATACGAAGACGGCGGAGACCCCGTCAGGGCCTCCGCCGGAACTCGTGGCACGAACGCCGCGACGAGTACCGCCGCGGGGTCGAGGCTACAGGTCGCAGGGACGAACGGTCTTGCGGCCGTTCTCCAGAGCGCGCTTCTCGGCGATCTTGATCAGCTCGCGGACCTTGACGTCCAGGGCGCCGTAGAACTCGCCGGAGACGTTGCACTTGGTCACGGCTTCCTTGGTCTTGGTCTTGCTGATAATCATGTCGGCCATGGATCCTCCTGGCGGGAAAAGGGTGAATCAGGACGAGTCGAACAGGGGCATCATCCGCGAATACGCGCGCTCCTGTCAACGAGAATCCGGATTTCGCCGCTTCGAACCCCGCGGGTCCTTCCGCAGCGGCGCAGACACAATCGCCTCGACACGCCCGGGCGTCAAGCGTAAGTTTGCCCCCGGAAAACCCGCGCCGCCCCGCCGATCGCAGATTCCGAGCCAAGGAGGACCCATGTCTCTCGACCGCATCCAGGCCCATCTCGACGCCCATCGCGACCGTCACGTGGAGCAGCTCTGCGATTGGCTGCGCATCCCCAGCATCAGCGCCATGGCCGAACACAAGGACGACGTCGTGCGCGCCGCCGGCTTCCTGGCCGACGAGCTGCGCGCGCTGGGCCTGGCCGTCGAGATCGTCGAGACCGAGGGCAACCCCCTGGTCTACGCCGAGACCGAGCAGCGTCCCGACCGCAAGACGCTGCTGATCTACGGCCACTACGACGTGCAGCCCGCCGACCCCCTGGAGCTGTGGAAGACGCCGCCCTTCGAACCGCGCGTCGAGGACGGCATCATCTGGGCCCGGGGCGGCAGCGACGACAAGGGCCAGCTCTACTGCCACGTCAAGGCGCTGGAGGCCTACGTGAAGACCGGCGCCGAGCTGCCGGTGAACCTGAAGTTCATCGTCGAGGGCGAGGAGGAGGCCGGCGGCGAGAGCGTCTACCGCTACACCGAGCAGAACCCCGAGAAGCTGGCCTGCGACGCGGTGATCATCAGCGACACCAGCCTCTACGACGAGGACACCCCGGCGATCTGCTACAGCCTGAAGGGCCTGGCCTTCATGGAGATCCGGGTCGACGGCCCCGGCGCCGACCTGCACAGCGGCAGCTACGGCGGCACGGTGCAGAACCCCGGCAACGCGATCTGCGAGATCGTGGCCTGGCTGAAGGACGAGAACGGCAAGGTGCTGATCCCGGGCTTCTACGACGACGTGCGCGACCTGGACGCGGCCGAGCGCGAGGCCTTCGCCTCGCTGCAGTACAGCGACGAGGTGCTCAAACGCGACACCGGCGCCCCGGAGCCCTTCGGCGAGGAGGGCTACACCACCCTGGAGCGGATGTGGGGCCGCCCGACCTGCGACGTCAACGGCCTGTGGAGCGGCTACCAGGGCGAAGGCGCCAAGACGATCATCCCGGCCAAGGCCGGCGCCAAGGTCAGCATGCGGCTGGTGCCCGACCAGGATCCCGACAAGATCGCCGAACTCTTCAAGGAGTACGTCGAGGAGATCGCGCCGGAGGGCGTGACCGTGAAGGTCGAGGCGCTGCACGGGGCGAAGTCGGTGCTGGTGCCGCGGGATTCGGCGATGATGCAGGCAGGGATGCGGGCGATGGAGAAGGGCTTCGGCAAGAAGCCGGTCTTCATCCGCGAGGGCGGCTCGATCCCGATCGTGGGCACCTTCCAGGACTGCCTGAAGGCGCCGGTGCTGCTGCTGGGCTACGGCCTGCCCAACGACAACATCCACTCCCCCAACGAGAAGTTCCACCTGGTGAACTTCTTCAACGGGATCAAGACCTCGGTGCACCTCTTCGCCGAGGCGGCGCTGGTCGACTGAGCCCGGGGACGGAGAAAACGCGGGGCCGGCGTCCCATCGGGATGGACGCCGGCCCCGCGAAGTTGACAGATCCCGCCCCTGCGAATAGATTTCCGCTCTCCGACCGACTCAGGCGTCCCCTTCGTCTAGAGGCCTAGGACACCGCCCTTTCACGGCGGCGACACGGGTTCGACTCCCGTAGGGGACGCCACTCCCATCGTATTTGCGAATTTCCGTTCAAAGCCCCCCACTCGTGGTATCATCGCGGTGAACGCTGCGCGCCACCATCGACCCCGGCGGCGAGCACGCGACGCCGGCCTCACGCCCTGCGACTACCTGCACATGGGCTGCTGGTACTGGTGGACGGGGCTGCACCTCGACGCGACGCGGTTGGAGCTGGATTTCGCGGCCGGCGTGCCGGCCGTCGACCCCAACTGGGGGCGGATCAAGTCCCTGTACCGCTGAGCGCCGAGCGCCGCCTGGGCCGGCCCCACTTTGCCCTTGCCTCCCGCACGCGATTTGACGTATGCTCCTCTGCGGTTTCCAGGGATGACTCGCTCAGAATTGGAGCAGCGCGGCGAAGTTTTCGGTTTTCGCCCCCTTGAGGACCACACCCTGCGGCCGCACCTCGGTCTCCCCATCCCCAAGGTCCATCCAACGGAGCTCTAGACGGCGTCATGATCCGTCCGGCGGGTCGCGTCGTTCCCCTGTCCGCATCCGGCGGCGCCGCGGTAGGCCCGCTCGCCCACCTTCCGCGACCTCCGGCGCGGCGACCATACTCGCCGTTGGAGGTTCCCAAGCATGAAGGCTCATGTGTTCCTGGCCTGCATCCTCACCATCATCGGTCTGCTCGGCGCGACCACGGCCGCGCTGGCGGACTGCACCACGCTCGACCTCGTCGACATCGGCAACACCGCTTCGGAATCCGGCCACGCCATGGCGGGCTGGGGCCCGATCGAGCCGGCGACCTCGGGCGGCAACTACGGCGGCATCGCCGACTGCCGCGCCGTCTACGCGCCCGAGGACGGCGACGTCCAGGCGACCATCGCCCTGGACTTCGGCGACAACCCCGCAGCCTGCAAGTACTTCACCTTCAAACACCTGGACGGCCTGACCAAGGATTCGTTCGAGGTCTGGGTCGGCGGCGTCATGGTCTACGCCTACGCCGGCGACGACCTGACGACCGAGATCTGGTACGAGACCACGATCCCGGTCTGCACCTCGGGCGTGCAGACGGTCAAGTTCGTCTCGACCGCGCCGCAGTGGGCCAGCTGGGCCACCTACGGCCAGATGTGCTTCGACATCCTGAAGGTCGAGGAATGCCCGGCCGACTGCACCACGCTGGACGAGGTCGACGTGGGCGACGCGACCTCGGAGAGCGGCCACGGCATGGACGGCTGGGGTCCGATCGAGCCGGCGACCTCCGGGGGCAACTACGGCGGCATCGACGACTGCCGCGCCGTCTACGCGCCCGAGGACATGAACGACTGGGCGACGATCGACATGGACTTCGGCGACGACCCCATGGTCGCCAAGTGCCTGACCTTCGCGCATCTCGAGGGCATCGCCGTCGACGCCTTCGACCTCTACATCTACCCGCAGGGCTTGGCCTCGAGCGCCACGCTGCTCTACAGCTACGCCGGCGACGCGCAGACCAGCGAGATCTGGCTGCAGAAGAGCCTGCTGGTGAACGCCACGGGCAAGCAGACCCTGAAGTTCGTCTCGACCGAGCCCATCTGGAGCAGCTGGCTGACCTACGGCCAGATCTGCATCGACTTCATCAGGGTCGACGAGTGCCCGCCGGTGCTGGGCGCCGTGGACATCGGCAAGCCCGCCAGCGAGGCCGGATACAACCCGGTCGGCTGGGGCCCGATCGAGCCGGCCGCCTCCGGCGGCAACTACGGCGGCATCGACGACTGCCGCGCCGTCTGGTCCTCCTCCGACAACGACGACTGGGCGACCCTGGACTTCGACTTCGGCTGCTGCGAGGGCTCGAAGTGCCTGGTCATGGAGCACCTCGACGGCATGACCAAGGACTCCTTCGAGGTCTACCAGTACCCGGTCGGCGATCCCGGCGCGGCCCAACTGATCTTCACCTATCCGGGCGACGACTCCACCGCCGAGGTCTGGCTGAAGTCGAGCGTCATCGTCACGGGCACGGGCCCGCAGACCCTGAAGTTCGTCTCGACGCAGCCCCAGTGGGCCAGCTGGGCCACCTACGGGCAGATGTGCTTCAACGAGATCACGCTGAAGACCTACAGCCCGGTGATGGACGTCGTGATCATCGGCGACACGGGCAGCGAGGCCGGCCACGCCCTGGCGGACTGGGGCCCGATCGAGCCCCTGACCTCGGGCGGCAGCTACGGCGGCGTCGACCAGTGCCGCGCGATCTACGCTCCCGAGGACAACGACGTCCAGGCCTCGCTCGAGATGGACTTCGGCTACTGCGCCGTCGGCACGAAGTGCCTGACGCTGTACCACCTCGACGGGCTCGCGAAGGACGCCTTCGACCTCTACATCTACCCCGTGGGCGGCAGCCGGCCCGCGACGCCGTTCTACAGCTATCCCGGCGACGACCAGACCCAGGAGATGTGGTTCAAGACCAGCCTCGCCGTCGACGCCGTCGGACGCCAGGTGGTGGAGTTCGTCTCGACCGAGCCCACCTGGTCGAGCTGGAGCGTCTACGGTCAGGTCTGCTTCTCGAAGCTGGTCGTGTCGGCCTGCGCGCCGCACGAGCCGACCCCCTACGCGACGATCACCGGCGTGGGCGGCGGCGTGCCGTGGCTGACCACCGCGCGCATCGTCTCGATCGCGCCGAACCCCTTCAACCCCCAGACCGAGATCGCCTTCGAACTGCTGCGGGAGACCCGGGCGCAGCTGATCGTCTTCGACATCCGCGGCCATCGCGTGCGGACGCTCGTCGACGAGGTGCTGCCGGCCCGGACCCACGTCTACCGCTGGCGGGGCGACGACGCGGACGGCCTGCCCGTGGCCAGCGGCGTCTACTTCGTCCAGCTGAGCGCCGGCGACGACGTGATGCAGGTCGAAAAGATGACGTTGATCCGGTAGGTCCGACGACCGGAAGGCCGGAAACGCACGGGGCCCCGGGAGACGATCTCCCGGGGCCCCTGTTCACGCCGGCTGCGGGCTCACTTCAGGAGCGTCATCAGCCCCGACCGCGAAACGCCGCCGGACTCCAGCCGGTAGAGGTAGACGCCCGAGGGGACGGTCCTGCCCCGCGCGTCGCGGCCCCGCCACGGCACCTCGTGACGCCCGGCCTCCAGGCGCCCGTCGAGCAGGGTCGCCACCAGGCCGCCGTCCAGGGCGTGGACGCCCAGCCGGACCCGCCGGTCCCCGGCCAGGGTGAAGGCGATGACCGTGGCCGGGTTGAAGGGATTGGGACAGTTGCCGTGCAGCACGACCGCGGGCGGGGCCCGCGGGACGTCCACCAGGGAATCGACGATCTCGAAGCTCAGGTCGTCGCAGCCCATCGCCGAGGCCCAGTAGCCCTCGTCCTCGCCGCTCTGGTGGAAGCTCTCCTCGGTCAGCAGCAGGCGGCAGCCGTAGAGGCCCAGCGGCATCGTCGTGGTGCCGGTGCACAGCCGCTCGATCTCGGCGAAGACCCCGATGTCCGTCGCCACGAGATCGACGTCGTAGGCGGCGTCGGTCGCGGCGCCGGTCACCGTCCGCCACTTGGGCGGGCTGTCGCAGGCGCCGGCGGTCCGCTGGTGGGTCCACCACAGCACGTGGTAGCTGCTGTCCAGGGCGAAGTCGACTTCCGCCGCGCCGAAACGGTCGGTGATGAAGAAGTCGAAGAGCAGGTAGCCCTCGAAGATGTAGTCGGGATTCTCGTGGTTGGCCTCGTAGTCAGCGTCGCTGCTGTTGCCCGGGTTGGGCTGGGTCCGCCACCAGCGGCCGGTGTAGCCGATCATCTCGTTGGCGATGTCGTCGCCGTCGTCTCCGAAGAGACCGGTCGGCTTGCCCACGATCTTGATCTGGTAGGCGAAGTTGGGCTTCAAGCCCGCCGCCGACAGATGGCCGGCGAAGGTCAGCCCCTGGCAGGGCGCGTAGCTCACCGTCACGTCGGCGTCGGCGTAGAGGTAGCTGTCCTTGTAGGTCTGGGCGTAGGTGTTCGCGCCGACGTCCTTCCAGCGGAAGGGGGCCGGCGGCCAGGTCGTGACGTCGACGGCGGCGCCCAGGGTGTCGGTGACGACGGGGCAGGGATGGGCCCCCGCGTCGTGAACGGCGATCAGCGGCAGCAGGGCGAGGACGGCGATGATGAGGGGGGATCTCACGGCCACCTCCAACGAAGGGTGCTGGGGGCGAGCCTTTCCGGCCCGGCCGGGGCCGGACGTTTGAGATTCTAGCACATCGCCGGGGGCCGCGCGCATTTTCCCGCAGCCTCCGTCCCGGCGGCCGCCCGGTCCTATTGACTTTAACAAGCCGATCTTCTAGAATCTCACGACCGCCCAGATGATTTTCGGAATCGTTCGATTCCCTCTTCTCACCACTCGCCTTCGTTGAGTCCATCGCCCAAGGTTGGACCGAGGCGTGTCCGTCGATCATCACGACGTCAGCATCCCGTCCGGCGCTCCCTGCGCAGGGCCCCGCATCGCTCCATCCGCCCCGTCGCCCCACCACGGCCGTCGCCTTCCGTGGCGCTTCGCATCGCTCTCCGGACCCCAGCGCTCCGTCCCGTGACGGCGTCGACGGGGCCCGCGACACGCCGGTGACGGATACCGGAATCCCAGCCCAAGGACGGGCGCCTTCCAGCGATCGGCCGCCCCGCCTGCGACGGGGCGTGCGGATTTCGTTTCGCCCGCGCTCGACGACACGGATCGGGCCCTCGTGCGCACGCGGTTCGATCGAGGCCTGCAGTTCTCAAGCAGTCGGGAGAGATCGTCATGAAACGCTTGATCGCAATCATCGGGATCACGGTGCTGGCCGCGACCGCCGCCGGCGCGCAGTACTACGACTACGTGGACATCGGTCTGCCGGCCTCTGAGAGCGGGCATACGATGCTCGGTTGGGGGCCGGTCGAGCCCACCAACACCGGCGGCGGCTACGGCGACGCCGCCGGGCTGGGCATCCTCTGCCGCTGCGTCTGGGCCCCGACCGACATCGACGGCACCGACGAGACCTGGGCCGACGTGGACCTGGACTTCGGCCCGCCCGGCGGGGTCAAGACCCTGAAGATCCACTACTTGGATGGTGTCAGCAACGACGCCCAGGACCACTTCATCGACGGCAACTACCTGGGCGAGGCCCACAATGAGCTCGCCGGCGAATCCTGGGAGTGGGCCGAATACGACGTCTCCGGGTACGACGGCAGTCACACGATCAGGATCAACGCCACCGATCCTCCGGGACCGTATAAGGATCATTACGGGCAGGCCGCCATCGACCTGGTGGGCGTGGAGATCGAGATCAACACGGAGATCGCGCCCGTGGCCGTCGACGCCGACCCGATCGCCTGCGGCGGCACCAAGACGGTGAACTTCCACTTCACCAACCCGGGCCCCGAGGAGATCCGCGGCTACTCGGTGCAGGTGCAGTGCTCGGCCGAACTGAGCTTCGACGAGGACGACGTCGCCTTCGCCGTGCAGCCGCCGGGCGCCACGGTCCAGCCCTTCGTCACCGAGAACGTGGCCGGCAGCGACTACACCCTGGACTACACGATCATGGGCGGCTCGGTGGGCATCCCCACGGACGTCGATCTCTTCTCGATCGATTTCCACGGCGCCGCCGAGGGCGAGGGCACCGTCAGCATCAGCTACGCCACCCTCGGCGCCCTGGACGGCCCCCCGGTGGCCGTCTCGCATGCGGGCACCGCCACGGTGACGATGGACTGCACGGCATCCTCCGTGCCGACGATGGACCCCGAGCCCGCCTACACCCCGGGCTCCGCGAACACGGTCTCCTGGTCCGACGAAGCCGCCGGCGACGCGGTGGAGTACTACGCCGAATGCTCGGCCGACGACTTCGCCACCGTCTTCGCCAACTCCGGCTGGATCGCCGGCCTGAGCCACGAGTTCACCGGCCTGGCCGACGGGACGACCTACGACTACCGGGTCCGCTCGCGCGACGCGGTGGGCAACGAGTCGGCCGACTCCGCGACCGTCGAATCCACCCAGGACGCGACGCCGCCGGAGACCTCGATCGACCAGGGTCCCTACTGGGTCGACTCCTTCTTCGACGTCACCTACGAGGTCGATTTCGAGGACGGCAGCGGCGTGGCCCAGGTCGAGCTCTTCTACCGCAAGGACGGCGGCGCCTGGACCAGCTGGGGCGTGATGGCCACGCCGACCGTCGAATTCGACGCCTCGGTCCTGGGCGAGGGCGTCTACGACTTCTATTCGATCGGCACCGACGCCATGGGCAACGCCGAGTCGGCGCCGAGCGCCCCCGATTACGACGCCAAGGTCGAGGTCGACGCCACGGCGCCGGCGACGCACCTGGACGACCCGGGCCTGTACCACATCGACTCCTTCTTCGACGTCACCTACACAGTGGAGTCCGAGGACGGCAGCGGCGTCGCGCAGGTCGAGCTCTACTACAGCTACGAAGGCGGCGCCTGGACCAGCTACGGGCTGTTCACGTCGAGCGACCCGCTGGAGTTCGACACCGCCGGCACCGGCGGCGACGGCGTCTACGATTTCTACACGATCGGCGTCGACGTCGCCGGCAACGTCGAGGCGGCGCCGGTCGATCCGGACGCCTCGACGACGGTCGACACCTCGGGCCCGACGGTGGCGTCCTTCCTGATCAACGGCGGCGACGCGCATACCAACGACCCGGCCGTGACGCTGGACATCTCGGTCTCCGACGCGGTCGAGATGCGCTTCCAGAACGCCGGCGACGTCTGGTCCGCCTGGGAGGCCTACGACACGACCAAGGCCTGGACCCTGAGCGCCGGCGACGATCCGGCGAAGACCGTGAACGCCGAGTTCAAGGACTCGGCGGGCAACGTCGCGCCCGCCTCGGACGACATCGACTTCGACACCGCCCCGCCGGCGGCGGTGACCGGCATCGACGCCGTCCGCGGCAACAACAAGGTCAACCTGAGCTGGACGAATCCCGGCGAGGACGAGACCACGATCGAGATCTGGCGCGGCGCCTGGTATCACATCACCGCTCCGGACACCTTCCTGGCCTACCCCGAATACGACGACTGGCCGGACGAAGTCATCCCGGCGCGGCCCGCCAGCCGCGACGCGGCGGCCGTCGATCCCTTGTGGAAGCGGGCGGCCACGCTGACGGCGCCCGACGCCTCGGTCGTCGACGACGGCGGCGGAGGCGGCCTGGCGCGCTGCATCTACTGGTACGAGGTCTTCGTGCAGGACGCCGCGGGCAACTGGAGCGCCCCGGCGGCCGCCAACGATCTGGCGGCCAGCTACCTGCTGGGCGACGTGGTCGGCGGCGACGGCGTGATCGACCTGCCCTACGACGTCGGCAACGGATTGGCCCTGTGCTACGGGACCGGCGACGGCGAGCCGGGCTACAACAACGACTGCGACGTCGGCCCGACCGGCGACTACAGCGGCGACGGCGTGCCCCAGACCGACGACGACATCGACTTCGAGGATCTGATGATCTTCGCCTTGAACTACGACGTCGCGCTGGCCAAGCTGCCGCCCGCCGAGGGTTCTCCGACGGCCCGCCTGGCCTGGGCGGACAACGGGGACGGCTGCTGGTCGCTGCTGCTGCTGGAGCCCTGCCTGGACCTCAAGGGCCTGCGCCTGAGCGCCGACCTGCCGGTCCGGTCGGTCACCGGCGGCCGGCTGCTGGCCGAGCAGGCCCTGCCCTGCTTCGCGCAGAACATCCCCGGGCGCGGTCTGGACGCCGGCCTGGCGGTCTTCGGGCGCGGGGCCGGGATCGCCGGCAGCGGCGAGTTGCTGCGGCTGTCCCCGGTCGACGAACGCTCCCTCGACAAGGTGGTGATCACGGCCCGCGGCGCGTCCAACGAGCGGGTGGAGTTCACGCTCGAGAAGAGCGCGGCGTTGCCGGAGCTGCCGACGACCTACGAGCTCTCGGCCAACCATCCCAATCCCTTCAACCCGTCGACGACGATCGGCTTCGCGCTGCCCGAGGCGCAGCGCGTGAAGCTGTCGATCTACGCCGTCGACGGCCGCCGGATCGTCACCCTGGTGGACGAGGCGATGCCCGCCGGCCGCCACGAGGCGGTCTGGACGGGGCGCAGCGACCGCGGCGAGGTCGTGGCCTCCGGCATCTACTTCTATCGGATCGAAGCCGGTCCGTTCTCGCGGACCAGCAAGATGACGCTGTTGAAGTGACGAACGCTCGGCGAGACGAAGGGGGTCGGCCGCTCCGGCCGGCCCCCGGCACGCAGCGAAGGAGCCGGGCATGAATCTTGATCACCGTCGCGCCGCGGCCGCCGCGATCCTGGCCGCCGGGGCGCTCCTGGCCGCGGGGTCGTCCGGGGCGGCGCAGCTCAGCCTCGTCCCCGCCGAACAGCACGTCGACGTCGGCGCGACCGGCGTCGTGGCCGTCGTCCTGGACGAGCCCCTGGAGGTGCGGACCCTGGAGATCTGGGTCCGCTACCACGAGACCGTTGTCCTGAGCGAGAGCGGCGATCCCGGGACCTACTTCACCGGGACCGGCTGTCCCCTCTTTCCGGACTTCGACGCCGGGACGCCGGGCCGCTGGTACGCCGGGGTCGTCACCCTGGGCCCGGACTGCTACGGCAGCGGAGCCGGCGAGCTGTACCGCTGGGAGTTCTCGGGCCTCGCGGACGGGACCTGCGCCGTCGTGGTCGACAGCGTGAAGCTCTACGACCCGCGGGCCGTCCGCGTCCCCGACGTCACGATCGGCCTCGCCGTGATCACCGTCGGCAGCGCCACCGCGGTCCGCCCGCCGTCGCCGGCGCCGCTGACCCTGGCCCTCGCCCCCAACCCCTTCAACCCCCGCGCCGTGATCCGCATCGCCGGCCCGCCCGACGAGCAGGCCGTGCTGACCGTCCACGACCTGCGCGGCCGTCTGGTGGCCGTCCCGTGGTCGGGCCGGCTGGCCGCGGACGGCTGCGAGGCGGTCTGGGACGGGCGCGACCGCCGGGGCCGGAACGTCCCCGGCGGGGTCTACTTCTTCCGGCTGCAGGGCGAAGGGGGATGCCGGACGGTAATCCGGGGGACCTTGCTGGAATGACATAATAACAATGAATACTATGACTTGGAAGCGCCCGCGGATAAATGACTGAAAGCTACGAGGAGGCTGTCGTGCGTCGCTTCATGAACCGGAACCGGCGGGCCGCGATCCTGATCCTGGCCACCGTCGCCGTCGTCGCCGTCCCCGCCGTCGCCCAGGCCCTGGCCCCCGTCGCCGTGGCGCTGCTGCCGGAAGGCGACCCCTCGACCTGGCCGACCACGGACTTCCGCTGGTGGGACGTGGCCTCGAACGTCTACGCCGCCGAGTACAGCGGCAGCTACACCTACGCCGACGCCGCCGTCGTGCTCACCTACCAGGCCGGCCCCGGGGCGACCTTCGCCGGCCACGTGTCGGCGACGAACCTCAAGCCCAACTTCGCCTACCAGGTGAAGCTGGTCGGCAAGCCGACCGGCATCTGGGGCGAGGACGGCGACGACCTGGCCAACGAGAACATCGGCTATCTGGGCCGCTGGTGGCGCGCGCAGCCCTCGCCCGGCAACAGCAGCGACGCCGACTACGAGGCCCACAAGGACGATCCCGCCTACGTCTACGAGGGCTACCTGCTCTTCGACTGGTTCGTGACCGACCGCTTCGGCGGCGCCGAGGTCGACCTCGCCCTGGACAGCAGCTTCCACGTCCTGGCCACCGACGCCCAGGGCGCACCCGGCCCCTGCGACGGCCCCTTCATCTGGAGCAGCATCGCCGGCGCGGCCGCCGATCCGGCCTACGCCGTCGACGTCGGCCCGGTCGACGTCGGGGTCTACGCCCAGCAGGAGTCCCTGCGGCCCTGCGCCGGCGAGGCCGCCCTGGCCCCCGGCGACTACGCCTGCCGCTTCGTGCTGACCGAGGAGAGCTTCCACCAGACCGGCGCCGGCAGCGGCACCTGGGCCGGCGCCATGAAGCGCGACGACCTCGCCTTCACGATCACCACCGAACCGACCGTGGACGCCCACGACTACGTGGACGTCGGCAACCTGGCCTCCGAGGCCGGGCACGCCCTGGTCGGCTGGGGTCCGGTCGAGCCCGACACCCACGGCGGCGGCTGGGGCGGCATCGGCGGCGAGACGCCGCCCGGACGCTGCCGCACGGCCTGGTCCCCGTCGGAGGCCGCGCCGGTCGAGAACTGGGCCTCGCTCGAACTGGACTTCGGCGTCTCGGCGACGGCGCCCAAATGCCTGCGCTACCGCTGGCTCGACGGCGGCAGCGACGACTCGCACGCCGTGGCGATCGACGGCGTCACCGTGCTCACCGTCCCGGGGCCGCCCACGAGCGAGACCTGGCGCTGGGCCTCGGTCGACGTCACCGGCACCACCGGCCCGCACACCGTGCGCTTCACGGCGACGGCGGCCGCCGGCACCTACTTCGATCCCTACGGCCAGCTCGCCGTGGACCGGATCCACGTCGGCACCCAGATCAACGCCGTGCCCGCCAACGAATCGATCGACCGCGTCGACGTCCTGTCCTGCTCGGGGTCGCGGCGGGTGGACTTCCACTACAGCCGGGACTGCAACGACGACCCCATCCGCGGCTATTCGGTGCGGGTCGTCTGTCCCGAGGGCCAGGACCGGCTCTCCTTCGACGCCGGGGACGTGACGGTGCACGTCGTGCCCGCCGGCCTCGCTTCCGGCGACGTCTTCTGGCAGGTCCACCGCGATCCCGACGCCGCCGCCGCGAACGACTGGACGATCGACTACGCGATCCTGGGCGAGGCGGCCGCCGCGGTCGGCGGCATCCCCGCCGACTGCGACCTCTTCTCGATCGACTTCCACGGCGGGCCCCTGGACGGCGACGCCGACGTGATCGTCGCGGAAGCGACCGTGGGCCTGATCGACGGCGGAACCCATCCGCCGGTGGGCCGGGGCGACGCCGTGATCGCGGTGGACTGCACGCCGCCGGCGGCCGTGGCCGGTCTGGCGGCCGCGCCCGGCCGCGACAAGGTCGGCCTCTCCTGGTCGGCGGTCGACGAGCCCGACGGCGAGCTCGAGGTCTGGCGCGGCATGTGGTACCTCGGGCCGCCGGACACGTCGGTCTCGGCCTATCCCGAATACGACGACCACGTGGACCCCGCGGACGCCGAGCCCTCGTGGCCGGTGCCGCACGCGGCCCTGGCCGGCGGCGGCGAGTGGCACCTGATCGGCACCCTGCCGACGACGCAGGTCGCCTTCGTCGACTTCCCCAACCCGCCGCTGGGCCTGCGCCGCGGCGTCTACCACTACCTGGTCTACGCCGTGGACGCCGCCGGCAACGTCGGCGCCCCGCCGACGGCCCCGGCCCGGGCCACGAGCTACCTGCTGGGCGACCTGCCCAGCCTGGACGGCACGATCCCGACCGACGGCGCCGTGGCCATCAACCCCGAGATCAACCGGCTGGCCCTGTGCTTCGGCACCGACTTCGGCGGCCCCGACTTCGATCCCTACTGCGACGTGGGACCGACGCACGACACGACCGACCGGGGCGTCCCGCTGACCGACGACAGCATCGACTTCGAGGACCTGATGGTCTTCGCCATGAACTACGGCGTGACGCTGATGCGGACGCCGACGGTCGGCGGCGATCTCGTCCGCCTGGTCTGGGCCCCGGCCGGCCCGGGCCTGTGGGCCCTGCACCTGCTCGACCCCTGCGCCGACCTGCGCGGGCTGCGCCTCTCGGCCGGCCTCCCCCCAGGCGCGGCGGCCTCCCCGGTCACGGGCGAACTGCTGGACGCCCAGGGCGGCCCCTGCTTCCTGCGCAACATCCCCGACCGCGGCCTGGACGTCGCCCTGGCCCGGTTGGACGGCGGCATCGTCGGCGCGGGCGAACTGTTCCGGCTGGGCGTCGACCGGGCGCTGGATCCCGCCGCGCTGGCGGTCGAGGCGCGCAATTCCCGCAACGAGCCGCTCGAGACCGTCATGGTCGAGGCCACCGACGTCCCGGACGCACCGGTCGCCTTCGCCCTTTCCGCCAACCACCCGAATCCCTTCAACCCCGCGACGGCGATCGACTTCGCCCTGCCCGGGCCGCAGCGGGTCAGCCTGGCCGTCTACGCGGTCGACGGCCGCCGCGTCGCGACGCTGGTCGACGGGCCGCGGCCCGGGGGCCGCCACCGCGTCGTCTGGAACGGCTGCGACGACCGCGGCGAGCCTGCGGCCTCGGGTGTCTATTTCGCCCGCATCACGGCGGGTTCCTTCATCGGGACCTGCAAGATGACCCTTCTGAAGTGAAGAACGCCGGGCCCGCACCGGGCCCGGCACGAACCGGGAGGACGACGTGCAGACTCCGCGACCGAAGATGACGACGACAGGACGGCGGCTGTTCGCCGTCGCCGCGCCGATCCTCCTGCTGGCCGCCGCCGCGGCCGGACAGACCACCGTGCCGCTGCACACGGCGGGGGCCGTCACCTCGCCCGTGACCATCGACTACCGCTGGCAGGACACGGCCCAGAACGCCTACGCCCCGGCCTACGTCGACGGCTACGGCTACGACGACGCCACGGTCACGCTGACCTACGAGACCGGCGAGCCGACCTTCGTCGGGCACCTGTCCGCGGCGGGGCTGAAGCCGAACTTCGCCTACCAGATCAAGATCGTGGGCAAGCCGACGGGGCTGTTCACCCCCGAGCAGGGCGGCGACGACGACGCCAACGAGCGCATCGGCTACGCCGGCCGCTGGTGGGAGGTGACGCCCAGCCCCGGCAACCGCACCGACTCCTACTACGAGACCTACAAGGACGAGCCGGGCTACGTCTTCGAGGCCTATCTGCTCTTCGATTTCTTCATCACCGACCGCTGGGGCGCGGCCGAGGTCGACTTCGCCCTGGACAGCAGCTACCACGTCCTCTTCTGGGACTGGCAGCGGACGCAGGGCGCCTGCGACAACCCACTGAAGACCGCCGTCGTCACGGGCCAGGCATCGGACCCCGCCTACAGCGCGGCGGTGGGCCCGACGCCGGTCGGCGTCTATCCCCAGATCGAACGGCTCTGCGACGGGACGACCGCGTTGCCGACCGGCGTCTACAACTGCCGCTTCCTGCTGACCGAGGAGAGCTTCCACAGCGGCTACGGCAACTGGGCGCCGGCGATGATCAACGACGACCTCGTCTTCACGATCGACGCCGGCCTCTTCCCGCCCTCGCCGACGCCCGAGCCCGCCTACACCGCCGGCCTGGCCAACACCGTGGCCTGGGGGGCCGTCGCCGGCGCGACGGAGTACCTGGTCCAGCGCGCCGACGACGCGGCCTTCACCACCGGACTGGTCGATTCGGGCTGGATCGCCGGCACGAGCCACCAGTTCACCGGCCTGACCGACGGGCAGGCCTACCACTATCGGGTCAAGGCCGGCGACGGCCTCGGCGGCGAGTCGAGCTGGTCGGGCGCGGTCAGCTCGACCCAGGACGCGACGGCGCCGGTCTCGGCCCTGGACGTCCAGCCCCCGACCCGGACATCCTCGTCCTTCGACCTGCCCTGGACGGCGTCCGACGCGGTGGCCGGGATCGCCTCGGTGCGCCTCTACTATCGCGTCGACGGCGGCGCCTACGCGCAGTACGACGGCCCGTTCACGAGCAGCCCCATCGACTTCGTCGCCCCGGTCGACGGCGCCTACGACTTCTACATCGTGGCGACCGACAACGCGGGCAACGTCGAGGCCGCGCCCTCCGTTCCCGACGCCTCGACCCTGGTCGACACCAGCGCGGGCGAGCCGACGGCGCAGAACGTCGTGCTCGCGGCGACGGCGACCGCGACCCCCGACGTCTACGACCTGGACGTGGGCTACGACCTTTCCGGCGGCGCCGTGACCGCGGCGGTCGGATGGTACCGGGACGGGGTGGCCGAGATGCGCCTCTACCTGCCGATGGAGGGCGGCGCGGCCGCCTCCCTGAAGGACTACGCCGCGGCCGGCGGCGCCGCCGCCGTCGCGACCGGAGACCCGCTGTGGATAGCCGACGCCGGTCCCGACGGTTTCGGCGCCTATGCCTTCGACGGCGACGACGGCCTCGAAGCGGGCGCCGTCCTGCCCACGGGCGCGTCCTACAGCAAGACCGCGTGGGTGCGCCGGACCGGCAGCGGCGCGGGCGGCGGCAACGGCATCGTCTGCGGCGACGCCGTCGCCGGCGGCCACGTCCTGTGGGCCCCCGACGCCCAGGGCAACCGCCTGGGCGCCGGCCATGACGGCGACTGGAACGCCGTCCAGGACCCCGACCCCCTGACCCTGGACGCCTGGACCTTCGTGGCCGTGACCTACGACGCAGCCACCGGCCAAATGATCCTCTACCGGGACGGC
The DNA here is from genome assembly GCA_964559455.1 of uncultured Fibrobacteraceae bacterium. Taxonomy (GTDB): domain Bacteria; phylum Krumholzibacteriota; class Krumholzibacteriia; order LZORAL124-64-63; family LZORAL124-64-63; genus CAZLHO01. Next base: position 10,851 of record CAZLHO010000038.1, on the reverse strand, counting down.
GCCGAGGTCGACCGGGCCACGGTGGCGTCGGCCCCTTCGGACGCCGACGTCGCGATCGGATCGCGCGGCGCGGTCAACGGCGACCACTGGCTGGGCCTGATCGACGACGTCCGGATCTACGGCCGCGCCCTCGGTCCCGACCAGATCGCCGTGCTGCACGGCGCCGGCGGCCGCGACATCGTGGCCGCCGCCGAAACCGCCCCGTCCGAGATCTGGCAGGCCTCGGTCACGCCCTTCTCGGCGACCGCGGCCGGCGCCCGTGTGCTCTCGAACACGCTCACCGTGGGCGCGAACGGCGACTCCTTCGCCGACGCCTACGTGGACATCGGCAACCCGGCCTCGGAGGCGGGCCACGCCCTGGTCGGCTGGGGACCGGTGGAGCCCGACGCGCACGGCGGCGGCTGGGGCGGCATCGCCGGCGAATCACCGCCCGGCAAGTGCCGCACCATCTGGTCGCCGAGCGAGGCGACCACGGTCGAAAACTGGGCCTCGCTGGAAATCGACTTCGGGACCTCGCCGGCGGTGGCCAAGAGCCTGGGCGTGCGCTACCTGGACGGGGGCAGCGACGACTCCTTCAACATCCTGATCGACGACACCCTCTTCCACTGGATCTACGCCCCGCCGGGCACCGAGACCTGGCGCTGGGTGCGCATCGACGTCACCGGCCTGACCGGCGTCCACACCCTGAAGTTCGAGGCCACGGCGGGACAGGGCACCTTCTTCAACCCCTACGGGCAGGTGGGCATCGACAAGGTGCACGTGGGCACCAACGTGACCCCGGTGCCGGTCAACCCCTCCCCCTCGGCCGTCGAGGTGATCGACTGCGGCGGGACGCAGGTCGTGAACCTGCACTTCAGCCAGGACCGCGACGACCTGCCGATCCGGGGCTACACCGTGCGCCTGACCTGCCCCGAACACCTGAGCTTCGACTCGGGCGACATCGCCGTGAACGTGCTGCCCGCGGGGCTGCCGGCCGGCGAGTACACGGTCAGCGTGGCGCAGGAGGCCGGCGCGGGCCCCAACGACTGGACCGTCGACTACATGATCCCGGGCGGCACCACCGGCATCCCCGCCGACAAGGACCTCTTCGCGGTGACCGTGCACGGCGACAGCGAGGGCCAGGGCCCGATCGACGTCGAGAGCCTGGTCCTGTGGCCGGTCTCGGGCGGCGCGCCGCCCCTGGCCACCCACGGCGCGGGCCGGGTCACGGTGGACTGCGCGGCGCCGACGGGCAGCTTCGCGATCGACGGCGGCGCGGCGGCCACCGGCAGCCTGGACGTGAGCCTGGACAGCGACGTCGCCGACGTCTCGGCCCTGCAGATGCGCTTCAGCAACGACGGGACCTGGGCGGACGCCGAGACGGGGTGGGTCGACTACGCGCCGGCCGAGTCCTGGACCCTGGAGGCCGGCGGCGACGGCCCGCGCACCGTCTACGCCGAGTACCGGGACCAGCTGGGGCGCGTGCTGCCCCTGCAGGACACGATCGACCTCGACGTGACCGGACTGGACGCGGTCACCGGCCTGGTCGCCGAATCGGGCCGCGACAGGGTCCGGGTCGCGTGGCACTACACCGGCGATCCTGGCAACGAGGTCGAGCTCTGGCGGGCGATGTGGTACGGCGCCGCCGCGCCGGACACCACCCTTTCCGCCTACCCCGAATACGACGACCTGCCCGAGGACTGGCTGCCCGGCCGGCCCGCCGACCGGGCCGCGGCCGCGGCCCCGGGCAGCGGCTGGCACCTGATCGCGACGCTCGGCTCCGCGACGACGGAGTACGAGGACTTCCCCAACCCGCCGCTGGGCCTGCGCCGCGGCCTCTACCGCTACGAGGTCTTCGTCTCCGACACGGTCGGCGGCTACAGCGACCCCGCACCCGAGGGCGCGCGGGCCACGAGCTACCTGCTGGGCGACGTCGGCGCGCCCGCGGCGCCGTACGCCTGGGACGGGGCGATCACCGTCGATCCGGACATCAACACCCTGGGCCTGGCCTACGGGACCGCGCTCGGGCACCCGTCATGGAACCCCCATTGCGACGTGGGGCCCACCGACGACTTCGGCGGCGCCGGGGCTCCGGCCACCGACGACGCCGTCGATTTCCAGGATCTGATGATCTTCGCCCTGAACTACGACGTCGCGCTGGCGAAGGCGCCGGCGGCGTCCGGCGGCCCGGAGGCCGTGCTGGCCTGGTCCCGCGCCGGGGACGGCCGCTGGTCGCTGTCGCTGGTCGAGCCCTGCCGGAACCTGAAGGGTCTGCGCCTGAGCGCCGCCGTGCCCGGCGCCGCGGTCGCGGCCGGCGGTCTGCTGGGCGCCCAGTCGGGCCCCTGCTTCGTGCGGAACATCCCGGAACGCGGTCTCGACGCCGGCCTGGCCCTGCTGGGCGGCGGCCTGACGATCGCGGGCGCCGGCGAACTGCTGCGGGTCGACCTGCGCGGCGCGCCCCCCGCCGCCGTGGCGATCGAGGCCCGCGGCGCGGACAACCGTCCCCTGGCCGTCCGCATCGCGACGGACGGCGGCCGGTCCCCCGCCCCGGCCGCCTACCGGCTGCTGCCCAACCACCCGAACCCCTTCAATCCCGCCACCCTGATCGAATTCTCGCTGCCGGAGCGACAGCGGGTGCGGCTGACGATCCACGCCCTGGACGGCCGTCGGGTCGCCACATTGCTGGACGCGCCCCTGCCCGCCGGCGATCACGCCCTGGTCTGGAACGGGCGCGGCGACGGCGGCCGCGGCGTCGCCTCCGGGGTCTACGTCTACCGCATCGAGGCGGGCGACTTCGTCCGGGCGCGGAAGATGACCCTCCTGAAGTAGCGCCGCGGCGCCTGTCCGGAACGTCGAGAGGCGGCCCCTCGGGGCCGCCTCTCTTTCCACCTGCGAAGAGGGAAGGTCATCTAACGGAAGAGAACCTTGACGCCGCCCCAGGTCCCGGCGGACTCGGGGACGACCATGCAGCCGACCCAGATCTCGGCGAAGCAGACCTGGCCGAAGGTGGCCCAGCTCGCCCAGGGATTCCCGGTGGCCACGAACTCGATCTCGTGCAGGCCCGGAGTGACGTCGATGTCGAAGCCCGAGACGTACCAGTCCTCGGTCGTGGAGGTCTCGAAGTGGGTGTAGCGGAGGATCCCGTCGATGTAGACCTCGAAGCCGTCGTCGGCGACGCCCTCGAGATGCTTGAAGGCGACCTGCACGTTCATGCCGTCGCCGAAGTCCATCGTGATCGTCGCGTTGCGGCTGTCGTCGAGCGTGGACCAGATCGCGCGGCATTCGTCAATGCCGCCGTAGGCCCCGCCCGAGTTCAGGGGCTCGATCGGGCCCCAGCTGTTCATCGTGTGGCCCGCCTCGGAGACGGGGTCGCCGATATCCACCCAATCGGCTGCCGGAGCGGCAGCCGCCAGGACGAGTCCGGTCATGACGAGGGGAAGCAAAACGTGACTGAAGCGCATGAATCATCCCCCTGGATCGGTGCCTTCGGGTCCGAAGCCGCGAATCGGCCCCGGATCCTTGATCTCGCGGATAACCTCCTGACCGAGCGAGATTCGGGCGGACCCAGGCGAGTCTGCGAAGATGAAAAAACTCTATCACGCATATCTGACAAAGTCAACGGATGTCGTATTGTATCTCAAAATATGCGGCGTCCGCCGGGGGAAAATTCGCTGTCCAATCGGTAATCCTGGCCCCGCCACGACGTCGAGATTAGATTCCAGACGCGGAACCCGCCCCAAGACCATCGGATCGGAAGGCAGCCCATGCTCGGCCAGCGCAAGGCCCACTACTCCCTGGGCGAGGAGATCGCCCACAGCGTCACCCACGGCCTCGGCGCGGCGCTCAGCGCGCTGGGCCTGGTGCTGCTGGTGGTCCGCGCCGTCGGCACCGGCGATCCCTGGCGCGTGGTCAGCTTCTCGATCTTCGGCGCGACCCTGGTGATCCTCTACATGGCCTCGACCCTGTACCACGCGCTGACGCCGCCGCGGGCCCGCCGGGTCTTCAAGATCCTGGACCACGCCGCGATCTACCTGCTGATCGCGGGCACCTACACGCCGTTCCTGCTGGTGAGCCTGCGCGGGGGCTGGGGCTGGAGCATGTTCGGGATCGTCTGGGGGCTGGCCGCGGGCGGGGTCGTCTTCAAGGTCTTCTTCGCCGGACGCTTCAAGCTGGTCTCGACGCTGATCTACCTGGGCATGGGCTGGCTCTGCGCCATCGCCACCAAGCCGCTGCTGGCGGCGGTGCCCGGACCGGGACTGCTGTTGATGCTGGCCGGCGGCGTCTGCTACTCGCTGGGGACGGTCTTCTACCTGTGGCGCGGCATGAAGTACCACCACGCCGTCTGGCACGTCTTCGTCCTCGGCGGGTCCTTCTGCCACTTCCTGGCCGTCTACTCGTACCTCGGCTGACGGAGCCCGAAGAGCGGCGGCACCGCCAGCGAGACCATCATGCCCACGGTGCCCGCCTCGGGCGACGGCCTCCCCGCGAAGTACATCCCCAGGCAGACTCCCAGCCCCAGCAGCGACCCGGCCAGGGCGCCGGCGCGAGTGGCCCGACGCGTGAGCAGGCCCCACAGGAAGGGCCCCAGGAAGACCGAGCCGATCGCCCCCCACGAGATGCCCAGGATCGCCACGATCGTCGCCGGCCGGAAGTAGGCCAGCACCACCGAGACGAGCACGAAGAGGGTGTTGGCCCAGCGCATCAGCGCCGTCAGCCGGGCGTCGCCGGCGTCGCGGCGCACGAAGCCGGCGTAGAGGTCCTTGACCACCGCCGAGCTGGAGATCAGCACCAGCGCCGCCAGGGTGGACATCGAGGCCGACAGGATCAGCAGCAGCATCAGCACCGACAGCGACTCGGGCACGACGCGGGCCAGCAGCTCGGGCATCAGGGCGTCGAAGATCGGCCGGCCGTCGGCGAAGGCCGCGGGCGAGTTCGCGGGGTTCAGGAAGAGGCGGGCCGCCGCGCCGGTGAAGTAGGCCACGCCGCCGATCAGCAGCGCGAAGCAGGTCGAGGCGATGGTGCCCACGCGGATCGCCCGCCGGTCGCGGATGGCGTAGAACTTCTGCAGCAGCTGCGGCATGCCCAGCGGCGCCACGCTGGTCAGGAAGACGAGGCAGAAGAGCGACCACCATCCCGGCGGTCCGACGATGCGCGCCAGCCCCGGCTCGACGGCGGCGAGGTCGGCGGCGATGCGGGCCGCCCCGCCCCCGGCGTGGAGGGTGAAGCCCAGCAGGATCAGCACCCCGGCCAGCATGATCATGCCGAAGACCACGTCGACCATGGCCATCGCCCGGTAGCCGCCGAGCGAGATGTAGAGGGCCGTGAAGCAGCCCATCAGGGCCAGGGCCGTGGTGTAGTCGATGCCGAAGTTGGCCCGGAAGAGATAGGACAGCCCCATGAAGACGGCCGCCGAGTAGGGGATGAAGAAGACGAAGACCGCCAGCGACGACCAGAGCTTCAGGAAGGGGCTGCCGTAGCGGCGCTCCAGGAACTCGGGCATGGTGTGGACGCCGGTCTCGGCGGCCATGCTCTTGATGCGCGGCCCGAGCAGCCCCCAGACCAGCAGCACGCCGACCAGGGCGTTGCCCAGGGCGATCCACAGGGCCGACAGCCCGAAGCCCCAGCCGATCTTCCCGGCGAAGCCGATGAAGAGCACCGCCGAGAAGTAGGCCGTGGCGTAGGTGAAGGCCGTCATCCACGGCCCCACCTTGCCGCCGCCCAGGAAGAAGTCGTGGAAGGTGCGCGTGCGCCTCAGGGCGACGGCGCCGATGGCGACGATCATCGCCGCATAGAACGCGATCACCACGGCCTTGACGATCATCCGGGTCCTCCCCTCGCCCGCGGGCGTCAGAACTCCAGCCGGGTCTCCCAGAAGAGCTCGTGCTGGGCGTCGGCGTCCGGGCCGAAGGCGGCGCCGATGTCGATCAGGGCCGCGTAGGCGGCGAAGCTCAGGTGCTGCGAATGGCGGTAGCGGGCGCTCAGCTGGTAGTACTCGCCGAAGTCGTCGGAGTCCGCCGCCGATTCCTGCACCGTGATCGGCGAGAACGAGAGCCGGGCGTCCAGGCCGGCGACCGGATGCAGATCCAGGCCGATGGTCGGCAGCAGCAGGTTGCCGTAGACGACCTCGCCGGGAACGCTGCTGCCGGAGGCGTAGCCCGGGTCGAAGACGGACACCCGGTTGTAGGCGCCCAGGTTAAGGTAGCTCCAGGCCAGCAGGTCGCCGAACTGGGGCCAGCCGCCGTAGACGACGTCCCAGCGCTCGTCGGCGCTCGTGAAGGGATCGTCGCCGCTGAGGCCGACGAAGGAGACGAAGGGCCGCGGCGCCCAGGTCAGCTCCGGCAGCGAATAGCCCAGCTCGCCCTTGAACCCCCAGGCCTCGTGGTCCCGGCTCGGGCCGGAATCGCCCAGCTGCAGGGTGGCCTCCAGGTCGTAGTCCAGCCCCGAATCCTGGACGCCGCAGGTGCGCAGCCCCAGCGCCCAGATGCGGCGGCCCAGGTTCTGGTCCTCGCGACGCAGCGCGTAGAGCTCGTCGCTGCCGTCGCGGTCGGGATCGCGGCGCGAGAAGTAGACGCCGGCCAGGGTGATGTCGTCGTGCGCCGCCTCGTCGCGCGCGTTCTCCTGGTCCTTGAAGTAGAGCAGGTCCAGGTCGAAGCGGTCGTCGGGGGCCACCCGCAGCCGTACGCCGTCCATGTACATGGCCGTCGAGGCCAGCTGCGACTGGCCGTCGAAGAGCACGAAGCCGCTGCCGTAGCTCAGGCTCTGCCGGCCGAAGCGGGCCGAGACCGGCAGGCCGAAGAGCCCCGCCGCGTCGATCCAGGCCGCGTCGACGAAGAGCTTGTTGCTCTTGTTGTCCTCCTCCCACTGCGCGGCGGCGGTCACGCCCTCGCCCCAGTTCTGGTTGGCCACGCGCAGGAAGCCGACGACCCCCTGCTCGAGCTCGACCCGGCAGAAGAGCCGGGCCCGCTGGCGGAAGACGGCCCAGTGGTCGCGCTCGTCGTCGCTGTCCGCATCCCACATGTTCTCGAGGTCGTAGCCGCGCATGCGCAGGTCGCCGCCGATCTCGACGCTGCGCACCGGGGCCCCGGGCTCGTCGTCGACGAAGACGGGCACGGCCGCGGGCGCGACGGCGGGCGCGAGCAGCAGGGCGCCGAGCAGGATCGCCGGCGCGAGCACGCGGCGGTCCCGGGGGAACGCGTGGAAAGCCATGTGCAGGATTCCTCCCGGAGGCGTGGGGCAAGGGGCGCCGCGGGCGCACGGCGGAGGGGCGGGATCAATGCTAAGGTCCGGCGGGGATCCTGACAATCCGAAATCCGGCAGGTCAGTAGCGCAGCGCGACGTCCAGCCGCACCAGCTCGCCGGCGCCGACGGTGAAGAGCGCCGGTTCCCACCTGGGCGGTCCCATGCGGAAGTTGTTGTGCGAGATGCCCCCGCCCTCCTTGGGCTTGGGCCAGGGGAAGGTGCGCATGTCGAACTTGCCGTTCAGGTTCTTGTCGTGGATGACCTGCAGGGCGTAGCGGCCCGGCGGCAGGTCGCCCAGGCGGACGATCACGGTCTCCCCCTCGGGCGCGGCGCGCACCACCCGCAGAGCCCGCTCGGGCTTCAGCCAGGTCTCGGGATCGTCGTAGAGGCAGACCAGCAGCTCGCCGCCCTGGTCCGCGCGCACCGGCGCGATGACGGCGGCGACCGATCCGACCGGAACTTCGCCTGACGCGGCGACGGTCGTGTCGGCGGGGGCGCCCGCGGCCAGCGCAGCCGCGACGATCAGCAGGAACGGGGTCATCATCGTCTCCCGGCGGCGAAGTGCGGCGGCGGCCCCGGCCGGGCCGCCGCGACGCCCACAGTCTGACACCATCGGCCCCGATCGACAAGGGCCCGGCGGGATCAGGAGCGCCGCGCGCGCCGCATCCCGACGATGCCGAGGATGTTGAAGGGGATCGAGGCCACGAGCAGCACGAGCCCGAACCCGTCCAGGAACCCGCCCCAGAAGCCTTCGCTCAGCGCCGGCGACAGCAGGCGCGGGCCGAAACGCCCGAGCAACAGTCCGGCCGACATCAGCATCATCCCGGTCGCGGTCAGGCGGCGGGGCGCACCCTTCTCCAGACGACGGATCAGCATGGCGTCCTCCTAGTCGAAGCGTCGGTAGTAGAGCATGGCGCCGACCTTGACGACGGCCATCAGCGTCAGGATCGCCATGATGTCCCAGCGCAGCACGCCGCGTCCCCACTGCTGGTACAGGAACCAGCCGCCCATCGCGACGCTGCCGGCGACCGCGGCGTGGCTCGTGCTCTTGTAGCGGTGCATCAGGAAACGCTCGTCCAACATCTCAGTCCTCCAGGGTGAAAAGCCGCTCGACGGGCCGGCCGAAGTGGGCCGCGATGCGCAGGGCCAGCTCCAGGCTCGGGACGTAGCGACCGCGCTCGATCGAGATGATGCTCTGGCGCGACACGCCCACGATCCGGCCCAGGTCCGCCTGGGTCAGCCCCCGCTCGAGGCGGATCTCGCGGATGCGGTTGGCGATCTTGGCCATGGCTCCTCCTCGAAGTAAAGTCGGCTTTACAATCCCCAATCTAGACCGCTCCGCCGTCGGTGTCAAGCCCGCTTTACAATTGCTTGCTCCGGGCCGGGAATGGCATATCATTCGGGGGCCCGAGTCGCCGCGATCCCCCGACCGAAGGGAAGCCAGTGCCGCCCCGCGACCGCGAATCCACGCTCGGGGTGATCTACGGCCTGGCGGCCTTCGTCTGGTGGGGCGTCTGTCCCCTCTACTTCAAGGCCGTGGCCCACGTCGCCCCCGACGAGGTCCTGGCCCACCGCGTGCTCTGGTCGCTGCTGCTGCTGCTGGTCCTGCTGAAGCTGCGCGGCCGCCTGCCGATGCTGCGCCAGGCCCTGACCCACGGCCCCACGGCGCGCACCCTGGCCCTGACCTCGGCGCTGATCTCGGTCAACTGGTTCGTCTTCATCTGGGCGGTCGGCCGGGGCTTCCTGCTGGAGGCCAGCCTGGGCTACTTCATCAACCCGCTGGTGAACGTCCTGCTGGGCTTCGTCTTCCTGGGCGAGCGGCTGCGCCGGCTGCAGACCGTCAGCGTGATCCTGGCGGCCCTGGCGGTGACGTGGTTGACGCTGCGGGTGGGACGCGTCCCGGTGATCGCCCTGACGCTGGCCTTCAGCTTCGGATTCTACGGATTGCTGCGCAAGACCGTGCGCGCCGACGGCATGACCGGTCTGACCGCCGAGACGCTGCTGCTGGCCCCCTTCGCCGCGGCCTGGCTGCTGCACCTCGAGGCCCGCGACGCCCTCGCCTTCGTCCACCGCGACCTGCGCACCGACCTGCTGCTGCCGGCGGCCGGCGTCGTCACGGCCCTGCCCCTGGTCTGGTACGCGAACGCGGCCCGCCGCCTGCGCTACGCCACGGTCGGCTTCCTGCAGTACGCCGCGCCGTCGCTGCAATTCCTGCTCGCGGTCGTCGCCTTCGGCGAGCCCTTCACCCGCACCCACCTGGCGGCCTTCGCCTGCATCTGGACCGCCCTGGGCCTCTATTCCTGGGACTCCTGGCGCGCCTTGCGCCCCGTCGGCGGGCATCGGAATCAACTGCGGATCCCGAGGATCTGAATACAATCCCTACCACTAAATGCGTATATTGGACAAAATATCTCACATATGATCTTGAAAACGAATCGGATTAGGGGTATGATGGTGAGGTCACTGAAAATGATCGTCAACTGGGACGTCCGCCCCGTCCAAGTAAACGAGGACCCGGCATCAGGCCGGTTTTTACCTGGAGGAGCACCATGAGGAACCCGAGGTTCTTCGCCCACGCCATCCTGTTGATGCTGATCTTCACCGCCGGCGCCGCAACCGCGGACGACTGCTACATCAATGGCGTCAGCACCGCCGAGCCGAATCCGGACGACCCCCTGCTGGGAACCTGGAAATACACGATCACCATCGACTACGACACCGGCAGCAATTACGGCGTCAGCCACATCGACCTGCTGCTGGACGAACCCGACAACTGCCTCTGCGAAGACTTCGACGCGGGCCTGGCCTGGGTCGCGACCGCGGGCTACTTCTACAACGACGGGGACGTCTGCCAGGTCGACCTGATGGCCATGCTCGAATGCAAGGGCGACCCCTCGCTGGATCTGGTCGAGCCCATGCTCAAATTCGAGTACGACGAGGAAGCGGACTGCGAGCCCGGGCCCGTCGGCACGGCCGTGATCTACATCTACTCGTTCTTCGGGCCCGCCCCGATCGCCGAGCCCAACATGTTCCTCGTCGACAAGCACGCCCAGCTGGCCTGCACCGGTGAGATCACCGGGGTCTTCCCGGGTCTGCCCTGCGATCCGGTGCCCGACGCGACGCACAGCTGGGGCGCGGTCAAGAGCCTCTACGGCCGCTAGGCCGGAGGCGCCTCATCGTTCCCGGGCCCCGGCCGATCCCGACCGGGGCCCTTCTCCGTCCGGAATTCGAAAAGCATCAATCGAATATTCCAGCTTGATTCCGGCCACATCCAGGGGCGATACTCTTGGATAGGTCGAAAAATCGTCCTCACGCTCCCTACCAACCCCACACGCCACGTGAGGCGCCATCAATGCATCAGGCTGAGCACCTTGCCGCGCCGGCGCGTGTGAGTTTACGCCCCGGACAATCCTTCATTATTCTGTCCCTGCTGATCCTGGCCCTGCTGCCGGCGACGACATCGATCGCCGAGGCCCCGCTCCCCGATCAGGTCGACGACCCCGCGCGCAACCCCGCCGGCGCCCATGTGCTGGACGGGTCCTATGTGATGAACGCCGGCCAGCTGCACATGAACATCACCAACCACGGGCTGATCGGCTCGCAGTATTCGGTGGTCAGCAGCTTCGCCGACGC
>CAZLHO010000037.1:0-29296 GCA_964559455.1 uncultured Fibrobacteraceae bacterium | reverse complement strand
AACGAGACCAGCGAACCCAGCAGCAGCAGTGCCAGCGCCACGGCGAACGCCGGCACCGCCCGGGTCCAGGCCCGCCCGGGTGCGGGCGCCCGCCGGGCGGCGGGGAGGGTGGTGGTCACGCGGTACCGGTCAGGCGGTGCGGCGGCGCCGCAGCAGCACGACCACCAGGCCGGCACCGACCAGGAGCACGGCTCCGCCCAGCGCCCAGACACCGACGCCCGGACCGGCGTCGGCCGCCGGCGCCACCTGCGGTGCGGGGGCGGCGGGGGCCGGCACCGCCTCACCGGTGGGGGTCACCTGGTTGCAGCCGGGCGGCTTGCCGTCGGCGTCCAGCACCGCCAGCCGGTGATCGCCGCCGGCCAGGTCGGCGGTCGGCACCGTCACGGTGCCGTTGGCGGACACCTGGTGCCAGCCCAGCGGCGTGGGCTCCGAATAGGCGTAGACGAACGCCCACTCGCCGGCGAAGTCCTCGCCGACGCCGAGCACGGCTCCGCCGTCGGTCAGGGTCGCGCTGACCTTGCCGTTCAGGGCGGCGTCGAGCGAGCCCCCCTCGGTGGCCGGCGCGGCCGGCACCGGACGTCCCTCGCCCGGCGGCGCGGGCGCGGCCGGCGCGGCGGCCGGAGCGGCGGCCGGAACCGCGGCAGGAGCCGCGACGGGTTTCGCCGGGGCCTCCTCCTCCTCGGGCAGGCCGACCGGCATCTCCTCGGCGGCCCGCGACGGAGCGGCGGGCGCCGCGGCGGCGCCCGTGCCGTCGTCGATGACGACGATCACCTGGCCGGTCGCGACGACGTCGCCCACGGCGCCGTTCAGGGTCGCGACCTTGCCGGCCCGGGGCGAGGGGATCGTCACCGCGGCCTTGTCGGTCTCGACGTCCACCAGGGGCGCGTCCTCGGCGACATCGTCGCCGGCGGCCACGTGCCACTGCAGGATCTCGCCCTCGTGGATGCCCTCGCCAAGGTCGGGCAGCTTGAACTCGAACATCTGCGCCTCCTAGAAGTCGAGGGTCTCGAGGATGCCGCGCTTGACGCGGCCCTCGGTCGGCATGTAGTCCAGCTCGCGGCCGAAGTAGGGGGTGACCACGTCGTAGCCGGTCACCCGCTTGACGGGCGCCTCGAGCCAGAGCAGGGCCTTGTCGTTGATCCGCGCGATGATCTCGGACGCGGCCCCGAAGGAGTAGGGCGCCTCCTGCACGATCACCAGGCGGCCGGTCTTGCGCACCGACTCCACGATCGTGTCGCTGTCCATCGGCGAGATCGTCAGCAGATCGATCAGCTCGACGCCGACCTTCCGCTCCTGCTGCAGCTCGGCCACGGCCTTCAGCGTCGTGCGCATCATCGCGCCCCAGCTGACCACCGTGACGTCCCCGCCCTCCTGCACGACCTGGGCCTTGCCGATCTCCATGACCTCCTCGGCCTCGGGCACCTCCTCGCGGAAGGCGCGGTACGAGCGCTTGGGCTCCATGAAGACCACGGGGTCCGGGTCGCGGATCGCGGCCACGATCAGGGCGCGGGCGTTCCGGGGACCCGAGGGAATGACGACCTTCACGCCGGGAAAGTGGCTGTAGGTGGCCTCGCGGCTCTCGGAATGGTGCTCCAGGGCCCGGATGCCGCCGCCGTAGGGCATGCGCATGACCAAGGGCACGGTGAACTGGCCCTGGGTGCGCGAGCGCAGGCGCGCGGCGTGGCCTTCGAGCTGGGGGATGATCAGGTACGAGAAGCCGGAGAACTGCAGCTCGCCGACGGGCTTCATGCCGGCGACGGCCATGCCCACCGACGTGCCGATGATGCCCGCCTCGGCCAGCGGCGTGTCCATGACCCGCTCGGGGCCGAACTTGTCGATCAGGCCGTCGGTGACGCGGAAGACGCCGCCGTCGACGCCGATGTCCTCGCCCAGCAGCACGACGCCGTCGTCCTTCTCCATCTCCTGCGCCAGTCCCAGGTTGATGGCCTGGACCATGTTGAGCTTAGGCATCGCCGGCCTCCTTCCGCATCTCCTCCAGGAACGCCGCCCGCTGGTCCTCGATGACGGGATGGGGCGTGCCGAAGACATGGTCGAAGGGCGCGTCGGGCTTGAAGCCGTCGGTCTCCTCGAAGGTCTTGATCTCCGCGTCCATGCTCGTCTTCAGCTCCTCCTGCAGCGCCGCCTCCTGCTTGTCGTCCCAGTACTTGCGCCCCTCGAGGTAGCCGCGGAAGCGCGGCAGCGGGTCGCGCTTCCACCACGCCTGCTCCTCGTCGCTCGTGCGGTACTTGCTGGGGTCGTCGGCGGTGGTGTGCATCATCAGACGGTAGGTGACCGCCTCGATCAGGGTGGGGCCGCCGCCGGCGCGGGCGCGGTCCAGGGCCTCCTTGACGCCGACGTAGCAGGCCAGGATGTCGTTGCCGTCCAGCTGCAGCCCCGGCATGTCGTAGGCCAGGGCCTTCTGGGCCAGGGTGCGCGAATGCGTCTGCTTCTCGCGGGGCACCGAGATCGCCCATTGGTTGTTCTGGATGATGAAGACCACCGGGGCCTGCCACACCGAGGCGAAGTTCAGGGCCTCGTGGAAGTCGCCCTGGCTGGTGGCGCCGTCGCCCATGAAGCAGAGCACGGCCGAATCCTTCTCGCCGCGGTACTTCATGGCGTAGCCCAGGCCGACGGCGTGCAGGGCCTGGGCGCCGACGATCACCGAGATCGGCAAGTTGCGTCCGGGACCCTCGGGGTTGACGTTCCCCTCCTCGTAGCCGTTGTAGTAGAGCAGCTGCTTGAGCAGGCTCTCGCCGCGCATCAACCGCACGCCGTGCTCACGGAAGGCGCCCACGAACCAGTCCTTGTCCGTGGCGGCGAAGGCTGCGCCGCACTGGATGGCCTCCTGCCCGGTGCTGGGGCCGAAGGTGCCGATGCGCCCCTGCCGCTGCAGCTTGAGCATCCGTTCGTCGGTGACCCGGGCCCAGACCATGCTGCGGTAGAGGTCCAGCAGCTCCTGCTTCTTGAGCTTGGGCTCCAGGTCGGCGTCGACCCGGCCCTCCTCGTCGAGGATCTGGAGGTGGTCGACGCTCCAGGTATCGATCTCCTTGCGTGGCATCCGTCGTTCCTTTCGCGAGGCGCGGTTGGGGATGCTGGGGGGTTTCGCCGGGGACGGTATGATGGTCCTGCAACACGTTTTCCGAACGCTACTTCATCGGCTGTCCATTATCAGCGCAATCGCATGATACCGCCACCCGATTTCAGCGGCCCGCGCCGCGGCCGAATTCGCTTGCGAACGCAGCCGCCTTTCATATACTGAAGACCTAAACGTCATGCCTTCAGAAACTTAGAAGAAACGCGCCCGCAGCGGCAATTCGGGCGGCGTCAAGGGGGTCCAGCGTGATCAGCGAGAAGATCCATAAGGGGCTGAACGACCAGATCAACGCCGAATTCTATTCGAGCTACCTCTATCTGGCGATGGCGGCCTGGAGCGAGGAGCGGAATCTGGCCGGCTGCGCGAATTGGATGCGCCAGCAGGCCCACGAGGAGCTGCTCCACGCGCTCAAGATCATCGACTACATGAACGAGGCGGGCGCCCGCGTGCTGCTGCAGCCCGTCGCCGGCCCCGATCTGGAATGGGATACGCCGCTGGCGATGTTCGAGGATTCGCTGAAGCACGAGCGCCACATGACCGAGCGCATCAACGACCTGGTCAGCGCCGCCCAGGACGCCAGGGACCACGCCACGGGCATCATGCTCCAGTGGTTCGTCACGGAGCAGGTCGAGGAAGAGGCCTCCGTCGACGGCATCGTCCAGCAGCTGAAGATGATGCAGGACAGCGGCGCCGGCCTGTTCATGCTCGACCGGGAGCTGCTGCAGCGGGCCGCGCCCGCGCCGCCGGCGGCCGAGTAGCGATGCGACCGACACCACCGGAACGACGAGGCCGGACGGCTTTCCGTCCGGCCTCTTCGCGTCCTGATGCCGACGTGATCAGCGCCCCGCGGCGCCCTCCGATCCCAGGGCCTCCCAGGCGAAGCGGTAGGCGTAGCGGACATCCAGGTCCCCGCGCGGCGGATCGCACAGCGGCCAGGCGGTGGCGGGTTCGGCGCCGGTCCGGGGGGTGCAGATGAAGACCAGCGTCGCATGGTCCTGCACCCTAGGCACCGGACGCATCTCCCCCGCCTGCTCGGCCAGCTCGTTCACGGGATAGGCCACCCGGGTCGCGCCCAGGGCCACGATGACCAGCGGCTCCATGGGCTGCGCCGGCAGCGGCCCCGTCACCGGGAAACGCGGCCGGCCGCGGCTGACGTAGCTGCCGTATGGGTTGCGGGCGTAGTGCTTCTTCATGGCGGGGGCCGGTCGGGGAACCGTCGTGCCCGGCTGGCGCTTGCGCCACTCCTCCCAGGTCGTCAGGGTCATGGGCAGCGCGCGCAGCATCGAGCCGGGCACGGGTCCGGCCAGGGCCTCGCCGGTCAGCTGGCACCAGAGTCCGGCTCCGGGCGCGGCCCGGTCGAAGAGCAGGGGGTTGGACTCCAGCAGCAGCCCGCTGTGGCCCAGTTCCAGCGGCCGGCCGTCCCCGCGCCGATCGTAGACCACGGCGCTGCCGCAGAGGGGGCTCCAGGTCACGGCCAGGGGCAGGCCGCCCAGGGTGTCGTTGACGACCTCGTGCCAGTCCATCACGCGCAGGGGGTAGGCCCTCGCCGAACCCCCGACGGACAGGCCGATCACGCGGTCGCCGCCCACTAGGTACTTGCCCCTCTCGGCGCCGTTCAGGGAGTCCACGCCGGCGGCGTCCATCAGTGCGGGAAAGTCCAGGCGGGGCAGCCCGTCGCGGGGAAAACCCGCCGCCGCCAGGGCTCCCCGCTTGGCATCGAGTCCGGAGAGGTCGAAGCCGTAGGTCCCGGGATCGCGGCCGTCGCCCACCGGCGCCGGCCCCTTCTCGCCGAGCATCGGCGCCAGCCACCAGGCGGCGACCAACAGGGCCGCCGCGGCGCCGGCGAGCAGCACCCAGCCGCCCTGGCGCAGGAATCCCCGCCGGTCCGACGCCGGGCCGCTCACGGCGCGCCCCCCCGGTCGGCCAGCATCGCCGCCAGCAACAGGGGCAGGTAGGCGATGCTGCCCAGGAAGACCCGGCGGGCGCTCAGGGCCGAACGCTCGCGGTAGCCCCCCATCCCCAGCGCCGCCAACGCGCCGCCCAGCAGCAGCGAGACCGCCCCGAAGACGGGCCCCGTCAGGCCGCCCAGGGTCAGGGTCAGGCCTACGGGCAGCAGGGCCACGCTGTAGACGATCATGAAGCGGAAGGTGCGCCGGCCGCTGCGGTCGCCGTCGGTGAGCATGCGGTAGCCGCCGCGGGCGTAGTCGTCCCGGAAGAGCCAGGCCAGGGCCAGGAAGTGGGGGATCTGCCAGACGAAGAGGACCAGGGCCAGCAGCCAGGCGCCCGCCTCCAGCCCGCCGGTGCGCGCGCTCCAGCCGATCAAGGGCGGCACGGCGCCGCAGACGGCGCCGACCAGGGTGTTCAGGGTGCTCCGCACCTTCAGCGGCGTGTAGACCGCCACGTAGAGCAACGCGTTGCCCACCGCCAGGGCCGCGGCCGGCGCACCCGCCTCGGCCAGCAGCCAGGCTCCGCCGACGACGATGCTCGCGATCGACCACGCCGCGGCGCGGGGCGGCGTGATCCGCCGGGTGGGCAGGGGCCGGCCCCGGGTGCGGTCCATCAGGGCGTCGCGGTCCCGCTCCAGGACCTGGTTCAGGCCGTTGGCCCCCAGGGCCGCGAGCAGGGTGCCGGCGCCCACGGCCAGCCCCTGGGCCCAGTCCGCCCGGCCCACCGGCGCCAGCAGATAGCCCGACAGGGCCGTGAAGACGACCAGGGCGCTGAGGCGCGCCTTGCCCAGCTCCAGGTAGAGGCGGCAGGATCTCGAGAGGTGCAGCAGCATGGACAAGCCTGTATCGTGATCAGGGGTTCGCGGCCGCCGGCCCCCAGCCGGCGGCGATTCCAGGATAAACCCACATCGCGCCGCCCGCTGCAAGGGCGGAACGGACCAGGGAGGTCGTCCATGAACGAAGGCGCCGCAAGGCTCCGCCCCGGCGGGGGCGGCATCCTGACCCTGGGCTTCGCCACGGCCACGGCCATGTGGGCCGCCGGCTACGTCACCCACCTGCCGGGGCTGGCCGCCCCCGGGTGGCTGGTGCTGGTCCTGCTGCTGGCCTGCCTCGGCGGCGGCGGCTTCGCCGTCGCCCGCCTGGCCGGAGGCGCGCCCCGCGACGGGGCCGCGACCGGCCTGCTGGCCTCGACGGTCAACCTGCTGATCCTGGGCAGCCTGCTCGGCGACCCCTCGTCCCCGGGCATCCTGCCCTCGGCCTTGCTCTGGCTGCCGGGTTCGCTGGCCGCCGGCGCGCTGGCCGGCGCGCTGGGGGCGTTATTGGCCGGGCGCAGGGCGGTTCCGCCCCCGAGCCCCGGGCCGGACTGGCCGGCGGCCTTCGCCGGCGTCACGGCCGCCGCCACGCTGCTGCTGCTGATCGCCGGCGGCATCGTGACCGGGCACGAGGCCGGGCTCGCCGTGGTCGACTGGCCTAATTCTTTCGGCTACAACATGTTCCTCTACCCGCTCTCGCGCATGACCGGCGGCGTCTACTACGAACACGCCCACCGCCTCTTCGGCACCCTGGTCGGGCTGTCGACGGTGGTGCTGGCCGTCTTCGTGCACCGCGCCGACGACCGGCGCTGGCTGAAGAACGCGGCCCTGGCCGCGGTGGCGCTGGTCGTCCTGCAGGGGGTGCTGGGCGGGCTGCGCGTCACGGGACGCTTCACGATGAGCGATTCGCCCCTGGACACCCGCCCCAGCCTGGCTCTGGCCGTGGTCCACGGGGTCTTGGGCCAGCTGTTCCTGGGCACGGTCACGGCCCTGGCCGTGCTCGGCTCGCGGGCCTGGCGCCGGGCCGCTCCCGCCGTCCACCGGGCGGCCCCCGCCGAGCGCGGCCTGTCGCGGCTCCTGGTCTTTCTGCTTATCGTGCAACTCGTCTTCGGCGCCGTGCTGCGGCACGTCGCCGGCGGGCTGCTGGTCCACGTGGCGATGGCCGTGGTCGTCGCCGCCGCCGCGCTGCTGGTGGGCGTGCGGGCCTGGGGCGACGCCGCGGGGCTGGCGGCGCGGGACCGGCTGGGCCGCGCCCTGATGATCCTGATCGGCGTCCAGTTCGCCCTGGGACTCGCGGCGCTCTGGGCCACGGGCGTCACCGCCCGCCTGGCCGAGCCGGCGACGATCGACGTCGTGATCACCACGGCTCATCAGACCTGCGGCGCGCTGCTGCTGGCCGCCGCCGTCGCCCTGACGACATGGAACAACAAGCTGATCCGACCTTCGGCCTGACCGCGCCGGGTCGGCCGTACCGGGAGGGAGACGACCGATGACGACCGTTGCCGACATCCTGAACAGGAAGGGCCCCAAGGTCTATTCCGTATCGCCGGAAGCCACCGTCTTCGATGCCGTCGCGGGCATGGTGGAGCACAACGTCGGTTCGCTGATCGTGACCGAAGGCGAGACCATCCACGGCATCATCACCGAACGCGACTACCTCAGGAAGATCATCCTGAAGGGACGGTCCTCCCGTGAAACCCCCGTCCGCGAGATCATGTCAACGCGCATCGCCTACGCGAGCCCCGAGCAGAGCGTCGAGGAGGCGATGGCCGTGATGTCCGAACTGCGCATCCGCCACCTGCCGGTGATGGCCGAGGGACGTCTCGCGGGACTGGTCTCGATCGGCGACTGCGTCCAGCAGATCTCCAGCGACCGCAAGGCCCGGATCGCCTACCTGACCGACTACATCGCCGACAGGTACCCCCGCTAGGAGGCCCGCCATGAGCACCGTGACCGGCCGGCTGGCCGAGTGGGCCGCCGGCCTGCGCTACGAGAAGATCCCCGAAGAGGCCCTGGCCGCCGCCCGCCGCTTCCTGCTGGACAGCGTGGGCTGCGCCCTGGGCGGCCTGCGCCAGCACGACTGCGCGCTGGCCCTCGGCGTGCTGGACGAGATCGCCGGCCCCGGAACCGCCACGATCCTGGGCACGGGCCGCCGCGTGGATCCGGTCTCGGCCGCCCTGGCCAACAGCCTGCTGATCCGGGTGATGGACTACAACGACATCTACTGGCAGCAGGACCCGTCCCATCCCAGCGACCTGATCCCGGCCGCCATGGCGATCGTCGAGCGGCAGGGCGGCGGCGGGCGCGACCTGCTGCTGGGCATCGTCCTGGCCTACGAGATGGAGCAGCGCCTCTGCGAGGTCTCCTTCCCCGGCATCCGCGAGATCGGCTGGCACCACGCCACCCTGACGGCCGTGGCGGCCCCCATCGTCGCCGGCCGCCTGCTGGGCCTGGATCCCGACGGCATCCGGCACGCGATCGGCATCAGCGCCTCGCGCCACCTGACCACCGGCTCGGTCACCGCCGGCAAGCTGACGATGATGAAGAACACAGTCGACCCGCTGGCCGTGCAGTCGGGCGTGCTGGCCGCGCTGCTGGCCGAGCGCGGCTACACCGGCCCCGAGCACGTGCTCGACGGCAAGGAAGGCTTCGCCCACGTCCTGGATACCGAGTGGAAGTGGGACGTGCTGACCGAGGGCCTGGGCGAGAGCTGGCGCATCCTGAAATGCGGCATGAAGTCCTATCCGACCGAGGCCCTGACCCACGCGCCCATCTCCGCCACCCTCGACCTGGTGCGGGAGCACGACCTGCGCCCCGACGACGTGGCCGAGGTGCGCATCCGCAGCCTGGCGCGGGCGGCCGACATCCTGGCCGACCCCACCAAGTACGACCCCCGCACCAAGGAGACCGCGGACCACAGCCTGCCCTACGTCATCGCCGCGGCGCTGGTCGACCGCCGCGTCACGCCCGAGCAGTTCGAACCGGAGCGCATCCTGGACCCGGTGATCCGCGCCCAGCTCGGAAAGGTGAAGGTCGAGGCCGACCCCGAGATCGAGGCTGTCTTCCCGGAACTGCAGCGGGTGATCGTGACGATCGTCACCGCCGACGGCCGTGAGCTGGAGCGCCGCCTGGACTTCCCGAAGGGCGACCCGCGCAACCCGATGACCGACGACGAGCTGGCCGAGAAGTTCGACGCCCTGGCCGCCCCGGTCTGCACGCCGGAGCGGGTCGCGGCCGCCAAAGAGGCCTTGTCCCGGGTCGAGCGATATGACAACTTGAGCGACATGATGCGGGAACTGGTCGCCGACCGGGAGGCGGCCTCCGCGGCGGATTGAGCGCCCGCGCAGACGGGCGCCCGCGCCGACGGGGCCGGTCTTCCTCCGGGAAGGCCGGCCCTTTCTTTTCGCCCTTCAACGACCTGCCCGCCCCCGCGCCGGGGGCTCCTGGAGGAGAGATGGCCCAGACCGTCGTCGAGAAGATCGCCCAGGCCCACGCCGTCGACCTGCCGGCCGGCGCCGAGCTCCACGCCGGCGACTTCGTGACCCTGATCCCCGATCACGTCATGACCCACGACAACACCTCCGCGGTGCTGCTCAAATTCGAGAAGCTGGGCGCCGCGAAGGTGCACGACCCGGGCCAGCCGGTCTTCGCCCTGGACCACAACATCCAGGACAAGGGCGAGCAGAACCTGGCCAAGTACGCCCGGATCGAGAGCTTCGCGGCGGAGCAGGGCGTCGCCTTCCATCCCGCCGGCATGGGCATCGGCCACCAGATCATGCTCGAGCAGGGCTTCGTCCGGCCCGGCGGCTTCGTCGTCGCCAGCGACAGCCACAGCAACATGTACGGCGCCGTCGGCGCGGTGGGCACCCCGGTCGTGCGCACCGACGCGGCCGCCCTCTGGGCCACCGGCCGCGCCTGGTGGCAGATCCCGCGCACGATCCGCGTCGAGCTCACGGGCGCGCTGCGCCCCGGGGTGACCGGCAAGGACGTCATCATCACCCTCTGCGGCCTCTACAACAGCGGCGAGGTCCTGAACGCCGCCGTGGAGTTCGGCGGTCCGGGCGTGGCCGGCCTCTCGGTCGAGGCGCGCATGAGCATCAGCAACATGACCACCGAGTGGGGCGCCCTGGTCGGCTGGTTCCCCTGCGACGCGCGCACCATCGACTGGCTGAACGGGCGCGCCGACAGGCTGGCGGCCGCGGGCGTCAACGACCGATTGAAGGCCGCCGACATCGCGCGCTGGGCCGAGAACCCGCCCGCCCCCGATCTCGACGCTCCCTACGCCGGCGTGATCGAATTGGACCTGGGCGCAGTCTCGCCCCACCTGTCCGGGCCCGACACCGTGCAGAAGATGACCTCGCTGGTCGAGATGGCCGCCGCGGGCATGAAGATCGACAAGGCCTACCTGGTCTCCTGCGTCAACTCGCGGCTGGAGGATCTGGAGCAGGCCGCCGCCGTGGTCCGCGGCGGCAAGGTCGCCGACGGCGTGGAGTTCTACATCGCGGCGGCGAGCGAGGAGGTGCAGGGCCTGGCCGAGCAGAGCGGCGCCTGGGGCGACCTGCTGGCCGCCGGCGCCCGTCCCCTGCCCCCCGGCTGCGGCCCCTGCATCGGCCTGGGCGCGGGGCTGCTCGAGGCCGGCGAGGTGGGCATCTCGGCGACCAACCGCAACTTCAAGGGCCGGATGGGATCGCGCGACGCCAAGTGCTTCCTGGCCAGCCCCGCGGTGGTCGCCGCCTCCGCGCTGGCGGGCAAGGTGGCCGCGCCGGGCGAGTTCGACGCCTCGGTCCCGGCCTACGCCTTCGCCGCGCGCGAGCTGCCGCGCTCGGACGCCGCGGTCGAGATCATCGACGGCTTCCCCGCCGCGGTCGAGGGCCGCGCCCTGTGGCTGCCCCAGGACAACCTGAACACCGACGGCATCTACGGGAAGGACTACACCTACCGCGAGGACATGACCCCCGCCGACATGGCCCGGGTGCTGATGGAGAACTACGACCCCGCCTTCGCCGGCATGGTGAAGAAGGGCGACCTGGTCGTCGGCGGCTACAACTTCGGCACCGGTTCGTCGCGCGAGCAGGCGGTGACGGCGCTGCAGGCGGCCGGGGTGAGCATGGTCGTCGCGGCCAGCTACTCCCAGACCTACCTGCGCAACGCCATCAACAACGGCTTCCTCTGTCTCGAGAGCCCGGCGTTGAGCGACGCCCTGCGCGCCGCCCACGCCGAAGCGGACGCCAAGACGATCATCTGCGACGAGCCGCTGACCGTGGATTTCGCGGCCGCCACGATCACCTGGCGCGGCGATGCCTACCCCTTCGCGCCCCTGGGCCGGCCCGTCCAGGAGGTCATCGTCGCCGGCGGCGTCGAGAACCAGGTCCGGAAGATGCTCGGCTGAGTCCCGATGTGCTAGGATCTCCCCGTGGCGCCGCGAACCCGGCGCCCGGGGAGGTCTTTTTCATGAACCCGCCGGCATCCCTCCGCGCCGCGATCCTGGCTGCGGCGATCCTGACGATCGCCGCGATCGCCGCTGTCGCGACCGATTCCGATCCCGAGACGCCCGACGTGGACAAGGAGTGGAGCGCGACCTGCCGCGAGGCCTGCGGCCGCCTGGCCGGCGCCCTCCAGGCCGAGCTCATGAAGGCGATGCGCGAGGACGGCCCCGAGGCGGCCCTCGCCGTCTGCAACGAGATCGCCCCGGCCGTGGCCGACTCGCTCTCCCGCGAACTGGGCCTGCGCGTGGGCCGCACCAGCCTACGCACCCGCAACCCCGCGAACGCCCCGGACGCCTGGGAGCGGCCGGTGCTCGAGGACTTCGCCCGCCGCGTCGACGACGGCGTCGCGCCCGGCGACCTGGAGTACGCCGAACTGGCGGTCCGTCCGGGCGGCGCCCGCGTCTTCCGCTACATGAAGGGAATCGGCACCTCCGGACTCTGCCTGCGCTGCCACGGCGCCCGGATCGAGGAAGGCCTCGCTGCGCGCCTACGCGAACTCTACCCGGAGGACGCCGCCGTCGGCTTCGCCGCCGGCGACCTGCGCGGCGCCTTCACGGTGAGCCTGCCCCTGCCCGAGTGACGCCCCGCCGATCGCGAACTCGCCCTCTTCCCGCCCCGGGGAGGGGGCGCTCGGTCTTCAGGCGGGAACTCCCGCGCCGCCGGCCGTGTTCTGCAGGGGCCAACCGGAATTCCGACCCCTGAGGTTCCTCCCCAGCAAGGAGCGGGAAGAGATGAACAGCCGGAACGAAACGCCGCGGGTCCTGTTGATGGTCGCCGCGGTGGCGCTGGTCGGGCTCGCGGCCGGCGCCGCCTCGGCGAAATCCGCCGGGGAAGACGCCTGGCTCGGCGTCAGCCTGCAGGACCTGGATCCCGAGATCGCCCAGGCCATGGACCTCGACGCGGACGCCGAGGGCGCGCTGGTCGCCGGCGTCCAGGACGACTCCCCCGCCGACGCGGCCGGCCTGGCCGAGGGCGACCTGATCGTCGCCTTCGACGGCAAGCCTGTCGACGACTCCGACTCGCTGGTCCGACGCGTGCGTCGCGCCGACCCCGGCGACGAGGTCGAGATCGAGCTGCTGCGGGACGGCGAGCGCAGGACGATGAAGGTCACCCTGGCCGAACGCGACGACGAGAAGGTCTTCCACCTCGGTGATCTCGAGGACTTCGACATCCAGAAGTGGCACGGCGACGGCGACCGCGAGTACGTCGTCCGGAAGTTCTTCGGCGGCGGCGCCTTCCTGGGCGTCGAGCTGCAGTCCCTGAACGACCAGCTGGCCGAGTACTTCGAGGTCGAGGGCGGCGGCGCCCTGATCGCCGGCGTGGTCGAGGACTCCCCGGCCGCCGCGGCCGGACTGCAGGCGGGCGACGTCATCGTCAAGCTGGACGACGCCGACATCGACGACGCCGACGACGTCCACCGCTTCGTGCGCAAGCACGAGGAGGGCGACGAGGTCAGCGTCGAGATCGTGCGCAAGGGCCGCGGCAAGACCCTGAAGGCGACCCTCGGCGAGCGCGAGGACGACCCTCGCATCGAGCGCTTCCAGAAGGGCCTGCAGGGGATGCGCAACTTCAAGGCGCCCCGGATGCACCGCGAGCATCAGCGCGAATTCGAGCTGCAGCGCCGCGGAGAGCCCGAACTGCGCCGCCTGCACGAGGAGTTGAAGGAGCTGCGCGAGGAACTGGACGCGCTGAAGGAAGAGCTGCACGACTGATCCCGCGGAGCGGGCGACCGCCCGATCCGCCGGCAAGACGGGGACCGTCGCGGGCGGTCCCCGTCGCTAATCTCCCACTCGTAAACTATTATATCCAAACAACAAAAGGCTGGCGCGCCCTTTCGCGCCTCGGGCATAATCGCCTGCGGCGGTTCCGGCTGATCGCTTTCATCGCCGGGGCGCCTGCGGTCCGTCTCCCAACCAACCCGCTCTCGCCACCTGGGAGGAATCCATGAAGAAGCTGTTCGCCATCGGCATCCTCGTACTGCTCGCGGCCCTCGCCGGCTGCAGCGACGACGGCCCCCTCGCCCCGGCCGGCGACGCCGACCTGCCCGACGGGACCGTCTTCCAGCGCCCGGAGTTCATCGACACCCGCCCCGAGGATGTCCAGCTGCAGCACACCCTGACCGCGGCGGACGCCTTCGCCGTGCGTCCGGTCCAGAGCGACGCCAAGGGCGCCAAGTACGCCCTGGTGGTCGGCATCTCGGACTACGCCGGCACCGCCAACGACCTGCAGTACTGCGACGACGACGCCCTGGACTGGAAGGCCCGCCTGCAGACCGAGGGCTACCAGGTCACGGCCCTGATCGACGGCCAGGCCACCGGCGCCGCCATCCAGGCCGCCGTCGCCGACCTCGTCGCGCACAGCATCGCCGGCAACGAGATCGCCTTCACCTACTCGGGCCACGGCTCGCGGGGCAAGATCGTCACCGCCGACCTCACCTACATCACCGCGGCCTGGTTCGGCGACATGTTCGCCGGGGTCGGCAGCACGAAGATCGCCTTCGCCTTCGACGCCTGCCAGATCGGCCTGATGGCCACCGAGCTGAACGCGAACGGCCGCGTCATAGCCGTCGCCTCCGACGAGAGGCGATACTCCTACGACGGCGACGCCACGATGCAGAACGGGGTCTTCACCTACTACCAGATGGAAGGCTTCGATCTGCAGGGCTTCGTCTACTACGAGGACGACTGCGCCTACGCCTGCCAGAAGATGAAGGATTGGGCCGCGCCCTACCGGCGCATCAAGGTCGCTCCGTCCTACCTCGACGCCTACGTCGGCGACCTGGACCTCTAGCCCGCCCCGCAACGGCCGCCGGAGACGCGACCGCGAACACCGCAGACCGCAAGGGAACGGCCGGGGAGACCCGGCCGTTCCTCTGTCCCTGCCGACGATGAACTAGAGGTCCAGCTTCCGGACCACGTCCGCCACGATCTCGACCCCGCTGTAGACGAAGAAGTGCACGCCGGGCGCGCCGCCCTCGAGCAGCCCCCGCGCCTGGGCCAGGGTGTGGGCGGCGCCGATCTCGGCGACCCGGGCGTCGTCGCGGGCGGCCATGATCTCGTCCACCAGGTCGCCGGGCAGGTCGACGTGGAAGTTCCGCGGGATGTTGGTGAGCTGCCCCCGGCGGTGCACCAGCTTCAGGCCGGGGATGATCGGCACGTCGATCCCGGCGGCGCGGCAGCGCGCGACGAAATCGAAGTAGCAGGCGTTGTCGAAGAACATCTGGGTGACGACGTAGTCGGCGCCGGCGTCGACCTTCTCCTTCAGGAAGCGGACGTCGTAGTCCAGGCTGGGAGCCTCGAAATGCTTCTCGGGATAGCCGGCCACGCCGATGCAGAAATCGGTGTGCTGGGCGTCGGAGAGCTGGTGCAGGTAGCGGCCTCCGTTCATCGCCGCGACCTGGCGCACGGCGTCGGCGGCGTAGCGGTTGCGCGCGCCGGGGCGCACCGAGCGCCACTCGGTGTTGTCGCCGCGGACGGCCAGGACGTTGTCGATGCCCAGGAAGGAGAGCTCGATCAGGGCGTCCTCGGTCTCCTCGCGGGTGAAGCCCTGGCAGAGGATATGTGGCACTGTTTCCACGTTGTAGCGATACTTCAGGGCCGCGCACAGGCCCAGCGTGCCGGGGCGCTTGCGGGTGATGTGGCGCAGGAAGTTGCCGCCCTCCCGCTCCTCGAACCACGAATCGGCGGCGTGGTTCGTGATGTCGATGAAAGCCGGCCGATAGGGGATCAGCAGGTCCACCTTGGCGTGGATGTCGTCTATACTGGTTCCTCGCTCCGGCGGCGTGAGCTCGAAGCTGAAGAAGGGACCGCTGGCCCTGGCCAGGGATTCGTCGATGCGCATGGCTGCCTCGGGGGCTCGGGTGACGGATTCGCTCCGGAGATGATAGCAGGACACGCCGGCGAACGCACCCGGCGGTCCGGAGGGGGACGGAGGAAGGATGGGCGCTGATTTCCTCAGCCTGCTCCGGGAACGGGTGCCGGTCTTCGACGGCGGCATGGGCACCAGCATCCAGTTCGCCGCCCCGCCCCTGGCCGACTTCGGCGGCCACGAGGGGCTGAACGAGTGGCTGAACCTGACCCGTCCCGACCTGATCGAAGCCATCCACGGCGAGTTCCTGGACGCCGGCTGCGACATCGTCGAGACCAACAGCTTCGGCGCCTTCGCCGTCGTGCTGGACGAGTACGGCGTGGGCGGCGAAGCCCGGCGCCTGGCCCGCGAGGCCGCCGTGATCGCCCGCCGCGCCGTCGACGCCCGCGCCGGCGACGGCCGGTCGCGCTTCGTCGCCGGTTCGATGGGCCCGGGCACGAAGCTGCCCGGCCTGGGCCACATCGCCCTGCCCGAGCTCGCCGCCGCCTACGAGCCCCTGGCCGAGGGGCTGATCGAGGGCGGCTGCGACCTGCTGCTGATCGAGACCTGCCAGGACCCGCTGCAGGCCCGGGCGGCGATGCTGGCCGTGCGGCGCACGCTGGCGCGGCTGGGCCGCGACCTGCCGATCGGCGTGCAGATCACGGTCGAGACGACCGGGACCATGCTGCTTGGCACCGAGCCCCTGGCCGCCCTGGCCTCGCTGCTCCCGCTGCGGCCGGATTTCGTCGGCCTGAACTGCGCCACCGGCCCCGAGGCCATGCGCGAGCACGTGCGCGCCCTCTGCCGCCACAGTCCGGTGCCGGTCAGCGTGATCCCCAACGCCGGCCTGCCCCGCAACGTCGACGGCCGCATGGTCTACGACCTCGAGCCCGACCGCTTCGCCGAGACCCTGGTCGGCTTCGTCGACGACTTCGGCGTCGGCCTGGTCGGCGGCTGCTGCGGCACCCGTCCGGAGCACCTGCGCGCCCTGGTCGAGAGGCTCGGCGACCGTCCGGCCCCGCGTCGCCGCCCGACGCCGCTGCGCGCCCTCTCCAGCCTCTACCAGGCGGTGGAGCTGGACCAGGATCCGCGGCCGCTGCTGGTCGGCGAGCGGACGAACGCCAACGGATCGCGCCTCTTCCGCGAGCTGCTGCAGGCCGGGGACTGGGAGGGCATGACGACCATGGCCGTCGACCAGCAGGCCGAGGGGGCCCACGTGCTGGACGTCAGCCTGGCCTACGTCGGCCGCGACGAGGTCGCCGACACCGCCGAGTACGCCCGGCGCCTGAACACCGCGATCCAGATCCCGGTGATGATCGACTCCACGGACCCGGCGGCGATCGGGGCCGCCCTGGAGCGGCTGGGCGGCCGCTGCATCGTCAACTCGATCAACCTGGAGGACGGCGAGGATCGCGCGCGGGAGGTTCTGGCCCTCTGCCGCGACCACGGCGCCGCGGTCGTGGCCCTGTGCATCGACGAGCAGGGCATGGCCCGCACGCCCGAGCATAAACTGGCCGTGGCCCGGCGACTGGCCGACCTCGCCGCCGAGTACGGCCTGGGGCCCGACGACATGCTCTTCGACGCCCTGACCTTCACCCTGGCCTCGGGCGACGCCGAATACCGAGACAGCGCCCTGCAGACCCTGGCCGGCCTGCGCCTGATCAAGCGCGAGATCCCCGGCGCTCGGACCATCCTCGGCCTCTCGAACGTCAGCTTCGGCCTGAAGCCGCGCATGCGCCGGGTGCTGAACAGCGTCTTCCTGGAGATGGCCGTCGACGCGGGGCTGGACGCCGCCATCCTGCACGCGGGCAAGATCCTGGCCGGGCCCTCGCTGCCCGCCGACCTGCGCGATTCCTGCCGCCGCCTGATCGAGGACGACCGCGGCGTCGGCGATCCCCTGGCCGCCCTGCTCGAGGCCGACGCCCCGCCGCTGGAGGCCGAGGCCGTCGCCCGCGACGCCGAGCTGCCCGTGGCCGAACGGTTGCGGCGGCGCATCGTCGAGGGCCGCGCCGCCGGCATGGCCGCCGACCTGGACGAGGCCCTGCGCGACGCCGACCCCCTGGCCATCATCAACGGCGTCCTGCTCGAAGGCATGCAGGAGGTGGGCCGGCTCTTCGGCTCCGGCCGCCTGCAGCTGCCCTTCGTGCTGAAGAGCGCCGAGACCATGAAGGCGGCGGTCGGGCATCTCGAACCGCACATGGAGCGCAGCGCCTCGACCTCGCGCGGCGGCTTCGTCATCGCCACCGTCAAAGGGGACGTCCACGACATCGGCAAGAACCTGGTCGACATCATCCTGACCAACAACGGCTTCCGGGTGGACAACCTGGGCATCCGGATCCCCGTCGAGCAGATCATCGAGGTCGTGCGCCGCGAACAACCGCTGGCCGTGGGCATGAGCGGCCTGCTGGTGAAGTCGACCGTGGTGATGAAGGAGAACCTCGAGGCGATGGCCGCGGCCGGCCTGGACCTGCCCGTCGTCCTGGGCGGCGCCGCCCTGACCCGCCGCTACGTCGAGACCGACCTGCGCCGGATCTATCCGGGCCCGGTCTACTACGCCCGCGACGCCTTCGACGGCCTGCGCCTGGTCGAGACCCTGTCCGCCGGCGAGACGCCGCCCGCCGCGCCGCGCGATCCCGAAGAGCTTCCCGCGACCGTGGCCGCTACGACCGAGGCCGCCTTCGCGCCGCCGTCGGCGGTGGATCCCGTTCCCGAGCCCCCCTTCTGGGGCGTCCGGACCGTCGACGCCGTCGATCTGGACGAGATCTGGCGCCTGCTGAACCGTCCCGCCCTGGTCAAGGGCCGCTGGGGCTACACGCGCGCCGGACTTTCCCACGAGGATTACCGGCGACTCGAACGCGCCGAGATCGATCCGGCCCTGGCCGGACTCAAGCGCAGCGCCCGCGAGCAGGGCTGGCTGAAGCCGGCCGTCGCCTACGGCTGGTTCCCCGTGCGGGCCGAGGACGACCACCTCTGGATCTACGCCGGCCCCGACGACGCCGAACCCCGCTGGCGCCTGGACTTCCCCCGCCAGGGCCGCACCCCCCGCCGCTGCCTGGCCGACTATTTCCGCGCCGACGGCGCCCGCGACGTCCTGGGCGTGATGGCCGTGACCATGGGCCCCGAGGCCTCCCGCCACACCGCGGCCCTGATGGCCGCCGACGACTACAGCGGCTACCTGCTGGCCCACGGCTTCGCCGTCGAGAGCGCCGAGGCCCTGGCCGAGCACTGGCACCAGGTCATGCGCCGCGAGCTGGGCATCGACGGCGACGACGCCGCGGACCCGGCGGCGGTCGTCCGCGGCGGCTACCGCGGACGCCGCTACAGCTTCGGCTATCCCGCCTGCCCCGAGCTGGCCGACCAGCGCCTGCTGGCCGAGATGCTGGACTGGCGGCGCATCGGGCTGGAGCTGACCGAGAGCTGCCAGCTGGACCCGGAGCACAGCGTCACCGCCCTGGTCGTGCACCACCCCGACGCCGAGTATTTCTCGGTCTGAGTCCCGCCGAGGCGGTCCCGCGCCCGGGGCGGAACTTGACGTCGTCCCGGTTCATCAGTGCCCGCTCCCCCACATCTTCTCGCCGGCCTCCACGGCCACCGCCAGCACGTTGCCCTCGGGCGGCAGCGGGCAGGTCGCGAAGGACGTGAAGACGCAGGGCGGATTGACGGCCTTGTTGAAGTCCAGCACCACCGAGCCGTCGGGCCCCGGCGCGTCCGCCGACAGGAAGCGGCCGCCGCCATAGGTGGCATGGCCGTTGGTGGCGTCGCCGAAGACCAGGAACAGCGGCTCGCCCGGGCCGCCCATGGGCTCCAGCCGACATGCGCGGCCGGCGATTTCGAAGACCAGGACGCCAGGACTGGGCGTCTCGTCGATCTGCCCCAGCACGTTGGGCACGGCCAGGGTCCGCGGCGGGTCGTGGGGCTCCAGGCGGGCCGTCACCCGCCAGCGCGTCGCCACCGGATAGCGCTCGACACCCGTGAAGTCCCTGCGGACCGCGCTCTCGCGATCCTTCACCCGCAGGAAGAACAGATCCCCCCTGGCGATCGCGTAGAAGACCAGCGATCCCGCCTCGAGCACCGTGGGCGGACCGTCGGCGTCGGTGGCCAGAGCCGTCACCGTCACGGGCGCCGTCCCATCGTCGCCGCGCATGCGCACCGCCGCGTCCGCGGCGGCGGTGAAGACGAGTCCGCCCCCGGCGACGGCGATCACGCCCAGTTCGGCCGGCGCCGAATCCGGCAGCCGGACCTCCGCCGCGGGGGCCGAACCGATCCTGTTCGTCCCGTCGCGCAGGGGATGCAGGCCGACCAGGGTCAGCCAGCCTTCCTCGCCGGCCAGGCGCTCGATGCGTTCGGCGTGCCAGCCGTCGATTTCCGCGCGGTAGACGGGATCGTCCCGCTCGCCGCAGCCGGCCGCCAGGACCAGCAGCAGCGCGGCGAGCATCGTCGGACGTCGTAGCGTCATGGCGAGTCTCCTTCCGGAATTCGAGTCGTTTCCGGACTGGAACCTACGGCATCGCCGCCGCCGCGTCATCCTCGCCGAGCGTCGCCGCCGATCCGGCGCTTGGAAGAGAGGGGCGGCTGCGGCTATGCTGCGGACGGGCTTCGAAACCCGCCCGCCATCCCCGACCACCGGGAGGTCCACAGTGCCGCGCGTCCCCGTCCTCCTCCGCTTCGTCCTGACCGCGACGGTCCTGGCGCCGATCCTGCTCGCGCCCGCCCTTCCGGACGCCGCCGAGGGCCCGGCCCTGGCCCCCTACCACGACGACAACGGCGCTCTGCTGGCGCCCGGCGTCACCGGCGGAGCCCTGGCCGCCTTCCACAACCCCGCCGCCTGGGCCGGCAACAGCCGCACCGAGATGGCCTTCTGGTGGACGGATCGGCCCGGAATCGCCGGCGACCTCGCCGACTGGGGCTTCAGCTGGGGCCGCCGCCTCGGACTCGCCGTACGGCATCGCACCCACGCCGAACTGCCCGGCGCCCCCCACGCCACCGACTGGCAAGCGGGGCTGGCGCTGGGCCCGCGGCGCGCCCAGATCGGCCTGGCCTACCGCTGGCCCGCCGGCGGATCGGCGAACCTGCCCCGGGAAAAGGCGCTGGTCCTCGGCGGCGTGGCCCGCCCGAATCCCTGGCTCTCCGTGGGCGCCTCGGGCGCGTGGTCCGTGGAGTCGCCGGCCGCCCTGGGCGTCTTCGACCTGGGCCTGCGCCCCTTCGGAACCGCGCTCACCCTGCACGCCGACTACGAACTGGCCCATGGGCGCCGCCCGGAAGAGGGCTTCTGGGGCGTCGGCTGCCAGATCCAGCCGCGCCGCGGTTTCCGGGTCGGATTCGGCCTGCGCGAGAGCGTCGAACCCGGCGCCGACCCCGACGTCGTGGTCAGCTTCGGCATGACGCCGCCGGGACTGGGACTGCGCGCGGGGAGCCGCTTCGCCGACGGCGGCGACCGGCTCGCCTCCACCTACGCGCTGCGCCTCGATCCGCCCGAGGCCCCCATCCGCAAGACCGACCTGATGAAGCTGGACCCCCGCTCGGCGCCCCCGCCCCGGGCCGTGGCGCTGGACCTGCAGGGGCTCCGCCTCACCTACCGGACCCATCGCTGGTTCGAGCGCGACCGGGTGGCGTGGCTGTCCCTTTCGCGGACCCTCGACATGATCGAGGACGACCCCACCGTCGCGGCCGTGGCGCTGAACCTGTCGGGCTTCTCGGCCCGTCCGTCGCTGGCCTGGGAGCTGCGCCGGCGGCTTCTGGAACTGCGCGCCGGCGGACGCAGGGTGCTGGTGCACATCGACACCGCCGGCCTGCTGGGCTACTGGCTGGCCTCGGCGGCGGACGAGGTGAGCATGGACCCGCGCGGGCGGCTGGTCCTGCCCGGGCTCGATTCCGGGCGCACCTACATGAGCGACCTGCTGCAGAACCTCGGCGTGGGCTTCGAGGCCCTGCAGTTCTTCCCGCACAAGACGGCGGTCGAGACCCTGAGCCGCGAGGACATGTCCGCCGCCGACCGCGAGCAGCTGGGTCGCTTCATCGACCGGATCTACGAGGCCGTTCGGGCCGACGTCGCCCTGGGCCGCGGCCTGACCGCCGCCGACTTCGACCGGGTGGTGGACGAGGACGTGGTCCTGCTGACCTCTCGCGCCCGCGAGCGCGGCCTGGTCGACAGGGTCGGCCGCTGGGAGGACCTGCGACGCGATCTGCACCTCGAGCAGGGCTGGCGCCTGGGACCCTGGCGGGAGCAGCCGCGCACCTATCCCGCCGAGCGTTGGGGACAGCCGCCGGTGGTCGCCGTGGCCTACGCCGTCGGCGGCTGCGAGATGGACCGGGGAATCCGCGGCCGCGCCCTGTCCCGCCGGCTGCGCGACCTGATCGCCGACCGCGACGTGCGCGCCGTCGTGCTGCGGGTGGACTCGCCGGGCGGGGATCCCCTGCCCAGCGACCTCGTCGCCGCCTCGGTCCGTGCCTTGCGCAAGGCCGGCGTCCCGGTCGTCGTCAGCCAGGGCGACGTGGCCGCCTCCGGCGGCTACTGGCTGAGCATGGACGGGGCCCGGATCCTGACCACGCCCCTGACGGCCACGGGATCCATCGGGGTCATCAGCGGGTGGGTCTGGGACGAACGGCTGCACGAGAAGCTGGGCCTGGCCGTCGACGGCGTGGGGCGGGGCGCCCACGCCGACCTCTTCCGCCGTGTCCGCTACCCGCTGCTGGGCTTCGGCCTGCCGGCCCGCGGGCTCACCGCCGGCGAGCGCGAGCAGGCGCGCGGACTGATCCTGGAGATGTACGACGATTTCGTGGCCGGCGTCGCCCGTGGACGCGGCCTGGATGAGGACGAGGTCCGGCGCGTCGCCGGCGGTCGGGTCTGGTCCGGAGGCGACGCCGTCGACCGCGGCCTCTGCGACGCCTTCGGCGGCCTGGACGACGCCCTGGCCCTGGCCCGCGAACTGGCGGGCATCGACGCCGACGAGGAGATCGAGATCCGTGAGTTCCCGCCGCGTCCCCTGCTGCCCTGGCCGCTGCCCAGGCTGCGGCTGCCCGGGCCGGGCCTGGATCTGGCCGGCGTGGCGGCCTGGCTGGGCCTCGCCGGCGCCGAAGATCCCCTTCCCGCCCTCGCGGACGGGAACGCGCCGCCTACGGACCCCGGCCTGGACTTCCTGCGCCACCTGGCCGCCGCCCGCGGCGGGCCGCTGGCCCTGCTCTCGCCCGGCGCCCTGCCCGACGCCTGGCTGACGGAGGATTGAACATGCGGCCGGGCCGTGCCAGAATCCTCCGGCGCGGCGCCCCGGCCCGCCTGCGCCCCCTTCATCCGGAAGGATCCGCATGATCCGCCCGAAACTGCTGCTCCTATCGGCGCTCCTGCCCGCCCTGACCGGTTGTCTGCAGGTCGAGGTCGACCTCGACATCGACGCCGCGGGCGGCGGCGTCTTCACCTTCGCGATGACGATGGACCCTGGAGTGAAGCAGGCCCTGGACGAGATGGGCGCGATCGGCGGCGCGCCGCCGACCGGGCTCTTCGACCTCTCCGGGATCGAAGACCTGGACGAGAAAGACCTGCGCCGGACCTGCGCCGACAACGGCGTCGCGGTCCGTAAATTCCAGCGCGACGGCGAAGCGAGCCTCGACCTGGAACTGGCCTTCCCCTCGCTGCAGGCCCTGGAAAGCGTCCTCGGCCCGGCGCTCGGGGGCCATGCGGCGCCGTCCCTCTACGCGACCGGAACCGGCGACTACATCCTGACCCTCCGCGCCGACGACCTCGGGGACGGCGGGACCGACGAGGCCCTCGCCGAGCGCGCGATGCGCAGGATGGGCGAACTCGACGAGGACAAGATCCGCCGTCTCTCCGAACTCGGCGGCGTCCTGATGCAACACGCCGCCAATCTCACCGTCCTCTACCGCGTGACCTCCCCCGGCAAGGTGATCGGTCACAACGCCGACCGTCTGGAGGACCGGACCTGCGTCTGGGAGCTGGACTCCCGCAGCGCCGAATCCTGGCGGAACGAGGCGCCGCGCATCGTCTTTTCCGGCCAGGGGCTGGATCTCGCCGCCCCGGCCTGGGAATAGCCCGCTTCCGACCGCGGTCGGATCCCGCGGTCCCTCTATCCCTTTCAACCTTTTGCGGGTCCGGTACATCCAAGTGTAGCCGGACGCGCCGGCGAGGCTCGATCCCACGATGAAAAGCAGGAGCTGGAAAAGCGACATGCAGGCGGCCCTGAAAGCCCAGGCGACGCGCGAAATCGACGAGGGGCTCCTCGTTCGACGCTCCCGCGAGGGCGACCAGGAGGCCTTCGCGGCGCTCTACCGGCGGCACGTCGGCCGGATCTACGCCCTCTGCCTGCGCATGGCCGGCGACGAGGACGACGCGGCCTCGCTGACCCAGGGCGCGTTCATACGGGCCTGGGAGAAGCTGGACACCTTCCAGGAGCGCAGCCGCTTCGGGACCTGGCTCTTCCGGCTGGCCATGAACATGGCCCTGGACCATTGCCGCCGCCGCACCCGCCGCCTGGAGCGGGAGGTCGGCGTCGGCGGCAGCGAGGAGCTGGCGCGGCTGTCCCGGGGGGCGTCCGCTCCGCGGGCCGGCGACCGGATGGACCTGGAAAAGGCCGTCGCCGCGTTGCCGCCCGGGGCGCGCACCGCCTTCGTCCTGCACGACGTCGAAGGATTCCGGCATGAGGAGATCGCCGAAATGTCCGGCGTGACCCCCGGCACCATCAAGGCGCAGCTGCACCGCGCGCGCAGACTGCTGCGGGAGGCCCTGGAACAATGAAGCACGACGATATCCGCTACCGCCTGGACGACTTCGTGGACGGGCTGCTGCCGCCGACGGAGCACGAGGCCGTGGCCGCTCACCTCGCGGCCTGCGCCGAATGCGCCGCCGTAGTCGCGGCGACGCGGTCCCTGCTGGACGCCGCGAGCGAGCTGCCGGAATCGGTCGAGCCGCCCCGCGATCTCTGGGCGGGCATCGCCGAGGGCATCGCGGAGCGCCCCGCCGACGCGCCGCCGCTGCAGATCCTGCGCGAGGACTCGTCGCGGATCGCCGATCCCGAGCCGCGGCGCGGCCGGACGGCCGGGACCCTGCGTCCGGCCTGGCTCGCCGCCGCCGCCCTGGCCCTGCTGATGGTCATGCCCGCCGTGACGAGCCGGCTGGTCCCGTCGCTCGTGGGCCCGGCCGGCCCGATCCTCCGATCCTCGGCGTTCGACCCCGCGGCCCTGGCGCCGCTGGCCCGCGACCTCCAGGACGAGGGCCTCCGGCAGCTCGCCGACCGCCAGGAAAGGCTGGCCACCCGCGACATCAAGACTCTGGCCTGCGGCTTCGCCGACGTCGAGTCGGCCCTGGCCGAGGCTCGCGCCGCCTACGAGGAATTTTCCGATTCGCCCGAGGCGACCGCCCAGCTGGGCGAGAGCATCGCGCACAAGATCACGATGATGGAAATGATGGCCCGGCGAACTGCTTCCAGCTAGCCGGCACGCCCAACCGGGAGGAAGAAGATGGATACCAGGAATCGCACCCTGTCGGCCCTGCTGACGATCGCCGTCCTGATGGCGGCGGGAGTCGCGACGGCCGAGACGCGGGTCGACGAGACCCGCGCCCTGGCCGCCGACGGCTATCTCGAGATCTCCAACGTCGCCGGCTCGCTGACCATCGTCGGCTGGGACCGGGACGAGGTGAAGATCAGCGGCACGCTCGAGGACGATGTCGAGGAACTGGAGATCGAGGAGGAGGGCCGCGGCCTCTCGATCACCGTGCGCGTGCCGAGGAGGATCAGGCCGAGCGACGAGGTCGAGGCCGTCCTCGAGGTCCGGATCCCCCGCGGCTGCCGCCTGGAGGCCGGCACCGTCAGCGCCGACGTCAGCCTCGAGGATTTCGAGGGCGAGGCGGAGATCGGGACCGTCAGCGGCATGATCAACGTCCGCAAGGGTCCGTCGACGATGGAGATCAGCACCGTCAGCGGACCGGTCGAGATCCGCAGCGAGACCCGTGACCTGTCGGTCGAGACGGTCAGCGGCTCGGTGGTCCTGGCCCGCTCCCGCGGCGACCTCGAACTCGCCACCATCAGCGGCAGCAGCGAACTGGCGGACGCCGAACTCGACAACTTCTCGTTCGGCAGCATCAGCGGCGGCCTGGAACTGACCGGCGCCCTGCCCGACCGCGCGCGCTGGTCCCTGGAATCGCATTCGGCCGAGATCGTGCTGAAGCTGCCGGCGGACACCAGCGCCGACTTCGACGTGGCGACCTTCAACGGCGACGTGCGCAACGGCTTCGGCCCCAAGGCGCGCCGCACCGGCAAGTACTCGCCGGGCCGACGGCTGGAATTCACCGCCGGCTCGGGCGACGCCGAAGTCGAGATCGACACCTTCAGCGGCGACGTGGTCCTTGTGAAGAAGTGACGAGATAGACGGCGGAACGACGGGGGCCGGGCGCGGCGTCGCCCGGCCCCTCACTGTCTGCGACACCCTGTCCCGGAAGGGGAAATCCCGCGATCCCGCCCCCGTCCCCCCTCCTCCCGCGACCGGCCGGAACGGCCCGAAACGGCCCCAAACGGCTGATTTCCCGGCATTCACTCCCGCCTCCGGTCGAACGCCTCTCGGGCGAAGAATTTTCTTTTTCTATCACGGACGCCGTGGTGTATAAAATTGCCTCTACTGTTTCCGAACTGTGAAATCGATTGCGACGCTCCCGCAAGCTCCCGAAGGAGGAACGATGAAGAAGACCGGCCTGCTGATCCTGCTGGCAGTGTTCTCCGCGACCCTGATCCTGTCCTGGGTCGCCGTCTCGGCGCAGGACGCCCCCAGCATCATCGGCGTCGACAAGTGCAAGACCTGCCA
The DNA here is from genome assembly GCA_964559455.1 of uncultured Fibrobacteraceae bacterium. Lineage (GTDB taxonomy): Bacteria > Krumholzibacteriota > Krumholzibacteriia > LZORAL124-64-63 > LZORAL124-64-63 > CAZLHO01. The sequence goes on along the minus strand of CAZLHO010000037.1, from coordinate 3,306 downwards.
CAAGTCCGAGAAGAAGGGCAACCAGTACCAGAAGTGGCTGGACTCGAAGCATTCCGGCGCTTTCGCGACCCTGGCCAACGAGGCCTCGCTGGCCCTGGCCAAGGAGAAGGGCATCGAAGATCCCCAGAAGGCCGAGGAGTGCCTGTACTGCCACACCACCGCCGCCTTCCTGAAGGCTCCGCTGGACGCCGCGGGCAAGTACACCGACGCCGAGGGCGTGGGCTGCGAGGCCTGCCACGGCGCCGGATCGCTCTACAAGTCGATGAAGGTCATGAAGGACCTCGAACAGGCCACGGCCAACGGCCTCCTGGCGGTCACCGAGGAGACCTGCACGAAGTGCCACAACGAGAACAGCCCCACCTTCAAGGGCTTCGACTATGCGGCGCGTTCGGCGGAGGTCGCGCACCCCTACCCCGCAGCTGAATAGCCTTCCTGCAGCGTCGCATCAAGAAGAGGGCGGCCCCCGGGGGGCCGCCCTTCTCCTGTCCGGTCGTCGACGTTCCGCGCGGGCTCAGCCCCGCGGATTCGTGTCGTCGACGCGCCACTCCGTGCCCGGCTCGGGCACGTGGCTGATGATGTGCTCCGGCTTGACCTCCACGGCTCCGTGCTCCTCCTGGTACATGTGCAACGGCATCTTGCCCGTGATCCACGAGGGGTTCATCGGGTAGACCTCGGGGCTGAAGACCGTGGCGTACATGTGCCAGATCAGGATCGCCAGGAAGGCCAGCCAGGCCTCGTAGTAGTGGATGACCAGCACGACGTCGAGCACGCCCTTGTGGAAGTAGTGGGCGACGGTGTTGTCGAACCAAAGGGCGAGTCCGGTGATCCCCATGACCACCGTGCCCCAGATCAGCGCCCAGTACTCGGCCTTCTCGACGTAGCTGAAGCGGCCGAACTTCGGCGCTTCCTTGGTGCCGCCCAGGTTGAAGCGGATGCGCTGCACGAACTGCCGGGCGTCGTCGAAGTTGGGCAGCATGTCGCGGAAGAACTCGCGGCCGCGGGGGGTGAACATGAAGGCGACGTGCCAGATCGACCCCAGGATCAGCACGACGCCGGAGATGCGGTGGATGACGCCGCGGATGTTGGCGCCGCCCTCGTGGCCGAAGAGCAGGGAACTCCACCAGGCGTCGTAGAAGCGCAGCGAGAAGCCGGTGACGACCAGCGCCGAGAACGAGAGGGCCAGGATCGTGTGCTGGGCGACCTCGCCGGGCTCCATGCGGCGCACCTGCGGCTTCTGGCCCATCACGTCGCGGATCTTGCGGAAGAGGTCGATCAGCCAATGCACGACCATGCTGCCGATCACGACGAAGATCAGGATGATGTAGATGACCTTGACGATGTGGGCCAGGCCGCGCGAGCCGGTGGACGTCGCGTGGATCGGCACCGTGGCGACCTCGGGCGTGATCCCCTCGTGGCAATGGCCGCAGGTGGTCTGCAGATTGGCGGGGAAGATCGACGATGCCGGGTCCCTGGAGTCCAGGATGAGATGGGCGCCGTGGCAGGAGGCGCAGTTGGCGACCGTCTTGTCGCCGGCCTTGCTCTTCAGGCCGTGATAGGAGTCGACGAAGGACTGCAGCCGCCCGGTGGGCAGGTCGTACTTCTCGTTCAGGGCCGCCGACTCGTGGCAGGGCGTGCAGGTCGCCTCGGCCAGCCGGTAGGCGCTGACCGGGGAGCGCGGATCCGAGATGGCCAGGATGCCGTGCTCGCCGTGGCAGCTGGTGCAGATCGGCGTGTCGATCTCGCCGCGAGCCGTCAGCTGGCCGTGGATGCCCTCCCAGTAGTCCTGCTCGATCGAGGCGTGGCACTGGCCGCAGGTCCGCGGGATGTTGAAGTGGTTGATCGTCGACTCGGAGTGGATCGGCGGGAAGATCTTGTGCGCCGTGCCCCCGGTGGAGTGGCAGTCGTTGCAGCTGGCCGCCTGCGAGAGGCCACCGGCCGTGGCCATGCCGTGGACGCTGCCCGAATAGACGCGGATGGGATGGCGGAAGCGGATGTTGAGCTCCCGGATCAGGTCCTCGTCCTCGTGGCAGCCGCCGCAGGTCTCGGGCAGGTTCGAGGGATGGGTCATCGAATCGCGGTCGAGCGCGCCCAGGATGCCGTGGCTGCCGTGGCAGTCGGAGCAGGTCGGGATGAACTCCGACTCGCCGACGAAGCCGCGTCCGTGCTGGGTGTAGACCGCGGCGACCTCGTCGTGGCAGGCGCTGCAATCGGCGGGCGCCAGCTCGTCGTGAGGCAGATCCTCGATGTCGACGTGGCAGTCCATGCACTCCAGCCCCTCGTGGACGCTGCCCACGAGGTCGTCCATGCTCACCTCGGCAGGATCGCCGCCGGTGTCGGTGTGGCAGGCTGCGCAGTCGTCGCTGCCGAAGTCCTGGGCCGGCGCGTTCGCGCCCCAGGCAGGCAGCGTCGCCGCGAGAATCAGGATGCAGAAGAGGCGGGCCATGCAAGGTCTCCCTGTTTTCTATTCAACGACTCCTCACCCTCCCCAATGAAGAAGATCAGCCGGCAAAAAATCAAGTCTCAATGTATTCTAACTTATTGACTTATGGCCCACTCATGAACTATGCATTTAGCCCACGCGGCTGAATGAGGATTTGCAGCTTATTTAAATCCAACCAATTACATCAACTCAAAGAAAACTAATCCTACCCTGTTATGGTCTTATAAATTAATAGATTGTGAAGTTACACCCCCCTTGACCCCTTGCCGAGCGGCTGTTTAGAATAGCGGAGACCCAATCCGCATGGACCGGCTGAGCGGCGCCAGTTCGGATCGCGCCCGCCGGTCGTCCCTTGTCGAACGCCAGCAGGGTGGAGACCTTCATGAACCTCAGACCCAAGGGAAGGGCCGCTGCGGGAGGATGGTGGATGGCGCTGCTCGCGGCGACGCTCGTTCCGGTCGCGCAGGCCTCCGCCGACGCCCCCGCGTACGTGGGCGACGAGACCTGCCTCGAGTGCCACGACGGACTCGGCGCGGGATTCGCGCGGACGATCCACGGCCGGCTCGACGATCACCGCTACCCCGGCGAGGGCCGCGGCTGCGAGTCCTGCCACGGGCCCGGCTCCATCCACGCCGAGAGCGGCGGCGAGGACCTGGACGCCATCGTCCGCTTCGGAGCCGGCGGCGGCGCCGACGCCTGCCTGGAATGCCACGTCACGGGCCGGACGATGGGCTGGGACGACGGCGCCCACGCCGCGGCCGACGTGGCCTGCACCGACTGCCACGGCGTCCACGCCGCGGCCGCGGGCACGGCCCAGCTGGCGTCGCCCGAGACCGAGCTCTGCCTGGGCTGTCACCAGGAGGTGC
>CAZLHO010000036.1:27185-29572 GCA_964559455.1 uncultured Fibrobacteraceae bacterium | reverse complement strand
CCGTCGTCTGCGCCCTGAGCGGCGTCAGCATCTACCTGGCCTTCCCCTGGGCCGACGCCACCGCGACCGGCCTGGCCGACGCGCTCGCCGGCCTCGGCGTCTCGGGCGCGGGGTTCTGGCTGCTCGCGGGGTGGTACGTGGCGGTCACGCCGTGGATCGAGGAGCTCTTCTGGCGCGGGCGGCTGGCTTCGGACCGCCGCGGCCTCGACGCCTCCGACCTGCTCTTCGCCGGCTACCACGTGCTGGTGCTCGTGAAGTTCCTGGCCTGGCCGTGGGTGGCGCTGGCCTTCGCGTCGCTGGTCGGCGCGGCCTGGGCCTGGCGCTGGGCGCGGCGCACGACCGGCGGCCTGGCGATCCCCGTCGCGACCCACGCCGTGGCCGACGTCAGCACCATGGCCGCCGTGTGGTTCCTGATCCGCTAGCCCCCTACTTCACCAGCACCATCGGCCGCGTCTCGCTGCCGCCCGCCGCCTCGATCCGGTAGAAGTAGGTGCCCGCGGCGGCCTCGCGGCCCGCGGCGTCGCGGCCGTCCCAGAAGGCCTCGTGCCGGCCCGTGCCGTAGGGCGCGCCGTCGAGCAGGGTGGCGACCAGCCGTCCGGCCAGGTCGTAGACGCGCAGGTCTACCCGTGTCGCTTCGCTCAGGGTGAAGGCGATCCGCGTGCCCGGGTTGAAGGGGTTGGGCGCGTTCTGGTGCAGTTGCATCCTCGCGGCGTCGGGCACGCCGGTCACCCCGTCGCTGAAGGCTCCCGATTCCGAGACGAAGGTCACTCCGTCCGACGCCGTGAGCGAGGTGATGCGCAGGCCGTCGTCGAAGTCCAGGTCGCCGTCGCCGCTCACGTAGCCGCTGCCGGTGTTGAAGTTCACCGACCAGGCGTTGCCGTTCCACATGCCCAGCTTGACGTCGTAAGAGTAGTCGGTCGGGTGGCTCAGGGTCGTACCCGGGGCCACGATCTGCTGGATCAGGGTGAACGCCTCGTCGACCACGATCGTGTTGGCCACGTCGATGCCCACGGTGATCAGCCCGGTGTCGTGCTTCTGGGCGCCCAGATAGGCGACGAGCTGGCACTTGGCGCCGGCCCCGACGTCCGAGCTGATGGTGCCCTGCATGGTCCCGGTCATCGTCGCGAACAGGCCGTCCGCGTGGAGGCCCGCCGGGGCGGTGAAGGTGACGCGGTCGGAGAAGATCGCGTCGTTGACCCGGCCGGAGCCGACCGCGTAGTGGGGCCAGGGGTCGAAGACCAGGCCGTGCGAATGCGCGGTGGCGCTGACCGACCGGTCCATCAGGTCGACGGCGAACCAGCACGTGCCGAAGTTGCCGAAATCGCCGGTCTTGGTGTACTCGCCGTCGACGTAGGCCTGGTCCTGCAGGGTCTGGTCGTCCGAGATCGTGACGCCGTCGGAGCTGGTGGCGTAGGCGTAATAATCGAAGCTGACGTAGTAGGCCGCCGCGATCGCGGGCGTCAGCGCCAGCAGCGTCGCCGCGGCCAGGCCGATGCGCAATACCCTCATGATGAACCCCCGTCCTGTCGGATGCCGTTGGAGCCCGAAGGCCCGGGGCTACGCGAACGAAGTCCCGCGGGTTCGACAGGCTCGGATAGCGGAAGTATACCAGATTTGAATTGTCGTTATCATCTGTTTTGCGATTCCCCGCCGCCGTCCGCGGGCGTAGGATGAGGCCGTCCCCGTCGAAAGGGCCCTGCCGTGAGCGTCGCCATCCCGCCCACCCTGCTGCTGCTCTGCGGCGGCGTCGAGATCCTGGAGGCCGCCGCCTTCCACGACGTCCTGGGCTGGTCCGCCGCCGAGGGCGGGCCCCCCGCGCCGCTGGTCACCGCCGGTATGAGGCCCGAGGTCCGCTGCACCTTCGGCCTGGTCATCCGGCCGGACCTGCAGCTCTACGAGGTCGACCCCGCCGACTACGCCGCGCTCGCCGTCCCCGGCGGCTTCGAGGAGTACGGCTTCTACGACGACGGCTTCTCCGACCCGGTCGCCGCGCTGATCCGCGCCTTCGTCGAGGCCCGCAAGCCCGTCGCCGCGATCTGCGTCGGCGCCCTGCCGCTGGGCAACGCCGGGGTGCTGAAGGGCCGCCGCGCCACCACCTACCACGTGGGCGACGGCCGGCGCCGCAAGCAGCTCGCCGACTTCGGCGCCCAGGTGGTCGACGAGCGCGTGGTCGTCGACCGAGGCATCATCACCTCGACCGCCCCCGAGACGGCCGTGGACGTGGCCCTGGCCCTGCTGGCCGTGCTGACGGGGGAGGAGAACGCCCTTAACGTCCGCCGCGCGATGGGCTATGCTGACTGATATCGCACTCGCTATCGAAATACCATGGGAGGCTCAGTGAACCGTCTCCACCGCGTCTTCTGGCTGCTGACCCTCTGCGCCTTCGT
>CAZLHO010000036.1:0-27085 GCA_964559455.1 uncultured Fibrobacteraceae bacterium | reverse complement strand
GCTCAGTGAACCGTCTCCACCGCGTCTTCTGGCTGCTGACCCTCTGCGCCTTCGTTTCCGGCTGCTCCGGCTACCGGCTGGCCGCGCTGCCGGGCGACGACCCGGCCGCAGCGCCCGCCGACGAGGTCGATACCGTCGCCGTGGGCTCCGTGGTCCGGGTGACGACGACCGCGGGGGAGGCCCACCAGGGCAAGGTCGTCCGGCTCACCCACGAGACGCTGGTCCTGGACCTCGGCGAGGTGGGGGCCGGGGGGGCGGTGGTCCTGGCGTGCGAGGATATCGCGTCGGTCGAACTTTCCGGGGCCAAACCGGGGACGAAGGTGCTGATGGTGACGGTCGTCTTGGGGATAGCCTTGCTCTACCTCGCCTTGGCCGATATGCACCGGCTCAACAACTGACCGATGCGGGAGCGATCTTCCCCGATCCCCCGGGAGCCTTCATGAACACCTTGCATCGCATCTTCTGGCTGCTGACCCTCTGCGCCTTCGTCTCCGGCTGCTCCGGCTACCGGCTGGCCGCGTTGCCGGGCGGCGATGGCACCGCTGCGCCGGCGGATTCCGTAGCGGTCGTCGGCCCCGGCTCGCTGGTTCGGGTGACGATGAACACGGGGGAGGCGCACAAGGGCAAGGTCAGCCGCATCACCGGCGAGGAACTGGTTCTCGCGCCTGACGAGGTGGGCCCGAGAGAGACCCGTGTCCTGGCGCTGCGCGATGTCGAGTCCGTCGAGATCAGCAAGGGCACGGCGCTGACGAAGGGCTTCGTCGTGGTCGTGGCCGTGGCGGCCGCTTGGGTGGTCTGGGCCATAATCGACTGTGCCACCCACGATTACTCCTACAGTGGAAGTTGAAGGGTATGATCCGCCGCGTCTTCTGGCTGCTGACCCTCTGCGCCTTCGTCTCCGGCTGCTCCGGCTACCGGCTGGCCGCGCTGCCGAGCGACGACCCGGCCGCGCCCGCCGGCCAGGCCGTCGAGAAGGTCGAACCGGGCCAGATGGTCCGGGTCGCGCTGCGCTCGGGGGAGGTCGTCACGGGCCGGGTCGCTGGCGCGCTGGGCCTGTTGACCTACCTGATCCTCGACCCCGGGGAGATCTTTTCGGACGATCCGCGTTGACCTTTCGCTCCTTATATGAGACATTGTTTGTCCTGTTTAATGTCTCTCACGGATCGAAAGGATAGAGCCATGCGGATCGCCAAGAACGACATCCCGGTCAAGATCGACGCGCCCGGCGCCGTCGCCCGCCAGAAGACCGATTTCGGCGACGCGAAGGGGTATGGCATGATCGGCGGCGAGTACTTCTCGCTGGCCGCCGGCGCCGACCTCGGGCCGCTGCTCCAGGGCCTCGAGAACGACCTTTGCCAGTCGCCGCACTGGGGCTACCTGATCGAGGGCGCGATGACTGTCGACTTCGCCGACGGGACGCAGGAGAAGGTCGCCGGCGGCGACCTCTTCTACTGGCCGCCCGGCCACACGGTGCGCGCCGACGCCGACGCCGAGGTCATCCTCTTCAGTCCCCAGCACGAGCACGGCGCGGTCATGGACCACGTCCTGGCCAAGATCCAGGGCTGAGCTGTTCCGTCCGCCCCGGCCGGCCCGCCGCCGGCCGGGGCCCATTTCCCGCCGTTTTCGCCCTTCTTCGGGCCCTCTCTTGCCCTCGCCCTCGTTCTTGCGTTGATTATCTGATATAATCATTGATGAATAATGATAAACGACTCGCGGCTTTCATCTTCGGCCGCGACCGGCGAAAGGCTCCCGCGGTGCAGGCTCCGGACTATCACAACCCCGCGCGCCTGATCTCCTGGCTCCGGATGGCCATCATCGTCGCCATGGTGCTGTCGTCCGCCGGCATCGTGGTCAACGCCCTCGAGGTCCAGTTCATCCGCGACCTGCTGGGCGGCCGCTACACCGACGCCGATATCGTCATGGAACTGGCCGGCACCACCGACGCCCTGCAGGGCCTGGTCGGCATCCTGCAGCTGATCGGGAATTCGGCCGTCTGGCTGCTCTTCCTCTACTGGATCTACCTGGCGAACGGCAACGCCCGGGCCCTGGGCGCGGCCGGCATGTTCCACACGCCGGTCATGGCGGTGGGGTCGTTCCTGATCCCCATCGTCAACGTCTGGCGTCCGTACATGGCCGTGAAGGAGCTGCGGCGGGCCAGCCGCGCGCCCGAGAACTGGCGTTCCGCCGGGCAGGGCGTGCTGGTGGTCTTCTGGTGGCTGCTCTGTCTGGGCACCGCCTTCCTGGCCCAGATGGCCTACTTCACGTTCTGGCGCGCCGAAAACCTGAACCAGCTGATCCTGGCCGACAACCGCGTGCTGACGGCCCAGGCCGCCGCGGTCGTCCTCTACTACTTCATGTATCTGCTGGTCACCGACATCGATAGCGCCCAGCGCTGCAGCCGCAGCCGCCAGGCCGAGGCCGCCTGAGCCGCGGCGCCCGCCTTGATCCCGCTCCCGGATTCCTGATATCATCTGTTCATCTGATCGCCCGGTCGCCACGACCCTGGGGGGGGCTCCATGCACATCGAATCGACCGAGGACGCGCTGGCTCTGCTCGAGAGCGCCGGCACGGCCGCCGCCCTGGGCGCGGCCCTGCGCCGGGGACTGTTCACCCTGCTGGCCGACGGCCCGCGCGACGTCGCGGCTGTCTCCGAGGCCATGGACGTGCCGCTGCACCGTTGCGGTTACTGGCTGCAACTGTTGGAGGGGGCCGGACTTCTGGTGCTGTCTCCGGAGGGTTACAGCCTGACGGCGGTTGCACAGGCCGCGATCCTGGACGCCTATGCGCCCGGGACCTGGGCCCTGCTGGCCGAGGAGGTCGCCGAGCGCCTGCCCGCCTACTGCGACCTGCACGACGGTCTGAGCGTGGCGGGGCCCCTGCCCGGCGCCGTCGGCGGCGCGCACGGCGAGTACGTTGCGGCCATGGCCGCCGACCCCGACCGGGCCGCCAGCTTCACCCGCATGCTCGCCGACATCCACGCCCCGCTGGCCGACGACCTGGCCGACTTCCTGGACCTGTCCGGGGCGACGCGCCTGATGGACCTGGGCGGCGGTTCGGGCGTGCTGGCCGCCGGCCTGCTCTGCCGCCACCCGCAGTTGACGGCCGTGGTCGTGGACATCGCGACCGTCTGCGCCGCGGGCCGCGAAGTGGCCGCCGGTTTCGGGACCGCCGGCCGCCTCGACTTCCACCCGGCCGACTTCCTGGCCGATCCCCTGCCCGAGGGCTGCGACGTCGTCCTGGAATGCGACGTCGGCGTCTACGGCGCGGAGCTCTTCCGCAAGGTCCGGGCGGCCCTGCCCGACGGCGGCCGCTTCTTCGTCGTGGACCAGTTCGCCCCGGCGCCCGGCGTCGCTCCGGCCTGCCGGGTGCAGTGGGCGTTCAGCGGCTCCCTGGCCGACCCTGGCTACGCCTTCCCGACCTCCGCCGAGGTCCGCGCCCAGCTGGCCGAGGCCGGCTTCACCGTGGGCGCCGAGGTGCCGCTGCCCACGCCGGCGCGCCCGGGCCGGCGCTACGTCGAACGCCTGGGGGTGATCGAGGCGGTGCGGTGATCGGAGCCGCTCGGCCGCGCTTGCCATCCGTCCGCTCTTCCGTGACATTGGTCTTCACTGTCGGTTCCTGTTCGGGGCGCCCTTTCGACTCCGGGAGTACCCATGGCCATCAGACTGCATTCCCGCGGCGGCGCCGGCGAGGTCACCGGCTCGCGCCATTACCTCGAGGTCGGCGACGCCACCCTGCAGATCGACTGCGGGGCCTTCCAGGGCAAGCGGCAGGAGGCCGACGCCAAGAACCGGGCGACGGCGAAGGACATCAGCGCCGTCGACGCGGTCGTGCTGACCCACGCCCACTACGACCACAGCGGCATGATGCCCCTGCTGCCCAAGGGCGGCTACGCGGGCAACATCTACGCCACCCCGGCCACCCGCGACCTGGCCATGCTGATCATGATGGACAGCGCGCACATCCAGGCCCGGGACATCGAGTTCCTGCAGAAGAGGAAACGCCGGGCCGGGGTGCGCTTCGACGACGAGCCGCTCTACGACGAGACCGACGTCCAGAAGGCGGGCGACCAGTTCGTGACCATCAGCTACCGCCGGCCGCTCTTCATCGCGCCGGAGGCGCAGCTGACCTTCGTCGACGCGGGGCATATCCTGGGCTCGGCGATGGCGGTGCTCGACGTCCGCGACGGCGACCGCGAGCTGCGCGTGGTCTTCTCCGGCGACGTCGGGCGCAAGGGCAAGGCGATCATCCGCGACCCCGACCTGGTGCCCGACCCCGACTACCTGGTCCTCGAGAGCACCTACGGCGACCGGCTGCACGAGCCCTCCGACGACGCGATCGAGCGCCTGGCCGAGATCGTGCGCAGCACCGCCAAGGCCGGCGGCAAGCTGCTGATCCCCGCCTTCGCCGTCGGCCGCACCCAGGAGCTGGTCTACCACCTGCACCTGCTGGCCGTTAAGGGCCGCATCCCGCAGGTGCCGGTCTACGTCGACAGTCCCATGGCCACCAACGCCACCTCCATCTTCCGCGTCCATCCCGAATGCTACGACCCCGAGACCAAGCGCGACTTCCTGGACCACCACGAGAACCCCTTCGGCTTCGACGCCCTGCGCTACACCACCAGCGTGGCCGACTCCAAGCGCATCAACGAGGAGTCGGGCCCGGCGATCGTGATCTCGGCCAACGGCATGTGCGAGGCCGGCCGCATCCGCCACCACCTGGCCAACAACATCGAGGACCCGAAGACCACCATCCTGATCGTGGGCTACATGGCCGCGCATACGCTCGGGCGGCGGCTGCAGGAACGGCAGAAGCAGGTGCGGATCTTCGACGAGAACTTCGACGTCAAGGCGCGCATCGAGGAGATCGACGCCTTCAGCGCCCACGCCGACTACGGCGAGCTGCGGGACTACGTGGCCAGGCTGGACCTGAAGAAGCTGCGCAAGATCTTCCTGGTGCACGGCGAGCCCGAACCCCAGGCCCATCTCGAGACGGTCCTGCGCGGGATCGGCGTGAAGGACATCGAGGCCGTGCGCTACGACAAGGTCTACGAACTGTAGTTGGAGCCCCCGGCCCCCGGGGCGCGCCCATTTGACATGGCCCGCTCGGTGCCTACGTTTGCCATGGCTCGAATCCGGGACGACCTTCGCGACGCAGACGCATGACCGGTTCCGCCCGCCATGTTCCTCCCGCGCCGATCGATCGCACGCCCGCAATGTTCACAGATCAGCCGGGAGATACATGATGAAGAACACCGACGTGTTGGTGATCGGCAGCAGCGCCGCCGGCCTTGTGGCCGCCACGACCGCGAAGTACGCCAACCCCGACAAGACCGTGACCGTGGTCCGGCCCGAGGAGAAGACCCTGGTTCCCTGCGGGATCCCCTACGTCTTCTCGACCGTGGAATCGACCGAGAACGACATCATGCCTTCGAACAGGATGTTCGAGGACGTCGGCGTCGAGCTGAAGATCGGCCGCGTCGTCGCCGTCGACCGTGCGGCCAAGGTCTGCCGTCTGGAGGACGGGGACGGGATCGTCTACGACAAGCTGGTGCTGGCCACCGGCTCGACGCCCAACGTGCCGGCATGGCTGAAGGGCGCCGACTTGCCCAACGTCTTCACCGTCCCCAAGAACAAGGTCTACCTGGACGGGATGCAGCGGGAGCTGAAGGACTGCCGGCGCATCGTGACCATCGGCGCCGGCTTTATCGGCGTCGAGATCTCCGACGAGCTGGTCCGGGCCGGCAAGGAAGTCGTGCTGGTCGAGAAGCTGCCGCAGATCCTGGGCCTGGCGTTCGACGCCGATGTCGCCGAATCGGCGCGCGAGATCCTGGCAGACCGCGGCGTCGACATCCGCACCGGCGTCGGCGTGAAGGAGATCCTTGGCGACGACAGGGCGTCCGGCGTGCTGTTGGAGGACGGCTCGACGCTCGAGGCCGACGCCGTCGTGCTCTCGGTCGGCTATCTCCCCAACTCGACGCTGGCGTCGGAGTCGGGCCTGGAAGTCGGCCCGCAGGGCTTCATCAGGGTGGACGAGTACATGCGTACCGGCGATTCCGACGTCTTCGCCGTCGGCGACTGCGCCGAGAAGACCGATTTCGTCACCCGCAAGCCCAGCCCGGTCATGCTGGCCTCGACTGCCTGCGCCGAGGGGCGTACGGCAGGCATCAACCTCTACAAACTGTCGGCCGTGAAGACCTTCAGTGGCACGATTTCGATCTTCTCGACCGCCATCGGCGACACCGGCTTCGGCGTCGCGGGGCTGACCGAAACCCGGGCGCGCGAAGAGGGCTTCGATATCATCGTCGGTTCCTTCGAGGGCATGGACAAGCATCCCGGCACCCTGCCCGGCACGAAGAAGCAGATGGTCAAGCTGATCGTCGGCCGCGAGTCGGGCGTCATCCTGGGCGGCGAGGTTCGCGGTGGGCTGTCGGTGGGCGAGCTGACGAACACCCTGGGTTTCATCATCCAGAACCGGATGGACATCAACGGCGTCCTGACCTCGCAGATCGGGACCCACCCCCTGATGACCGCGTCGCCGGCGGGCTACCCGCTCCTGAAGGCTGCCGGTGTCGTCGCTCGGCAGAAGCTTGGCCTATTGTAGTGAGGAGTCCGCTCATGCGCGTCGCCCCCGAATGCATCCCCTGCACGGTGCAGAGCTGCCACCGTCTGGCCGAGAAGTCCGGCCTGTCGCCCGAGCGCGCCGAGGCCCTGATGCGCCGCACCCTGGCCTACCTGGCCGACGCCGACTACTCCCAGTCGCCGCCCGCCCTGGGCCGGGAGCTGCACCGGCAGCTGCGCGCCGAGCTGGACGACCCCGATCCCTACCGCGAGATCAAGCGCGCCGGCAACGAGGCCATGATGGCCCGGCTGCCCGGGCTGCGCGCGAGCATCGCGGCCTCGGCCGACCCCTTCGCCACGGCGGTGCGGCTGGCCGTGGCCGGCAACGTCGTCGACTTCGGGGCGCGCCGGCTGCTGGACGTCGACGAATCGCTGCGCCGGGTGCTGGAGGCCGACCTGGCGATCGACGACGTCGATGCGCTGCGCGACGAGCTGGCCGGCGCCGGCTCGGTGCTCTACGTCGGCGACAACGCGGGCGAGATCGTGCTCGACGCCCTGCTCGTCGAGACCCTGGACCATCCCGGCCTGGCCTTCGCCGTGCGCGGCGGCCCGGTGATCAACGACGCCACCCTGGACGACGCCCGCCTGGTCGGCCTGGACCGCCGCGCCCGCCTGCTCACGACCGGCGACGACGCCCCGGGCGTGCTCTGGGACAGCGCCTCGCCGGAGTTCCGCGAGGCTTTCCTCGCGGCCGACGTCGTGATCGCCAAGGGCCAGGGCAACCTCGAGGGCCTGATCGACCTGCCCCGCAGCACCTGCTTCCTGCTGACCGCCAAGTGCCCGCGCATCGCCGCCCGCCTGGGCGTGCCCGAGAAGAGCTTCGTGGTCTGGAGGAAGGCCCCGGCGGATTGAGCCGGTTCAGCCTCTCAGGAGAGTTTCGAGGGGCAGGGCCAGGGTTCGTCGGGTCAGTCGCCGGGGCTCGTCGCAGCGGCAGGCCAGGATTCCCAGCCGGGCGTTCGGATAGTGGTCGAGGAATACCTTCAGCCCGGCAGCGTCGCGCGGTGAGGGCCGGGATCCGGTCTTGATCTCGATCGGCAACAGGGCCCGCCCGCGTTCGATCACGAGATCCACTTCCCGGCCCGTCGACGTGCGCCAGTGATGGAGACGCGGCCGCGGAGAGATCAGCGAAGCAAGGGCGTGGAGATGGATCGCGACGAGGGTCTCGACCAGGGCGCCCCACTCCCTCTCCCCGGGCAGGCTTCCGGCGTCGCCCAATCCCGCCAGATGGACGGCCAGTCCCGTATCGGCCCAGTAGATCTTCGGGGATTTCACCAGCCGTTTGCCGCGGTTCACGGCGTAGGCCGGCACCCTCAGCAGCTGGAAGGTCTGCTCCAGCAGCCCCAGGTAACGCCTCGCTGAGGCCGTCGTCATGGCCACATCCTTGGCCAGGGCTGCGACGTTCAGCGTCTGTCCCGTGCGCAGGGCCACCGCCCTCATCAGCCGCTGGAAGTCCGGCAGACTGCCGACAGCGGACAAGTTGCGCACGTCCCGTTCGAGATAGGTCATGATGTAGCCGTCGTACCATTGGCTGCGCGTTTCCGGGTCCCGGGACAGCGCGGGAACGGGCAGCCCGCCCGCGGCCACGATCGCCGCCAGGTCCGGGACGGGACGCTTCGGCGCCGCTTTCGCGATCGCCAGCGCGGTCTCGGCGTCGGGAGCGTCCAGCAGCGCAGCGATCAGTCCACGAGGCGGTTCCCCCTCGAACTCGCCGAGCGTCAAAGGCGGCATCGGCAGATAGACGGCGCGCCCGGCCAGATTCTCGGCGACTCGTTCCATGACCAGCAGATCGGCCGACCCGGTCAACAGGAATCGTCCCGGCCGGCGATCCCGATCCACGGCGGCCTTGATGGCCAGCATGAGCTCGGGGCAGCGCTGGACCTCGTCGATCGTCATGCGCGCGCCGGCTTCGGTGAAAGTGGCCGGGTCGTGGCGGGCGGTGTCGAGATCGTTGAGGTCGTCCAGATTCTTGTAGAGCCTTCCCGAGGCGATGGCGGGTCGCAGGCAGAGGGTCGTCTTGCCGACCTGGCGGGCGCCATGGACGACTACCACCGGATGGCGGGCCAACATGTCGATAAGTCTAATTTCTTGAATGCGTTGCAGTGTTTTCTGCAAATCGTTCATGTTGTGGAGGATAATCCAAATATTCGGTGATGTCCACGCAAATCATGACGTTGTGAAGCTGTATGCGCTGATGCGAGCGGCGGGCGCGGACCGTCGCGCCGGATGAGTGGATACGGACAACACCAGAGCCTGCCCGAAGACCTGGCCGTCCGCCGCGACCCGGCCCGGCGCATCGAGCGCGCCCGGCCTGCGCCGCCATCCGCGCTTGATGCGGACCGACTTCGTCGTCTAGTCTGGGCGCGGGTCCGTCTCCGGGCGGGCCCGTCGCATTCTCGCCCACAACGACCAGGGAGGACGACCATGGAGTTCCTTTCCGCCCTCTGGCTGCCGATCCTGCTCTCGGCCGTCTTCGTCTTCGTCGTCAGCAGCGTCCTGCACATGGCCTTCCGTTATCACAAGGCCGAGTATCAGGAGATTCCCGGCGAGGACAACGTGTTGCAGGCCATGCGGGCCGGCGGCTTCTCGCCCGGCGAGTACATTTTCCCCCACGCCGAAGGCCACAGGGAGATGAACGAACCGGAGATGATCGCCAAGTTCGAAAGCGGCCCGGTCGGGTTCATGACCATCATGCCCAGCGGCCGGTGGAAGATGGCGCCCAGCCTGGTGCAGTGGTTCCTCTTCTCGCTGCTGGTGAGCGTCTTCGTCGCCTACGTCACGAACCTGGCCGTCGGCCCGGGCGCCGACTACCGCCGCGTCTTCCGCGTGGCCGGGGCCGTGGCCGTGCTGGCCTACGCCGTCACCCACGTGCCCGACTCGATCTGGAAGGGCAAGCCCTGGCGGAACACCCTGATGCACGTCGTCGACGGCGTGGTCTACGGCCTGGTCACCGCGGGCGTCTTCGGGTGGCTGTGGCCGGAGTGAGAGGTGTCGCGGCTTGGCAAAGCTCCGTATCCTGATCTGTATCGCCATTGGTTATCCGAGGGGGCCGCGATGAAATCATCCCTATTGATGGCTTGCTTGGTCCTGCTGGCCGCCGTCCCCACGGCGGCCAACCCCGTCGACACCGAGACCGTCGAAGCGATGCAACGGCTGGCGGAGGAGATCGTCGAGGACAAGAGCTGCTCCGACCCCGAGCAGATGGTGGAGTATTTCGGCCGTTACGGCCTGTCCCGGAACCTCTTCGGTGAGGATCTGCACAGGGCTTTCCACGATGAGTTCGAGCTCTTCGCCCCCTACATGTTGGCGGCTCAGTGGGTCGATTACTGCATCGACGGCGAGATCCAGGATCTGTTCCGCGAGCGCTCCGACGAGGAACTGGGCGCCCTGATGCTGGCGAACCTCCGGGAGTGGCTGGTGGCGGACATCGAGTTGGCTCCGCCAGATGGCACCATGAGGATCATGGGCCCGGAGGAATTCGTGAAGGAAGCCATCGACCGGATGCGCGTGGCCGCCGCCGAGGAGCTGGCGCTGTGGCAGGACTGCGATGCGAAGCCCTGGTTCGACCGGCTGTTGGCGCGTGAGGATCTCGACCCGGAGCATCGTCGGCTCGTGCGCATCGCCCGGATGAGACTGGAGGATCCCACGTCCTGCCGCTTCTTCGAAGTCTCCGAAGAGTGGGAAGGCCCTCCTCGCTTCCTCAAGACCCGGTCCGACGTCGTCCGCGGTCGGAACGTCAACTTGATGCGCACCGTCGATCCGGAAGACAGGCCCGACCGCGAGCTCGGCGACGAGGAGATCGACCGGATTTGGGCCCTGCTCGATCGAGCGGTCTTCGTCGAGAGGTTCGACTTCGCGCAGGATGACGAAGTCGTGCTCGAGTTCGCAGGGGGAGGTCGGGTCGGGCTGTCCTTCTACGGCGGCGATCAGGTCGTCGCGACCGATCGGTCCTCCATCCGGCGAGTCGCTGCTGCGGCGTACCGCAGCCCCGAGATCTTCGCAATCCTCGAAAGCCTGGCACGGGAGTGGCGGCCTTGAGCCGCGGCGCCGCCGTCTTGTTGCCGGCCCTCGTTCTTGCGGCGGGCGCTCCCGCGACCTGGGCCGCCGGCTGGCTCTTCGATGCCGAGACGATCGTGCTGCGTCCGGCCGAGGGTTCGTTCACCGTCGAGGCCGATTATGAATTCCGGCTCGTTCCGGAGGGGGGGGCGACCGGGATCCTCTTCCCCTTCCCCCTGGACGAGGATCTCGGCGTTCCGGAACTGCTGGAGGCCGCTCTGGTCCTTCCCGACGGTCGCCGGGAGCACCTGGAATTGAGCGTCGAGGTTGGGCGGTGGCTCTGGACCCCGCCGTCCGACCTCGGTGTCGGACGGTTCTCGGTCCGTCTGGCCTATTCCCAGTCGACGGCGAAGAATCGGGCCGTCTACCTGTTGACCACCGCCCGGACCTGGCCGCGCCCCTTGCGCCGGGCCGTCATCAAGGTCGTTGCTCCGGAAAACTGCGAGATCCAAGGTTTCACTCCGCGGCTCAGGCCGCTCGGGTCGGCCGATGACGGGATGATCTTCGGCGCCGAGTTCCGGGATTGGATCCCGCGGGAGGAACTGACGGTCCTATGGACATGCCGGCCCGCGTCTTGAATTACCGGCCATCGTGCCCGACAATGATCCGATTGGGAGGCATCCTGTCCAAGTGAGGAGGGACCATGATGGATACTTCACCGCTGCATCTTCACGAGGAGCTGATGCTCCTGGCCCTGCGCGACGAGAAGGGCACCGTGGCCGCGCACGAGCAGTTCGACTTCGTGCTGGGCGCGGCCCTGCTGGCCGAGCTGCTGCTCGCCGGCCGCGTGCGCATCGACGAGGTCAAGAAGAACAAGAAGATGGTCGACCTGGTCGACACGAAGCCCACCGGCGACCCGCTGCTGGACGAATGCCTGGCCAAGCTGAAGGACGCCAAGCGCCGCGCCGCGCTGAAGACCTGGGTGCAGCGCTTCGGGCACCTCAAGCGGCTGAAGCACCGCACGGCCGAAGGCCTGTGCGACCGCGGCATCCTGCGCGCCGACCGGGACAAGGTGCTGTGGGTCTTCAACCGGCGCATCTTTCCCCAGGTCGACCCGCGGCCCGAGCGGGCCCTGGTCGCGCGGCTGCGCAAGGCGATCTTCAGCAGCTCCCGCGACCTCGAGCCGCAGACCACCGTGCTCGTGGCGCTGGCCCACCAGGGCCGGGTCCTGAAGAACGTCTTCGACAAGGACGACCTGAAGCGGCGCAAGGACCGCCTGAAGCAGATCGCCGAGGGCGAAGCGCTGGCCAAGGCCGCCAAGGAGGCGATCCAGGCCGCCCGGGCGGCGGTCGCCGTCTGCGTGATGATCCCCGCGGTGACGGCCGCGACCTCGGCGGGCAGGTGAGCCGCCGACGGAACTCGACGAACGAGGAGATGCCCATGCAGCCGGACCATCGCCCCCTCTGCGCCGCGGTCGGCGTGACGACGCCGCTGGTCGCTTTCTACGACACGCCGGACCCCGAGCCCTTCGGGCCCTTCGTTGACCTGGACCACTGCCTCTTCGCCCACTACGAGGATTGGCTGCAGGGCCGCAGCGTGCGCCTGACCCGCGACGACTACGGCTGCCCGGGCGCGGGCCGCTGGGTCTGCGGGCTCGAGACCCGCGACCGCGAGAGCTTCGTGAAGTTCCTGGCCGAGACCGAGGGCCTGAAGGCCTCGTCGGCCCTGATGGAGCGCTGGATCGACGACCACCGTCCCTACGAGCGGAGGAACGACACGGTCGTCGTGGGCCCGCTGCGCGATTTCCAGTACGAGCACCTGCGCACGGTGACCTTCTGGGTCGACCCGGACAGGCTGAGCGTGCTGGCCACCGGCGCCCAGTACGACGCCGCGCCCGACGATCCGCCGCCGGTGCTGGCCCCCTTCGGCTCGGGCTGCATGCAGCTGGCGCCGCTCTTCCGGAACATCGACGCGCCCCAGGCGATCATCGGCGCCACCGACATCGCCATGCGCCAGCATCTGCCGGCCGACATCATGGCCTTCACCGTGACCCGGCCGATGTTCGAGCGGCTCTGCGCCCTGGACGAGCGGAGCTTCCTCCACAAACCCTTCCTGAAGAGGCTGCAGAAGTCGCGCACCAGCCTGCCGAACGACGCCGCGGCCGAGGAGATGCCGTGACCGCGACCTTTCCGACCCCGGTGCCCGGTCTGCGGCTGCGCTTCGCGGCGGGGGACGACGCCCCGCTGGTCCTGGCGTTCATCCGCGAGCTGGCGGACTACGAGCAGATGTCCGACGAGGTGGCCGCCGACGAGACGACCCTGCGCGCCTCACTCTTCGGCGAGCGCCCCGCGGCCGAGGTCGTGATCGCCGAGCTCGACGGCGCACCTGTCGGCTTCGCCCTCTTCTTTCCCAACTTCTCGACCTTCGTCGGCCGGCCGGGCCTCTACCTCGAGGACCTCTTCGTCCGCCCCGCGGCCCGCGGCCGGGGGGTGGGCGCCGCCCTGCTGGCGTTTCTGGCCCGACTGGCCCGCGACCGCGGCTACGGCCGTTTCGAGTGGTCGGTGCTGGACTGGAACGAGCCCGCCATCGGCTTCTACCGCCGCCTGGGGGCGCGGCCCATGGACGGCTGGACCGTCTTCCGGGTCGACGGCGAGGCGCTGTCCGCCCTGGCCGCCCGCGCTCCCTAGGATCCCTCCCTTTCCGGCCCGGCTTGCTCCCGGGGCGAGGGTCGATTAAGATTCAGGGCGAGAGGTTCTCGCCTCCGTCGCCCCACTCCTCGTCCAGGGGAGGTTCCGTCATCCGGAACTCGACGATCGGCCTGTTGGGCTGGCTGCTGGCCTCGTTGGCCGTGGCCGCCGTCGGAGCCTACTTCAAGCCCGGACCCTGGTATGTCGATCTCGTCAAGCCGGTCTGGACCCCGCCGAACTCCGCCTTTCCCATCGTCTGGAACCTGCTCTTCGTGATGATGGCCTTGGCCGCCTGGCTCGTCTGGCGGGATTGCGGCTTCCGGCTGGCCTGCCGTTCGCTGGGTCTCTACGGGATCCAGCTCGTGCTGAACGCGGCCTGGTCCTGGCTCTTCTTCGGACTCCACCGCCCGGGCCTGGCCTTGGCGGAGATCCTGGCGCTGTGGCTGACGATCCTCGTGGTCACGGTGCTCTTCTGGCGCCGGCGCGCCGCCGCCGGTCTGCTCATGGTGCCCTACCTGGTATGGGTGGGCTTCGCGGCATTTCTCAATCACGCCATATGGCGGCTCAACACCTGATCCCCGGGCCGCCGCAGGAGGTATCGTTCGATGTTTCCCGACGATCTGATCAGCGCGCTGCGCATTCACGGCGACTGCCTGGGCACGATCTGCGGTGCCATGACGAGCGAGCAGGCCCTCTGGCGTCCCGCGCCGGAGAAGTGGTGCCTGCTGGAGATCTTCTGCCACCTCGTGGACGAGGAGCGGGAGGATTTCCGGGCGCGGCTGGCCCTGACCCTGGAGGACCCGGAGCAGCCCTGGCCGTCCATCGACCCGGTGGCCTGGGTCCGTCAGCGGGACTACGCCTCGCGCGACCTGGAGACCGTGAAGGCGGAGTTCCGCCGGGAGCGCGAACGATCCCTCGAGTGGCTGCACGGGCTGCAGGACCCGGCCTGGGACAACGTCCACGTCCACGCCCTGCTCGGCGACCTCCGCGCCGGCGACCTGCTGGCCGCCTGGGTCGCCCACGACGCGCTGCATTCGCGGCAGGTCGCGAACCTGAGGCTGGCGTGGGTCAAGGCCGCGGCGGCGCCCTATTCCCCCCTCTACGCCGCACCCTAGCAAATCGCATTTGTGCCCGGGCCGTCACGATGTAGACTTCCATGCAGGACGTCGGCCTTCCAGGCCGGCGGGCGCCGTCGGGAAGCAATCGCGCACAGGAGTGAACGATGACAAAGCTGGTGGAGAACGCGGCGGGCCGCCTGGTGCCCGCGACGGTCAACGGCGTCGAGTCCGTCCCCTTCAAGGGAGTCGACAAGCACCGGCCTTCCGGCCGCAAGGCCGCGCCGCCGATCCGCAGCTGCGGCGAGTTCCCCTTCGACGGGGACAAGACGACCGAGGACATCAGGACCGCCCTGGAGAACGCCGGCCTACGCGACGGCATGACGATCTCGTCGCACCACCACCTGCGCAACGGCGACCTGGTCGCCAACGCCGTCTTCGCCGCCGCCGCCGAGCTGGGCGTGAAGGACCTGCGCTGGTTCCCGTCGGCGTCCTTCCCCTGCCACGCGCCGCAGATCGACCTGATGGAGAGCGGCGTCCTGCACCACATCGAGGGCTCGATGAACGGCCCGCTGGGCGACTACTGCACGCGCGGCAAGATGCGCGGCATGGGCGTGCTGCGCAGCCACGGCGGCCGCTGGCAGGCGATCCAGGACGGCGAGGTGCACATCGACATCGCCGTGATCGCCGCCCCCACGGCCGACGCCTTCGGCAACGCCACCGGCGACCGCGGCCCCGCGGCCTGCGGCCTGCTGGGCTTCGCCCTGGCCGACAGCATCTACGCCGACCACGTGATCGCGGTCACCGACAACCTGGTCGATTTCCCCTGCGTGCCCTGGCAGATCCAGGGCAACAACGTGGACCAGGTCGTGGTCATGGACAGCATCGGCGACCCGAGCAAGATCGTCTCGGGCACCACCCAGCTCACCAAGTCGCCCGACCGGCTGCTGATCGCCGAGTACACCGCGCGCTTCTGCGACGAGGCGGGCATCGTGCGCGACGGCTTCAGCTTCCAGGCCGGCGCCGGCGGCACCACGCTCTCCTTCGCCATCTACCTGCGCGACCTGATGCGCGAGCGGAAGATCAAGGCCCGCTTCGTGCGCGGCGGCTCGACCGAGTACCTGGTGGCGATGCTCGAGGAGGGCCTGACCGACTACATCCTGGACGGGCAGACCTTCGACCTGGAGGGCGTGCGCTCGATGCGCGAGAACCCCGGCCACGTCAACACCTCGCCCTTCACCAGCTACAACTGGCACGGCAAGGGCAACTTCGCCGGCATGCTGGACGCGGTGGTGCTGGGCGCCACCGAGGTCGACGTCGGCTTCAACGCCAACGTCGTCACCCACAGCGACGGCAAGCTGCTGCACGGCATCGGCGGCTGGCAGAACTGCCTCTTCGGCAAGTGCACCATCCTGCCCATCCCCAGCTTCCGCAACCGCAGCCCGGTGATCATGGACCGCGTGACCACCCTCTGCGGCCCCGGCGAGCTGATCGACGTCATCGTCACCGAACGCGGCATCGCCATCAACCCGCAGCGCCGCGACCTGATCGACGCCGTGCGCGGGTCGAGCCTGCCCATCAGGGACATCCGCGAGATCAAAGCCGAGGTCGACGAACTCTGCGGCGGCCCGCCCGCGCCGCCGGTGACCGGCGAGAAGGTCGTCGCGGCCATCAAGTGGGTGGACGGCACCGTGATCGACTGCGTGCGGCAGGTGGGGGAATGAGCCTGCGCCGCATCGTCTCGCTCTTCCTGCTGCTGGTCACCGTCTTCCTGCTGGTCACCAGCGTGATCCTGTACGTCATGCCGCACGGTCGCGTGGCCTACTGGGCCGGCTGGTCGATGTGGGGCCTGTCCAAGGACCAGTGGACGGACCTGCACATGGATCTGGGGCTGTTCCTGCTGATCGCGGCGGTCTTCCACGTCGTCTACAACTGGCGGCCCATCCTGACCTACCTGAAGAGCCGGGACCGGCGCCGGGTGGTCTTCAACCGGAACTTCGCCGTCGCCCTGGGGCTGACCTTGGCCGTGCTGGTCGGGACCCTGCTGCAGGTGCCGCCCTTCCGGTGGATACCCGACCTGAACGCCGTCGCCAAGGACGCCGCCAGCGCGCGTTACGGCGAGCCGCCCTATGGACACGCCGAGCTGTCTCCGCTGCCGAGTCTGGCCGGCCGCCTGGGCTTCGAGCTGGAGCCTGCGCTGGAACGGTTGCGCGCCGCGGGCTTCCGGGCCGTAGATCCCGAGGCGAACCTGCTGACCATCGCCCGGGCCAACGGTGTGACGCCGCAGGCGCTTTTCGAGGTGATCGTGGCGGGGGGGGAGGAGAATGCCACGCACGGCGGGGGCGAGGCCCGCCCTCCCGCCGCCGGCCTGGGGCGGATGCGGCTCGCCGAGATCTGCGCCCGCGGGGGCTACGACCCGCAGGCCGCCGTCGCCAGGTTGGCGGCCGCGGGCATCGTCGCGGAGCCTGGCCAGCGTTTGCGCGACATCGCCGGCCGCAACGGGATGACCCCGGGCGAGGTCCTCAAGGTCCTGCAGTCGCGTTGAACCCGGGAGGAGTCCGATGGCCCGCCGCAAACCCGCCGACCCCCTGCAGGAACTCGCCGGTATCGGACCCAGCCTGTCGCAGGATCTGCGGGACCTGGGCTTCCGCGAGCCGGCCGACCTGCACGGGCAGGATCCCGAGCGGATGTTCGAGGAGCTCTGCGAGATGCGCGGCGAGAGGATCGACCGCTGCGTGCTCTATGTCTTCCGCTGCGCCGTCTACGCCGTCACCGCCGAGCGCCTGGAGCCAGAACTGCTGAAGTGGTGGAACTGGAAGGACGCCGTCCCGGTCGTCAGCCCGACGAACTTCCGGCGCACGCAGGCGGTCGAACCGTGATGATCGTGCTTCGGGCTGTTTTTCGGACGCGGCCTAGCTGCTCCTGGTAGCGGGCTCCGTGCTTAACGTCAAGGCCGACAACGCATTCAAGCGGCGAGAGACGACCGTCAAGCCCTTCCAGGAGTCCAGCGCCCTGATCGACGACGGCGTCTTCGCGATCAGCCGCAACCCCATGTACCTGGGGATGGCCCTGATCATCGCAGGCGTGGCGACCCTCTTCGGCTCCGCCACTCCCTGGCTGGTGGCCGTCGCGTTGGCCGTCTTCTTCGACCGCTTCTACATCGCCGCCGAGGAGGCGATGATGGCCCGGACCTTCGGCGAGTCCTACGCGACCTACAGCAGCCGGGTGCGGCGCTGGATCTGAGCCCCTGCGCCGCCGTCACTCCGCCACGCGGTACGAGATGATCTCCATCATTCCCCCATCCTCGTCCGGCTCCTCGTCGCCCATGGTGCCGTAGAGCGTGCGGATGGCGTCGGCGTAGCCCTTGACCAGCAGGTAGCGGTCGCCGCCCACCGGGAAGACGCCGTCGACGATGCCGTCGCCCTCGCAGGCCAGGGCGGCCTGCCGCACGAAGATCCCCTGCGCGTCGAAGACGTCGAAGACGCACATCACCCCGGGCTGCGGGTCGCGCACGCCTCGGCTGGTCAGGACCCAGGTCTCGCCTTCGTCGGTCACGTGCAGGCGCACGATGTCGGGCTCGGTGTCCTCGGTCACGAACTCCATCCGGTCGCGGCGCCGGCGCCAGGGCTGCAGGAAGTCCTCGGCGCGGGCCTTCTCCTCGGCCGTGCGCTTCACCGACTCGAATTCCCTGCCGAACGAACGGACGAGCGCGCCGTCGGGCTCGTAGACGTCGATGCGGTAGACGTTGCGCTCGGGGGCCACGAAGAAGCGGCCCTCGGGCCCGACGTCGAAGCGCAGGTGGACGAAATCGTCCGCCAGCTCCGAGACCTCCCGTGAGCCGCGCCGCTGTTCGTCGACCTTCTCCAGCACGATGCTGCGCGGGGCGCCGTCGGCGGCGAAGGAGCCCAGGAACTGGGTGCGGGTCGTGCTGTCACCGTCGCGGCTCATCCCCATGCCGCTGAAGGCCAGGGTGCCGCCGCGGTTCAGGGCGGTGGTGAGGCTCATGAAGCCCCCCGCGGTGGGGTCGGTGCGGCCGGGGACCATCGAGGTGCCCGGCGTGCCGTCCAGCTGCACGGTCACGACCCGCCCGGGGAAGGGCTGCACCAGGCCCAGGGTCCCGTCGGGCATCAGCAAGGCGGTGCTCAGGCTGCGCACCTCGCCCGGCCCGTCGCCCTGGCGGCCCAGGGTGTTCAGCAATGCGCCGTCGGGTCCGTAGACCTTGACCTCGATCAGCTGGTTGTCGACCAGGTAGACGTTGCCCGCGTCGTCGCCGAAGGCCCCGCCGATGATCCCCAGGAAGTTCTCGTCGTCGTCGCCGCCGCCCACGCGCCACTGCTCGGCGAGGTCCAGGACCACGCGGCCGTCGCGCGGTTCGGGGCCGTTGGCGACGGTCGGGGCCTGGGCGCCGGCGGCGGCGGCCAGCAGGGCCGTCAGAAAGAGGGCGAGCGCTGACTGGATGGGCAAGGCGATCGGATTGCGGCGCATGGGGCTTCCTCTCGTGAGCGGCGGATGTCGGACCGCTCCCTACGAAAGCACCGTCCGCCGGCCGGGGCAAGGACGGGCTCGGCCGGCGGCGCGTCGCAGGTTGCCAAGGCCCGCCGGGGCCGCTACGTTCGTGGCCTCCCGGGCGGCAGCCCGGCCGCCTCGGACCACGACGCCGTGCGAGGAGCCTCCGATGTCCAGGACCGCCGCGATCTTCCTCTCTCTGGCGCTGCTGCTCGCGCCGGCGGCCACGTCGTCGGCCGCGCCCTCGTCCCCGCGGGTGGGTCTGGCCCTCAGCGGCGGCGGGGCCAAGGGCTTCGCGCACATCGGCGTGCTGAAGGTGCTCGAGGAAGCGGACGTGCCCGTCGATTTCGTCTCCGGCACCAGCATGGGCAGCATCGTCGGCGCTCTCTACGCGATCGGCTACTCGGTGCAGGAGATCGAGGCGATCGCGCTGCAGACCGACTGGAACGATCTCTTCAACGACGGGATCCCGCGTCGCGACCGGCCGCTCGAGCAGAAGCCGATGGAAGACCGCTACATGGTCTCGCTGCCCATCGTCGGTTCCGGGGTCGGCCTGCCCAGGGGCCTGGTCGCCGGGCAGAGGATCTCGACCCTGCTGACGCGCCTGTTCCTGCCCGTGCACGACCGCGACGACTTCTCCACCTTCCCGATCCCCTTCGTCTGCGTCGCCACCGACATCGTGACCGGCGAGACGGTGGTCCTGGACCACGGCGATCTCGCCGAGGCGATCCGGGCGAGCATGTCCATCCCCTCGGCCTTCACGCCGGTCGATATCGGCGACCGCCTGCTGGTCGACGGCATGCTGGGCAGGAACTTCCCGGTCCAGGACGTGATCGCGCTGGGCGCCGACGTGGTCGTCGGGGTCGACGTCGGCAAGCCCCTGGCCGAGCGCGACGAGCTGGGGAACTTCATGGAGATCCTGGGGCAGGCCATCGGCTTCATCGGGGCCGAGACCAACGCGCAGCAGCGTGAACTCTGCGACGTGCTGATCTCCCCCGATCTCAAGGGGGTCACCTCGCTGGACTTCGGGCGCATGGAGGAGATCATCGCCGCCGGGGAGGCCGCGGCCCGCGAGGCCTTGCCCGAGCTCTGCGCCCTGGCCGCGGGACTGGACCCGGCCGGGCGTCGCCCCGTCCCGGCGCGGCCGACCGTCCCGGACACCTTCCTGGTTCAAGACATCGCGGTCGACGGCCTGCGCGAAGTCGAATCGCAGGTCGTGCTGGCCATGAGCCGCCTGCGCCCGCCCGCCCGGCTGGCGGTCGCCGACATCGAGGAGGGGGTCGCCCGCATCTACAACAGCGGGATGTTCGAGCGGGTCACCTACCGCATCGAGCCCCTGGGCCAGGGCTCGCGTCTGCGCATCGTCGCCGTCGAGAAGGTCGACGACTATTTCCGCTTCGGCCTGCGCTACGACAGCCGCGACCGTTTGATGGCCATCTTCAACCTGCTCTACCGGAACAAGGTGGGTCACAGCTCGCTGCTCAGCTTCGACGCGATCATGGGGGAACGGAACCAGTTGCTGGCCAGGCATTTCGTGCGCGTCCTGCCCCGCCGCGGCCTGGCGCTCTCGAGTCGGCTCGGCTACCAGGACGAGGAGGTCGACGTCTACGCCGGCGACGACCGCGTCGCCAGGTACGAGGTGGATGCCTTCTACGGCGAGGTCCTGGCCGGGGGCGTCTTCTTCGGCAAGTTCGGGCTGGGGGTCGGCCTGCACGGCGAGTGGGTCGAACTGACTCCCGACGTCGTCGATCCCTCCCTGGCGCCCTACCGCGAGAACCTGACGTCGCTGGTGGGGGTCCTCGGCCTCGACAGCCGCGACCGCACCTATTTCCCGACCCGCGGGGTCGCCTTCTATTCGCGGCACGAATACTCCGAGGGCGCGCTGGGCAGCGAGGGGACCTTCTCGCGGCACTATCTCGACCTGAAGATCTATGCGCCCGTCGGGCGCCGCGTGACCCTGATCGGCGAGGTCGCGGGCGGGACGACGACCGGCGGCGCCCTGCCCGTGCACGGCCAGTTCATCCTCGGCGGCGTCGACACGCCGGCCCTGCTGCTGGAGCGGGAATCGACCCCGATCAGCTTCCTGGGCCTGCGCCATCAGCAGCTCTACGGCGAGCACTTCCAGTTCGCGCAGGTCGGGGCCCAGGTCGGGATCGGACCGAAAGCCGTGTTCTTGCTGCGGGCCAACGCCGGCAATACCTTCGGGGAGTGGGAATTCGACTTCTCGAGGGATCGTTTCGAGACCGGCGCCGGCGTCACCCTGGGCCTGCTGACGCCCCTCGGGCCGATCGAGCTCACCGGCAGCTACGGCAGCGCCGACGATTTCCTGGGTTACCTCAACATCGGCCCGAAGTTCTAGCCGCCCGCCACGCGAAGGACACCCCTTGTCGAAGCATCTGCTCGTTCTGCCCGGCCTGGCCCTGGTGCTGGCCGTCTCGCTGCTGGCCTCGCTGCTGAGCGACCTGCTCGCTCCCGCGCTGAGCCTGGAGGCGCTGACCGTCGCCATCGTGCTGGGCATGCTGGTCGCCAACACGGTCGGGGTGGGCGACCGCCTGCGGCCCGGCGTCCGCTTCTCGCTGAAACAGGTGCTGAAGGCCGGCATCGTGCTGCTGGGCTTCAGGCTGGACATCGGGGCGGTGCTGGCCCTGGGGCCGCGCGTGCTCGGGATGGTCGTCGTCTACGTGGCCGCGACCCTGCTGCTGGCCTGGCTGCTGGGGCGGCGCTTCGGGCTGGACGCCCGGCTGGCGGCGCTGATCGGCGTCGGCTCGAGCATCTGCGGGGCCTCGGCGGTGGTGGCGATGGCGCCCTGCGTGGGCGCCGACGACGAGGAGCCGGTGGTCGCCGTCGCCGTGATCAGCTTCCTGGGCGCCCTGGGCGTGATCGTCTACACCGCGGTGGCCAAGAGCACGTCGCTGCTGGACGCGGCGCAGTACGGCGCCTGGTCGGGCCTGACCCTGCACGGGGTGGCCCACGCCCTGGCCGCGGCCTTCGCGATGGGCGACGCCGCGGGCGCGATCGGCACCCTGGTCAAGATGACCCGGGTGCTGATGCTGGTGCCGGTCTCGCTGGTCCTGACCGGCTGCTTCCGCACCCGCGGCGCCGGGGGCGAGGCGGCCGGCTTCCCGGTCTACGTGCTGCTCTTCGTCGCCGCGGGGGTGGTCCACGGCCTGGACGTCGTGCCCGCGAGCGTCGCCGGCCTGGCCGCCGGGGCCAGCTCCTTCTTCATCCTGATGGCGATGACCGCCATGGGCCTGTCGGTGCATTTCCGCAGCGTGGCGCGCCGGGGCGCGGCCGCCCTGGGCATGGGGGCGCTGCTCTTCGCCGTCATGGCCGCCGCCGGTTTCGCCGCCGTCCTGTGGCTGTTATGATCGTCCGGCCATGAAGCCCCGCTGGGAACACGAACTCATCTACGCCGCGGTGACGGCCATCCCCGCCGGCCGGGTGTCGACCTACGGCCGGGTGGCCGAGGCGGCCGGGCTGCCGCGGCGGTGGCGTCTGGTGGGGCGGGCCCTGAAGTCCCTGCCGGCCGACAGCGCCGTGCCCTGGCATCGGGTCGTCAACGCCCAGGGGCGCATCAGCCCGCGCGGTGATTCCGACGACGTCGGCGAGCAACGGCTCCTGCTGGAGGACGAGGGCGTGGTCTTCGGCCCCGGCGGGCGGCTCGATCTGCGGCTCTACGGCTGGGAGGGATGAGGCGCGTGGAAACGATCTCCGTCCGCGAGGCGCGCCGCCTGGCCCTGGCCCGGGCCGGCCTGCTCAAGCCCGAGTGGACCGGCCTGCCCCGCCGCGCCGCCGGCGGCGGCAAGCGCGCCCGCGCGGCGGCCCTGGCCGTCGTCGAGCGCTTCGGCTACCTGCAGCTGGACACCGTCTCGATCGCCGGCGCCCGCAGCCACGCCCTGGTGCTGATGTCGCGGCTGGACGGGCTGGACCCCGCGGTGGGCGAGGAGCTGCTGCGCCCCGGCGCGCCGCTCTTCGAGTACTGGGGCCACGAGGCCAGCTGGATCCCCCTGGAGCTCTATCCCGCCTTCGCCTTCCGTCGCCGCGACTTCCGCGCCCACCCCTGGTGGGGCGATCTGATCGGCGCCCATCCCGAGGTGGCCCGCGGCCTGCTGCGCCGCATCCGCGACGTGGGCCCGCTGCGCACCGTCGACATGGAGGGCTCCGGCGGCCGCGGCTGGTGGGATCTGAAGCTGACGAAGAAGGTGGCCACCGCCCTGTGGTCGCGCGGCGACCTGGCCATCCGCGAGCGCACGAACTTCCACCGCACCTACGACCTGGCCGAACGCGTGATCCCCGACGCGCTGCGCCGCCGGAGGCTGCCGCTGGGCGAGGGTCTGGCGGTCTTGCTGCTGCGCGCCCTGGCCGGCCACGGCTGGGCGACCACGGGCACGCTGGCCGCGACCTGGCGGCTGAAGAACCGCAAGAACGAGTTGTCGGCGGCCCTGGGCCGCCTGGTCGAACGCGGCGACGTGATGTCCTGCGCCCTGGCCGCGCCGGGCGGCCGCGCCACGCCGGGCTGGATCCGTCCGCAAGACCGCGAACTGGCGGCGCGGCTGGAGTCCGCGCGGCCCCGCGGCGACCGCGGCGTGCTGCTGTCGCCCTTCGACCCCCTGCTGTGGGATCGCGCGCGGGTGCGCCGGCTCTTCGACTTCGACCAGATCCTGGAGATCTTCAAGCCGGCGCCGAAGCGGCTCTACGGCTACTACTGCCTGCCCGTGCTGGCCGGCGAGCGGCTGGTCGGCCGCTACGATCTGAAGACAGTCCGCCGCCGGGGCGCGTTGCAGGTGCTGTCGCTCCGCATGGAGACCGACGCCGCCCGCGACGCCGAGGCCGCCCGAGCCGCGCTGGCCAGACACGCCGGAATGCTGGATCTTGTGGTCGAGGGATGAAGGGGGGGGCGTGACCGTGAGAACGAGCATGTCGGCGCTGTTGCTGGCCGCGCTCCTGGCGGCGACGGCCGCCACGACCGGGGAGGATGCCGTGACCGAACGCGTGCTGATCGATTTCGCAGCGCCAGGGGCCGCCGAGGCCTGGCGTCCCGTCCACGACGTCGTCATGGGCGGCGAGTCGCGTGGCGGGCTGACGGCCACCGACCAGGGCACGGCCGTCTTCGCGGGAGCGCTGTCGCTGGCCAATCGCGGCGGCTTCGCCTCGGTGCGCACCCGACCCGGCGACTACGGCTTCGCCGGCGGCGACGCGCTGGCGGTCCGCGCCCTGGGCGACGGCCGCCGCTACCAGCTGCGCCTGCGCACCGACGACGCCTTCGACGGCGTCGCCTACCGGGCCTTCTTCACGCCGCCGGCGGGGGAGTGGGCCGACATCCGCATCCCGTTCTCCGACTTCGAGTCCTCCTTCCGCGGCCGCCCCGTGCCCGGGGCCCCCGCCCTGGATCCCGCCGCCGTGCGCAGCGTCGGCCTGCTGCTGGCCGACGGACAGGCCGGCCCCTTCCGGCTGGAAGTGGCGCGCATCGTCGCCTATCGCCCCGTTCCCGACATTCCTTGAGGCTTCGGCCGCCGCGTACTACGATTGCCGCGTACGCTGAAGTCCATGGAGGTGTTCATGAGCGAGACGAAGAGGATCGGCATCATCATCTGCGACCGCTATCGCCGCTGCGCCGGCGGCAAGTGCTTCCGGGCCCTGCGCGAGCGCGAGGGGGCCTTCGCCCGCTACGCCGGGCAGGAGGTCGAGGTCGCCGGCTACACCAGCTGCGACGGCTGCCCCGGCGGCAACGTCGAGTACACCGTCGACGAGATGATGAAGAACGGGGTCGGGGCCGTGCACCTGGCCACGGGCCTGATCGTGGGCTACCCGCCCTGCCCGCGCATCAAGCAGTTCCACGACTACATCGAGAAGAAGTACGGCGTCGAGGTGGTCTACGGCACGCACCCGATCCCGCAGAAGTACTTCACGACCCACGCCGACCTGGGCACCTGGACCGCGCCCCGCTGGCGGGAGATCCTGGAGCCGACCCTGGTCGACGAGCCGTTGCGGCTGGCCTACGACTGAGCGCCGGCGCCGCCCCGGAGGACGACGATGACCACGGACGGGCGCCCGACCTTCTGGTCCTGGATCGGCTTCGGCGGATCCCTGGCTGTCTTCGTCTGCGGCATCGTCTCCGCCGACGGCGGCATCCTGTGGCTGAGGATCCTGGGCGTTGCCTGCCTGCTGCTGTCGCCGCTCTTCTACCTGCCGCCTTTCATCCTCCTGCGCCGCCACGGCCGGCCCGATCCCGGCCGCCCCTTCCACGAGACGAACCGGCTGGTCGACCACGGCCTCTACGCCGTCGTCCGCCACCCCCAGTACGTGGGCTACATGCTGCTGACGGCGGGTTTCGCGGCCCTCGTCCAGCACCTGGCCGTCTCGGTCCTGGCCCTGATCGCCCTCTACGGCCACCACCGTCAGGCGATGGACGAGGAGGCCGACGCCCGCGTCCGTTTCGGGCCGGAGTACGACGCCTATGCCGCGCGGACGCCCCGCTACGACGTCGTCCGGGGCCTGCTGCGCCTTCTCGCCCGCCGCTTCTGGCAGAAGCCCCTGCGCTTGACCGTCGCCGTGGCCCACGCGCCCGATCCGGGCCAGCCCCTGATCGTGCGCGGCGGCGATCGCCTGCGCTGGGAGCGCCGGCCCACCCAGTGGGAGGGCTGGCTGTGGTGCGAGGCCCCGAACGGGCACGACGGCTGGGTGCCCGAGACCTATGTCGAGCTGGACGGGGACGAATGCGTCCTGCAGCGCGACTACGACGCGCGCGAGCTGGCCGTGCCGGTCGGCGAGACCGTGACCGTGCTCGAGGCCGTGAGCGGCTGGGCCTTCGTGCGGACCGCCGCCGGCGCGCACGGCTGGGTGCCGCTGCGCTGCCTGCGCTCCTGACGCTCGCTGAACCAAGGAGACGCCATGCGCCTGGTCGTCGGCCCCGTGCCCGAGCCCGAGGACTTCCATCCCGAGGAAGGCGGCTGGACCGCCCTGAAGGAGCCGTCGCCCTGGATGATGCAGCTCGCCGCGCTGCCGGTCGCCGCCGCGGCCTTCGCGGCGACCTGGAACCTGTGGGAGCGGCTCGTCCCCGGCGGGGCGCACTTCTCCTTCCGCGACCCCGGCTTCCTGGTCGGGCTGTTGCTGCTGATCGTGGTCCACGAACTGATCCACGCCGCCTTCGCGCCGGGCTTCCCGGCCGCCGGCGACCTGCTGGTGGGGTTCTGGCCGCAGAAGCTGGCCTTCTGGGCCATGTCCCTGCGCGCGATGCCCCGCGGCCGCTTCCTCCTGGTGCTGCTGGCCCCCTTCACCGCGCTGTCGCTGCTGCCGCCGCTGCTGGGCGCAGTCCTGGGCGCGCCGCCGCGGCTGGTCGTGACCCTGAGCCTGCTCAACGCCCTCTTCGCCTGCGTCGACCTGCTGGGCGCGGGGATGATCCTGTGGCAGGTGCCGCGGGGCGCGACGGTGCGCAACAAGGGCTGGGCGACGTGGTGGCGGGCCGGCGCCTGATTCCCTTTCCGGTTTCCCCTGCCCGCCTGTTGTCGTACTGTGTGCCCGGACCCATGGATGAATAATCGAGAGGCTTCCGAAAGGAGCATGCCATGAACGGCAACGTCCAGGGCGGCGGCGGACCGCAGATCCCCGAGATCCGCCTGCCCAACCTGTCGCCGCGCCTGATCGCGCGGCTGGCGGTGGTGCTGCTGGTGGTGATCGTCGTCTTCACCAGCTTCTACACCGTCGGTCCCGAGGAGTCGGGGCTCGTCCTGCGCTTCGGCCAGTACGTGCGCAGCACCGACCCGGGGCTGAACTTCAAGCTGCCGCTGGGCGTCGAGCGGGTGATGAAGGTGCCCATCCAGCGCCAGCTGAAGGAGGAGTTCGGCTTCCGCACGGCTACGGCCGGCGTGCGCTCGACCTACTCTCAGCGCTCCTTCGCCGAGGAGGCGAACATCCTGACCGGCGACCTGAACGCCGCCGTCGTCGAATGGGTCGTGCAGTACCGCGTCGTCGACCCCTACAAGTATCTCTTCCGCGTGCGCAACGTCGAGGAGACCTTCCGCGACATGAGCGAGGCGGTGATGCGCGCGATCATCGGCGACCGCACCGTCAACGAGGTGCTGACCGTCGGCCGCGCCGAGATCGCCCTGCAGGCCGAGGTCGACCTGCAGGAGCTCTGCGACCAGTACGAGACCGGCATCAAGGTCGAGCAGGTCGTGCTGCAGGACGTCAACCCGCCCGATCCCGTGAAGCCCTCGTTCAACGAGGT
>CAZLHO010000035.1:0-31772 GCA_964559455.1 uncultured Fibrobacteraceae bacterium | reverse complement strand
CACGCCTACGCCTACGTGGCCGACAAGTACGCCCTGCTGCCCTCGGGCGCGAGCATGGGCGACCGCTACGGTCCGATGGTGGTCGCCCGCGAGCCCATGGCCCCCGGGGACCTGCGCGGGCGCCGCATCGCCGTGCCCGGCCTGATGACCAGCGCCTACCTCGAGCTGCGGCTGGCGATCGGCGACTTCGAGCCGGCGGTCGTGCCCTTCGACGAGATCATCGACAGCGTGGCCGCCGGCGAGCACGACGCCGGCCTGATCATCCACGAGGGACAGCTGACCTACGCCGAACAGGGCCTGCACAGCTGCCTGGAGCTGGGCCTGTGGTGGGACGAGCTGAGCGGCGGCCTGCCCCTGCCCCTGGGCGCCAACACCATCCACAAGCGCCACGGCGACGCCATGCCCGAGATCGCGCGGATCCTCGAGAACAGCATCCGCTACGGCCTGGAGCACCGCGAGGAGGCCCTGGACTACGCCCTGGGCTGGGCCCGGGACATGAAGGTCGACCTGGCCGACCGCTTCGTCGGCATGTACGTCAACCACTGGACCCTGGACTACGGCGACAAGGGCCGCGCCGCGATCCGCCTGCTGCTCGACCGCGCCCACGCCGCCGGCCTGATCCCCGAAGTGAAGGAGCTGGAGTTCGTCGAGACCTGATGCCGAGGAATCGAGGTCGCGGACGGCCTGGCCCCCGAGCGAAAAATCCCCCCGGCGCCGGGGCTTGGTGCTAGAATGGCGCCGCCCATCGTCCACGCGTCGCCCGGAATCGAGTTCTCGTCATGGAGAACGGACCCCGCGGCCTGCGAACGGCGCTGCCCTTCGTCCTGGCCGCCGCCTTCCTGCTTGCGGCCGGAGCCGCCACGGGCAACGTCCAGGTCAACCAGGACCCGCCGGGCCTGGACCAGCACACCACCAGCATCGTCCTCCATCCTCCCCTGCAGCCAGGCGCGCCCGATCTGCTGATCGTCGGCTACGATGAGGATCCCTTCAACTTCAACGGCGTCGGCACCAGCTGGAGCCCCGACTACGGGCTGACCTGGTTCGACAGCGCCACCCCGATGGCGCCGGTCTGGCCGAACAACCTGGACGCCTCGGTGGCCTCGGACCGGGCCGGCTTCGTCTACGCCTGCATGTCGTCGTTCGACTTCTGGCCACCGAACAACCTCAACTCAGGCATCTACGTCGCCGCCTCGGGCGACGGAGCGCAGAACTTCGGCGCGCCGGTGGCGGTCAGCCTGATGGCCGGTCCCGCCGGGGCGCTGCCCTGGGAGACCAAGCCCAAGGTCGAGGCCGACGGATACATGGCCGCCGGCAGCCCCTACGCCGGCAACGTCTACGTGGTCTGGGAGCGCGACCTGCCGGCCACCGGCTGGATCAACGGCCCCAGCGACGCCTGCTTCTCGCGCTCGCTCGACCAGGGCGCGACCTGGTCGCCGCCGTTGCCGATCAACGACAACGCCGCCGGCGACCTCGTGCTCTGGCCCGACCTGGACGTCGGCGCCGACGGCAGCGTGACCGCGGCCTGGACCGACAGCCCCTACTGGATGCAGCACCAGGGCACCCTGGTCGTCGACCGCTCCGTCGACGGCGGCGTGACCTTCGGGCCGGACGTGCGGGCCCTGTCCTTCTGGGCCATCCCCCAGACCCTGACCGACCTCACGGGACCGCCCGGGCAGCCCACGACCTTCGCCCTGAGCTACCCGTCGGTGGCCGTCGACCCCGGGAACCCGAACCGCATCGGCGTGGCCTTCGCCGCGGATCCGGACAACGGTCCCGCCGGCGAGGCCCGCGTGGACGTCGGCGACATGCCCTCGTCCTTCGACCTGTCGCTGCTGCCGCCGACCAGCGGCGCCTCGAACCTGGCCTACGGCGGCGCCTACCTGCACGCCGCCTGGAGCGATTCGCGGGGGCTGCCGCCGGACGTCTTCTACAACCGCATGCCCCTGTCCAGCGTGACCGCCCCGGTCTGGTCCGGTCCCGAGACGATCCTGTCCACGCAGCCAGCCATGGACCACCACGGCGCCAACAACGTGAACCTCGTGTCCAGCGGCACCCACGTCTACGTGACCTGGGACGAGTGGGCCGGCGTGGACTACACGCACCTGATCTGGTTCAACGGCTCGCAGGACGAAGGCGCCACCTGGCTGCCCCAGGCCCTGGCGCTGGACTCTCACGGCCGCGTCTGCCGCGAGCCCATCGTCACTTCGGCCGCCCAGGGCCACGTTTGCGTTGTCTGGCTCGAGGACCAGCTCAACGGCAGCACCGACCTCTACGCCAACGTCTCGACCGACGGCGGCGTGAATTGGCTGGCCGGCGAGGTGAGGCTGCCGAACGTCAACCGGGTGATGAGCCACGACGTGGCCTCGGTCTTCAGCATGAACTCCGACGTGATCTACGTGGTCTGGGCCGAAGAGACCCCCGACGGCGCGGGCAGCCTGATCTACGCCTCCGTCTCGTACAACGGCGGCCTCGCCTGGCAGTCCCCCCTCCGCCTGGACAACGCGCCCGCCGGTTCCCAGCTGGCCTTCTGGCCCAAGATCTGCTGCCAGGGCTCCGAGGTCTACGCGGCCTGGGTGGACAGCCGCACGGGCATCGAGGACATCCACTTCAACTGGGCCATCAACTACACGATGTCCGGCTGGAATCTCGACACCCGCATCGACGCCGGCGCCGCGCGCGACTTCTACCCGCAGATCGCCTGCGGCCAGGGCAACGTCTACGTGGTCTACGAGAGCGACCGCAACAACCCCGGCGGCAACGACGACATCTACATCAACTACTCCATCTTCGGCGGCGCGGTCTGGCAGGGCGAGCGCCGCGTGGACACCGGCGCGCCCCTCGGCGCCAGCCACTCGGTCTATCCGCGGCTCTGCGTGGGCGGACCGGACGGGCAGCCGGCCGTCTACGTGACCTGGATGGACGACCGCAACGGCCCGGCGCCCTTCAGCGGCTGGGACATCTACGCCAACCACTCCAACGACGGCGGCGCCACCTGGCCGACGCCCGACTACCGCGTCGACGTCGGCGACCAGCCCGGCCTGAACGACTCGTGGTACCCGCACATAGACGGCCCGGTGGCCTGCTACCTCTACCGCGACGAGCGCAACGGCACCGGCGACCTCTACGGCAACCTGCTGATGTTCGGTCCCGACGAGGGCGACATCCTCTACACCGAATCCACCGACGGCGGGGCGACCTGGCTGAACCCGCCGCTGCGCGTGAACGACGATCCCGGCGCCAGCGACCAGAGCCACCCCTGGTGCGACATCAAGCCCGACGGCACGGTCGACGTCGTCTGGTACGACCGCCGCAACGACCCCCAGGACCGCAACATCGAGACCTTCTTCGCTGCCCTGCCGCCGGGCGCTACCGCCTTCCAGCCGAACGTCCCGGTCAGCAACCAGATCATCGCCGCGCCGCCGGGAGCCTTCTGGATCGGCGACTACATCGGCGTGGCGGTGGACACGGCCACGGCCCACGTGGCCTGGGCGGACAACCGGCGCGAACAGAACCTCTTCGACGCCTGGTACGCCGGCCAACCGAACCCGCAGAACCCGCTGCATGGGGCCTGCTGCCAGCCCGCGGGCGCCTACTGCCTGCAGACGACGCAGGCGCTCTGCCAGCAGATGGGCGGCAACTTCATGGGCCTGGGCGTGCCCTGCACCCAGGGCCTCTGCGACCCGACCGGCTTCCGGGACGGCGACGGCGGCCCGCTGCCCGACGGTCGGATCTGCGCGATCCGGCCCAACGTCCCCAATCCCTTCAACCCGGCCACCGTGCTGCACTACTACCTGGCCGACGACGTGCCGGTGCGCCTGGCGATCCACGACGCCGCCGGACGCCTGGTGCGGGTGCTCGTGGACCTGCCCTTGCAGCAGGAAGGCGCGCACGAGGCGCGTTGGGACGGCCGGGACGCCGCCGGCCGCGCCGCGGCCGCGGGCGTCTACTTCTGCCGGCTCGAGGCCGGCGGCGAGGTGCGCAGCCTGCCGATGGCCCTGATCCGCTGACCGTCGGCCGACGACGCCGAAAAAGAGGCCGGCTCCGCTGCTGCGGAGCCGGCCCTGCGTTTCCGGGCGACGGTTTTCGGGAGATGATCAGCGGTACAGGCCCTTCACCGCGCCCCAGGTCGAATCCTCGGTCCCGATCACGCAGTAGATCTCCATCACGATGCAGCAGGCGTCGAAGAGCTCGCCCGCGTTGGCGTCGCAGAGGAAGGGCGGGTAGTCGGCGGGCATCCCCGTGGGGAAGCCGCTGGCCCAGACGAAGAGGGCGTTGGCGATCGCGAAGCGGATCTCGCAGCCGTTCGCGGCCGGGCAGTCGGGGAAATTGCCGGTGAAGTCGACGTTCGCCGACGCGCCCACGAGGTTGCCGCCGATGTAGGTCTTCGTCGCAACGACGTTGTAGCTGGTCAGGTCGCCGTAGAGGTCGTTCACCCCGTCGCCCCAGGTGTTGGCGGCCGAGAGCCAGAACTGGCCGCCCACGTAGCTGGTGCGCCAGGTGCGGGTGCCGTTGCCGCCGATCACGTTGTCCGCGATCAGCGTCGGCCCGACGGCGTCGATGGCCATGCCCCAGGCCTTCCACTGCGTGCCCAGATCAGCGCCGTCCCAGGATTGCGCGTTCTCGGTGTTGCCCGTCTC
Source organism: uncultured Fibrobacteraceae bacterium (assembly GCA_964559455.1). Lineage (GTDB taxonomy): Bacteria > Krumholzibacteriota > Krumholzibacteriia > LZORAL124-64-63 > LZORAL124-64-63 > CAZLHO01. The sequence goes on along the minus strand of CAZLHO010000035.1, from coordinate 27,135 downwards.
GCCGGCGCCCGGAGTCGCCAGGTCGCACCAGGCCTCCGAGACGCGGCCGCCGAGCATCGTCCCGTCCTGCGTCGACCAGTAGCCCATCGTATGCGGGCACTGGGCCGCGGCGACGCCGGCCAGGATCATGACGGCGATCACCGCCGGGATCATGAGCAGTTTCTTCATGATTGCGTCTCCCTCAGGTTGAAAACCATGCACCCGGCGCTCTCCTCCCGATCACGGGAAGCGAGCGACCATCCCCATCATCTGCAATACCGGAAGGTCCGCGCCGCGGGGAGGGCGCGGACGACCCAAGGCGAGAACTCGAAGAGGTAATTCTAACTGATTGCTGAATATCGGTGAATGACGGTCGTCAATAGTATTCTTGATTCCCGTCAATATAGAGCCCGTCCTTGGTGGCCACGCGCCGCACCCCCTCGCGATCCAGCAGCCGGATCTCCCGCCGCGTGACCTCGATCAGCCGCCGGTCCCGGAACTGACGCAGCAGGCGCGAGAAGGTCTCGGGCGTCATGCCGACCATCCTGGCCAGGTCCTTGCGCTTCAGCAGCTGGTGGATGCTGCCGTCCCCCCGCTCCCGATCGTGCTCCTCGATGTAGAGCAGCAGGTGGGCGAGCCGGCGCCGGGCCGAGCGCTGGGTGAAGGCCAGCATCCTGTCCTCGGCTTGCCGGACCTCGCGCGAGAGCCGGGCCATGATCTCGCCGCTCAGCCCCTGCGAACGCCGCAGCAGCTTCCGGAAGGTCTCGCGGGGGATGACGCAGACCACGGTGCGCTCGGCGGCCACCGCGGTCGCCGGATAGGAGTCGTCGGCGACCAGGGTGCGCACGCCGATCGTCTCGGTGGGGCCGAGCAGGCGCAGGATCTGGGACTCGCCGCGGTCGCCGGTCTTCAGGAGCTTGACCAGGCCGCGGTGCACGCAGTAGACCGGTCCGCCCGGAGCGCCCTCGGCGCAGAGGACCTGGCCGGGATGGAAGTGGGCCACCGACTTCTCGGCGTCCAGCATCGGGAAGTGCTCGTCCTCCAGGGCGCGGAAGATCCCGCGTCGGCGCACCTCGCAACGGGAGCAGAGGATGGGCTCCTGTCTCGTCATGTCACGATCCCGTCCGGCGAGTCGGGTGGACTATTCCAGGCGAGTGGGGAACGATCCGGGCGAGAGCCGGGCACCTGAAGATCTTAGCACGGCAAATGCCGCGATGGTAGGGCGAGTTGCCCCTCAGTCCGAAGGGTCCCGCGGCTCGTCGTTGGTGAAGACGCGCAGCTCGCGGGGCGCCACGAAGACCCGGTCGCCGGCGGCGATGCCCAGTTCGCGGTAGCGGGCCTGGGGAATCTCGGCGGTGACCGTCTCGCCGGTCGCGGCGTGCAGGGCCAGGTTCACGACCGGGCCGGCGGCGTGGATGTGGATGACGACGGCCTCGAGGCTCGGCCCGTGGTGGGGCGCGACGTCGATCTCCAGGTCGTGGGGCCTGACGAAGACCCGGGCCGGTCCCCCGACGGCGCGCTGCGCCGGGTCGTCGAGCACCACCGAGGCGAAGGAGACCTTGCCCTCGTCGACGCGCCCGTGGAAGACGTTGACGTCGCCCAGGAAGTTCATCACGAACTCAGTGGCGGGATGATGGAAGACCTCGACCGGCGTGCCCACCTGCTCGACGCCGCCCCGGTTCATGACGACGACGCGGTCGGCCACTTCCAGAGCCTCGTCCTGGTCGTGGGTGACGAAGACGCTGGTGACCTGGATCTCCTCGTGCAGACGGCGCAGCCAGGCGCGCAGCTGTTTGCGGACCTTGGCGTCCAGCGCGCCGAAGGGTTCGTCCAGCAACAGCACCCGCGGCTCGACGGCCAGGGCCCGGGCCAAGGCCACGCGCTGGCGCTGGCCGCCCGAGAGCTGGGCCGGATAGCGGTCGGCCATCGCCTCGAGCTGCACCAGTTCCAACAGCGCCTTGACCTTGGCGTCGATCGCCCGCCGCGACGGCCGCCGATCGCGAGGCCGCACGCGCAGCCCGAAGGCCACGTTCTCGAAGACGGTCATGTGCCGGAAAAGCGCGTAGTGCTGGAAGACGAAGCCGACGCGGCGCTCCTGCACCCGGCGACCGGCCATGTCCTCGTCGCTGAAGCGGACCGGTCCGCTGCCGGCGTCCGGACGCTCCAGCCCCGCGACGATGCGCAGCAGGGTCGTCTTGCCCGAGCCCGAGGGGCCCAGCAGGGCGGTCAGCTCGCCGGCGCGCAGGTCCAGGCTGACGTCGTCCAGCGCCTTGAAGCCGCCGTAGGTCTTGCTGATCCGTTCGACCGTGATGCCCACGTCACTCGCCTCCCTCGTCAGCGACCGGCGGCGCCGCCGGCGTCCGGCCCGACCGCCATTCGACGATCGACTTGACCGCCAGGGTCACCAGCGCCAGCAGCGCCAGCAGCGACGCCACCGCGAAGGCGGCCACGAAGTTGTATTCGTTGTAGAGGATCTCGACCTGCAGGGGCATGGTGTTGGTCTTGCCCCGGATGTGGCCCGACACGACCGACACGGCCCCGAACTCCCCCATCGCCCGCGCGTTGCACAGGATCACGCCGTAGAGCAGCGCCCACTTCACGTTGGGCAGGGTCACGCGGCGGAAGGCCTGCCAGCCCGAGGCGCCCAGGGTCAGCGCGGACTCCTCGTCCTCGGTGCCCTGCTCCTGCATCAGCGGGATCAGCTCGCGGGCCACGAAGGGCACGGTGACGAAGACGGTGGCCAGCACGATGCCCGGCACCGCGAAGATCACCTGCACCCCGTGCGCCGAGAGCCAGGGCCCCATCCAGCCGTGCAGCCCGAAGAGCATGACGTAGATCAGGCCCGAAATCACCGGCGAGACGGCCAGGGGCAGGTCGATCAGGGTGGTCAGCAGGCTCTTGCCGCGGAACTCGAACTTGGCGATGGACCAGGACGCGGCCAGGCCGAAGACCAGGTTCAGGGGCACGGCCACCGCCGCGGTGAGCAGGGTCAGGCGGATCGCCGAGGCCACGGCGGGATCGCCGAAGCTGTGCAGGTAGGCGCCGGCGCCCTTGCGGAAGGCCTCGGTGAAGACCGCGGCCAGGGGCGTGAACAGGAAGAGCCCCAGGAAGAGCACCGTGGCCGTCAGCAGCAGCCGGCGGATCCAGGGCGGCTCGGCGACGGCCGACCGCAGCGGACGGCCCCCGCCGTCGCGCGCCCGCATGCCCGTGGCGCCACCCATTTCAGGCCCCCCTCATGTGTCGCCGTCCGGACCAGCGCTGCAGCAGATTGATGGCCAACAGCAGGGCGAACGAGGCCACCAGCAGCAGCACGGCGATGGCCGTGGCGCCGGCGTAGTCGTACTGCTCCAGCTTGGCGACGATCAGCAGCGGCGCGATCTCGGTGCGCATGGGCATGTTGCCCGAGATGAAGACCACCGACCCGTACTCCCCCAGCGCCCGCGCGAAGGCCAGGGCGAAGCCGGTCAGCAGGGCCGGCAGCACCGTGGGCAGGATCACCCGCAGGAAGGTCTGGCGGCGCGAGGCGCCCAGGCTGGCGGCGGCCTCCTCGAGCTCGACCTCCAGGTCCTCGAGCGCCGGCTGCAGGGTGCGTACGACGAAGGGCAGGCCGATGAAGGTCAGGGCGATGATCACGCCCAGCGGCGTGAAGGCGGCCTTGATCCCCAGCGGCTCCAGAAGCCGTCCGATCCAGCCGTGCTGCGAGTAGATCGTCGTCAGGGCGATGCCCGAGACCGCCGTGGGCAGGGCGAAGGGCAGGTCGATGACGGCGTCGACCAGACGCCGGCCCGGGAAGCGGTAGCGGACCAGCGTCCAGGCCACGACGAAGCCGAAGACGGCGTTGAGCAGCGCCCCCCCCAGGGCGGCCCCGAAGCTCAGGCGGCAGGCCGCGACCACCCGCGGCGCGCCGATCGTCTGCCAGAAACCGCTCCAGCCCAGCGAGGCCGACTTGAAGAAAAGGGCCGACAGCGGGATCAGCGCGATCAGCGACAGGTAGAGCAGGGCGAAGCCCAGCGTCAGGCCGAAGCCGGGCAGCACCGAATGCCTGCGGGCGAGCAGCTGCATCGGGGTCCGTCACCTTCCGGGCGTGTAGATCCGGTCGAAGATCCCGCCGTCGTCGAAGTGTTCCTTCTGGGCCCGTCCCCAGCCGCCGAAAACCTCGTCCACGCCGATCCGCTCCACGTCGGGGAAACGAGCCAGGTCCGCGGGATCGGCGTGCTCGGGCAATTGCGGGCGGTAGTAGTGCCGGGCCGCCAGGCGCTGCCCCGTCGGCGAGTAGAGCCAGGCCAGATAGGCCTCGGCCACGTCGCGCACGCCGTGCTTGTCGACCCAGGCGTCGATCACCGTCACCGGCGGTTCGGCCAGGATGCTGACCGAGGGCACGACGATGTCGAACTGGTCCGGGCCCAACTCGTTGACCGCCAGGAAGGCCTCGTTCTCCCAAGCCAGCAGGACGTCGCCGATACCGCGCTGGACGAAGGTGTTGGTCGAGCCGCGGGCGCCGGAATCCAGCACCGGGACCCGATGGAAGAGCGCGGTGACGAAGGCGCGGGCGCTGTCCGCGGCGGCGGCGGCGTCCGCCGCCCGCGCCGGGTCGCGCAGCGCGGCCAGGTCGCCGAGCTCGCGCTTCAGCGCGTAGGCCCAGGCCGCCAGGTAGTTCCAGCGTGCGCCGCCGGAGGTCTTGGGATTCGGCGTGATCACCTCGATTCCGGGCTTGACCAGGTCGCCCCAGTCGCGGATGCCGCGGGGGTTGCCCTTGCGCACCAGGAAGACGATGGTCGAGGTGTAGGGAGCGCTGTTGTGGGGCAGCCGCTGCTGCCAGGTCGCCGGCATCAGCTGCGCCCGCTCGGCCACGGCGTCGATGTCGTAGGCAAGGGCCAGGGTGACGACGTCGGCCTCCAGACCGTCGATCACCGCCCGGGCCTGCTTGGCCGCCCCGCCGTGGGACATGTCGACGACCACCGTCTCGCCCGTCGTCTGCAGCCAGTGCTCGGCGAAGGCGGCGTTGTAGTCGCGGTAGAGTTCGCGGGTCGGATCGTAGGAGACGTTCAGCAGGGTGATCGCCTCGTCGCCCGCACCCCCGCCGCCGTCACCGCAACCGAGGCCGGCCAGCGCGATCAGCGCCAGCGCCGTCAGCCAAGAAATCCTGTTCAAAATCATGATCTCCCCTTTCACCTGGAATGAGAGTCACCGCAAGCTTCATGCCCGGGGAGCTGTCGCTATAATGTGTTGGAATATAAGGAAATATAAATTTGACAAAGCACGAGACCTTGCTATATAATGGATTGTCCATCAAATAAAACAGAAATATCCATCATATTTGAAGGAGCTTTCGCGATGCCCGACGCCGCCCCCTGGCTCCCCGACCTCTGGCGCGAAGCCTGCCTCCATCTGGAGATCGGCGATTTCACCGCGCGGGCCGCGACGCTGCTGGCCGGCCGGCTGCCGGTCGCCGCGCTGGTCGTGCGCCGCCTGGGACCGGACGTCGCCGGCATCGTCGAGACCGCCGCGGCCGTGGGCGGCGACGTCCCCGCCACCAACGCCCGCATGGAGTTGGACCGGGAGAGCTCCCGCGCCTGCCGGGCCTGGATCGACTCCGGAGAACTCCAGATCATGCCCGCCGGAAGCGCCGCCGCCTTGCGCCCCCCCCTGCCGGACGGGATCGCGGTCGCCGTCCCCCTGCGCGGCGTACGCGACGCCCGCGGGGCCCTCTTCGTCGTCCTCGACGGCGGCGACCCCGGGGATCCGGACCTTCGACACGCGCTGCTGGCGCTGCGCCGCCCCTTCGCCGCGGCCCTGGAGAACGACGCCCGCCTGCGGGAGCTGGTCGAGCTGCGCCAGTCCGCCGAGGCCGACCGCAGCTCCCTGCTCAACCGCCTGGGGCGCGACCGGCTGCTCGAGAAGATCGTGGGGGCCGAGGGCGGATTGGGCGGCGTCATGAAGCGGGTGGCGATGGTCGCCGCCTCGGACGTGCCGGTGCTGCTGCTGGGCGAGACCGGTTCGGGCAAGGAGGTGATCGCCCGCGCGATCCACGAGCGCTCCGCCCGGGCGCACGGCCCTTTCACGCGCGTCAACTGCGGCGCCATCCCGGGCGAGCTCGTCGACTCGGAGCTCTTCGGCCACGAGAAGGGCAGCTTCACCGGGGCCACCGCCCGCCGTCGGGGCTGGTTCGAGCGCTCGGACGGCGGGACGCTGCTGCTGGACGAGATCGGCGAACTGCCCCGGGCCGCCCAGGTCCGGCTGTTGCGGGTGCTGCAGGACGGCACGATCCAGCGCGTCGGCGGCGAATCCTACGTCCGGGTGGACGTGCGCGTCGTCGCCGCGACCCACAGCGACCTGGCGGGCATGGTGCAGCGAGGCGAATTCCGCGAGGACCTGTGGTACAGGCTGGCGGTCTTCCCCCTGCTCATCCCCCCCCTGCGCGACCGCGTCGAGGACATCCCGACCATGGTCGAGACCCTGGCCCGCCGCGCCGCCCGCCGCTTCGGACTGCGCCCGCAGGCCGCCACCGCCGCGGACCTGGCCCTGCTCACGGCCTACCCCTGGCCCGGCAACGTCCGCGAGCTGGGCTCGGTCGTCGACCGCGCCGCCATCCTGGGCGAGGGGCGACGCCTGGAGATCGCCAAGGCCCTGGGCATCTCCACCCGCGACGGGCTGGCCGTGCGCGATCCCGGCGCCCCGTTTCCGGTCGCCGCGGCGCCGCCGAGGGACGCCGCTGCGATCGCCCCGCTGGACGAAGCAGTGGCCCGGCACATCCGCACCGCGCTCGCGGCGGTCCACGGCCGCATCGAGGGCCCCCGCGGCGCCGCCGCCCTGTTGAAGGTCAACCCCCACACCCTGCGCGCGCGCATGCGCCGGCTGGGAATCGACTGGGCCGTCTTCCGGGACTGACGCCCGGCCCGCGGATGCGCACTGGCCACCCCTGCGGACCTGCGTTAGCGTGGTCCGATCGATCGTCATCGAACCCGAGGAAGAAGAGCCTTCGTGACCACCTTGATCCCCAACGACATGACCTGGGCCGTCTGGGCCGTGCTGCTGGCGGCGGCGGCCTTCGGCTACTGGGCCGAGCGGACCCGCGCCGGCCGCAAGCTCTCGGGCGCTGTGATGACGATGGCCTTCACCTTCGTGCTCTCGAACCTGCGCGTGATCCCGTCGGCCGACGTCCCCGCCTACGACGTGGTCTGGGGCTTCCTGGTGCCGCTGGCGATCCCCCTGCTGCTGCTGCGCGCCGACCTGCGCCGGATCCTGCGCGAGGCCGGGCCGACCCTGCTGGCCTTCGTCGTGGGCGCGGCCGGCACGATCGCCGGCACGGTCGTCGCCTTCCACGTCGTGCCGCTGGGCGACGCGGGCTGGCAGCTGGCCGCCGTCTTCTCGTCCACCTACATCGGCGGATCGATGAACTTCGCGGCGGCGGCCGAAGCCGTCCAGCTGCGCTCCGGCGACCTGCTGACCGCCGGCGTGGCCGCGGACAACCTGGTCATGGCCCTCTACTTCCTGGTGCTCTTCAGCCTGCCCTCGCTGGGCTGGCTGGCGCGGCGCTTCCCGCCGCGACGGGACACCGCGCCCGCCGCGGCCTCGCCGGGCGGTTCCGCGCCGGAAGCCGACCGCGAGGGTTTCCCGCCGCCGCCGCGCGCCGCCGCCGCCCTGGCCCTGGGCGCCGGGCTCTGCGCCGCGGGCTACGGACTGGCCGACCTGCTGGGGCTGGACGGGGCCGGCATCCTGATCGTGACCGCCCTGACCGTCGCGCTGGCCACGGCCTTCCCCCGTCGGCTGCGCCGCCTGGCCGGCGCCGAGACCCTGGGCGCCTTCCTCATGCAGATCTTCTTCGCGGTGATCGGCGCCAGCGCGAACGTGCTGGTCGTGCTGCGCGTGGGGCCGTCGCTCTTCCTCTTCGCGGCCCTGATCCTGACAGTCCACCTGACGGTCCTGCTGACCGCGGGCAAGGCGCTGCGCCTGGACCTGGCCGAGCTCGTCATCGCCTCGAACGCCAACATGGGCGGCCCCACGACGGCCGCCGCGATGGCCACGGCCCGCCGCTGGAACCACCTGGTCATGCCGGCCGTGCTCTGCGGCACCCTGGGCTACGCCGTGGCCACCTTCCTGGGCGTCGTCCTGGGCCACTGGCTGCGCTGAGCCCCGGCCGGCCCCCTCCAATTCCCGAGAAAATTTCCGGAACATCCCCGAACAAAGCTCCCATCGCCCCGTATAGCCCTCCATGAATGCGGGCTTTCTTCTCGCCGCCCGCCGCCGAATCCCGGAACCGATCGCAAGCCGATCGCCGACACCGCAGCAGCCGGGAGAGCGCGCGGTCCCCGGACCGCCCAGCAGCCAAGGAGCCAGGGATGAGAACCACCCCCGCCCCATCGATCTTCCGACTTCCGGCCGTGGTCCTGGCCGCCGCAGCCCTGTCGATCGCGGCTGTCGGCGTCGCGGACGCCTTCGCGCCGACCTTCACCCCGGAAATCGAAACCGCGCGCGCCGGCGGCGGCATCGCCATCGACGGCGTCCTGGACGACGCAGGCTGGAGCACCGCGGCCCACGCCGGAAACTTCTCCGAGCGCTACCCCGGCGAGAACGTGCAGCCCCCGGTCGACACCCAGGCCATGATCACCTACGACGACGACAACCTCTACGTGGCCTTCATCTGCGAGGACGACCCCGCGGCCATCCGCGCGACGATGTGCCAGCGCGACCAGTGGGACGACGACGACGCCGTCGGCCTGATGATCGACACCTTCGGCGAGGCGACCTGGGCCTACGAGTTCTTCGTGAACCCCTACGGCATCCAGGTGGACCAGATGTGGACCAGCGTCCACGGCGAGGACCGCGGCTTCGACCTGATCTGGAACTCCGCGGCCAAGATCACCGACGACGGCTACATCGTGGAGATGTCCATTCCCCTGGCCGCCCTGCGCTTCCCCGACCGCGAGGAGCAGTCCTGGCGCGTAGACTTCTGGCGCTTCCACCCCCGCGACAGCGACAGCCGCTACTCCTGGGCCGCCGACAACAGGAACGAGCCCTGCTGGCCCTGCAAGTGGGGGACCGTGAACGGCATCCGCGGCGTCAGCCCCGGCCGGGGCCTGGAGATCCTCCCCGAGTTCGTCGCCTACCGCAGCGGCGCGATCCGCGACGTGCTGGACGCCGACTCGGGCGTCGAGGACCGGGACGTGATGGGCGAGCCCTCGCTGGGCGCCAAGTACTCGGTCTCATCGGACGTCACGCTCGAGGCGACCCTGAACCCCGACTTCAGCCAGATCGAGGCCGACGCCGCCCAGATCGACGTCAACAGCACGATCGTGCAGATGTACCCCGAGCGACGGCCCTTCTTCCAGGAGGGCAGCGACCTCTTCCGCACGCACTTCAACTCCTTCTACACGCGCACGGTCAACGCCCCCGAGATGGCGGCCAAGGCCACGGCCCGCTGGGACCGCACCAGCGCGGCCTTCATGCTGGCCCGCGACGAGATGTCGCCCTACGTGGTGCCCACCGAGGAGCGCAGCTACGGCGCCGCCCCGGGCAAGTCCACCGTAAACGTGCTGCGCGTGCTGCACAGCCTGGGCAACAACTCGTCTGTGGGCGTGATGGGCACCGACCGGCGCTACGAGGACGGCGGCGTGGGCACGATCCTGGCCGGCGACTTCAACCTGCGCCTGTCGCAGAGCTACAGCTGGGTGGGCCAGTACGTGCACAGCCGCACCGAGGAGCCCGAGGGCTTCGCCCTGAGCCCGGGCGAGACCTTCGACCACGGCAAGTACACGGTGGACCTGGACGGCGAGGACTACTCGGGCGCCGCCTTCATCACCGAACTGCGCCGGCGTTCGCGCGACTGGAACTTCACGCTGGACTACAACCATCTCGACCCGACCTACCGCACCCAGACCGGCTACGACCCCTGGAACGACCAGCGGAACGCCTTCGCCTGGACCAACTACAATTTCTATCCCGAGGGCGGCCCCTTCGAGCGCGTCACGCCGACCCTCTTCGTGGACGGCCGCTGGAACATGGACGGGCGGAACAAGTGGCGGCACGCCCAGGCCGCGCTGGACTTCAACCTGCGCTGGGCCCAGTCGCACGTCGGCATGCGCTACCAGTTCGGCGAGGAGGTGTGGAGCGGGATCCAGTACGACGGCCTCTGGGAGCTGGCCTTCAACGTCAACAGCCGGCCCCACGACAAGATCGCCTGGTTCGCCGCCGTGCAGTTCGCGCGCAATCCCGCCCGCGTGATCCAGGATGAGGGCGACGAGACCGCCGTGTCGCTGGCGCTGGAGATGAAGCCCATCGACCGCCTGATCATCGAGCCGACCCTGGACTACATCGTCAGCGACGACTCGGAGACCGGCGACCGGCTATTCCGGCAGACGATCGCCCGGGCGCGCCTGCAGCTGCAGGTCAACCCGCGGCTCTCGATGCGCCTGGTCCTGCAGCACACCGACACCGACTACCCGCTGTTCGTCGAGAACTCGTACTACCACGTCTTCATGGGCCGCCAGTGGGAGGTCGATCCGTTGCTGACCTACCGCGTCAATTCCTTCTCGGTCTTCTTCCTGGGGTCGACCCACGACTGGAGCGACTTCAACGCCGCCCGGCCCGGGGAGTCCAGCCTCTACCGGCTGACCGACCGCCAGTATTTCATGAAGCTGCAGTACCTCTTCCAGACCTGATCCGGGACCCCGTCCGCGGGCATGAAATAGGCCCCGCCTCCGTGAGGAGGCGGGGCCGCATGTCAACAACGTGGGACAGCTGAGGCCTTACCAGCCACGACCGCCGCGGTTGTCGCGCCGGGGGCGCTCCTGGGCCTCGTTGACCCGGAGGTTGCGCCCGCCCATGGCGTAGCCGTCGAGGGCCGAAATGGCCGCTGCGGCAGCGCTGTCGTCCATCTCCACGAAGCCGAAGCCCCGGGGGCGGCCGGTCTCCCGGTCGTTGATCAGGGCCACCGAGTGGACTTCGCCGTGCTGCGCGAACAGCTGGCTGACTTCCTCATCGGTCGCGGAGAAGGGCAGGTTTCCCACGTAGATCTTCTTCATTCTCTCAACTCTCCTGTGCCGGCTCTCCGGCAATCTCAGGCACTCGCGGTCGTCGGCCTATTCCGGAAGACCATCCGTGCGCCAGACCGGCCCGGCAACGTGCCGGACCTTTCCCCCGGCTATCGGGGGAATCCCCTGTTCAGCCTGCGGCTGAACGATTCTGAACCGACAATGTGCGTGGAGTCAGGCCGGAAAGCGAAACGCCATGGAAGCACAGAATCGGGCTCATCTCAAACTCTCCATCGTACGGCGCAACCCGGCCATTAGGCCGGCACTGCCACACGACCAGGGAATGATAGACTTTTTTTCCCGCCATTGCAAAGGAAATCGTCGCCCCGACCCGCTCAGAATCGGCAGGCAAAACAAGCCCCGAGGCCCAGTTCGGAGACGTGGGGGCCGAGCCGGAGCCCGCGCTCCCCGTGCCGTCGCAGCACGGCCCTGGCCACGGCCGTGCCGTAGGCCGCCGACAGCAGGACGTCGCTGGCCCAATGCGCGCCGCTCTTGACCCGCTGCGCGGCGACCAGGCCGGCTCCGGCGTAGGCGGCCGTCGAGAAGGCGCGGCGGTCGACATGGTGACTGAGGATCGTCGCCAGTTGGAAGATGTTGATGGCGTGGCCGGAGGGGAAGGAGGTGGCGTCGGCGCGTCCGAACTCGCGCGAACCGAAGCCCTCGAAGGGCCGCGTGCGGCCCACGGCCGCCTGGACGGCGATCTTGCCCAACCCGGCGATGAAGTGGGCCTCGAGGATCTGGCCGCAGATCAGGGTCAGGCGGTCCTGCCCAGCGACGTAGCCCAGGGCCAGGCCGCCGAAGTACCAGGCGTTGGTGTTGCCCATGTGGCCGACGGGCTCCAGGAAGTCGGCGGCGTCCCAGACCTGGCGCAGCGCCGGCTCGTCCTCGTTGCGCTCGGCAAGGTCCAGGATCTCGTCGTCCAGCGCGTAGACGATCCCCGCCGCCGCCAGCCAGGCCGCGACCTTCACGGCGTCGCCGGTGGACATGCGCAGCGGCGAAGCGTAGACGTGGGCGCCGTCCTCGACCAGGATCCGCCCCGCGGCGAAGAGATCCCCCGCGGGATCGCCGCCGGCCGCGGCCGGCGGCGCCGAGACGAGAAGCAACGCGGCGGCGGCCGCGAGCCCGATCCGCGCCCTCACGCAGCCAACCGCCGGTGACGGCGGCCGATCGCCGCGGCCAGCAGGACCCAGACCGCCGCCAGGCCGACGTTGACCATGGCGAAGCCCTTCGGGGCCAGGCCCGCCAGATTGACCCCGCCGAGCACCACCAGAGCGGCGGTGACGTCTCCCAACCGCACGCAGAAGGTGTCGATGGCCTGCTTGGCCTTGTACTTCTCCTCGCGCGTGGTGGGCAGGAAGAGCATCTGGCGTACGGTGTTCTGCAGCGAGTAGTCCGTGGCGTTCTCGGCCGTCTTGACCCAACGCACCATCCCGAGCAGGGGGAAGAAGGCGAAAAGCAGGTAGCCGCCCAGGGCCACCAGGGGCAGGACCAGGATCGCCCTCTCGACGCCGATCCAGCGCACGAGGCGCGCCACGAGGAAGAGTTGGATCAGCAGCCCGGCCAGGTTGACGACCGAGAAGAAGCCGGCGTAGAAGCCGCCGATCCGCCGCCCGACCTCGTCCTCGCGGGAGGCCAGCGCCGCGGCGTGCTCGGCCTCGCTGGTCCCCGGCGCCCGCACCACGGGCGCGACCGCGGCCTCCTGGGCCGCCGTCACGCGGGCCCCGAGCACGTACTCCCCCGTCGTGTTGACCAAGTTGGCCAGGATCAGCATCAGGCCGATCATCAGGAGGTAGCGGTTGCGCAGCACCAGCGCGAAGCCGCCGCGTCCGGCCAGGGCCGCGTCGGGATCCGCGGCGGGCTCAGGGTCGGAGCTAGGCGTCGCGACAGCGGGCCGGCGGCCGGCCACGCGCAGCGTCAGCAGCAGGCTGGCCAGCAGCAGCCCCCCCGACAGCAGCATCAGCTGGAAGACACCCAGCGGGCGGATCAGCACGCCGGCGATCGCGCTGCCTGAGATCGCCCCGGCCGACATCCCGAAGCCGATGATCGCGAAAAGCCGCTTGCCCTGATCCCTGGTGTAGACGTCGTTGGCGAAGGACCAGAACTGGGCCACCACCGAAAGGTTGAAGATCCCGACCCAGAGATAGAAGGGGATGCCCAGCGACACTCCGGTGCGGGCCAGCAGGTAGAAGCCCCCCAGACAGGCCGCGAAGAAGACCAGCACCGTCGCGATGAGCCGGCGCACGGGCATGATCCCGGCCAGCCGGCTGTAGAGCGGTACGAAGCCCACCAGCAGCACGGCTTGCCCGGCCGAGGCGTAGATCTTGGCCTCGGCGCCCCACTCGGCCAGGATCAGCGCCTCGCGCACGGGCTTGATGATGTAATAGGCGGTCATCAGCAGGAAGATGTTCAGGCACATCAGCAGAACGGTCGCGCCCTCCCCCGCCCGCACCGGGGCGAAGAGGCGGAGCGACCGGTCCAGCAGGCCGGCCTTCGGCGGCGGGCTCCGGTAGGTCATCCGCACCCTTCCTTCATCGGTCGAGGGCCACGATCCGGCCCGAGGCGAAGGCCCGATAGACGGTCACGGACCGGCTCCATCCCGAGCCGCGGTCCAGCTGCACTTCGACGACCTGGAATGCGCCCACGGGATCGGCGACCTGATCGTCCAGGGGCACGAAGGTCGCATCGGTCTCGACCCACGGGCCGGTCGCCACGGCCCGGCGCTGCGCGTCGACGGCCCCCAGCCGGTAGCGGTAGCGGGTCGCTCCCGGCGGGACCAGGCCCCGGGTCGCCGCCAGATCATCGAAGACGACACCCTGGGGCACGGGGCGGAAGAAGTCCAGAGGGGGCATCATCTCGAACCAGTGCCGGGCGATCGCGTCGCGGCGCCGGCCCAGGGTGCGCACGAGGTGGTCGACCGCCTCCGGGTCGCGGTAGAGGCCCTGTTCCACCAGCAGCCGCAGCTGCCGGTCGGTGAATGCCGAGACGATCTTCGCCGCCCAGTAGCCGTCGCGCGGGGTCAGGTCGGCCATGGCGCTCTGAGGCAGGTCGGGCTTCCATCCCTCGGGCCGGAAGACCTCCGACTCGAAGAGACCGACCTCGGCCAAACCCGGGGGCGGCCCCAGCCCCACCCACGCGTCCTCGCGCAGGCCGAAGCTCAGCAAGCGGCCCAGCACCGGGAAGACGTCCAGCCCGAACTCGAAGCCGAAGCGCGGCACCGGCTTGTCCCCGTAGGCGCCCAGCGTCGAGGCGAAGTCGATCAGGTAGTGACGCACGTGTCCCCGGCCGGGATCGCCAACGTAGGTGTCCAGCGAGTTGTGCCGCTTCAGGTCGAAGTGGTTCAGCCAGGCGCCGAAGACGCGCAGGGCCCGCAGCTCACGCCGCGACTGGTGCGGGATACGGTCGTTGGGATCGTCGGAACGGCGTCCCTGGTCGTCGAAGGGACCCAGCGGCCGGCCGTCCAGCCAGCGGCTGCCCAGGGCGTGGAAGCGACCGTCGAAGATCGACCCGGTGGCGGCCAGGATCGAGTCCAGGTTGGCCTCGGTCATCAGGATCTCGTGATCCCGCTGCAGGCGCATCGTCACGTTCCCGCCCAGCACCAGGTCGTCGCGATCGAAGACCACCAGCCGGTCGACGGGCGTGTTGAAGCCGATCGCGTGGAAGACGAGGTTCGCGACCACGCCGGCGCGGATCGTCATGCCGGGGTGCGTGGGAGGATCGAACTTCAACAGCCAGGTGTCGCCTCGAGCGTCGCGGATCGTGAAGCCCGGCGTGACGCCGGAACCCTTGGCGCCGACGATCGTCATCGGCGCCGAGAGGTCGGGACCGCCGGCGAGGCCGCGGCCCAGGGCGGGGCCCTCCACCAGTTCGCGGTCGCTCAGCGCGCGCAGGCCGATGCGGTTGGTGAACCAGGTCGAGTTCACGACCTCGTCCAGGGCGTTGACGTCGGCGGCGGAGGCGGCCGGTCCGTCGCCGCCGAGCTGCCGCAGCCTGCGGGACGGGTTCCAGAAGCGCGAGAAGGGCCTGGCCAGGAAGGAGTCCAGGGCATAGGGGACGAGGCCGGGATCCTCGACCTCGGGCACGGGGATCGGCGCATCGTCCCGGTCGTACCAGACCACCGGCGCGTCGGTCAGCGGCGGCCGGTCGGCGGCCGACGCGGCGCCCGCCGCGAAGACGGCGAGCGCGCCGGCCGCCAGGACCGCGAGGTCAATGGACCTTGGTCGGGTTCTTGCCATAGAGCAGGCCCTTCGGGTCGTACTGGAAGGTCTGGCTGAACTTGAACCGCAGCAGCACGTCCTCGTCGCTCCAGCCCGCTTCGAAGCGGGCCCTCAGCCGCCGGTCCGAGTCGATCAGGCGCAGGCCGACGCCGCCGGTCAGCTTCATCTCGTCCAGGCCGATCTCCATCGTGCGGTCGAAGACCTGGCCGATGTCCGAGAAGATGTAGGCGTCCACGCCGTAGTCGTCGCGCCCGCGCGCACCCCAGATCGGCCAGCGGTACTCGGCGCTGAGCCCCAACGTGCCCATGCCGATGAAACGGTGCGGCGGAAAGCCGCGCAGCTCGTCGGGGCGCTGGAAGGTGGTCAGGCGGGTGAAGGGGATCTCGCCGCCCTCGATCTTGTGGATGCGGTTGACGAAACCGCGCAGCGCCAGGGTCCGCTTGGTGTGCCACAGCTTGAAGTAGTGCTCGATGTTGGCGTGGGTGGACATGAAGACCAGGCCGCTGCGGTCGGTGGACCGGAAGAGCGACGCGGCGAAGGTACGAAATCCGCCCCGCTCGGGCCGGCCCGTCTGATCGGTGCTGTCGTAGGCCAGGGCCAGCCGCCAGCGCCAGCCGCTGGACTCGCCGGGGAAGCCGTAGGGCACGTCGCCGGCGTGGACCAGGCCCAGCGACTTCTCGATCTTGTAGGCCGCGTTCTTGATCCGCACGCGCGTGAAGTCCGAGCGCAGGGAGAGCGAATAGGGCCCGCCCAGCCCGCGGTCCAGCTCCCACCCCGCCCAGACGGTGCGCCGGAAGTAGTAGGAAAGATCCTCGACCCGCGCCTCGGCCCCGAGGCCGTAGTAACGGTTGAGATTTACCTCCTCGAACCCCGCGCCCAGCTGCAGATCCCAGCCGCGGCCCGCGGAGGCGAAGAGCCCGCCCGAGATCTCGTCGGCGTTGCGCGACGAGGTGTTCGCCTGGAAGAAGAGCATGCCCTCGGGAGAGAGGAGCTCGGGGCGGGAGATCTCGACGCCGCCGGTGACGCCTTCGAGTTCGCCCAGGGCGAGCGAGGGCATCAGGTAGGCGCCTCCGGGCAGGGGCAGGCCGGGATAGTCGGCGGGCCGGCCGAAGATGCCGAGCCTGTCCACGCCGACGACGGTCTGATCGAGGGCGAGGTAGGCGACTCGGAAGGGTGCGCCGACGATCCAGTAGGGCACGAGGACCGCCGTCTCCCAGGCCGGGCGGGGACGGGGGACGAAGACGGCGGACGTGGAGTCCGAGAACGCGGGCAGAGTGCCCCAGCGGGTGTCGCGGACCTCGGTTTCCGGAAGGGTTCCGGTGACGGTCCCCACGAAGGCGACCAGGGTCGTGCAGACCAGCAGCAGGATCGATGCGGCGCGGCGGATGCCCTCGGCTGTGATCATGAACCGCTTCTCCGCTCGCCGTCCGATGCCGGGCCACTCGGCCCCATCGACAGGTGGAACCCGCCCCCCCGGACGCTCCGACCTTTCCCTTCGCTTTGGAAGGGCTACTATAGTTATACTATGACGCAATCGTCAATCCGGCCGTGAACGGGGGGGCTCGGACAGAACGGGGCCGCGGCCGCGCCGTTGCGCGACGCGAGCGCCACGACCGCAGCACAGCCGACCGCCGCCCGACCGGAGGCCTCGCTCGCCGATGATCCGACGCTGGGTCGACATCCGACCGGACGAATTCCGCAACTCCGCGGCCGGTTTCGTCACGCTCTTCGGCATCATGGCGGCCCACGCCCTGGCCGAGACCTCCCGCGACGCCCTCTTCCTGGCCCGCCTGCCGGCCGCGCAGCTGCCCTGGGTCTACCTGGGCATCGCGGTCTTCACGCTGCTGGCCGTCAAGATGCGGCAGGGCATGCTGTCCCGCTTCGACGGCCGTCGCTGCCTGGCCTTCCTGATCGCCCACGCCGCGATCGTGACAGCCGTCCTGTGGTTTCTGGCCCGGTCCGGGCACACGGCCCTGCTCTACGTCCTCTACGCCTGGCCGGCGATCTTCGCGACCCTGGTCATCACCTCCTTCTGGACCTTCCTCGGCTCGCTGTTCACCATCGCCCAGGCCAAGCGCCTCTACGCGATGATCGGCGCGGGGAGCATCCTGGGCGCGATCACCGGCTCGGCCCTGGCCCGACTGCTGGCCGACCGCCTGGAGCCGAGGCACCTGCTGTTGGCGGCCGCCCTGCTGCTGGCCGCAAGCACCCTGGGACCGCTGATGCACCGCCCGCCCGCCCGCCGCGACTCGGCCGACGGCCTGCGCGCCCCCGGCACATCCCTGCTCGATGATTTCCGGCTGATCCGGGCCCGTCCCTACGTGCGGCGCATCCTGATGCTGATGCTGGTCACGGCCGTCACGGCGACCTTCGTGGACTTCGCCTTCAAGAGCGTCATCGCCGAGACCGTGCCCGCAGCCTGGCTGGCCAGGATCTTCGCCACCTACTACCTGGCGCTGAACCTGGTCTCGCTGCTCGTGCAGCTCTTCCTCGTCGGCTGGCTCGTGCGGATCGCCGGCGTGACCCAGGCCGCGCTGCTGCTGCCGGCCATGATCCTGGTCGGCTTCGGCTGGCACCTCGCGGCCGGCGGCGTGCTCGCGATCGTGGCGACGCGATGCTTCGACGGCGGTCTGCGCCACTCCCTGAACCGGACGACCACCGAGCTGCTCTTCGTCCCGCTGCCCGACGACCTGCGCGCCCGGGTCAAGGGCATCGCCGACGTGCTCGGGCAGCGCGGCGGCCAGGCCCTGGCCGCGGTGCTGCTGATCCTGCTGCTGTCGCGGGGCTGGGGGCTCAGGGAGCTGGCGGTCGTGGCGGGACTGTCCGCCCTGGTCTGGACCGTGATGACCGTGCGCCTGCGCCGCCACTACCTGAACCTGATCCGGCACACCCTCGACCGGGAGGGCAACCCCCGCAGCCCGCTGGTCCGGGAACTGGACCTGGCGACCCTCGAGACGCTGGTGGCCACGCTGAGCAGCCGCGACGAGAGCCGGGTGCTGGCCGCCCTGGACATCCTCGAGAGCTCCGGCCGCACGGCCCTGATCCCGGCGCTGATCCTCTACCACCCCTCCGACCCCATCCTGGAGCGGTCGCTGGCGCTGTTCACGCGACATCCCCGCGACGAGACCCTGCCCATCCTGGAAGGGCTGGTCCGTCACCACGAGGCCTCGATCAGGGCCGCGGCCATCGGAGCGCTGGCCTCCCTGGGCGCCGACACCGCGATCCTGCGCCGGGCGCTGGAGGACGCCTCGACCTGCGTGCGCGCCTCGGCCCTGGCCGGGCTGATCTGGAGCGGGGAAATGGATCTGGGCGAAGGCGCGATGGCCATCGACGAATTGCTGGCCGACGACGAGCCCCAGGTGTCCCTGTGCCTGGCCACGACGATCGCGGCCCTGCCCTCGCCGGCATTCAGGCAGATGCTGACGGGACTGGCCTGCCATCCCGACCGGACCGTCCAGGCCGCCGCCGCCGCCGCCATGGCGCGCCAGCCGGACCTCGACTTCCTGCCCGCCCTGTTGCCGCTGCTGCTGCACCACGACACGAGAGACGCCGCCCGGGCCGCCCTGGTCGCCATCGGCCCCCCCGCCCTGCAGGAGCTGGACGGGATCCTCGCCGATCGGGACCGGCCCTACGAGCTGCGGCTGCACATGCCCCGGACGATCGGCCGCTTCCCCGCCGAACAGGCCGTCCCCCTGCTGGTCGGCCACATCAGCGAGGATCTGGACACGGGCATCCTCTTCAAGATCATCCGCGCCCTCGGCCGGATCAGGAGCCGGAACCCGGGCCTGGTGATCGGCGACGAGGTCCTGCTGCGGCTCGTCGCCGGGGTCGTCGACCACCTCTACCGGTACTTCGACTGGCGGGCGCGGATGGACGAGGCGCTGGTCCGGGACCCGTCGCTGAAGACGCCGACGCGCGAACTGCTGACCACCTACCTCGAGGACGGCGAGAAGAACGTCCGGGAATGGCTCACGCGCATCCTCGGCCTGCTCTACTCGGCCGACGACTTCCACATGATCCACCGCGGCCTGGTCAGCGACGACCGCGACGCCTTCGCCGGCAGCCTGGAGCTGGTCAGCGAGATCCTGCCCCTGAACCTGCGCCGCCCGATCCTGGGCCTGATCGACGACCTACCTCCCCGCGAACGCCTGGATTTCGCTCCCGCGGGCTTCCGAACCGGCGCCGGCGGCTACCAGGGGCTCCTGGCCGAGATGCTCGAGGCCCGCGACCTCCACATGAACTGCCTGGTCGCCTACCACGTGGGCGAGCTTGGCCTGACCGGCTTCCGCGAGCGGCTCGAGCTGCTGTCGGAACGGAACTCGCGCACCCTGGGCGAGGTGGCGGCGCGGGCCCTGGAGCTGCTTGACGACCCCCGGATCGAAAGGGTGCGGTTTTGAGCGCGGCACGACGGGTGATCAGCGACATCGAACGGCTCCTGGTGGTCAAGAGCCTGCCCGGCGCCCTGGACCTGGCCCCCGAGACCGTGGCGCCGCTGGCCTCGCGACTGCGCGAGCGGGTGCTGCGCAAGGGCGAATACCTTTTCCGGGCCGGGGAACCCGCCGTGACCTTCTTCCTGATCATCGACGGCAGCGTCAGCGTCGTCTGCCCGGACGGGAAGGTCGAGAAGGCCGGCCCCGGCGAGGCCGTCGGCTTCATCCAGGTCTTCGCCCGCGGGAGCGGGCGCTTCGACGCCACGGCCGACGAGAGGACGCTGGTGCTCGAGGGTTCGGCGCGGGCCCTGCGCGACGCCTTCGGATCGAACTTCGTCCTGGCCCGCAACGCCATCGACAAGCTCAGCAACCGCATCCTCGACAAGCTGCAGGAGGATTCGCAGCTGATGGTCGAGCCCCGTTGCGAGACCGGGCTCCGCTGCCCGGCGCGAAAGCTGGACCTGGTCGAGAAGCTGGTCCTGATCTGCCGCTCCGGCCCCTACCGCGGCTACAACATGGACGGGCTGATGGAGACGGCCCGGCGCTCGGTCGAGCGCCGTCTGGCCCCCGGCGAGATCCTGTTCAGAAGGGACGAGCCCGCCCGGATCGGCCATTTCATCGCCGAGGGGGAGCTGGACTGCATCGACGCGCGCGGGAACCGCTTCACCGTCGCCTGCGGCCAGTCCCTGGGCGAACTCGAGGCCCTGGCCGGACGGCCCCACTGGTTCGACGCCGTCGCCCGGATCCCGTGCACCCTGCTCAGCATCGACGTCCAGGCCCTGCTGGACATCCTCGAGGACCGCAGCGACATGGTCCTGGACGCCCTGGCCGACCTGGCCAACGCCCTGCTTGAGATCGAAGGGGCCGCCGCCCTGGCGCGCACCCAGGCCGGCGTCGGCTGAGGCCCGATCACTCCCCACGCCACCGCCGGGCCTGCGCGCGCTCGGCGGCCGCCTCGTCGGTGCGCCCCATCGCCGCCAGCAGATCGCCGGCCATCTGGTGGGCATAGACCAGCTCCTGCACGCTGGGCCGCCCGGTGCGTTCGGCCTCGGCGTGCAGGCGGTCGAGGACGGGGCGCAGCTCGGCCAGGGCCTCCTGCGGCCGCCCCATGCGGGCCAGGGTGGTGGCGATGTTCAGGCCCACCCGCCAGGCCGTCGGCACCTCGCGCCGTACGGCCCGGAACTCGACCAGGGCCTCGTCGAAACGGTCCTGCCGCAGCAGCATCCCGCCCAGGTTGACCCGCAGCAGGGCCGTGTCCTTGGGCGCGCGGGCCGTCGACAGCAGGCCGCCCAGCGCGACAGTCAGCAGCAGGCCCGCGACCAGCGGCGGCCATCGCCTCGAGCGCAGCGCATCCCAGCCGCGCACCGCGGCGTGGGCGGCCAGCGGCAGAGCGGCCGCGGTCATCGGCAGCCGGAAGCGCTCGAAGACGAAGAAGGGGACGATGGCCAGCGCGAAGCCGGCCAGCGTCGCGAAGAGCGGCCAGAGATCGCGGCGACGACGGATCAGCCAGAGGCCCGCCAGCGCCGGCGGCAGCACCAGCCAGGGACGGGTCACTGGGTTGCGCAGGGGCCAGGCCCAGCGGGCGGCCAGGTCGATCGTCAGCACGTCGGCCAGCTCCTGCGGCCCCCAGAGCAGGCCCAGCTTCTTGACGGTCAGGCCCAGGGCGTCCAGCGGGCGCCGTCCCCACCAGCGCAGGCCCTCGCGCCACCAGAAGCGGTTCACTTCGGCCGGGCCCAGGGCGCGGCCCGCGCGTTCGCGGGCCAGCTCGACGGCGTCCTCTTCCTCCTTGGCGCTGTCGCCGCGGTCCGGCAGCAGCGCCGTGTAGCCGCCCTGCGCGCCGGCGTGGTTGCCGATCCAGAAATTCACGCCGCCGCCGTAGGCCACCGGGACGAAGCCGCCGCCGCGGACGGCGTTCTGAACCGTCGGCACGGCCAGCACCGCGCCCAACGCCAGCAGCAGAGCCGCCGGGGCCACGACCCGCGGCGCCATCGGCCAGCCGCGGCGGCGCGCCCACCAGCCGGCCGCCGCCAACAGCGCGCCAACCACCGCCATCTCGGTCCGCAGCAGCGCGGCAGCGCCCAGGGCCAGGCCGGCCAGCAACCAGCGGATCGTTCCCGGCGACCGCCCGGCTGCGGCAGACGCGGGCGCCAGCGCCAGCAGGCCGGCCAGCAGGCCCGTCACCGCCAGGGTGGGTTTCAGCAGCAGGATCTCGTGGAAGAGCGCGCCCGGGTAGACGGCCCAGATCAGACCGGCGATCAGGCCCTCGCGCGGTCCGAACCAGCGGCGCCCCAACACCGTCACCAGCAGGGCGTTGCCCGCCCCGAAGAGCAGCTGCAGCAGCTTCACCCCGGGCAGGGACAGCCCCAGCTTCGCCGCCAGGGCCAGCAGGTAGACGTAGCCCGGGGCCTGGTACCAGGCCCCCAGCAGGGGCGGACGGCCGGCCAGCAGGTCGCGGGCCAGTTCCAGGTAGGTGCGCTCGTCGACGATCGGCACGCTCCAGAAGGGGGCGTTGCGGATCTGCAGCCACAGGACCAGACGGGCGGCGAGGGCGACGGCGAGCACCAGGAGCAGGGCGCCGGCAGCCGGCGCAGGAAAGCGGGAGGCGGAGCGGGGCGGAGCGGTCACGGGATGCTCAGACCTCCATCCTGCCAGTCATGCTCAGGGGCGTGAAGCCCAGGGCCGGCCAGGTGGCGCTGGCCTCGGGAGCGTTGACCGCCCAGCAGGTCTCGAGGACCGTGACCTCCTGGGCGCGCAGCCAGGCGCGGGCCTCGTCCAGCATGGCCCGGGCCAGTCCGCTCCGGCGCAGGCCCGGCACGACGTAGACGTCGCATAGGTAGCCGATCGGGCCGGGATCGATGTCGGGGGTGCCCGGCCGGACCAGCACGTAGGAGCAGCCCGCCGCCTCCCCTTCGACCTCGACCAGCAGGACCATGACCAGGGGGTCGTCCAGGGCCTGGGCGATGCGCTCGCGCCAGCTCCCGGCGGCGGCGGCGTGCGGCGTGAAGCGACCGTCGCAGATACGGTGGTGGTCGACGAAGCGCTCGTGCAGGCGCACGAGCTCGTCCAGATCGGACGGCAGGGCCGGACGGATGACGGGATCCCGGGACATGCTTTCCTCCCCTGGCGGGACGGGCGAGACGCCTGACTCTAACCCGCCGGGGGCCGCGGGACAACCGCGCGATGCGCCGACGGACTTGGCTTGGAGGGGGACGATGCGCGATGTTATCCTTCGCCTTCGCCGTCCGCACCTTCACCGGGGAAACGACCATGCCCGAAGCCGCCTCGTCACCGCCCCACCTGGCCGCCGGCGTTCCCGCCGGTCCCGGCGACCTGCTCCTGGACCGACGCTTGCGGATCGCCGCCCCGATGCTGCCGGGGCGCGGCTCGCTGCTGGATCTGGGCTGTGGCAACGGCGCCCAGACCCTGCGCTTCAGCGGACGCTGCGACCGGCTGATCGGCGTGGACATCAACGCGGACTACCTGGCCGCCTTCGCCGCCGCGGCCGCGCGGCTCGACCCCTCCCCCGAGGTCCAGCCCCTGCCCTACGACGGGAGCGCGATCCCGCTGCCCGACGGCGCGGTGGACGCCGCCGTCTGCTTCGCGGTGCTCGAGCACGTGCGCGACGAGGCCCTGACCCTGAGCGAACTGGCCCGCGTGCTGCGCCCCGGCGGGTCGCTGGTCCTGTCGGTGCCGAACCGCTGGTGGATCTTCGAGACCCACGGCGCCGACCTGCCGCTGCTGCCCTGGAACCGGGTGCCGCTGGTGAGCTGGTGGCCGAAGCGGCTGCACGACCGCTGGGCGCGGGCGCGGATCTACACGCGGCGGGAGATCGAGGAGAAGATCGCGGCGACGGGACTGGAGATCGAGCGGAGCGACTACCTGACGGCGCCGATGGACGTGCTGCGCTGGCGACCGCTGCAGCGCCTGCTGCGCCGCAGCCTTTTCCGCGGCGACACGACCCGCCTGCCGGTGCTGGCCGTCGAGGTCGTCGTCGCGGCGCGCAAGCCGCTCTGAATCAGCCGGTCTTGACCAGCACGGCGTGGCCGTTGAGGTTCTGCAGGCAGACCCGGCCGGGCAAGTCCTCGACCTCGTGCACGAGCTTGCGGATGCCGGTCGTGCTGGCGAAGCCGAAATCGTCGAAGACGACCACGCCCCCGGTCGCGAGCCTCGGCCAGACCCACTCCAGCACATCCTTGCCCGAGCGGTAGACGTCCACGTCGATGTGGCAGAAGCGGAAGCCGCGGTCGGCCAGGGCGGCGCCGGTGTCCTCGGGGAAGACGCCGACGTGGACGGCCAGGTTCTCCAGGCCCATCGACCGGGCCAGCGACTCCACCACGGGCACCGAGGTCTCGGCGTGCTCGCCGTCGCTGTAGCAGGCGTCGGCCTCGCCCGACTTGACCACGCCGGTGAAGGTGTCGCAGAGGTGCACGGCGCAGCCCAGACCGAGCAGGGCGGCGCGCCGGCCCAGCAGGCAGCCGGTGCCGCCGCGCCAGGCGCCGACCTCGAGCACGTCCCCGGGCAGGTCCCGCGTCTGGCCCAGCAGGTGCCACAGCTCCCAGCAGCGGTAGAGGTCGACCAGGGTGTTGTCGCGGATCGCCGCGTGGGCGTCCAGGAAGGCCCGGTCCTTCAGCCACGGGCTGTAGGTGGCCCACGAGAGCAGCGTGGAGTTCTCAGCGGGATCCAGGCGCCGCTCGACGAAGGTGCGGCGCAGCCAGAACAGGCTGCGTTCGGCCATCCGCTTGCCGGAGCGGGCGATCTCTTTCTTGTTCATGGGCGTCCTCTCGCGGTCGGTTTCGCGGCAACCGGGGAAGGATAGCACCGGCGGGGGGATTGGGGAAGGAGGGGTGCGGCAACTGGTATGATTCGCTTCGGGAAATTCCCGCGGGACAAAAGATCTCCCCGATGATGAGGCGGCCCGTGCATCGCCGTAGAGGAATCGCTACTTCACGAGCATCATCCGCCGGGATTCGCTCCAGCCGCCGGCTTCGATCCGATAGCAATAGACGCCTGCCGCGACACTGCGGCCCGAGGCATCCAAACCATCCCACGCCACTTCGTGGCTTCCGGACCCTCGGATCTCGCCTTCGAGCAGGCTACGGGTCAGGCGTCCGGACAGGTCATAGATGCGCAGCGTCACCGAAGCCGCCGCCGGCAACCTGAAGCTGATCGAGGTCCTCGGGTTGAACGGGTTGGGATAATTCTTCGAGCGATAGCGGCGTGCCTCCCGCGGCGGCACTGACGTCGTGGCCAGGTCGTTTCGGATGATCACGAGCCCGCAGGGACCGTCGGCGACATAGGCGATATCCTCGATCAAGAAGACGCTCTCGGCGAAGCCCCGGGTGTCGTAATAGGCGACCTCGACGGGCGAGTCGGCGTCGCCGGCGTCGATGATCCTCAGGCCGCCCCCCCCGTCGGCCACATAAACGAATCCGCCGCCGACAGTGACGCCGCTGGCATTCCCTCCGGTATCGAAAAACCCGATCTCGACAGGATCGGCGGGATCCGCCACATCGAAAATCCGCAGGCCTGATTCTCCGTCCGCCAAGTAGGCATACGGTCCCTCGACAGCCACGCCGGCTCCCGAACCGGCGGTGTCGTACGAACCGACGATATGCGGCACCGTCGGCTCCGAGACATCGACCAGCAGCAGGCCCTGCCCGCTGGCGGCCAGGTAGGCCACGCCGTTGCTGCACGCGATGTCCTCGACATACATGCCGGCGAGGGCGCCGACCTTCAGGAGATTGCTCGGATCGCTGATGTCGAAAATATGCAGGCCGCCGAAATCGCCGACATAGGCGTGGCTCCCGTCGATTGCGAGGCTCATGCCGAATTCTCCGCCTGTCCCGGCGCAATCCAGGATGTACGGCTCGCCGAGTCCGTCGATGCCGTATGCGCAGAGATCGCTGGCCTCACGGCCGAGGGAATACAGCCCGCCTGATCCGGCCGCAAGATCAACGGTTTCCCCTATGACGCCGTCGAGCAGCAGTTCCGGCTGGGCAAAGCTCCCCCCCGGCAGGACGGCTCTCAACCCCAGCGCATCGGCCAGAAATATGTAATTGCCCGCAATCAATACAGCGTGTGTCCGACCTGGAGATTCGAAAAAGCCGGCAAGGGCCAACGCCCCCGAGGCGCCCACTCCGAAGATGCTCAGGCCGGCCTGGTCGGCCAGATAGACCTGGCCGTCCTGGACCGCGACCCCCGTTCGCGTCGGCAGCCAGTCCGGGTCGCCGGAATGCCATTCCACTTCAAGGGGCAGTGCCGGATCGCTGACGTCCAGAACCGCCATCGCGTTGCCGATGCTGGACGCAAAAGCGAGATCGCCGTCCACCACCACGTCAACAAACGAGCCGGAGAAATTGCCGATCACGGCGGGGGTCTCCGGGTCGCCCACATCGACGATGGACAACCCGTTGATGGAATCCGAAAGGTACAGATAAGGCCAGGCGAGAAAGAGGGACCGCAGATCGCTTGATTCCAGTCCTTCGAAAGAGGTCAGCACGCTCACCTGTACGGGCGATGACGGGGTCGAGATGTCAAGGATGTAGAGCGCGCCATCCCCGTCCGTCGCATAGGCGAAGGCGCCGCCCATGGCGACATTCTCCAGGCCCCCTGCATCACCGTGAACGGCCAACAGGGCGGGTGACGACGGGGTGCTCACATCGTACAGTTCGAGACCATATTGACGTGAGGCCAGGCAGGCGATATCCCCCTCGACCGAAACATCCCGACAATCGCCGTCTCCGATGAGCGCTATTTCCTCCGGCCGGTACGGGTTCGTCACATCGACGATGTGCAGGCCGCCGTCCGCAACGAATGCATACCCACCCTCGACCTGCAAATCGACGATATAGTCATCGAACCTGATCTCGCCTGTCTGCCAGACAAGATAACCTGGATTGCTGATGTTGAGGATGCGCAGATAATAGCCGTTCCCGTAGTAGGCCTGGAGGCCCTCCACATCGACGGAACCATAGGGCGGGTTGTCCCATCTTCCGACCCGCGTCGTATTCAAGCTGTCCGCCGCCACGGAGCCAGACGGCCAGAACGCCGCAGCAAGAACCAGCGCAATCATGCTCTTCTTCATGAACCTTCCCCACTCACATCATTCCGAAAACGACGATCAACCGCGGAAACGTACATTATATCATGTGCTTCGGCCGAATGCGTTCACCAATCCTGCATTCGAGGGGAGGCAAGGGGCGAGGGATCGTCCGCGCGGGGGGCGCATGCGGCGGTCCGGCCGGGGCTCCGCGCAGGGCGGCGGCGGCAGGATGCCGCCGCCCCCTCTTTCGAGGGGAGGCAAGGGGCGCGGGATCATTCGCGCGGGGGCGTGTGAGGCGACCCCGCCGGAGCTCCGCGCAGGGGGGCGGCGGCAGGACGCCGCCGCCCCCTTGCAAGGAGCGTATGGGGCGCGGGATCATCCGAGCGGGGGCGCATGCGGCGGTCCGGCCGGGGCTCCGCGCAGGGCGGCGGCGGCAGGAT
>CAZLHO010000034.1:30132-31885 GCA_964559455.1 uncultured Fibrobacteraceae bacterium | reverse complement strand
CCTGATCCTGGAGGACGAGCTGACCTGGGACAGCACGCTGCAGCGCATCCGCGAAAGGCGGCTGAACGCCGAGGCCGCGTTCACGGCCGCCGTCGCCGATGTGATCCACGGCTTCGGCGACCTCCCGGACGGCTTTTTCCAGGAGCGGATCCTGGACCTTCGCGACGTCGAGGAACGCGTGCTGCGCCACCTGACCGGCGTCGGCTCCGCCGAGATCGACCGGCCCGCCGAGACGGCCGTGGTGGCGGCCGTCAACCTGACTCCCTCGGACACCGCGGCCATCGGTTCGGAGAACGTGGCCGCCTTCCTCCTGGCCGAGGGCAGCCGCACCTCGCACGTGGCGATCCTGGCCCGATCGCTGGGGGTGCCGGCGGTCGTCGGCCTGGGCGCCGAACTGGCCTCGGTCCCGCCCGGGACCCTCGTGGCCGTCGACGGCGTCAGCGGGCGCGTCTACGTCGATCCCGACCCGGCGACCCGCGCCGATTTCGAGGCGCTCGTCCGCGAGCAGCACCACATCAGCCGGAAGCTGGCCCACCTGCGCGACCTGCCCGCCGAGAGCCCGGACGGACGCCGCGTGTCGCTCTGCGCGAACGTCGAGCTGCCCGTCGAGGTGGACAAGGTCCTGGCCCACGGCGCCGAGGGCATCGGACTGCTGCGCACCGAGTACATCTTCTTCCAGCACAAGGATATCCCCGGCGAGGAGGAGCAGGTCGCCGTCTATACGGACTTCCTGCGCCGGATGGCCGGGCGGCCGGTGCTCTTCCGCACCCTGGACGTCGGCGGCGACAAGGTGAAGCGCTTCCTCGGCGCACGGCGGGAGTTCAACCCCTTCCTGGGCTGGCGGGGCATCCGCTTCCTGCTGGCCAACCGGCCGCTCTTCAAGACCCAGCTGCGGGCCATGTACCGTGCCGCGGCCGCCGGTCCGTCCCGGATCATGTTCCCGATGATCACCGGCGTCGAGGAGCTCCGCGCCGCCCGCGAGCTCTGCCGCGAATGCTGCGCCGAGCTGGCCGCCGCCGGGTTGGACCACGACCCGGACGTCGAGGTGGGGATCATGATCGAGACCCCCGCGGCGGCCCTGGTCGCCGACGCCCTGGCCCGCGAGTGCGACTTCTTCAGCGTCGGCACCAACGACCTGATCCAGTACACCCTGGCCATGGACCGTTCCAACAACCGCGTCGCCTATCTCTACCAGCCGCTGCATCCCGCGCTGCTGCGTTCCCTGCGCGCGGTCATCGAGGCGGCCCACGCGGCCGGGATCTGGGTCGGCATCTGCGGCGAGATGGCCTCGGAGACCCGCTACGCCGAGGTCCTGCTGGGGCTGGGCTTCGACGAGATCAGCCTGCATGCGCCGCAGCTGCCCAAGGTGAAGCAGGTGATCCGCTGGACGACGGTCGACGAGGCGCGCGCCCTGGTGGCGCAGCTGATCGACGGGGAGTCGGGGACCGCCAACGACGCCCTGCTCAAGGAATACATCGACGCCCGGAAGCGCAGCCGCGGGGACGCGGCCGACAGCGGCGAGGAGAGCCCATGAGCGCCCCCGAGGAAGGACTCCGGACCATGCTCGGACTGATCGCCGAGCTGCCCGCGCAACTGGCCGGCGCCGGCGTCCTGCCCGGGCTGGACGCCTTGCGCCCGGCCGCCCAAGCCAACAGCCCGTCTGGTTACTTTACCGCAGAGGACAACGGCGTAACCCATGGAGGCGATTGGTATGTAATAACTGGCGGTAGACAGGACTACATGAACTACTTTC
>CAZLHO010000034.1:0-30122 GCA_964559455.1 uncultured Fibrobacteraceae bacterium | reverse complement strand
ATGGGCGGCTCCGCCGCCGCCGCCGACCTGCTGGCCCCGCTGGTCGCCGTCGGGGGCCTGCGCCTGTCCGTCTGGCGGGACTACGGACTGCCCGGCTGGGCCGGTCCCGGGCATCACGTCGTGCTCAGCAGCTATTCGGGCGACACCGAGGAGACCCTGTCCGCCGCCGCGGCGGCCGTCGCCCGCGGCTGCTCCCTGACCGCCCTGACCTCGGGCGGGGCCCTGCGCGATCTCGCCGCGGGGACGGCGGGCGGGGAGGGCTTCCCCTGCGTCGTCCTGCCGGCCGGCCTGCCGCCGCGCGCGGCGCTGGGCCACGGCGTCGGCGTCCTGCTGCACGTCCTGCACCGGCTGGGCCTGGCCCCGGACCCGGCCCCGGCCGTCGCCGCGGCCGTGGCGGTGCTGCGCGAGGGCGAGGCTCTCTTCGGTCCCGGCGCCGACCCCGACGGCAACGCCGCGCTGGCCCTGGCGCGTCGGCTGCTCGGCAGGATGGCCGTGATCCACAGCGCGTCTCCCGAGGCCCATCCCGCCGCCCGGCGCTTCAAGGCCCAGATCAACGAGAACGCCAAGTCGCCCGCCTGCGTCGCCGAGCTGCCCGAACTGGACCACAACGAGATCGTGGGCTGGGAGACGCTCCGGCGGCGGCGCGACGACTTCCTGCTCGTGCAGTTCCGGTCCGGGGACGAGACGCCCGCCCTGGCGCGGCGGGCCGAGGTCACCGCGCAGCTGCTGGCGGGCGAATTCCACGCCGTGGAGACCGTCACGGCCAGGGGCGACGTCCCGCTGGCCCGCGTCCTCTCGCTGGTGCAGTTCGGCGACTACCTGTCCTGCTACCTGGCCTCGGCCGCCGGCGTCGACCCCATGCCGGTGGCGAGGATCAAGGAGCTCAAGGCCCTGCTGAAGGAAGGACCTCCCGCATGAAGGCGCTCATTCCCGCGGCCGGCATCGGCACCCGCCTCCGTCCTCACACCCTGAACCGGCCCAAGGCCCTGCTGCCGGTGGCCGGCAAGCCGATCCTGGGCCACATCGTCGACGACCTGCTCGCCGCCGGCATCGACGGCTTCGTCGTCGTCGTGGGCTACTGGGGCGAGACCGTCCGCGAGTGGTTCCCCGTCGCCTATCCCGGCGTCGCCGTCGAATTCGTCGAGCAGAGCGAACGCCTGGGCCTGGGCCACGCCCTGTGGACCGCCCGCGCCGCCGTGGGCGACGAGCCCTTCTTCTGCATTCTGGGTGACACGATTCTCAAAGCGGACTATCTTTCCCTGCTGTCGGCTCCCGGCAACGCCATCGCCGTGAAGCGGGTCGACGATCCCCGCCGCTTCGGCGTCGTCGAGACCCGGGGCGACGAGATCGTCGCCTTCGTCGAGAAGCCCGAGGTGCCGCCCAGCGATCTGGCGATCGTCGGCGCCTACCTCTTCCGCGACGCGGCCATGCTCTGGCGCTGCCTGGACGGCATCGTCGACGGGGATGTCCGCACCCGCGGCGAGTACCAGCTCACCGACGCTCTCCAGTCGATGCTGCGGGAGGGGGCCCCGTTCACGGCGGTCCCGGTGGAGGACTGGTTCGACTGCGGCAAGCCCGAGACCTGGCTCGAGACGAACCGGGCCCTGCTCGCCGCCGCCGGCGCCGACCCGCTGCGCTTCGTGGCGCCCGACGTCGTGCTTGACCGGACCCGTCTGGGAGAGAACGTTTCGATCGGCTCCGGGGCCGTCGTCGAGGACTGCGATCTCGAGGACTGCATCGTGGGCGAGGGCTCCCGCCTCGACGGGTGCCGGCTTCGTCAGAGCCTGATCGGCGCCGCGGCAACGGTCCGCGGCATTTCCGGCACCGTCAACATCGGCGACCATTGCACCGTCATCGGGGACGGGACGGCTCCCGGCCGCTAGGGAACCGCCGCGATACCGAACGAGGAGGATCCATGCCCCGAGAGTTCCTGTTCACCAGCGAATCCGTCACCGAGGGACACCCCGACAAGGTGGCCGACCAGATCTCGGACAGCGTGCTCGACGCGCTGCTCGCCCAGGACCCGGGTTCGCGCGTGGCCTGCGAGACCATGGTCACCACCGGGCTGGCCCTGGTCGCCGGCGAGATCACGACCCAGGCCTACGCCGACATCCCGGCGATCGTGCGCCAGACGATCCTGGACATCGGCTACGACTCGGCGGAGTTCGGCTACGACGGCCGCACCTGCGCCGTGCTCACGGCCATCGACGAGCAGTCCCCCGACATCGCCCAGGGCGTGAACCCGGGCGGCGCCGGCGACCAGGGCCTGATGTTCGGCTACGCCTGCCGCGAGACGGCCGAGCTGATGCCCTTGCCGATCTCCTTGGCCCACCGCCTGACCCAGCGCCTGGCCGACGTCCGCAAGCAGGGCGTCCTGCCCTGGGTGCGCCCCGACGGCAAGAGCCAGGTCACGGTGGCCTACGCGGACGGCCGGCCGGTGAGCGTGAAGACGGCCCTGGTCTCGACCCAGCACGCCGATTCGGTGAAGGAGAAGGAGTTCGAGCCGCGGATCATCGAGCACGTCATCCGGCCCGTGCTGGCCGAAGCCGGCATCGACGCCGCCGACGTGCAGTTCCTGGTCAACCCCACCGGACGCTTCGTCGTCGGCGGGCCCCAGGGCGACTGCGGCCTGACCGGCCGCAAGATCATCGTCGACACCTACGGGGGCAGCGCGCCCCACGGCGGCGGCGCCTTCTCGGGCAAGGATCCCTCGAAGGTCGACCGTTCGGCGACCTATGCGGCCCGCTGGGTGGCGAAGAACGTGGTCGCCGCCGAGCTGGCCGAGCGCTGCCAGGTGCAGCTGGCCTACGCCATCGGCGTCGCCGAGCCCGTGTCGGTGATGGTCGAGACCTTCGGCACCGGCTCCGTTCCCGACGAGCGCATCGTCGAGGCGGTCGGCAAGGTCTTCGACCTGACCCCGAAGGGAATCATCGAGTCCCTGGAATTGCGCCGTCCGATCTACCGCCTGACGGCGGCCTACGGGCACTTCGGCCGCGAGCTGGATGAGTTCAGCTGGGAGCGCACCGACCGCGCCGCGGACCTGCAGCGCGCCGTCGGCTGATCCGCGCCGGCAGGGGGATGAAGAAGAGAGGCGAAGCCCCGCGGGGCTTCGCCTCTTCTCATCGGTCGGGTCCGCGCCGTCGGCCGGCTCAGGGGGCCGCGGTGACCTCGACGTTCACGGTGGCCCAGCGGGTCGTCGTGGTCTGGAAATCCCGCAGGCGCACCCTCACCTCGCGAGTTCCGACGTCCCCGGCCGCGAAGACGTGGGTCGGGGCGCGCTGGTCGTACTCGGTCTCGCGGGCGTCGTCCATCTGCCACAGGAAGTCGAAGCGGTTGTAGTCGCTGGCTTCGCCCGCGAAGTCGCACATCTCGGCGTCCACGCCGAAGGTGACGGGGTCGCCCACGGCGACCGTTGCAAGGTCGGCATAGGCGTCGATGCTCAGCGAGTCGGCGCGGATCTCCACGGTCAGCGTCCTGGGCGGAGGGCTGGACCCGTCGTCATCCTTGACCGTGACGACGACGTCGTAGACGCCGGGGTCCACGAAGGTGTGGGCCAGGATCGAGCCCACGCCGGTGCCGCCGTCCCCGAAGTTCCATTCGATGTCCAGGTAGGTGTTGCCGCCCGTGGGGTCATCCTTGAGATCGCCGCCGGAGGCGAAGGCCAGGAATTGCACGGGCAGGGGCGCGACGCCGCACTCGGGGTCGGCCTCGACGCGGGTGAAGTAGGGCACCAGGTCCTCGTCGTCGCTGCAGCCCACGGCCAGGGCCAGGCCCGCGGCGGCCAGACAAAGGCAAAGGATCGTCTTCCGCATGGATACGGCTCCGTTTACGAGGGGTACGGACGCGGGCGCCCGGTTCCGGACGTCCCGACGTTAACGACTCACTCAAGTTACATCGTGGCGGGGCCGGAGGCAAGAACCGGAGACGCTTCCGGAATCAGCGCCTGGCGCGCGCGTAGAGGATGGCGGCGATCGTGGCGTAGGCCGCGTTGCCGGCCCAGGCCGCCGGCAGGGGCGGCAGGGCGCCGCTGTGGCCCAGCGCGCGCCCGAAGTTCATGCTCAGGTAGTAGCCGAAGCTGATCAGGATCGTCCAGCCGAAGCCCGAGGCGACCGTCGTCTTGCGTGGGCCGGAGGCGAGCAGGATCCCCAGGAAGACGACGATCATGTGCACGACCGGGAAGGAGAGCTTGAACTGGAGATCGACGGTGAATTCCGTGACGTCGTTGCCGCTGCGGCGCAGCACCGCGATATGTCGCCTCAGTCGCCGCGCGGTCATGTTCTCGGGCACCACCCGTTCGCTGCGGAAGGATTCCGGGGTGATTCCGGACAGTCCCGACGCCAGATCCGCGAAGGGCTCTTCCGTCTCGCTGCCGCGAGCGAAGGTGCGCCGCGTGCCCTGGTGCAGGATCCATTGGACGCCGTCCCATTCGGCCCGGTCGGCGTCCCAGCGCTCGACGACCTCGGCGCCGGCGAAGCCGTGCACCCGCATCCCCCGCACGGCGCCGGTCTCGGGAATGAAGGTGCGGGCGTAGTAGAGGCGCCCGTCGGCCCCGGTCATGGCGATGTCCGAGGTGGGCAGCAGGCGGTCAGGTCGGCGGTGGACCTCGATCTCCCAGATCCGTCGGCTGGCCGAGTTGGCCCGCGGCAGCACGAATTCGCTCCAGGCGAAGGAGAAGATCGAGGCGAGCAAGGCCATCGCCAGCAGCGGCCGCGTCACCTGCAGCAGCGACCGGCCGGCGGCGAAGAGCGCCGTCAGCTCGTTGTAGCGCGCCATGCTGCCCACGGTGAAGAGGGTGGCCATGAGCATGGCGATCGGCAGCACGACGTCGATGATCCAGGGCGCCCGGTACAGGTAGTAGCGGCCCATCATGCCCAGGGTGGCCTCGTTGTCCAGGAAGCTGCCGATGTGGTCGAGCAGGTCGACGAGGGTGAACAGGACCAGGGCGCAGAGCACCGTCGTCAGCAGGATGCGCAGGAAGGTGGTCGTGATGGCGCGGTGGATCAGCATGGCTCCGTTTTCTCCCCGGCCGCTGCCGGTCCGGGGCGGGGGCGGCGCATGACGGCGAATGGGCTGGCCTCGCGCACGGTCCGCACGAGCAGCGGGATCGAGACCAGGGTCAGGATGGCGTTGGCCGCCCACATCGCCAGCAGCGGATCCAGCCGTCCCCGGTCGGCCAGCTTCTCGCCGCCGACCAGGAAGAGATAGTAGACCAGGTAGAAGGCCAGGGCCAGGGAGACCGAGATGCCCCGGCCGCTGCGGGCCGTGGTCACGGCCATGGGCAGGCCCAGCAGCACGAAGACGAGGCAGGCGAAGGGGATCGCGAACTTCTTGTGGAACTCGACCATGTAGCGGTTGCGGTTCTCGAGGTAGCTGCGGCCGACCTGGTACTGGTGGGTCGCCGACCGGCGCGCCTTCTCGACCTCCTGGCGCGTGGCCTTGAACTGCCCCTGGCGCTGCACGGTCGGCAGGGGGCGAGGGCCCGCCGCGTCGCCGCCCAGCATCCCGGTGCGCCGCGCGGGGTCGAGCAGGGCCCACTGCCGCGCCGCCAGGTCGCCGGTCAGACGCCGGGTCGAGCTGCGCGTCGTCGCGATGTTCGCGGTCTCGCGCCCGGCCGCCGCCAGCAGGTCGGTCAGGTTCATCTCGCGGTCGCTGCGGTGCGAGCGGCTGGACTCGCCGAAATCCTTCTCGACGTCGCGCAGATAGAGATTGTGTTTCACGAAACGCGTGACATTGTATTTGGAGAGGTCCCGCTCGTCGGGCAGGTCGTGGATCTCGCCGTCGTGGAGTTCGATGAGCAGGGCGTCGCTCTGGTGGTGCGGCACGATCAGGCCCCAGTTGGCCGTGGTCATGGTCGGCGAGGGGTCGCCGGGGTTCTCCTTCTCGAGGATGACCACGCCTTCGACCCGTCCGGTCCGCTCGTCCTTCTCCTTGACGAAGATGGTCACCAGCTCGGTGACCTCGGTGAACATCTGCTCGCGGATCTCCATCATCGGTCGCTTGTGGTTGATGTCGTAGAGCAGGTTCGCCAGCCGGTGGTTCGACTCGGGGAAGATGAAATGGTTGTAGGCGGTCAGCGCCAGGGTGACGACCAGGGCGCCGCCGAGCAGCGGCTTCAGGATGGTGACGAGGCCGACGCCGCTCGCCTTCATCGCCGTAATTTCATGATCGGCGGCCAGTTGACCGACGCCCATCAGGACGCCGATGAGCACGGCCATTGGTATGGATAATGCAAACGTATGCCCCAGGCTCAGCAGCAGGACCTCGGTGGCCATGGTGAAGGGCACGCCCTTGCTGACGAAGAGCTCGACGTAGCGGTACAGGATGTCGATGATCAGCACGAAAGTGATGACGAAGAAGCCGAAAAGGAAGGGACCCGCCGTCGCGCGCAGCAGGTGTCTCTGAAGCAGGAACATCTTGCTTCCCGGCCTTTCGTTGTCGTCGTATGGGGTCGGTCTGACCCCTGTCGAGGACGGGACCGTCCCTGGCCCCGTCGTCGGAGTCTAGCCGCTCCGGCCGTTCGCGGCAACGGCCCGCCGTCCCCGGAGCGCCCGTCATCGAGGAGAGGCGGCTGGTGAGAGCGCAGCAGGGTTCCCGCCCCGGTGGCCGTCGCCGCCCGCCTTCGCGGTCGCCGCGGAGGCTGGTCGCGCTCGCCCCGCTGCTGATCCTCGCCGCGTCCTTCGCCGCCGCCGCCCCCGGCCATGACCTGATCCTGCCCGGCCTGGACCCCCTGCTGCGGGGCACCGAGGACCCGCGCCTGCTCGGGGTCGAACGCCTGATCCTCCGCGAGCGGTTGCTGGCCCAGGGCGCCGATCCGCTGCGCGGGGAGTCCCCGGTCCTCGAGGGCCTGGTCCGCGGCCGCATGGAGAAGCTCCTCGGCTTCTCGCTCGACCGGCGCCTGGTCGTGCGCGAGATCCTGCCCGAGAGCGGGCTCGAGACCGAGTTCAGATACCCCGAATACTTCTTCCTGTTCCAGCCGCCGACCGAACTGCCCGGCGGCTTCGTCTACTATCCGCCCCGTCCGGTCGACGCCCCGGAGGTCGAGGTCTTCGTCGACGACCACCGGCGCGCCCGGGACCGCCGCTACGCCGTTCTCCAGTACCGCAACCGGCGCGAGATGCTGGACCTCGGCGTCGGGGGGGCCGCGGGGCGCCAGGAGGGGCTGATCAACCTCACGATCCCGATCAAGCTGCCCCGCACCCTGGAAAAGATCATCGGCCGCGGCGAAAAGACAAACATCAGGATCTCGGGGCGGGAGCACATCTCGATCTCGGGCGAGAGCTCCCGCAGCAACAAGTTCACGCCGAACGAGCGCCGGGCCAAGCCCAGCCTCTTCCCGACCCTGGACATGGAGCAGCAGCTGCAGATCAACCTCTCGGGCCAGATCGGCGAGAAGATCTTCCTGGAGGTCGACCACAACAGCGAGGCGATCGGTCCCGACGCCACCAAGATCCGGTTGTCGTACAAGGGCAGCGAGGACGAGATCATCCAGAGCATCGAGACCGGCGACGTCGGCCTGACCCTGCCCGGCAGCCAGCTGCTGGGCTACAGCTCGAACAAGTCCGGCCTCTTCGGCATCAAGATGCAGGGCCAGGTCGGCCGGGCCGACTTCACCGTCGTCGCCAGCAAGCAGAAGGCCGAGAGCGCGTCGAAGGCCTTCAACAGCAAGGGCGGCTCGGTCACCGACCACGTCATCGAGGCCTGGCGCTACCAGGACAACCGCTTCTTCCGGCTGGACCTGTCGTCCCGCGACCCGGCGGCGGGCAGCTTCGTCCAGCCCGACCTGCCCGGCCGCCAGGAGGGCTGGAAGATCGACCTGAACTCGGTGCAGATCTTCCGCTTCATGCCGAACACCCGGCAGCAGGACGGCGACGTGCGCAACGTCGTGGCCGTCCGCGACACCGCCGGCGTCTGGGATCAGGCCTACCTGGAATGGCTGGACGCCCAGCTGAACAACCCGGCGGACCTGCAGTTCGAGTTCGGCGACATCTGGCGGCCGGTGGAATTCGAGCTCCTGCGCGACGAGTTCGGCAACCTGGTCGCCGTGGACCTGAAGCGCGAGTACGACCGCAGCGACGTGCTGGCCGTGATCTACCGGGTCGTCGACGACCAGGGCAACGAGTTCTACCGCGTCGGCGACTTCCCGACCCAGGACGAGGACCGCCGCGTCGAGATCTCGTCGGGCGAGTCGGGGGTGCTCTACTACCGCATGAAGCTGCTCAAGCCCCAGGAGCCGGAGCCCTTCACCTGGCAGTACGTCCTGCGCAACATCTACTCGCTGGGCGGCAGCAACATCGACGCGGAGTCCTTCGACCTGCGCATCGAGCTGGCCACCACCAGCGACTTCCCGAACCAGGACTACGACCTGCAGGGCAACGGCAGCGGCCTCGAGTGGTTCCGCATCTTCGGCCTGGACCGGATGGACCAGACCGGCCAGCCCGGCCACGACAACAAGATCGACGCCATCGATCCCTACCTCTTCGACCTCCAGGCGGGCCTGCTCAAGTTCCCGTTGAACTTCGACCGGCCCTTCGACGCCGATCCCGCGATCTACGCCGCGCTGGCCGACTCCAGCGCCTTCGATTTCGAGACCTCGCTGCTCGAGGCGAACCTGATGCCGGTGCTCTACGACTGGACCAAGACCGAGTCCGAACGGCAGCGGGAGGGGACGAAGTTCAGGATCATCGCCTCGCACGCCGCGGCCACCAGCTCGTTCAGCCTGGGCGTCTCGAACATCGAGGAAGGGTCGGAATCGGTCGTGCTCGACGGGCGCACCCTGGCCCGCGACGTCGACTACAGCATCGACTACACCTTCGGCCAGATCACCCTGAAGGGCGACGCCGCCGCCAACCTGAACGCCGACTCCCAGATCGCGGTCAACTACCAGTACGCCCCCTTCCTGGGCGGGGGCAACAGCAACCTGCTGGGCTTCAACCTCGGCTACGACCTGGGCAAGGACAAGCGCATGTCCTCGACCTGGCTCTACGAGTCGAACCAGATCGTCGGCCACAAGCCCAAGCTGGGCGAGGAGCCCAGCCGCACCCTGGTCGGCAACGTGAACGGCCAGATGACCTTCCGGCCCTACTTCCTGACCCACGTCGCCAACATGCTCAGCCTGCAGGATTCGGAGCGCGAGAGCTCCTTCCAGGTGAACGGCGAGGTGGCGATGAGCTTCCCCAACCCGAACACCGAGGACCAGGTCTACCTGGAGGACTTCGAGGGCATCGACGATTCCGACCTGATGCCGATCAGCCGTCTCGCCTGGCAGAAGGCGAGCCGGCCCCGGCATCCCGACGACCCCGCCTACTCGGGGCCGGCGGACGGCGAGGACGGGCGGCTCTTCGGCCCTCTGGACCGGACCGACACGCGCTGGTTCCTGCCCCGGAGCAACACGCTGCGCCGCCACCTGAACCCGAACCTCCGCGAGCAGGAGGGGCGCGAGACCCAGCAGAGCCTGCACGTCTACATGAGCCCCGAGGCGGGGGAGTGGACCGGCGCGGAATGGGGCGGGATCATGCGCGGCCTGGGCCGCAGCGGCATCGACCTGACGCGGACCCAGTTCCTGGAGCTCTGGATCAACGACTTCATCTCCGATCCCGGGTCGCGCACCGGGACCCTGCACGTCGACTTCGGCGTGATCAACGAGGACTTCTACTGGCCGATCGATCCGGACACCGAGCTGCCCGTGACCGGCACCCAGGACCGCGAGGACCGGGACCGGAACGGCGTCTTCGAGACGGACGAGGACACGGGGCTCGGGAACGATCCGGTGCGGGACCGCTTCAGCACCGACTACCCCGGCGACGCCGATCCCTACCCCTGGATCAACGGCACCGCCGCCAACAACCGCGAGGACAGCGAGGACCTGGACGGCGACAGCAACGTCGACCTCAAGGACGGCTACTACACCCTGAGCATCGACCTCGCCGACTCGGCGCTGGTGGACGTGCTGCGCGACTATCCCGCCGACAAGATCCAGGACAACCTGGAGAACAACCTGGCCTGGCGGAAGTACCGCATCCGGCTGGGGGACGCGCTGCCGGTCTCGCCGGCGCTCAACGGCACCGCGCCGAACCTGGCCGCCGTGACCCACGTGCGCATCTGGTTCGAGGACGACGCGCCGCCGGCGGGCACGATCCGGCGCGACCTGCAGCTGGCGGAGATCCGCTTCCTGGGCAGCCGCTGGGAGCGCGAGGGCATCCGCAAGATCGCGACGTCGGGGCAGTCCGCGGAGCAGCTGCTGGCCCCGGGCGAACGCGGCTCGGACGAGGGCTTCTTCATCGGCGAGGTCAACAACAAGGAGAACCCCGACTACTACCCGCCCTTCGCGGTGCACGAGGAGCAGGAGATCCCCGAGAAGGAGCAGTCGCTGGTCCTGGACTTCCGCAACCTCGAGCAGCAGCACCTGGCCCGGGTGAGCAAGGTGGTGTCGCCGCGGGGCGACGACTACACGCGCTACCGCACGCTTTCCTGGTACATCTTCAACCCCGAGCACGAGCTGGCGGACCTGGACATCTTCTGCCGCCTCGGCGCCGACACCCTGAACTTCTACGAGGTGGCTTACCGCTTCGACCAGAGCCGCGGCGTGCGGACCGGCTGGCGGCAGATCAGCCTGGACGTCGCCGAGCTGAGCAACGCCAAGCTGGGGGAGATCGATCCGGCCACCGGCTGGATCACGTCGCGCATCACCGACACCATCACCGGCGAGGAGTACGACGTCCGGGTCGTCGGCGCCCCCGACCTGCGCCGCATCAGGCGCTACTACTACGTGGTGGCCAACCGCACGCACGAGATCCCGGTCAGCGGCTACTTCTACTTCAACGACGTCCGCCTGCGGGAGGTCAAGCGCGAGAAGGGGGTCGCCGAGCGCGTGGCGTTGAGCCTGAACATGGCCGACGTGATCAAGGCGGACTTCGACTGGTCCTACCGGGACGCCGAGTTCCACGGCCTGAACGCGGCCCAGGGGCAGGGCTTCAACCAGACGGACTGGAACTTCTCGACCAGCCTGCGCGCCAACGACTTCATCCCGATGCTCGGCTTCCAGCTGCCGGTCACGGTGTCGCGGCAGCAGACGATCAAGCGGCCCAAATTCCTGACCAACAGCGACATCGAGATCATCGACGACGAGCTGCGCAACTCCGAGTCCACGGTCGAGGAGCGCGAGAGCTTCTCGGTGCGCCTGATGCGCACGACCTCGCGCTTCGCCCTGGTGCGGTACCTGGTCGATCCCTGGGCGATAACGCTCAGCGGATCCCGGCAGAAGAGCGACGATCCCCTGCGCACGGGCCGCACCAAGAACCTGTCGGGAAGCCTCTCCTACGACCTGCGCATCACGGGCCGCTACGTCCTGGGCGATTACGGCCCGCTGGGGCTGCTCCCGATCGTCAAGAGCGTCGGGCTGCTGCCGTCGAAGATCTCGCTCAGCGGCACCTTCGGCGGCAGCGAGCGGCTGAGCCGCACGCGGAGCCCGGTCACCGGGGAGTTCGTCGACCAGCCGGCGGCCAAGACCCGCAACGGCAACCTGTCGGGCACCTTCGACTACAAGCCCCTGCCCATGGCCGACCTCTCGGTTGCGCTGCGGTCGGAGCGCGACCTCTTCCGCGAGCGGCGGGTGATGGGCCTGAACGTCGGCGAGGAGAACACCTTCAGCCAGTCCGTCCAGTTGAGGCTGCAGGTGCCGCAGGTGCTGGGCCTGCCCGACCACTGGCTCTTCCGTCCCCTGGACGCCGCCGCGCGCGGCCTGCGTTCGGTGCGGCCCAGCGTCTCGTTCACCGCGCAGTACGCCAACGCCCACGGCCCCAGTATTCGCCAGCCCGGCGACGATCCCGGCATCCGGTCGGTGAGCAACAACGGCGATTGGACGCTGCGCGGATCGCTGCCCCTGGACAAGCTGGTCGACACGATCTTCCCCGAGAAGAGCGGGCTGAGCGAGGACGAGCGCCGGACGGCCATCGAGCGCGAGCGCCGGCTCGGCCAGCGGGCCCGCCGCCGCGGCCGCCGTCCCGGGGCCGAGGAGACGCAGGAGCAGGCGCAGCAGGGGGAGGAGACGGCGGCGGAGGGCGAAGCCGCCGCGGGCCTGGATGCGCAGCTGAGCGACGACGAGCAGCTGCGGCTCGAGGAGGAGGCCCTGCTCGAGGCCGCGCGCCGCCGCGAGGAGGAGGAGGCTCGGGAGAGGGCCCGGCTCGGCCTCGACGCCCCGGCGGCGGCCGCGGGGGCCGACACGACCGCCGCCGCCCCGGCCCAGGAGGAGGACGACGACGAGGGCTGGGACGTCGCGGCCCCGCCCGGGGAAGGCGGCATCTCGGTGCCCAATCCGCTCTCGCCGCTGCTGAGCCTGCTGCGCAACACGCAGGCGATCCAGCTCTCCTATTCGACGAAGCACAGCAGCAGCTACGCCCGCATGCTGGGCGAGACCCCCTTCTGGTACCGGGTCGGCATGGCCTCCGAACTGGACCTTTCCGACACCCTCTACGCCGCCAGCAGCCTGGACGACCGGCAGATGGTGTCGGCCTCGACCAAGGTGGACCTGGCCCAGACGGTCTCGCTGGACGTCAAGTACAGCCGCACGCTGAGCGACCGCAACCAGCAGGACCGTTCGCAGAAGAGCCTGCAGCAGGACTGGCCGGACCTGCGGCTGTCGATGAGCGGGCTGGAACGGCTGTCGTTCTTCGGCGGCGGCGGCCCCGACGGTCGCCTGCGGTCGGCCTCCCTGGACGTCGGCTACAAGAGCAACAAGACGGTCTCGGGCTACACCGAGAGCATCTACAACCCCCGCACCTCGACGAACTTCAGCCCGCGGCTGAACCTGAACTTCCGCAGCGGCCTGTCGACCTCGCTGAGCTTCGGACACGTGGGGAGCTCGACGGTCCAGAGCGGCACCCTGACCCGCACCCGGCGCCTGAACATGAGCGTGCAGATGCGCTACTCGTTCCAGGCGCAGCGCCTGCTCTCGCGGCTGCGGCTCTACAAGCCCGGCAACGTGCCGACGATCAACCTCGACGTCGACCTCAGCTACAGCGGCGACGTCACCCGGCGCTGGCTGCCGACGACCGACCGCGAGGGGAATCCCGACACCGAGACCGGGCGCACGCGCATCAGCGTCAACCCGCGGCTGAGCTACAACATCACCCGGAACCTGTCCGGGGCGATGCGGTTGAGCTATAGTCGGGACAGGATCACCGAGTCGGACACGATCACGACCAGCTTCGGTCTCGGCCTGGAGGCCACCTTTGTCTTCTGACCCCGGAACCCGCCGCGCCGCGGCCCGCGCCGCGATCCCGGCCGTCCTCGCCGTCCTGGCTCTGGCGGCCGTCGTCGCCGCCGCCGCGGAGCCGGCCGTCTTCTCCGGCGAACGGGCCATGGCCTGGCTCGAATACCAGTGCGCGCTGGGCCCGCGGATCCCCGGTTCGCCGGGACACGCCGCCCTGCAGGCCGCGATCGCCGCCCACGCCGACTCCTTGGGCCTGGAATTCCGGCGGCAGCCCTTCACGACGATCGCTCCCGACGATCGGGGCGAGATGGCGCTCTGCAACCTGGTGATCTCGTCCGGCCCGCCCGGGGGGGAGCGGCTGTGGATCGGCGCCCACTACGACACCCGGCCCTTCTGCGACCTCGAGACCGATCCGGCGCTGGCGGCCCAGCCCCTGCCCGGGGCCAACGACGGCGCCAGCGGCGTCGCGGTGCTGCTGCACCTGGCGGAACTGCTGGCCGCCGAGCCCCCGCCGCGCGGCGTGGACCTGATCTTCTTCGACGGCGAGGACGGCGGCCGCGCCGGCGAGACCGACGGCTTCTGCCTGGGCGCGCGCCACCTGGCCGCCACCTGGAAGAGCTTCGGCTCGCCCCTGGCCGGAGGCCGCCCGCTGGGCCTGATCGTGCTCGACATGGTGGGCGCCCGCGGCCTGGACGTCCCGGTCGAGAACCTCTCGGCCCGCCTGGCTCCGGCCTGGACGAGCCTCGTCTTCGCCCGCGCGGCCGACCTGGGCCTGGACGCCTTCTCGCAGCGGCCCGGCAGCGCCGTCTTCGACGACCACGTCCCCTTCCTGCAGGCGGGAGTGCCGGCCGTCGACCTCATCGACTTCGATTTCCCCGAATGGCACACCACGCGCGACCTGCCCGC
Source organism: uncultured Fibrobacteraceae bacterium (assembly GCA_964559455.1). GTDB lineage: Bacteria > Krumholzibacteriota > Krumholzibacteriia > LZORAL124-64-63 > LZORAL124-64-63 > CAZLHO01. The sequence continues at coordinate 16,009 of CAZLHO010000034.1, read as the reverse complement.
CGTCTGCGACCCGCGCAGCCTGGCCCAGGCGGGGGCCCTGGTCTGGAGCATCGCGCGCCGTCCCCTGCGCCGATAGCGCTCTGTGGAGGGGGATTTTCCGCTTGCCCCCGGAAGCTGTTCGTGATTATATTGACGACACTTCAGGAACAGCGGCGAGCTTTTCGGAAGTGGGCGCAAGTCCACTTTTTTTCATGTGCGGCCTGCCGTGGGGCCGAAAGCCTCCGCGGATCATTGGAAGGTGCTGCACCGATGAATCTGGACCGGTACGCCCTGGCCGACAGGCTGGTGGCCCTTTTGGAGACGCCGCTGCGCGAGGCCGGCTTCGAGCTGCTCGACGTGCGGGTCTTCCTGGGCGGCGGACGGCTGACGCTGCGGCTCTTCCTGGACGCCGAGGGCGGCATGACCCTCGCCAACTGCGTCAAGGCCTCCCGCACGGCCGAGATGCTGATCGAGGAGGCCGACATCGTAGCCGAGTCCTACGTGATCGAGGCCTCGTCGCCGGGCATCCGTCGGCCCCTGCGCACGCCCGCCCACTTCCTCGCGGCGGTGGGCCGGGACATCAGCCTCAAGTTGAAGGGCCGCGGCCGGCCGCGGCAGTTGCGCGGCCGCCTGCTGGCCTGCGGGGACGACGGACTCCGCGTGGACGTCAAGGCCGCCGGCAAGGACGCGGACGCCGTCGAGCAGAACGTGGCCCGCGGCGAGATCCTCGAGGCCAACCTGGACGCCGATTTCGACGCCCAGGCGCTGATCAACGCCGACCGGCGCCGGCGCAAGGAAGAGAAGAGACAGGTGCGCGCCGCGCGCCGTCGGGATACCGCCGGGTCCGACCCGGAAGCCTGAAGACCGCCGCCGCGCAGGGCGCGGGGCCAGCCGATCAAGACGGGAGCATGACGATGGAGTACAACGTCCTGGACGCCCTGGCCATGATCACCCGGGAGAAGAACGTCGATCGCGCGATCGTCATCGATTCCCTCGTGGCCGGCCTGCAGTCCGCGGCCCGCAAGAAGGTGGGCGCCGAGGCCAACATCGACGCCCGCGTCGATCCGGACACCGGTGCGATGACCGTGGAGCACGTCAAGGTCGTGGTGAAGACCGTCGAGGACGAGGACCTGGAGATTCCCCTCGACGAGGCCCGCCGGGAGTTCGGCGACGACCTGCAGCCCGGCGACGAGGTGCGCTGGGAGCTGCCCCTGGACCAGTTCGGCCGCAACGCCATCCTGGTCGCCAAGCAGATCCTGGTCCAGAAGGTGCGCGAGGCCGAGCGCACGCGCATCTTCGAGTCCTACGTGGACCGCCTGAACGAGATGGTCTCCGGCAGCATCCAGCAGATCGACCGCGGCAACGTCCTGGTCAACCTGGACCGCGTCGAGGCCCTGCTGCCCTTCCGCGAGCAGATCCGCGGCGAGCGCTACGTCCAGGGCAACCAGGTCAAGGCCTTCATCATCGAGGTCCTGGACAACGCCAAGGGGCCGCAGGTCATCCTCTCGCGCAGCCACCCCGGCTTCCTGAAGCTGCTCTTCGAGCAGGAGGTGCCCGAGATCCAGGAGGGCATCGTCGAGATCAAGGCCGTCGCCCGCGAGCCCGGCAACCGCTCCAAGATCGCCGTGCTCTCGCACGACGAGCGGGTGGACGCCGTCGGCAGCTGCGTGGGCATGAAGGGCAGCCGCGTGCAGGCCGTGACCCGGGAGCTGAACGGCGAGCGCATCGATATCGTGCCCTGGAGCGCCGAGCCCTCCCTGCTGATCAGCCGCGCGCTGAGCCCGGCCGAGGTCAGCACGATCATCCTGGACGAGGACCGGCGCGAGGCGATGGTGGTCGTGAACGAGGACCAGCTCTCGAAGGCGATCGGCAAGGAGGGCAAGAACGTCCGCCTGGCCGCCAAGCTGACCGAATGGAAGATCGACCTCGTCTCGTCGCGGGAGTACCATATCCGCCAGCGCGTGCGGCAGGAAGTCTCGATGGAGCTGGAGGAGATGACCGGCGTCAGCGACAAGCTGGCCGTCGCGCTCCGCGAGAGCGGCATCGACTCGATCGACATCCTGGCCCAGGCCGGCCTCGACGAGCTGTTGGAGGTCAAGGGCGTCGGCCAGAAGACGGCCGAGGCGCTGCACGCCACCGCCGTGGTCACCGTCGAGGAGCTGAACCGCATCATCGAGACCACCGTGGCCGAGGAACTGGCCGCCAGCGCTCCCGACGGGCAGCCCCTCTTCGACGAGAGCAAGCTCAAGGGGGCCGAGGACGAGGCTGTCGAGGGCGAGGGCGCCGGGTCCCCCGACGAGGCGGACGACGACCTGCCGTCGAGCCCCGACGACGTCGCCGTGCCCGAGGGCGACCTCTTCCCGAAGGACCTGGGCGAGGGTACCGACGACGAGGCGGCCGCGTCCGAGGACGAGCCCGAGGAAGAAACCAAGAGCGATCCCTTCGCGGGGACCGATCTGGAAAGCTAGGCGGCGATGGCCACGCGCGAAAGCGCGCCCGGCGCCGATCCGGACCGGGTGCTGGGACTGCTGGGGCTGGCCCGCCGCGCCGGTCGCCTGGCCCTGGGCCTGACGGCGGTCACGATCATGGTCCGACGGGGCCGCGCGCCGCTGGTGCTGACGGCCGCCGACGCCGGCGATTCGCTGCGGCAGAAGCTGGCCCGTCTGGAGCCCGCGCCCCGGATGGCCGATCTGCCCTGCGGTCGCGAGGATCTGGGCCGCGCCCTGGGTCGGAGCGACCTGGCGGTGGTCGCCGTGGACGACAGGGGATTCGTGAAGGGATTGTCGGCGCTGCTGGCCGCGGCCGACGCCGACGAAGCGACGGGGAGCGCGGGCGACCCGGCCGCGACTGATTGACCGGTTTTCACAACAGCCGACTCCGCTTCGGGCGGAGGGAGGTGCATCGACTTGGCGAAGAAGCTCAGGGTATACGAACTCGCGAAGCACTACGGCGTGGACAGTCCTGCCATTCTCCGGCTCATGCGCGACATGCATGCGGAAGCCAAGAGCCACATGAGCGTGGTCGAGGATGACATCGTCGACAAGATCCACGCGCGTTTCCAGCGCAAACGCGAGCAGATGCGGCTCAACTACGCCAAGGCCCACGGGATGGATTCCGCGAAGCTGATGCACGTCGCCAGTTTCCGGCCCCTCGATCGCCCGCAGCCGCCGGAGGACGACGCCGAGGAGACCAAGGCGGCCAAGAAGAAGCCGGCCGCCAAGAAGAAGGCGGCGGCCAAGAAGAAGACGACGAAGAAGGCGACGACCAAGAAGGCGACGACCAAGAAGGCGACCACCAAGAAGGCCGCGACCAAGAAGACATCGACCGAGAAGGCGACGACCGAGAAGGCCGCGACCAAGAAGGCGACGACGAAGAAGAAGGCGGCGGTCGAGAAGGCTCCGGTCGAGAAGAAGAAGGCGCCGGAGAAGAAAACGCCGCAGAAGGCCGAGCCCGTCGCTCCCGAGGCCGCGTCGCCCGAGACCGAAGCCGACGCCAAGCCCCGCGCCCGCATCGTGCGCAAGGCCGACATCGAGGCCGAGGCGCCCGCGCCCGTCGAGGAGACCGCGGCGGCCGCTCCCGAGGCGCCCGAGACCGAGGCCCCGCAGGCCGAGGCGCCCGTCGAGGCCGGCGCCGAAAGCCCGTCCGAGAGCGAAGAGGCCGCGCCCGCCGCCGGGGAGGAAGAATCCGAGAAGGCCAAGGTCGTGCGCCCCTCGCGCCGCCAGGCCAAGATCATCCGCATGGGAACCGGCGTGGTCCAGTCCACGGCGGGCAAGAGCGTCGCGCCGCCCACGGCCGCCGACGCCGGCGCCGAGGGCGAGCAGAACTGGGACTGGTCGGACGTTCGCCGCGAACTGGGCGTCTCCGACAAGCGACCCCGCGTCTCGCAGGACATGCAGGCCTCGGTGCGCGATTCCGTGAAGGCGGCGATGCAGCGCCGGGCCGAGACGAAGGTCCAGCAGACCGCCGATCCGGGCCGCAAGAGGCGCCGCCAGCGCAAGAAGAAGACAATCGACGAGGCCGCCGTGGCCCAGAACGTCAAGCAGACGCTCGCCCAGATCGACGGCGGCCGCGGTCGTCGCAAGCACCGCAAGGGAGTCGGGGTCGAGGAGGTCGTCGCCGCCGAGGAGACAAGCCTGCTGCGCCTGACCGAGTTCATCACCGTCCAGGAGCTGGCCGAGAAGCTGGAAGTGCCGGCCAAGGACATCATCGCCAAGCTCTTCGGCCTGGGCCAGATGGCGACGATGAATCAGCGGCTGGAGAAGGACACGATCGACCTGCTGGCCGACGAGTTCGAGTTCGAGGTCGAGTTCCTGAGCGAGTTCGGCGAGGAGGTGCTGGAGCTCGAGGAGGTCGCCGAGGGCGACAAGGAGCGCCGCGCCCCCGTGGTCACCGTCATGGGCCACGTCGATCACGGCAAGACCTCGCTGCTGGACTACATCCGGTCGACCAACATCATCGCCGGCGAGGCGGGCGGCATCACGCAGCACATCGGCGCCTACCGGGTGCAGACCGCCGGCGGGCCGATCACCTTCCTGGACACACCGGGGCACGAGGCCTTCTCGGCCATGCGCGCGCGCGGCGCCCAGGTCACCGACATCGTCATCCTGATCGTGGCCGCCGACGACCGCATCATGCCGCAGACGATCGAGGCCATCAATCACGCCAAGTCGGCCGGAGTGCCGATCATCGTGGCCGTCAACAAGATCGACCTGCCCGCGGCCCGACCCGAGCTGATCAAGCAGGACCTGATGACCCACGGCGTGCAGATCGAGGAGTTCGGCGGCGACGTGCTCAGCGCGGACATCTCCGCCAAGCGCGGCGACAACGTCGACAAGCTGCTCGAGCTGGTCCACCTGCAGGCCGAGGTCCTGGAGCTGGCGGCGGTCCGCTCCGGCCCCGCCCGCGGCGTGGTCGTCGAGGCCACGAAGGAGCTCGGCCGCGGCGCCGTCTTCACGGTGCTGGTCGAGCAGGGCGAGCTGCACGTCGGCGAGAACTTCCTGGCCGGCATGCAGGACGGCAAGGTCCGGAATCTGCTGGACGAGCGCGGCGAGCAGCTGGAGGTCGTGGCGCCCGGCGAACCGGCGGTGGTCATGGGCGCGCACGACGTGCCCGAGGCCGGCGACCGCTTCTACGTCCTGGAGCGCGGCCGCGACGCCCGCGAGATCGCCATGCGCCGCCGCCAGATGCAGCGCATCCAGCACCTGGAGATGCCGAAGCGCACCGTGACCCTCGAGAACCTGGCCGAGATGGTCGCCACCTCCGACGTCAAGGAGCTGCCGATCATCGTCAAGGGCGACGTCTCCGGCTCGGTCGAGGCGATCTGCGACTCGCTGCTGCAGTTGAACACCGAAGAGGTGCAGCTGAAGGTGGTGCACAAGGGCGTGGGCGCGATCAACGAGTCCGACGTCCTGCTCGCCTCGAACACCGGCGCCATGATCATCGGTTTCCACATGCGCCCGGGCGCGACGATCCGCGAGCAGGCCAAGAACCTGCACGTGACCATCGAGGTCTTCGACGTCATCTACGAATGCATCGACACGATGAAGAAGGCGATGGCCGGTCTGCTGGGCGCCATCCGGCGCGAGGTCTCCACCGGCTCCGCCGAGGTCCGCCAGGTCTTCCGGATCCCGAAGGTCGGCACCATCTCGGGCTCGTACGTCACCAACGGCACCATCATCCGCAATTCGCTGGTGCGGCTGGTGCGCGACCAGGTCGTGATCTTCGAGGGGCGGATCAGCTCGCTGAAGCGCTTCAAGGAGGACGTGCGCGAGGTCCAGTCGGGCTTCGAGTGCGGCATCGGTCTGGAGAACTTCCACGATCTCCAGGAAGGCGACATCATCGAGACCTTCCGCATCGAGGAAGTGCAGCGCACCGAGCTGTGACGCGCCGGCGCTCGACGCCGGAACCGGACCGGGAGAGAAGATGGATCCCTATAAGCTGCAGCGGCAGAACGCCGCCCTCCAGCGCGTGCTGGCCGATCTGCTCGCCACCGAGGTGAAGGACCCCCGCGTGGGCTTCGTCACCGTCTCGGGCGTGAAGCTGAGCCGGGACCAGACGGTGGCGCAGGTCTTCGTCTCCGCTCTCGGCGGCGAGGAGGCCCGGCGCGACAGCATGGCCGGCCTCAAGAAGGCCCGCGGATTCCTGCAGGGCCGCCTGGGCGACGTGCTGCGCCTGCGGGCCACTCCAGACCTCCGCTTCGTCTACGACGATTCCCTGGACCGCGGCCTGGGCGTCGACACCATCCTGCGCGACCTCTCCGACCGCGGCGATCTCGAGGACGAGGGCGCCCGCCGCCTCCGCATGAAGCTCGCGGACCTGCAGCCGCCGGCCGAACTGATGCGCGCCCTGCGCGCGGGCGGCCGCATCTGGCTCGTGCCTCACTGGAATCCCGACCCCGACGCCATGGGCAGCTGCCTGGCCCTGGGCGAGGCCCTCGCCGCGCGGGGCGCCGAGGTCGTCGTCTTCGGCTATCCCGATCCTCCCGCCGGCTTCGCCGCGCTGCCGGGCTTCGCCGACGTCGTGCCCCTGGAGCGGGCGGCGGCGCTGCTCGCCGACGCGCCCCCCGACCGCCTGGTCATGCTCGACTGCCATCGCATCGATCGGGCCGGCGAGTACGCCGACGTCCTGGCCGGCGTCCCCGAGGCCTGGACCGTCGACCACCACCTGGTCAGCGGCCGCCGCGTGCCCCTGGACGGCTGGGTCGAACCCGCGGCCAGCGCCACCGCGCTGCTGGTGATGCGCATCGTCGAGGAACTGGCCGCCGCCGACGGCGACGAGGCCGGGACGGCCCTGAGCGTGGACATGGCCACCAACATCTACGCCGGCCTGGTCACCGACACCGGCGGCTTCCGCCATCCGAACACCCTGCCCCTGACCTTCGAGGCCGCCGCGGCCCTGGCCTCGCGCGGGGTGGACGTGGCCGGGGTCACCGAGGCCGTGCTCCACCGGCGCACGCCGGCGGGCATGGCCCTGCTGCAGCGCGTGCTGGCCACGCTCGAGACCCATGGCGAGGGGCGCATCGCGCTGATCCGCGCCGACCGCGCGATGCTGGCCGAGACCGGAGCCCGGCTGGCCGACACCGAGAGCTTCGTCGGCTTCGCCACCGCGCTCGAGGGCGTGGAATTCGTGGCCTTCCTGAAGGAACTGGACGATCGGACCTGGCGGGTGTCGCTGCGCGCGCCCGGCGGCGGCGACGTCCAGGCCGTGGCCGCCCGCTTCGGCGGCGGCGGCCACCGGGCGGCCGCCGGCTGCACCCTGGAGGGCGACCTGACCGCGGTCAGCGCGGCCCTGGTCCCGGTCCTGCTGGACGAACTCGCGTCCTGACGCCTGAGGCCGGCGCCGTCGCGCCGCCCCGGGTCCGTCGACCGGCCGGAGGAGCCATGTCCCTGCCGATCCACGGTTTCCTGCTCGCCGACAAGCCGGCGGGGATCTCTTCGTTCGGCGTCGTCGGCGGCGTCCGCGCCGCCCTCGGCGGACGCCTCCGCGGGCCGTCCCGATTGCGCGCCGGGCACGCCGGCACCCTCGACCCGATGGCCACCGGACTGCTCCTGGTCCTCTGCGGCGCCGTCACCCGCCTTCAGCCCTACCTCGTCGGACACGACAAGCGCTACCGCGCCGTGGTGCGCCTGGGCGCCGGCACCGACAGCCACGACCGCGACGGCGAGCCCGTCGGACGGGCGGCGGTCGACTGCGACATGGACGACGTGACGGCGGCGCTGGCGGCCTTCCGGGGCCGGATCGAGCAGCGGCCGCCGCGGATCTCCGCCCTGAAGCGCGACGGCCGCGCCCTCTACGCCCTGGCGCGCAGGGGGGAGGCGCCCCGGCAGGAGCCCCGCCCGGTCCTGATCCGCCGCATCGAGGCCGCGCCCCTGCGCTGGGGCGACCCGGCGGCCGACGACCCCCTGGCGGCCGACGACGGCCGCGTCTACGAGTTCGGCCTGCTGGTGGAATGCGGCTCGGGCACCTACGTCCGCGCCCTGGCCCGCGACATCGCCGCCGCCCTGGGCACCCTCGGCCACCTGCGGGCGCTGCGCCGCGAGGCCAGCGGGGACTTCCTGGTCGAGGACGCCCTGGCTCCCGACCGCCTGCGCGATCCCGAGGCCCTGCGCGCCGCCCTGCGCCCGGCCGCCGCCGCCCTGCCCGGCGCGCCGGTGCTGCGGGTCGACGACGCAGAGGCGCTGCTGCTGCGTCGCGGCGGTCAGCCCGATCCCGGCTGGATCACGCGGCTGGAACCGGCGCCGGAGCCGGGCATGGCCGGGGACGGTTCGGCCCGGTCACCGTTCCGGATCCTGGACGCCCGCGGCGGGTTGGTCGCCGTAGGCCGTCTGGTCGACGGCGAAGACGGCGCGGTCGTGCCGCGCACCGCCGTGGTGATGCCGGCCTGCGAAGAGGAGGCCTGACGTGCGCCTGGTGCGGATGAGCCGGGATCTGATCACCGACGCCCTCGCCGGCAGCCAGCCCTTCCCGAAACCCGCCGCGCGGCGGACCGCGGTCGCGGTCGGCTCCTTCGACGGTCTGCACCGGGGGCACCTGAGCCTGATCAGCGCCGTCCAGTCGGCCCGCGAGCGTCTGGGCCTGGAGCAGGGCTGCCTCTTCACCTTCCGCCACCACCCGCGTCTGGTCCTGGACAGCGACCGCCCGCCGCGCCTGCTGACGAGCTGGACCGAGAAGCTGGCCCTGTTGCGCGACAGCGGCATCGACCTGGTCGTGGCCGCCGATTTCTGCCCCGCCCTGGCGCGCCTGGAGCCCGCCGACTTCGTGCGCCGCTTCCTGTTGGAATTCCTGGGCATGCGCCACCTCGTCGGCGGCCATGACGTGGGCCTGGGCCGCGACCGGCGGGGCGATGCTGCGGCGCTGGCCGCCCTGGGCGAGGAGCTTGGCTTCGGCTTCGAGACCGTGCCCGCCCTGCGCGAGGGCGATGCGGTGGTCAGCAGCACGACCATCCGCCGCCTGCTGGACGCCGGCGCGGTCGACCGGGCCTCCGTCCTGCTCGGCCGCCCCTTCGCCACCTGGGGCGAGGTCGGTTTCGGCGCCGGCCGGGGCGCGGCCCTGGGCTATCCGACGGCCAACATCACCCCCCTGGATCCCGACAAGATCCTGCCCGCGCCGGGCGTCTACGCCGTGCGCGTGCTGGTGCCGGCCGACGCGGTGCGCGGCGCCGGCCGCCCGACCGTGATCCGGCGCGTGGCGGCGTCCCTGCCGGAGGTGGACCGCCACGGCCAACTGCTGGGCTCGCTGGACCAGGAATGGGCGGTCTGCCGCGGCATGCTGAACTTCGGGCGCGCGCCCACGGTGCATGGCGACGGCCTCGCGGCCCCGCGCATCGAGGTACATATTTTCGACTTCGCCGGTTATATTCGGGAGCGGAGCGTGAAGGTGGAGTGGGTGCGGCGCCTGCGCGAGGAACGCGAGTTCCCCTCGCTGGCGGCGCTGCAGGCCCAGCTGGCCAGGGACGAGGCCCGGGCGCGGGAACTGCTGGATGAGGCTTGAGGCCGTCCCGCCGGGCGGGGCGGAAGGAGGCGACATGGCGGGGATCCGCAAGGGAATCGTCCTGGCGGGCGGGGCCGGCAACCGGCTCTACCCCCTGACGCGCGTGGCGAGCAAGCAGCTGCAGCCGGTCTACGACAAGCCGATGATCTACTACCCGCTGTCCACGCTGATGCTGGCGGGCATCGACGACATCCTGATCGTCTCGACCCCGGACGACACCCCCCGCTTCCGGCAGCTGCTGGGCGACGGCTCCCGCTGGGGCGTCCGCCTGAGCTACGCGGTGCAGCCCGAGCCCAAGGGGATCGCCCAGGTCTTCCTGATCGGCGAGGAGTTCCTGGGCGGCGATCCCGTCTGCCTGATCCTGGGCGACAACGTCTTCTACGGCCGGATCGGCCTCGACCGCATCGTGCGTGACTTCGCCGGCGGCGCCCGCATCTTCGGCTATCCGGTGCAGGATCCCGAGCGCTACGGCGTGGTCGAGTTCGACGCCCGGGGGCTCGCCGTTTCGATCGAGGAGAAGCCCGCGCGGCCGCGCTCCCGCTACGCCGTGCCCGGGCTCTACCTCTTCGACGGGCAGGTGGCGGGGATCGCCCGCGGCCTGAAGCCCTCGCCCCGCGGCGAACTCGAGATCACCGACGTCAACCGCGCCTACATGGCCCGCGGCGAGCTGGTCGTCGAGAAGCTGGGCCGGGGCATCGCCTGGCTGGATACCGGCACCCACGAGAGCCTGCTCGAGGCCAGCCAGTTCATCGGCGCCCTGGAGGCCCGGCAGGGCCTGAAGATCGCCTGCCTCGAGGAGATCGCCCTGCATATGGGCTTCATCGACCGCGACCGTCTGGCGGCCGTCATCGCCGAGACGCCGCCGTCCAGCTACCGCTCCTACCTCGAGACGGTCTTGAAGGAGGCGCTCTAGGTGAAGGTTCAGCAGACATCCATCCCCGACGTCCTGATCCTGGAGCCGCGGGTCTTCGCCGACGAGCGCGGCTTCTTCTTCGAGAGCTGGAACGCCCGCGCCTGGCGCGAGGCCACCGGGCTGGAGCGCAGCTTCGTGCAGGACAACCACTCGCAGTCGCGGCGGGGCGTGGTGCGCGGCCTCCACTACCAGCTGCGGCGGGTGCAGGGCAAGCTCGTGCGGGCCGTGGCCGGCGAGATCTTCGACGTGGCCGTCGACCTGCGGCGCGGCTCGGCGACCTTCGGGCAGTGGGTCGGGGCGCGCCTCTCGGCCGGGAACCGCCTGCAGATGTGGATTCCCGAGGGCTTCGCCCACGGCTTCGTGGCCCTCGACGACAGCGCCGAGGTCCTCTACAAGACGACCGACTACTATTCGCGCGAGGACGAGCGCTGCCTGCGCTGGGACGATCCGGACCTGGCCATCGACTGGCCCGACGCCGGCGCCGCGCTGCTCTCGGCCAAGGACGCCGACGCCCTGCCGTGGCGCGAGGCCGAGACCTTTCCCTGAATAATTCCTTTGCACCGGCGGCCTCGCGGACCTTTATTCGCCCCTGGCCGAATACGCGAGTCCCTGACCGTCCATTCCCGGGAGAGAGACATGTCCACGCCCAAGAGCAAGCACATCACCTGGTCGCATACCGACATCAGCCGCGAGGACCGGCAGGTCCGCAACGGCCACCGCAGCGCCGTGCTGTGGCTGACCGGCCTCTCCGGGTCGGGCAAGTCCACGCTCTCGCGCCTGGTCGACGCCGAGCTCTTCGCCCGCGGCTGCCAGACCTACGTGCTGGACGGCGACAACGTCCGCCACGGCCTGAACAGCGACCTGGGCTTCAGCCCCGAGGACCGCAACGAGAACATCCGCCGCATCGGCGAGGTCGCCAAGCTGATGATGGACGCGGGGGCGATCACCCTGACCGCCTTCATCTCGCCCTACCGCGCCGACCGCGACCGCAACCGCGCGATCGTCGACGAGGGCGACTTCATCGAGATCTACTGCAAGTGCTCCCTCGAGGAGTGCGAGCGCCGCGATCCCAAGGGTCTGTACAAGAAGGCCCGGGCGGGGGAGATCCCCGAGTTCACCGGCATCAGCGCCCCCTACGAGGAGCCCCTCTCGCCGGAGCTGGTGGTCGAGACCGACCGCCTCTCGCTCGAGGAATCGGTGGCCGCGATCCTGACCCACCTCGAGCAGCGGGGCGTGCTGCAGCCGGCGCCCGCCGCCGACTGAGCCGCCTTCGACCGCAGACGCATCGGGCCGGCCCCGTTCGGGGTCGGCCTCTTCAATTCATTTACTGTCAGATAATTACGTAATTCAGCTCGCGTGCTGCTCGAGGATGTCGGCGACGGCCTGGATGACGTCGGTGACGTCGTCGTCGCTCAGCCCGGGGTGCAGGGGAAGGCTGACCAGCCGGCGGTAGGCGTTCCAGGCGACGGGCAGGTCCTCGGGTCGCCAGCCGTACTTCTCCCGGTAGAAGGGGTGGGTGTGCACGGGGATGAAGTGCACCGAGGTGCCGATGTTGCGCAGGCGCAGCTCCTCGATGAAGCGGTCGCGGTCGATGCGCAGGGCCCCGGGCCGCAGCCGGATCGCGTACAGATGCCAGGCGTGCTCGACCTCGGGCCGCGCGCGGGGGGTCTCGAGCGCGCTCAGGCCGGCGAAGGCCCGGTCGTAGACGGCCACGATCTCGCGCCGCCGCTTCTGGAAGCCCTCGAGCTTGCGCAGCTGCCACAGCCCGATCGCGGCCTGGATGTCGGTCATGTTGTACTTGAAGCCGGGCTGGACGACCTCGTAGTACCAGTTGCGGCCCTGCTCGTCCCGGCGCCAGGCGTCCTGGTCCAGGCCGTGCCGGCTGAGCATCCGGGCGCGGGCCAGGAATTCGGGGTCGCCGGTGAGCATGCCGCCTTCGGCTGTGGTCAGGTTCTTGGTGGCGTAGAAGCTGAAGGAGACGGGGTTGTCGCCGGCGCCGATCAGCTCGCCCCGGTAGCGGGCGGGCAGGGCGTGGGCGGCGTCCTCGATCAGGAACAGGCCGCGGTCGCGGGCCAGGGCGCGCAGGGGGTCGAGGTCGGCGGGGTGGCCGCCCAGGTGGACGGCGATCAGCGCGCGGGTCCGGTCGCCGACGGCCTCGGCCACGCGGGCGGGATTCAGGTTCAGGGTGTCCGGCTCGACGTCCACCAGCACGGGCCGGGCGCCGACGTGCTCGATGACGTTGATCGTCGAGGCGAAGGTCATCGTCGGGGCGATCACCTCGTCCCCGGGGCCGACTCCCAGGGCGACCAGGGCGGTGTGCAGGCCGGCGGTGCATGAGTTCAGGGCCACCGCCCCGCGGGCGCCCAGGAAGGCGGCGAAATCCTCCTCGAAGCGCCGGGTCCTGGGGCCGGTGGTGATCCAGCCGGAGCGCAGGGTGTCGACGACCTCGGCGATCTCCTCCTCGCCGATCAGGGGCGGAGAGAAGGGCAAGTAAGTCTTTCGGGGCAAAGGTGTTCCTCCTGCGGAGCGCGTCCGGTTCGTCGGCACGGGACAAGTCAAGCACTCGCCGCCGCCGACGGCAAGGGCTTTTCCCGCACCCGGCCGCCTATTCGCCTCTCAAGCCCCGTCAGCGGCGGTCGATGACCTGCGGGAGGGGTTTCCGCCTTGCACCCCCCGCGACCGTCGTCTATATTGACCGGCGCGAGCAGGCGCCCGGAAACCGGCGCCTGTCGTGGTGCCCTGAACATTTCCCAGCGGGTCGGTGCGCCCTCGGCGGCGAACCAGCTTCCCCCGGGTTGGACCTGAAAAGTTCGACTCCCCGGCGGAAGGACCGGCCTGCGGCCATCGTGACGTCGCAGCCCAAGGAGGTTCTGACGATGGCGTTCGACAAAGACCAAAAAGACGCGGTGATTGCCCAGTTCAAGAAACACGACAGCGACTCGGGTTCGCCCGAGGTCCAGATCGCGTTGCTGACCGCCCGGATCAACCATCTCACGGGGCACTTCAAGATCCACAAGAAGGACTACCACTCACGTCGTGGCCTTCTCAAGATGGTCGGTCAGCGCAAGCGCCTTCTCAATTACTTGAAGAAGAAGGACCTCGAGAGCTATCGGTCGCTGATCAAGGAACTCGGCCTGCGTGGTTGATTCCGCGTCTGCGTATCCGGCGGGGCAAAGGCCATCCATGACTAGGCACATCCGTGAGGCGGTCGCGGCGTCTTGGACGTACGCGGTCGCCTCCGTCCGCCTTTCGGGACCGGCCCCCGCAATCAATCAGCTGTAACTGGCAGTAGAGGAAGGATCGAATCCAATGCAACCGAATCCCAACGCCGTAGGCATGAATCCCCAGTCCGTCTCTCTCGAGATGAACGGCACAACCTTCACCCTCGAGACCGGACGCATGGCCCGGCAGGCCAACGGTTCCTGCCTGGTGCGCATGGGCGACTCCGCCGCCCTGCTCACGGCCACGGCCGACAAGACTCCCTCGGACCGCGGCTGGCTGCCGCTCTTCGTGGAATACCGCAACAAGACCTACGCCGCCGGCAAGATCCCGGGCGGCTTCTTCAAGCGCGAGGGCCGTCCCAGCGAGCGCGAGACCCTGAGCTGCCGCCTGATCGACCGGCCGCTGCGTCCGCTCTTCCCCGACGGCTACATGCACCCCACGGACATCGTCTCGTTCGTGATCAGCTCCGACACCGAGTTCCACGCGGACGTCCTGAGCATCACCGGCGCCTCCTGCGCCCTGAACCTCTCGGACATCCCGTTCTCCACCTTCGTCTCCGGCGTGCGCGTCGCCGACGTCGAGGGCGAGTTCGTGATCAACCCCTCCTTCGATCAGCTCGAGAACTCCGTGATGGACCTCGTGGTCGCCGGCACCGACGACATCGTCGGCATGATCGAGGGCTCCTGCGAGGAGATCAGCGAGGAGCGCCTGCTCGACGCGATCGACTTCGCCCAGGGCTGGATCCGCAAGCTCAACGGCCTGCAGCGCGACCTGGTCGCCAAGGCCGGCCCCCGCGAGAAGTGGCAGATGGTCGCGCCCGAGGTCGACGAGTCCGCCGCCGGCCGCGTGGCCGAGCTGGTGGGCGCCGACCTGGACGCCGCCGTGGCCGTCCACGCCAAGCACGAGCGCCAGGAGGCCCTGGACGCCCTGCGCGACCGCGTGGTCGAGGCCTTCACCGCCGAGGATGGCGAGATCGACGCCGCCGGCGCCAAGGCCCTGGACAAGCTGATCAAGCAGCGGATGCGCTCGATGGTCGTGGACAAGGGCGTGCGCGCCGACGGCCGCGACCTGACCACGGTGCGTCCCATCTCCATCGACCTGGACCTGCTGCCCCGCGCGCACGGTTCGGCCCTGTTCACCCGCGGCGAGACCCAGTCGCTGGGCACCGTCACCCTGGGCACGAAGATGGCCGAGCAGAAGATCGACGCCCTCGAGGGCGAGTCGTGGAGCCGCTACTACCTGCACTACAACTTCCCGCCCTTCTCGGTCGGCGAGACCGGCCGCTACAGCGGCACCGGCCGCCGCGAGATCGGCCACGGCAAGCTGGCCGAGCGCGCCCTGCGCCCGGTGCTGCCCCAGCACGAGGACTTCCCCTACACGCTGCGCCTGGTCTCGGACATCCTGGAGTCCAACGGCTCGAGCTCGATGGCCACGGTCTGCTCCTGCTGCCTGGCGATGATGCAGGCCGGCGTGCCGATCAAGAAGCCCGTCGCCGGCGTGGCCATGGGCCTGATCAAGGAGGGCGAGAAGGTCGCGGTGCTGACCGACATCCTGGGCGTCGAGGATCATCTCGGCGACATGGACTTCAAGGTCACCGGCACCCGCGACGGCATCACGGCCTTCCAGCTGGACACCAAGATCGCCGGCATCAGCCGCGAGATCATGAAGCAGGCCCTGACCGACGCCCGGAACGCCCGCGAGCACATCCTGGACGTCATGACCGACGCCATCGCCGAGCCGGCGCAGGAGCTCAGCCCCTACGCCCCGAAGATCGGCACGATCCAGATCCCGGTGAACCGCATCGGCGAGCTGATCGGCCCGGGAGGCAAGGTCATCAAGAAGCTGCAGGAGGAGACCGGCACGACCATCGAGGTCAACGAGGAGGGCATGGTCTTCGTCTCGGCGATCGACCAGGCCAGCGGCACCGAGTGCCTCGACCGCATCCGCCTGATGATGACCGAGCCCGAGGTGGGCGCGATCTACGACGGCCGCGTCGTCTCGGTGGTCGCCTTCGGCGCCTTCGTCGAGTACCTGCCCGGCAAGGAAGGGCTGCTGCACATCTCGGAGATCGAGCACTTCCGCGTCGGCGACGTCGAGGACGTGCTCTCGGTCGGCGACGAGGTCAAGATCCAGATCATCGAGGTGGACGAGCGCAGCGGCAAGGTGCGGCTCAGCCGCAAGTCGCTGCTGCCCCGTCCCGAGGGCATGCCCGCCGATTCCGGCGGCGACCGCGGCGGTTCGCGCGGCGGTCCGCGCGGCGGTTCGCGCGGCGGTGACCGCGGCGGCTCGCGCGGCGGCGACAGCTGGTCGCAGGGCGGTGGCGGTTCGGGCGGCGGCGGCTGGGATCAGGGTGGCGGCGCGTCGGGCGGTAGCTCGGGCGGCGGCTGGAACCAGGGCGGCGGCGGC
>CAZLHO010000033.1:0-32413 GCA_964559455.1 uncultured Fibrobacteraceae bacterium | reverse complement strand
GGCGCGGCCGGATCGGTTTCGCCGGCCACGTCGTCCGGCCGGCGGTCCCGGATCAGGATCGCCGCCCCGATCATCGCCGTCAGCAGCACCAGCGAGGCGAACTCGAAGGGGAAGATGTAGTCGGTCATGAACTTGACGCCGATCTCCGCGGTCGTCGGCGCGGGGGCCGCCACGGCGCCGGTCGCCCATTTGGCGCCGGTGATCACCTTGTAGAGCAGCGCGAAGAGCAGCAGCGCGAAGATGCCCGCCGGCACGTAGACGTCCATGCCGCGGCGCGGCGCGCCGGGCCGTGGCATACGGGTCATCATCACCGTGAAGAGCACCAGCACCAGGATGCCGCCGATGTAGACCATGACCTGGGTCACGGCCAGGAAGTCGGCGCCGAGCATCGCGAAGAGCCCGGCCACCCCGAAGAGGGTGAAGAGCAGGCTGAAACCGGCGTGCACGATGTTCCGGCTGAAGACGACGAAGAAGCCGGAGAGCACGGTGAGCGCCGCGAAGGCGTAGAAGACGATATCTGCGGACACCTCAGTCCCCCTTTCCGTCGCCGGGCGCCGGCGGCGCGGGCGATTCGCCGTCGGCCGGCGCGGCCGTCTTCGTCTTGCTCTCGGGCACGTACCAGCCCATCTCGGCGCGGCGCGTCTTGTGGCAGGGCACCGGCTGCCCGGGATCGACGAACTCGTAGACCAGGTCCCGCCGCTCGTAGAGCGAGTGGTCGTAGTCGTGGCTGTGCTGGCAGGCGTCGGTGGGGCAGACCTGGGTGCAGAGCCCGCACCAGATGCACTTGTTGAAGTCGATCGCGTAGCGCCACATGAAGCGGTCGGCGCCCTTGCCCGTCGTCTCGATGTAGATGCAGTCGACGGGGCAGACCTTGGCGCACTGCAGGCAGCAGTCGCAGCGCCAGATGTCGTTGAAGATGAAGCCGCGGAAGCGCTCGGGCATGACCCAGCGCTCGTCCGGGAACTGCAGGGTCACCGGCTTCTTCACCACGTGGCGCGCGGTGATGCGCATGCCCTTCAGCGCCGAGACGACGGCGTCGACTATGTTCTGCAGGTACCGTCGCATCGCGGCTCCCGGGGGCGCTCGCCCCGCTTCGCGGCGTCAGGCCAGGCGGCCGGACACCATCATCCAGATCCCCGCCCCGATCACGCACAGCAGCGTCAGGGGCACGAGGACCTTCCAGCAGACGTACATCAACTGGTCCACGCGCAGGCGCGGCAGCGTCCAGCGCAGCCACATCTGAACCAGGACCAGCAGGACGGCCTTGATCACGAAGACCAGCCCCGGCGCGAACGAGGGGCCGAAGACCGGCTGCCACCCGCCCAGGAAGAGGGCGGTGGCGATGCAGGAGACCAGGAAGAGGTTGGCGTACTCCGCCAGGAAGAAGAAGGCGAAGCGCATGCCGGTGTACTCGGTGTGGTACCCGGCCACCAGCTCGGATTCGGTCTCCGGCAGGTCGAAGGGGGTCCGGTTCACCTCGGCGATCGAGGCGATGAAGTACAGGAAGAAGGACAGGAACATGAAGGGGTTGCGGAAGATGAACCAGTTGAACATCCCGCCCTGCTGGGCCATCACGATGTCCGTCATGTTCAGCGAGCCCACGGCCATGACCACGGGGATCGCGGACAGGGCCAGGGGCACCTCGTAGCTGACCATCTGGGCGGCGCCGCGGGCGGCGCCGTAGAGGGCCCACTTGTTGTTCGAGGCCCAGCCGGCCATCAGCACGCCCATGACCACGGCGCTGCTGACGGCGAAGATGTAGAAGAGGCCCAGGTCCAGGTCCGCCGCGGCGAAGCCGGGCGCGAAGGGGATCACGGCCCAGGCCAGCAGCGAGCCGATGAAGAGCAGCACCGGCGCCAGCTTGAAGAGATGCCGGTCCGCCCCGTCGGGGATGATGTCCTCCTTGCCCAGGATCTTCACCATGTCGGCGACGGGCTGGGCCACGCCGTGCCAGCGGCCGACGCGCATCGGACCGTAGCGGCTCTGGATGAAGCCGGCCACCTTGCGCTCGCCCCAGGTGAAGACGATGGCGCAGGCGGCCATCACCAGCGCCATGATCAGGGCCATGGTCAGGCCGCCGAGCAGCAGCAGCAGCGTCGGCGACATGGCGTCGGCCCCGAAGATCGCGGTGAACAGTTCCGTAATCTGGGTCATGGCTACCTGTCGATCTCCCCGAGTACGATGTCCAGCGAGCCCACCGTGGCCACCAGGTCCGAGATCATCTGTCCCGACCCGATCTTCTCGATCACGTGCAGGTTCGAATAGGAGGGCGAACGGACCTTGCAGCGGAAGGGCCGCGAGCCGCCGTCGGCCACGAGGTAGAAGCCGATCTCTCCCTTGCTGCTCTCGGTGCGGGTGTAGGACGCGCCCGCGGGCACCCGCAGCAGGCGCTTGAGGTCGGGGCTCATGACGGGCCCGTCGGGAATCGCCGGCACGGCCTGGCGCAGGATGCGGCAGGACTCGCGCAGCTCGCGCACGCGCACCATGTAGCGGTCCCAGCAGTCGCCGACGGCGCCCATCTCGCCCGTCCCCACGGGGACGTCGAACTCGAAGCGGTCGTAGATCGAGTAGGGCGCGTCGCGGCGGCAGTCCCAGCGCACGCCCGAGCCCCGCAGCACGGGGCCGGTGCAGCCGTAGGCGTTGGCGTCCTCGACGCTGATCACGCCCACGTTCGCGGTGCGCTCGATGAAGATCTTGTTGTAGGACAGCAGCGTGTCGTACTCGTCGATCTTCTGCTCCATGATGTTGACGAAGGCCAGGACGTCCTCGGCGAAGCCGTCGTAGGCGTCGAAGCGCACGCCGCCGATGTCGTAGTAGTTGTAGAGCATGCGGCCGCCGCAGAGGCGCTCGAAGATGTTCAGGATCTCCTCGCGCTCGCGGAAGCAGTAGAGCAGCGGCGACCAGGCGCCCATGTCCAGGCCGAAGGTGCCGATGGCGATCAGGTGGCTGGCGATCCGCTGCAGCTCGGCGCAGATCACGCGGATGTACTCGGCGCGCTCGGGGATCTCGGCCTGCAGCAGGTTCTCGACCGCCACCGCGTAGCCGAAGTTCATGTTCATCGGCGCCAGGTAGTCGAAGCGGTCGGTGTAGACCATGTACTGCCGCCAGTCGCAGCCCTCGGCCACCTTCTCGGCGCAGCGGTGCAGGTAGCCGATATGCGAGGTCACGGTGTCGACGATCTCGCCGTCGGTCTTGATGAGCAGGCGCAGCACGCCGTGCGTGGCCGGGTGCTGGGGGCCCATGTTGATCTCGAGCAGCTCCGAACGCAGGGCGGGCACCTCGTCCAGGTCAGCCAGGGCCCGCGTCGGGCGCGTTGTCGGGTCGGGGGTCACGGCGCTCATCCCTCCTTCCCGTCGTCGCCCACGCCGGGCGGCAGCACGACGTCGTCGACCGAGATCGGGCCCTTGCTGTAGGGCCGGCCCTTCAGCGGCACGCCTTCCCAGTCGGCGGGCATCTCGTAGTCCTTGCGCAGGGGGTGGCCGACCCACGATTCCTCGAGCAGGATGCGGCGCAGGTCGGGGTGGCCGGCGAAGCGGATGCCGACCAGGTCCCAGGCCTCGCGTTCGTGCCAGAGCGCCGTCGGCCAGACCGCGGCCACCGAGGGCAGTTCGGCGGCGGCGCGGGGCACGCGGGCCTGGAAGGCGAAGGTGTGCCGGTGGCGGTAGGAGTAGACGTTGTAGACCACGCCCAGCTCGCCCTCGGCCACGCGGTCGGCGGTCTCGGGCGTGCCGTCCTCCAGGTAGCCCAGGATCTTCACGCTCTTGCCCTTGCCCGTCTCGTCGTAGCCGTCCCAGTCGATCCCGGACAGGCACATCAGCAGCTCGCAGGACAGGGCCGGGTCGTCGCGCAGGACCCCCGCCACCTCGGCCACGCGCGCGGCGTCGACCAGCGTGCAGGGCTCGACGCCCTCGACGAGGTCGAGCACGGCGCCGGCGCAGCGCTCCTTCAGCAGTTCATGGATCTCGACGTGTTCCATGCTCACCGTCCCGCTCAGCGCTTGACGTAGGGAATCAGCTTGGCGTAGTCGCTCACCCATTTGGGGGGGCGGAACTTGCCCTTGCGGCCGCGGATCTTGTCCTGCAGGCGCATCAGGCCGTCCAGCAGGACCTCGGGCCGCGGCGGACAGCCGGGAATGTAGACGTCCACCGGCACGAGGCCGTCGACGCCCTTGACGACGTGGTAGCCGTACTTGAAATAGGGCCCGCCGCCGATGGCGCAGGAGCCCATCGCGACGACCCACTTGGGCTCGGGCATCTGGTCGTAGATGCGCCTGAGCCGGGTGGCCATCTTGGCGGTGACGGTGCCCGAGACGATCATCAGGTCGGCCTGCCGCGGCGTGGGGCGGAAGGCGCCGGCGCCGAAGCGGTCGATGTCGTAGCGGGTGGCGCTGGCGGCCATCATCTCGATGGCGCAGCAGGCCAGGCCGAAGGTCACCGGCCACAGGCTGGACAGCCGAGCCCAGTTGAAGACCTCGTCCACCGTGGTCAGGATGAAGTTCTTCTTGTCGGTCTCGACGACGCGGGCGAGGTCCTCGTCGACCCTGAAGTCGAGTCGGTGCTCGCGGTCCTCGTTCGGCAGCGGGACGGGGCGCGGGATGTCGTTCATTCCCCGCTCACCTCCTCGGCTCCGGCGCGGGCGGTCAGGCTCTTCACCCAGTCCAGGTCGCCCTTGGCCCAGATGTAGGCCAGGCCCAGGACGAGGATGCCCAGGAAGACGACCATCTCCCAGAAGACGAGGCCGCCGGCCACGGGAAAGAGCTGCTTGAAGACGACCGCCCAGGGGTAGAGGAAGATGACTTCGACGTCGAAGACGATGAAGAAGAGGGCGATCAGGTAGAAGCGCACGTTGAAGCGGACCCAGGGCGTTCCCTGGGGCAACTCGCCGCATTCGTAGGGAAGCGACTTCGCGGCGCTCGGATTCGACGGGCGCACCAGCCGGGCGATGCCCAGGGCCAGCCCGGCGAAGAAGATCCCGAACAGGATGAAGACGAGGACCGTGATGAAGTCGGGGTGCACACCGCGGGCGACGGTGGCGATCAACGGAGCCAGATCCATGCGGATTCCGTCCCTGCTTCAGGGGTGAGGGACCGGGTGGCGCAGCGCGGGCGAACGTTGACTAGGCTGCCGGCGGCGTACGTCCCCAATTCCGGGCCCGGTAAATAGAGACATTCGCCGGGCGATTGTCAAGAATTAGTCAAACAGCTTAACTGCGCATTCCGGATGTCGATCTCCCAGCAATTTTGTTCCATGGCTCTCAGCGACCCTCCGGCTCGCGCAGGGTTCCATCGACGACGGTGCCCACCGCCCGGATCGCCGTCAGATCGGGGTCTTCGGCGGCCGCGAGGCGCCGGGGATCCCGGTCCAGCAGGCTCAGATCGCAGCGATAGCCCGGGGCCAGCCGGCCCAGGTCGTCCTCGCGGCCGACGGCCCAGGCGGCGCCGCTGGTGAAGGCCGCCAGCGCCGCGTCCCAGCCCAGGCACTCCTGAGGACGCCAGCCGCGGGGCGGCTCGCCCCGGGTGTCCCGGCGCGAGATCGCCGCCCAGATCCCCGGCAGCGGGTTCTCGCTCTCGACCGGCGCGTCGGATCCGAAGGCCAGGGGCACGCCCAGGTCGGAAAGGGTCCGCCAGGCGTAGGCGCCCACGAGTCGGTCCGGCCCCAGCCGGTCCTCGACCCAGCCCATGTCGCTGGTGCAGTGGGTGGGCTGCATCGAGGCCACGGCGCCCAGGCTTTCGAGGCGCAGCATGTCCGTGGGATCGATGTTCTGGGCGTGCTCGACCCGGGGCCGGCGCGCCGCCGTCGCCCCCTCGGGCAGGGCCGCGAAGGCGTCCAGGACCTCGCGCACGGCCCGGTCGCCGATGGCGTGCACGGCGAGCTGGCCGCCGCGGGCGTCGACCTCGGCCGCCAGGGCTTGCAGTTCGGCCGAAGGATGGATCAGCAGGCCCCGGTTGCCGGGGTCGTCGGCGTAGTCCGCCAGCAGGGCGGCGCCGCGGCTGCCCAGGGCCCCGTCGGCGTAGTGTTTCACGCCCTGGACGACGAAGCGCTTCCCCGTCGGGGGCGTGTCGAGCCGGTCCAGGATCCCCGGCTCGGAGCCCTCGAGGTAGCCGAAGACCCGCAGCGGCAGGCGGCCGGCGGCGTCCAGGCGCAGCAGGATCGCCACGTCGACGGCGGTCAGGCCCATGTCGCTGACGGCCGTCAGCCCGGCGTCGGCGCAGGCCGCCATGCCCTGGATCAGCCAGCGCTCGCGGTCGGCGTCGGTCGGCTGGGGCAGGTGGGCGTCGAGCAGGTCGGCGGCGTTGTCGACCAGGATGCCGGAGGGCACGCCGTCGGCGTCGCGCAGCAGGCGCCCGCCCTCGGGATCGGGCGTGGCCGCGTCCAGGCCCGCCAGGTCCAGCAGCGCGCGGTTGACCCAGGAGGCGTGGCCGTCCACGCGCCGCAGGTGCACGGGCCGCTCGGCCGCCCCATCGAGGTCGCGCCACGAAGGAAAGCGACTGTCGGAAAAGAGGTTCTGGTCCCAGCCGCGACCCTCGATCACGGCCGCCTCGGGGTGCGCGGCCGCGAAGGCCGCCACCCTTTCGCGGGCCTCCTCCGGACTCGCGACGCCCAGCAGATCGACGGTCTCGCAGCGACGCCCGACGCCCAGCAGATGCAGGTGCGCGTCGTGGAGGCCGGGCAGGGCGATCACGCCCGGCAACACGACGACGCGGTCGGCGCCGGCCGGGGGCGCCTCGGCATGCACGGCCAGGATGCGGCCCCCGGCGTCCACGCTCAGGGCCGCGGCCTCGGGCAGTTCGGGATCGCCGGTGAGGAAGACGGGACCGGTCAGCACCACGGTCTCGTCGCCGCCGCCGCAGCCGCCGGCGGCGGCCGCCAGCAGCAGCAGCCCGGAGCAGAACCTCTTCATCGCGAACCTCCGGCGCGTCGGGACGGCGGCCGGCGCCGCCCGGGCGGGATCAGTAGGGAAGCACGGTCTGGATCGTGTCGCCGCCCGCGGGCAGCATGAAGCGCCCGGGACGCAGGGCCTCGACGTCGCGCAGCCAGGCCCGGGGGTAGCCGACCTCCTCGGCCCGGCCGGGCTCGCGCTGCACGTAGCCGTCGTTGTACTTGCGGATCAGGTCCTCGCCCAGCCGGAGCCAGCGCCGAGTCACCGTCTCGCCGCAGGACACCGAGTAGTCGGTCAGGTAGCGGCGCAGGCGTTCCCGGTCGTCGGCCAGGGCCAGCGCGGCCTGCTCCACGGCCGGCTGCCGGGCGATCATCTCGTCCTCGAGCCCGGAGCGCACGGCCTGGATGTCCCGGATCATGTGACTGTACTTCAGGTTGGCGAAGTTGGCCACGAAGTTGAAGACCCACCAGGCCGAGTCCCAGCTGAACTCGTCCAGGCTGCCGACGGCGAAGGAGGACGGCACGTCGTCCACCCCGCAGTAGAGCGGGAAATAGCAGGTCGTGTAGGTGTCGTCCACTCCGTACCAGAGGACGCCGCCGATGGGATCGGGCAGCCGGCCCCGGCACTGGGCCACGAACGAGAAGCCGGTCTGCTGGGTCGAGATCGGCCGCTCCCAGGAATGGACGGCGCCGCCGTCGTCGCGCCAGGTCATGGGCCGCCAGCGGTTGGGCGAGCCGAAGGGCCCGGCGTCGACGCCTGTGGTCATGTCGAAGGGCGTGCCCTCGTAGTGGTCGCGCATCAGCGCGATGACGTCGGCCAGGTCCAGCTTCTCGTCGGGACGGATCCACAGGGGGTAGGGCTCGGCGCCCGGCGCGGCGCGATGGAAGTCCGGCGACAGGTCCAGCGACGGCGCCGCCCGGCGGAACAGGCTCCAGACGCGGGTCGCCGTGTAGCGCAGGGTCTGGGGTGTGACCGGGGCGTAGGCCTTGCGGAAGCTGAAGGGCTCGCCGCCCTCCGGATCGTACCAGCCCCGCTCGGCGGCGAAGTCCGCGACCCGCGGTTCGTAGAGGCAGTTCTCCGGGTCGTCCAGCGGGAAGACGCCGATGCGCGCCATGTTGGCGTGGGCGCTGATCATGCCGTCGGGCACGCGCCGCGCCACCCACAGGGCGCCGTCGCCGCCGGGCCCCGTCCCGATCATCTCCAGGATCCAGGCCTCGTCCGTGTCCCCCAGCGAGAAGCTCTCGCCGGTGCTGCGGTAGCCGTGCTCCGCGACGAGGCCGGTCATGACCGCGATCGCCTCGCGGGCGGTGCGGGCCCGCTGCAGGGTGATCGTCATCAGCTCCCAGTAGTGCAGCAGGCCGTCGGGATTCCGCAGCTCCGGCCGGCCGTCGAAGGTGGTCTCGGCGATCACCAGCTGGTGCTCGTTCTGCAGGCGGGTCACCGCGTAGGTGTGGGGCGCCTGGGGGATGGCGCCCCGCAACTCGCCCGACCAGTCCCGGATCTCGAGCATCGCGTCCGGCGCGTGGTCGGCGGCGGGCGTGTGGCTCAGCCGGGGATGGAACTCCCCGTCGCAGGTATAGGTGATCATCACCGAGCCGTCGACGGAAGCGCCGCGGGTGACCAGCAGGTTGGTGCAGGCGGAAGCCGGCGCGGGGGCCAGGGCGAGGACGATCAGGACGGAGACGAAGGAGCGCGTCACGGCGGTTCCCTTCCCGGTGGAGTTGCGATAGTCTGGCGGCCCGGGCCGCGGGTCCGGACGGACGCCGGCCGCGGCGCCCGCATCGTGAACACGGGGTTCCATCATGATCCGCATCCTCGCCGTCGGCAAGCTCAAGGACGCCCGCCTGGCCGGGCTGGTGGACGACTACCTCAAGCGCATCCGTCCCTGGGCGGCCTTCGAGACCGTCGAGCTCAAGGACGGCACGATCGAGAAGGAAGGCGCCGCGATGGCGCGCTGGCTCGACGACCACGCCGCGGGACGCGTCGTCGCCTGCGACGAGCGGGGAGCGGCGCGCACCTCCCGTGAGCTGGCCGCGCTGCTGGGCGCCCACGGCAGCCTGACCTTCCTGATCGGCGGTCCCGACGGCCTGGGGTCCGCGGCCCGGGCCCGCGCCGACGAGACGCTGAGCCTCTCGCCGCTGACCTTCCCCCACGAGCTGGCGCGGCTGCTGCTCGCCGAGCAGATCTACCGCGGCCTGGCCATCCTGCGCGGCCACGCCTACCATCGCGACTGACAATCCCCTTTGCCGCCGCATGGGCATTCCCTATACTGGACCGTCGGGCCGGGCGCCGAAGCCTGTCCGGCCCGCAGCCAACCCCGGAGAGAGAGGTCCGGATGTCCTTCCGCCGCCCGAAACCTTCGCGCCGGTCCCGTCCGGCGGCCGCGTTCCTGGCCGCGCTGGCCCTGGCGCTGCTCGCCGCCGGCTCCGCCCCCGCGGCGACCCTCCACCTGGAAGGCGACGCCGGCACCCTGGTGACCGTGGACGGCGTGGGTTCCTTCCCGCTGCCCCTGGACGCCCCCCTGGAGCTGCCGTCGGGACGCTACCGGCTGCGCGCCGAGAAACCGGGCTGCATCGCCATGGACCAGGAAGTGGACCTGACCATGGAGGGCTCGGTCCTGAGGCTGCAGCTGCGCCTGATGCCGTTGAGCCGCCGCGACGCCATGCTCTACAGCGGCCTGCTGGCCGGCCTGGGACAGCAGTACCTCGGCCGTCCCGTCCTGGGCTGGACCCTGACCGCCGCGGAGGTCGGCGGCCTGCTCACCGCCGCCGCCGCGCACGCCGTCTACCAGACGAAGAAGGACGACTACCTGGTGGCCTACGACAACTACCTCGGCGCCGTCGGCACCGAGGACGTCGCGCTCTGGCGCCGGAAATCCGACGCCGCCTACGGCGAGATGGACGACGCCGCGAAACTGCGGGACACCGCGCTGATCGTCGCCGCCGGCGCCGTCGTCGTCGGCGTGCTCGACGCCTGGCTGCGTTTCCCGGGGATCGAGGCCGGCCCCGGCGACCTGGCCGCGCCGTCCGTTCCCTTCGAAGGCGCCGCGGCCGCGCCCGTCGGCGACGGCTTCCACTTGGCGTACCGCATTGGCTTCTAGCCCCTCGAGGAGATGCGACATGGCCCTCCGCAGGACGCTCACCGTCGCCGCGGCGATGCTGCTGGCCCTTTCCCTGGTCGTGGGCTGCGAAGAGAAGCCCACCGTCCCGGCCTTCGACAACCCCCTGGATCCCGAGGGACCCGGCGGCGGCGACGCCTTCGCCGTCACGGCCGTCTTCCAGCTGGGCAAGGTCTACGTGAGCTGGCGGGATCCCGGCGTCCCCGGGATCGCGGGCTTCGAGGTCTTCCATTCCGTCGAATCCGGACAGGGCTTCGCGCTGGTGGCCGAGGTCGAGGCCGGGGTCACCTCGGCCGCCCACGAGGGCTTCGCGCCGAACAGCCCCAACTACTACAAGGTGCGGGCCGTCGACGCCGAGGGGGCGACTTCGGCCATCTCGAACGTCACGGCCGCCCAGGTCGTCACGCCGCCCCTGGTGGCCGTGGGCGACACGAACCTGGCGACGTCGCGCTTCACGACCCTGACCGTGCGCTCGGCCCTGGGCGGCTCGGTGCAGATCGATTCGACCGCGGCCTTCGCCGCTCCCGCCACGGCGACGATCGAGGCGGACATCCCCCTGGAAATGGCCTGGGACCTGGGACCGGCCGTCGGCGACGGCGAGGTGAAACGGGTCTACGTCCGGGTGGGCGAGGCGGGCGGCTGGTCCATGGCCGGCGTCGATTCGGTGACGGTGGACTTCGCCCCGACGCTGCGCCTGCCGGGCGGAGCCGCGACCGTGGCCTCGCGCACGCCCGTCTTCGAGATCCTGGGCGCCGGGGTGACCGACATGCGTTTCGCCGCCACGCGCGAGGGCCTGGCGGCCGCCGCCTGGCTGCCCGCCGCCGAGACCCACGACGGCTACGAACTGCCCGTCGAGCCCGGCGACTTCACGATCTTCGCGGAGTTCGCCTGCGACTTCGGCTTCACCGCCATCGACAGCCTCGAGACCGCGCCCGACCCCCTGGCCGCCCCCTCGCTGATCCTGGCCGGCGGTTCGCAGACCACGAGCGACGAGGCCTTTCCCGTCACCGTCTCGGCCGTGGCCGTCGACATGCGCCTGGCCGAGGACCCCCTGACGCTGGCGGCCGCGCCCTGGGAGCCCTACGCCGCGAGCGTCGACTTCGTCCACAGCGCCTGCGCCGGCGACCTGACCAAGACCGTGCTCGCCCAGTTCCGCAACGACTGGCACCTGTCCGAGGTCGTGAGCGCCGAGATCGTCTGGATCCCGCCGCAGCCCCTGCAGGTGGACATCG
This sequence comes from uncultured Fibrobacteraceae bacterium, assembly GCA_964559455.1. Classification (GTDB taxonomy): domain Bacteria; phylum Krumholzibacteriota; class Krumholzibacteriia; order LZORAL124-64-63; family LZORAL124-64-63; genus CAZLHO01. Next base: position 21,184 of record CAZLHO010000033.1, on the reverse strand, counting down.
CCGATCCGGGAACGCCGCTGGCCGCCGCGACCGTGGTGCTGCAGGGCACGGCCACGCCGGGCACCTGCCATCCCGTGCTGGACCTCGTCGAGATCGACGCCGGGGACGGCTGGCTGCCCGCCGTCGGCCTGGAGGACTGGACCTTCTCGTGGAGCGTCCCGGCCGTGACCGAGGACACCGTCGTGCGCATCCGGGCCCGGGTCACCGCCGGGGCCGCGGTGGCCGCCGACAGCCTCGACGTCACGGTGACGGGCATCCCGCTTCCTTGAGAACACGGACCATGGACCCGCGGGTCGCGCCCCTCGACCGCATCTTCGCCGTGAACGAATTCCTCTTCCGGAAAAGCCTGGAGGGGATGGAGGACGCCGCGGCGCTGGGCCTGGGCTCGGTGGTGGGCTAGGTCGTCGCTACTCGACGGCGGGCAGGTAGCCCAGGGCGGGGTAGCCCACCCAGTGCTCCAGCGTGTTCGGCGCGGTCACGCCCAGGCCGGTGCCCGGGACGTCGAGCCGGCCGTCGCCCACGCTGTCCCCGTAACGCAACAGGTGCCCGACCAGCGGCGGCAGGCCGAGCGCCGCCTGCAGGCGCGCGGCCGCGGCCAGGCCGAGGGGGATGGAGTAGAGGCCGCACCAGGTGATGCGGTAGGGATCTTCGGAATCGCCCGGCTTCCAGACCATCCGGGCGAAGTCGGCCAGGCCGGCGTCGTCCAGCGGACCGGCCAGGGTCGCCCGGGCCAGGGTCAGGTCCTGCGCCACTCCGGCGGCGCGGCCGGCCGCGTCGCAGCCGAAGGGGTGGTAACCGCCCCCGCTCCCCCAGCCCTCGCAGCCGTAGTGCACCGCGTCCGCCGAGATCAGCAGGCCCAGGTCGACGCCGGGGGTCCAGCCCTCGTCCGCGCAGATCCGCGCCAGGGCTCCGGCCAGCGCGTCGGCCACCTCCAGCAGCCGCGGCCAATCCATGCCCGGCACCAGCAGCGGGACGAAACCGGCCTCCGGGTTCGCTTCCCGCAGCCAGGGCAGCAACGACTCGACCGAATGCTCGGCCGCGTGGCGCGCGTCGTCGACGACGGCGAAGTCCTCGCCCAGCTCCGCGAGCAGCCGGGAGCGCAGGACGGCGTCCACCGGCAGCTCCCGCCCCGCCATCCGCCAGGCGTCGAAGTCCTCGAAGATCAGCCGGTCGCGGACCCCCAGCCGGCGGCAGGCGTGGCAGACCCCCAGCACGATCCAGCGCCGCGCCCGCAGGCCCGGCAGCAGGTGCAGGTCGGTGCGTCCGGAGTAGAGATAGTCGTCGTGGGGCATGATCGCGGCCGTCCAGGGGGCGCCGTCGGGCAGGCCCAGCTCCGCGCGGCGAGCCGCGACAGCGTCGCCCTCCAGGACCCGGCAGGCCGAAACCACGGCCGCCATGTCCGCCTCCCCGGCGGCGAAGCCGACGGTGTCGACCTGGGCGCGGACCCCGCCGGCCGTCACGGGAACCGCCGCCCCGATGACGGCGGCCAGGAGAGCGGCGATCATCGGGGCGGCGGCGCGACGCCGAAAGCGCGGCTCAGGCAAGGGTGGCTCCCCGGCGCAGCCGGCGCTTCAGGCGGTGGATGGACCGGCGGTGCTGGTTGAGGGCGGCCTTGTCCCCGGCATCGAGGGCCTGCTGGCGCAACGCCTTCAGCTCGCGGATCCGGGCCTTCATGGACGTCTTGTCCACCCCGACGACCACCTTGTGCGGCTGCTCGATCCCGAGCTTCTCCGCCAGGTGCGTCACGAGTTCGTCCTTTTTCATCTGGGTGATGCCGGTCACCTCGGGCAGGTGCTCCTTCATCAACTCCCTCAGGTCCGCTACGCGGTGCTTGTTGAGTTCGTGCCAATCCATGCGATGGTCCTCCTCTCGGTCGGGGTCCGGTTGCCTTCGTATGCTATCACGCCCCCGACGCGACGGACAAGTGCGCGCGCCGCTCAGAGCCTGATCACGACCGGCGCCGACGCCTGGCGGGCCAGGATCTCGGCCATGTTCGAGGCCCGGCCCACGCGCAGGGCGTCCTCGAGGCCGTAGAAGTCCAGGCAGGTGCCGCAGCACAGGATCTCGACGCCGGCGTCGGCCAGGATCTGCAGCTCCGGCAGCGTCTTCGCCCCCTCGCAGCAGAGCTTCACGCCGGCGTTCATGAAGAGCACGGCCGCGGGCGGGGGAGCCAGATCGGCCAGGCGCGCCAGCGCCGACTGGATCAGGGTCCGGCCCAGGGCGGGATCGCCCTCGCCCAGGGCGTCGCCGGCGATGAAGACGACGGGTCCGTTGTCCATGGTTCCTCCCGGAAAGAGAGCCGGCGGGATCGCTCCCGCCGGCCCGTTCGTCGTCGACGGTCCGGCCTAGTTGTAGGCGTGCTGGCCGCCGAGGAAGATGTTGCCGAAGAAGCTGAGCAGGATCATCACGAAGCCGATGATCGACATCCAGGCCGCGCGGTTGCCGCGCCAGCCGCGCTGGTAGCGCCCGTGCAGGAACAGCGTGTAGAAGAGCCAGATGACCAGGGAGCCGACCTCCTTGGGATCCCAGCTCCAGAACGACCCCCAGGCCTCGTAGGCCCAGATCGCGCCGGCGAAGAGGGCGCCGATCGTGAACAGCGGGTAGCCGATGGCCAGCGCCCGGTAGTTGATCTCCTCGAGGGTCTCGGGCGAGATGCCGGTCTCGGCGCCGGACTTGCGGCGCCGCACGACCACCAGGTACATCACGCTGACCGCCGTGGCGACCAGGAAGGCCCCCTCGCCCACCGCCGCCAGGGCGACGTGGATGTGCAGCCAGTAGCTCTGCAGCGCGGGCACCAGCTGCGAGTGCACGTCGTTGGGCAGCATCGAGGCGCTGACGATCAGCACCACGATCAGCGGCGACACCGCCAGGCCGATCAGCGGTCGGTAGTAGCGGCGCAGGATCATCAGGAACGACACGACCGCCATCCAGGCCATGATGTTGGCGTACTCGTACATGTTGGTGAAGGGGATGTGGCCGGCCGCGTTCCAGCGCACCCCGATCGCGGCGGTGTGGACGAGGCCGCCCAGGGCCATCGCCCAGATCGCCGTCTTGGCCACGGGCTCGCGCCGGCCGGAGCCGTAGACCACGAAGAGCACGAAGCTGATCAGGTAGAGCGCGAAGGCGACGGTGAAGTAGGGGCTGTCGGGCGCCCCGGTGAGCGACTTCAGGCCCATGAACACTGTCCCGACCGATCCGAAGAACGACATGGAGAGATCTCCTTTGAGCCGGAGCCGTCAGCTCCGGTAGACGTGAACTTTCATCTGCGAGACCTCGTCGGCGGCCTTCCACTTGTCGGCCCAGCGGCGGAAATCGGCGGCGAAGAGGGTCGGGGACTTGTTCGTGAAGCCGGAAACGCGCACCTGCCAGCGTCCGTCGCCGGCGGGCTCGGCCAGCGCCCAGACCTGGCGATGGTCGACCATGAACGAGAGCAGCAGGCCGATGGAGCTCAGGGCCAGCCCGGCCCAGATGAGGCCGGTCAGGGGCGCGCGCGAAACCTCGAAGCCGGTGATCATCGCCTCGCGGTAGTCGGTGAACGAGAGGGTCATGTCGCGCCACGAGCCGAAGGCGGCCCCCGGGCGCTGCACGAAGCTCAGCTGCTCCCCGATGCGCTCGTCGCCGCGGTAGATGCCGAAGCGCACCGCCGGGTTGCGGTGCTGGCGCGAGGCGTGGCGGACGCCGCCTTCGCCGATCATCGCGTGGGCCCAGAAGGCCTCGATCTCCGCCTCCAGACCGTCGGCGCCGGGGATGGCGAAACGCTCGCCCATGCCCGCGTGCAGCGGCTCGCCGACCTGGACGCCCTCGGCGTCGCTCACCACGACCTCGGCCTGGGCCAGGTTGTCCCAGGCGGTCTGGTAGCTGGACTGATAGAAGCTGTAGCCGGCGATCCGCAGCGGGTGGTTCACCGAGACCTCGCGCTCGAAGACGTCGCCGGAGGCCGGCGTGACCCTGACCTGCGAGCGGTACTGGCTGACCTGGCCCCGCTCGTTGAGATCGACCTGGAAATCGTCGAGGGCCACCGTGAAGGGCATCTCGTGCCGCATCCACTCGCCGTCTTTCTCGACCTCGACCACGTTCGTGACGTCGCCGGGAGCCATCCAGAGCATCGTCTTCATTCCCCAGAGCATGCCGCCGAGTCCGCCCGCCACCAGGAAAAGCAGGCCCAGGTGGCTGAGGAAGGGGCCCAGGCGCGAAATGCCGAATCGGCTGGAGGCCAGCTGGCTCCCGCCGGCGCCGTCGCCGCGGATCTTCATCATGAAGAGGTTGCCGCGCAGGGTCCGGCGCACGGGGGCCAGGGGATCGTCGCCCTGGTAGACGTAGGACAGACGGTCGTCGTAGCGGTCGTAGTAGTTGGGCTTGGCCAGCCAGCTCAGGAAGATGGCGCGCTTGTAGGATCCCTTGAAGCGCTTGATGGCGCAGGCCAGCAGCGACAGGCTGAGCAGGGCGACGATGCCCCGGTACCACCACGAGCGGAAGGGGTCGAACATCTCGAAGAACTCGAGCACCGAGAAGAAGGCCGGCCCCGCCTTCTCGACCGCCTTCTCCTGCCAGCCGGGAACGTTGGTGGGGAACTGCTCGCCCACGTAGATGCCCAGGATGCTGCCGAGCGCCAGCAGCAGCAGCACCCAGATGGCGAAGCGCATGTTCGAGAGTCGATCCCAGGCCGCGGCGACGATGTTCAGGGGATTCAGCCGGGCGGCGGCGGGGATTGTGGTGTCGGACACTGAGTACCTGCCTAGGGGAAGCTGACGGGTCGGGACGCTCCAGCCAAACTGTGATGCGAGAGCGATGCTGTCCATCGATGAAGAGCCCGCGGGCGAGCTCCCGTCGTAAACCCATCGAAAATGTAGGAATTCAATCCTCGATTGGCAAGGAGTTGTCGAGCGAAAAACACCCCGGCCGCCCCCTGGGGGGGCGACCGGGGATTCTATCGATCGGACGGGCTCATTTCAAGAGCGCCATCTTCCGGACCAGGGCGTCGCCGTCGACCTCGAAGCGGCAGTAGAAGACGCCGCTGGGCAGGACGCGCCCGTCGTCGTCGCGGCCGTCCCAGACGACCTCGCGCCAGCCGGGCTCCACGCCGACGTCCAGGCTGCGCACGGCGCGGCCCCGGGGATCGTAGATCCGCAGCGAGGCCTCGCGCGCCGACGCGGGCACGTGGAAACGCAGGGATGTCGCCGGGTTGAAGGGATTCGGCGACGCCGGCAGCAGCTGCGGGCCGAGGCCCGCCGCGGGCAGGTCGCCGACGGCGGTGACCGCGCCGTTGATCGTGACCTCGCCCACCCACCAACCGATGCCGCAGAAATAGCCGTCCGCGGCGGAATAGGCCTGGTCGGACTCCAGGCGCAGACGCAGGTCCAGGGTCGACTTGCCGTCGCCGTCGTCGCAGGCCGTGATCACGGCGGCGGGGATGGACCAGGTGTCGGTGGTGCAGGTGCTGTTGCCGGTCAGGGTGGCCACGACGTACCAGGGCGCCGTGGGATCGTCGGCGCAGCGCGCCTCGACGTAGCCGTAGTCGTAGTCCAGCTCCAGCTCGTAGCGGTGCGTCAGGCTGACCGTGGCGCCGGCGCCGACCACGATGCGGCGCCAGGTGAAGTCGCTCCAGTAGTTGCCGTAGCCGGGAGGGCAGGCGAATTCGGGATCGTCGACGCCGAACCACAGCCCCCAGCCCCCGCAGGCCCCGCTCTGGCCGGAGTCGCGGTGGACGAAGCTGCGGCAGAACTCCCAGCCGTCGAGACCGGTCTCGAAATCCCAGCTCAGGATCTCGGCGGGGGCGGCGGCGGGCGCCGTCTTGGCGGCGGCGGCGCCGACCACGAAGTCGGCGATCACGTCCTGCCCGGAGATCGCGATGTTCTCGATCGCGATGTCGACCGGCTCGCAGTAGTTGTCCTCGGCGGTCGGGATGGTGCCGACGGCGAAGCGGTCGCGGTCGCGGACGCCGCTCCACTGCGTCGTGTCGACGTTGGTCGTCGACCAGCCCGGCCAGAGGTCGCCCTCGTCGCCGTCGTTGTAGCGGTTTAGCTCCATGGCGTAGGCGTTCGCGCCGTCCAGGTGCTCGAACCAGGCCCCGGGCCCGCCGGTCCAGGGGCTGGCCTCGACGACGTCGACCAGGCGGCGCTGCTCGGTTGCGTTGCCGCCCAGGGATTCGTCGACGTGGTAGATCGCCAGGCCCTCGGGCTGCGGCAGGCCGTTGGAGACGTGGCGGGGCAGCATGCCCTCGTCGAAGCCGATCGGCCGCCGGTTGGCGACCAGATAGTACTCGTCCCCGGTGGTCGCGCCGTCCCGGAAGATGCGCCAGGCGGCCGCGTTGGTCTCGATCGGCGGCAGCACGACCCCGGTCGTGGTCGAGGTGATGATCGTCGGGTTGATCCAGCCGAGCACGTACTTGCACCAGGCGGTCATATGGGCGGGGCAGCTGCCGACGGGGTCGCCGGCCCGGCGGGACCACGAGCCGCCGCTCATCAGGCCCCAGTCCCCGATGCCCGACGTCGAGTAGTCGGTGTCGTAGAGGTCGGGCAATCCGATGACGTGCCCGTATTCGTGGCAGAAGACGCCGATGGTGATCATCGTGCCGCCGGCCAGCTCCTCGGGCTCCACCGAATAGCGGTAGCAGGCCACGCCGTCGGCGGTGTTGATCGGGGTGGAGAAGGCCCAGGCGTGCGACCAGATGTCGTTGCTGTCGCCGGTCTGCTCGCGGCCGGGCCCGGCGTGGACGAAGAAGAGCGCGTCGACGTAGCCGTCGCTGTCGCCGTCGAACTGGCTGTAGTCGATCACGGGGTCGAATTCGAGGACCAGCGCCGCCAGGGCGCTGCGCACGTCGTTGTAGTCGGTGGGCGTGATGTTGCCGTAGGGCAGGCTCGACCTGTGCCAGCCGGACGCCTCGCCGCCCACGGAGTACTGCCCGTAGCTGATCTCCTGGTAGTAGTCGTTCATGCTCCCGGTCGGGTAGGTCCCCGTCGAGAAGAGCATGCTGTCGTAGGCCGACTGGGGATGGGCGACGGTATCCGCCGCATGGTCGCTCCAGTCGACGAGGAAGACCAGGCAGGTACCCACGCCGACGACCTTCACGGCCTTGGCCTCGGCGCGCTCGCGCCGGGCGACGGCGTAGAGTTCGTCCTCGGGCTGGAAGTCCCCGGCCAGGCGGGCGACGTTCGCGGCGCCCACGCGGTCCAGCAGGGCCGGATCGGCGGGAACGGGGTGCGGGGCGACGCCGGCCAGGGCCGGCGCGGCGGCGGCCAGGAGCAGGCAGCAGAAGGTCAGGCGGAGCAGACGCATGGAAGGGACCCCCGGTAGGGAAGGGACGACAGGGTGCGGGAAGCGGCGGGACTTCCCCGGGGCGAGCCGTCGGCGGGGCGGCGCGCTGTGCGAGACGGTCCTTTGGAGTGATTATACAGGATCCGCGGCGGTTTGCCCAGGGGCCGACCGGGAATCCGGCACAGGGCGGTATTCGATCTCGTGCGTGATCTCGGCGGTAGCGGCCAGCATGGCCCCCACCGAGCAGTAGGTCCGCGTCGAGAGATTGACGGCGCGCTCGACCTTGCGCCGGTCGCAGTCCCCCTCGACCAGGAAACGCATGCGGATGTGCGTGAAGACGCGGGGGTGGCCCTCGGCCCGGTCGGCGTCGACGGCGACGCTGAGCCCGGCCAGCGGTTCGCGCATCCGTTTCAGGATGTTCACGACGTCGACGCCGCTGCAGGCCGCCAGGGCCATCAGCACCGTCTCCATGGGCGTGGGCGCGCTCGCGTCGCCGCCGGTGGCGACCGGCGCGTCGAAGGCGGCGCTTCTTCCCGACTCCGCTTCGCCCTCGAAACGCAGTCCGCCCCGCCAGGTCACGTTCAAGCCCGCCATGGCGCTCCTTCGCGGTCAGTCCTCGTCACGGGGATGGGTGAGCCGCCGGATGCGGCCCCGCTGCCTGGGCAGGTCCACGTAGTGGTCGGACCGCCGCATCAGGGCGTTGATCTCGGCTCCGAGCAGGAAGATGAACCCCGACAGCCACAGCCAGATCATCAGGATGATCACCGCGGCGATGGAGCCGTAGGTCGCGTTGTAGGAGCCGAAGTTCCGCACGAAGAGACGGAAGAGCGACGACGAGGCGAACCAGAGCGCCGTCGAGGTCACGGCTCCGGGCAGGATCCAGACGAAACGCTGGCGCGCCTCGGGCGCGACGAAGTAGAGCATCGAGAAGGCCGCCAGGGTCAGCAGCAGCACCATGACCAGGCGCAGGCTGGTCCAGATCGCCAGGCTGTCGCCGGCCATGCCCAGGAACTCGAAGGCCCGGCTGGTGATGCGCGGGCCGGCGAGCACCATGGCCGTCGAGGCGATCATGATGCCGCTCATGCCCAGGGTCAGCGCGATCGACAGCAGCTTCTGGATCGCGATGTTGCGCCGCGGCCGGATGTTGTAGGCGCGGTTGATGGTGGTGATGATCGCGCCCACGCCCATCGATCCGGACCAGAGCGCCGCGAGCAGGCCGAAGCCCAGGATGCCCTCCTGGCGCTGGCTGAGCACGGCCCTCACGGTGTCGGCGACCAGCGCGTAGGAATCCGGCGGCAGCGCCTCGCTGAGGTTGCCCAGCACCTGGCTGGGCTCCAGCACCGGCAGATAGCTGAGCAGGCTGATCAGGAACAGCAGGAAGGGAAACAGCGCCAGCATCATGAAGAAGGCGATCTGGGCCGCCATCCCCATGCAGTCGTCGTAACCGATCTCGCGCTGGAGGCGTCGCAGGAAGAGCCCCCAGCGGGTCATTTTTCTTTTCAGGTTCATGGCCGCCAAAGAATGGACGTCGGCGCGGAAAAATGCAACGTCCTCCCGAGAGATGGAATCTTCCTGGGGCCCGACCGGTCCGTTTGCTATCTTTGAGCCGCCCCCCACCCGCAGGGGCCGCCCCCTCCCACCCTTTGGATAAAGGTAGGTTCCATGAAGCGCACCGCCGCCCTCTTCCTGGCGCTGCTCCTGGCTTACGCCGTCCCGGCCGCCGCCGCCGAGGCTCCCGCGAGCCTGATCCCCGAAGCCTGGCTCCTGCTGGACCCCGTCCCGGCCCCCCTGCCCGCCTTCCACGACGAAACCCCCGGCGGCTTCGGCGTGGCCGATCTGCTCGAGAACCCCTCGCGCGACCCCGCCCTGCCGGCGCCGCGCGCCGGCGACGCGGATCCCCGGCCCGGCGCCCCGGCCCGGACCTGGCGCGTCGTGGAGGCCGCCGGCGGGCTGGACCTGGCCGCTCCCGACGCGGCGACGCCGGCCGAGGCCTGGCTGTCCCTGCGCCTCGAAAGCGACCGCTGGCGGAAGACGACCCTGGAGCTGGCGGGCGCCCACCCGGTCGCCGCCTGGCTGGACGGCGAGACGGTGGCCCTGAAGGAGAAGGACGACGGCGCGGCGCGCGAAGGCGAGTTGACGCTGACGATGGGGAAGCACGCGCTGCTGCTGCTGGCCGTCTACGATCCGGAAGAAAGCGACCCCTGGCGCGTGGCCGCGACCCTGGCCCTCTCCGACGGGGCCGGGCTGGACGCCGGCGTCGACCCGCGGCGCGAGACGACGATCCGCGACATCCTGGACGCCCCTCGGGTCGACGAGGCCGTGATCTCCGCCGACGGCGCGCGGGTGGCCTGCGTCCTCGGCGCCAACCTTCCCGACGGGAAGGCCGAGAGCTGGATCGAGATCCGCGACGCCGAAGACGGCCGGCTCCTGCACGCCCGCCGCGGCGACGACGCACCGTCGGGCCTGGCTTGGGCGCCGACGGGCAGCCGCCTTTCATTCAGCACCACCGGCGAAGAGGGCGGCACGATCTGGATCCTGGACCTCGACGGCGCCGCCGCCGCCCCGCTGCTGCGCGACGTGCCGGAGCTGGGCGCCTACGCCTGGGCCCCCGACGGCGCCTCGATCGTCTACGGCGTCACCGAGAAGCCCGACCCCGATCCGCGTCACGTGCACCGCCTGCGCGAGGTGGACGACCGCCTGCCCTGGTTCCGCGACCGGACCCGACTGGTGCAGGTCGCCGTTCCCGGCGGCGCCTCGCGACGCCTGACCGCCGGCGACGCCTCGCCCTTCGGGTGGCGGATCTCCCCCGCCGGCGACCGGCTGCTCTTCTTCCGCGACCGCCCCGACTACGCGGCCCGGCCCTACGTCGCGCGCGAGCTCGTGGTGCTGGACCTGGCGACGCTGGAGACCCACCGGATCCTCGACGACCCCTGGATCGACGACGCGCGCTGGAGCCCCGACGGCCGGCGCCTGCTGCTGCAGGGCTCCCCCTCGGCCTTCGGCGGACTCGGCCGCGCCGCCGACCTGCCCGACGGCGTCACCCCCAACGACTACGGCGGCCAGCTCTACGTCTTCGATCCGGCGACCGGCGAGGCCGAGCCGATCACCCTGGACTTCGATCCCTCGGTCGCGGACTGCTCCTGGCATCGCGACGGCCGCATCTACGCCCGGGCCACCGACGGCCAGTCGGTGCGCCTCTTCCTCCGCGACGGGAAGGAATGGCGGGCGCTGGACGCCGGCGTCGAGGTCGTCTCTGCCTGGGATCCCGCCCGCGAGGCCCGGAAGGCCGTGGCCCTGGGCTCCGGCGCCGTGACGCCGCAGAAGGTCGTCGTGATGGACCTGCGCCGGAACCGCGCGCGCGTCGTGCTGGACCCCGGCGCCGCGCGCTTCCGCGACGTCACCTTCGGACGGGTCGAGGACTTCCGCGCCACCCTGCCCAACGGCGAGGTCCTGGACGGCCGCGTCCACTACCCCCGCGACTACGACCCGGCGAAGCGCTACCCGGCGATCGTCTACTACTACGGCGGGACGAGCCCCATCACCCGCGACTTCGGCGGCCGCTACCCGAAGAACGTCTGGACCGGCCAGGGCTACTTCGTCTACGTGCCCGAGCCCAGCGGCGCCCTGGGCTACGGCCAGGCATTCGCCGCCCGCCACGTCAACGACTGGGGACGCCTGACCGCCGACGAGGTGATCGAGGGCACGCGGGCCTTCCTAGAGGCCCACGCCGCCGTCGATCCGGAGCGGGTCGGATGCATGGGCGCCTCCTACGGCGGCTTCCTGACCGAGTACCTGCTGACCCGCACCGACATCTTCGCCTGCGGCGTCAGCCACGCCGGCATCTCGTCGCTGAGCAGCTACTGGGGCGAGGGCTACTGGGGCTACAACTACGGGGTCCGCGCGCTGGCGAACGCCTTCCCCTGGAACGATCGCGAGCTCTACGTCGAGCAGAGCCCGCTCTTCCACGCCGACAAGATCACCACGCCGCTGCTGATGCTGCACGGCGACGCCGACCCCAATGTGCCCCTGGGCGAGAGCGACCAGCTCTTCGCCGCCCTGAAGCTGCTCGGGCGGGACGTGGAGTACGTGCGCGTGGGCGGGCAGCAGCACTGGATCCTGGAGCGCGGCCGCCGCATCGTGTGGAACGACACCATCCTGGCCTACCTCGCCCGCTACCTGAAGGGGCGGCCGGAATGGTGGAACGCCCTCTATCCCGATCCCGGAGCCGCCGAATAGCCGCCCGCCCGCTCGAGGGGCCCGCGGGGCCCCTCGAGCGTCGATTTCCTCTACGAGCGCATCGAGTCGATGATGACGTCGGGACGCGGACGCGGCTGCGGCTGCGCGCGCGCCAGGCGCGCGGCGATCGCCGCCAGGCTCTCGCCGGTCTCTGGGTGGGCCAGCTCCGGGGCGACGGCGGCCAGGGGAACGGCCACGTGGACCTGCAGCAGGATGTCCGGGTCCGGCGGCGGCCCCGCGTCGCCTTGCCACAGCGAGATGTCGACGTCGATCGTGCGGGGGGCGTTCCTGTCGTTCGGGTCGCGGACGCGGCCCAGGCGGGCCTCGACGTCGGCGAGCACCCGGCGCTTGAGGGTCGTCGCGTCCAGCGCGGTCTCCAGGATCACGGCCGCGTTCAGGAAGGGGCGGGGATCGCCGGTGCCCACCGGCGCCGTCTCGAAGACGGGCGAGACCGCGCGCAGGCGGCCGGCGGCGCGCAGCAGGGCCGCGGCGCGGGGCAGGTTGATCTCGGGATCGATGTTGGAGCCCAGGCTGAGGTAGGCCAGGTTCATCACGGTCGGCCCGCGAAGTCCTCGGGGCGGCGCACCAGTTCGATCCCCACCGACCTGGCGAAGCGCAGGGCGCCGGGCTTCTCGACGGTGACGCGGGCCTCGGCCACGGGGTGGCCGGTGACGATCAGGCGGGCGATCTCGGTGGCCAGCTTCTCGACGGTGTGGAAGCGCGAGCCCTCGACCAGGGCGATCACGGCCTTGGTGATGCTGCGGTAGTTCACGGCCTCGGCGATGTCGTCGCTCTCCCCGGCGGAACGCACGTCCACGCGCAGGTCCAGGTTCAGCAGCACATCCTGCTTCTTCTCCCGCTCGTCGGGCTTGATGCCGACGATGGTCCGCAGGAGCAGGTCCTTGACCAGGATCCGGTCGGTCGCCTGTCGTCGTTCTCCACCCATGGCTCCCAACCTACACGAGATGCCGTCCGCCGTCCACGCAGACGGTCTGGCCCGTGACCGCCGCGTTGCCCAGCAGGAACAGCAGCGCGTCGGCGACCTCGGCGGGACGGGGGAAGCGCCGCGTCGGGATCTCCTCGCGCAGCATGTGCTCGTAGCCTTCGGGTGCGCCGGGGGGCGGCAGCACCGCGCCCAGGGCGATCTCGTTCACCCGCCAGTCCGGGGCCAGGGCCAGGGCCAGGTTGCGGGTCAGGGCGTGCAGGCCGGCCTTGCTCTGGGTGTAGGCGAAGTACTCGGCGCAGGGGCGCAGGCCGCGCCAGTCGTTCAGGTTGACGACGTCGCCGCCGCGGCCGGCGGGCGCGGCGACGGCCACGGCCCGCGCCAGCAGAAACGGCGCGCGCAGGTTGATCGCCAGGTGGCGGTCCCAGACCTCGGCGTCAGTGCCGGAGACGTCGCCCGGCTCGAAGACCGCGGCGTTGTTGACCAGGATGTCGACCGGCCCCAGCGCCTCGGCGGCGGCCGCGGCCACCCGCGCCGGCGTCCCGGGATCGGCCAGATCCCCGGGCACCAGCGCCGTCCGCGCGCCCAGTTCGGCCAGGGCGGCGGCGGTCTCCTCGGCCTCGGCGGCCGAGGCGCCGTAGTGCAGGGCGACGGCCGCGCCGCGGCCACCCAGGGCCAGGGCCAGCTCGCGCCCGATGCGCCGCGCGGCGCCGGTGACCAGCGCCGTCCGTCCCCGCAGATCCCGTCCCTGGTCCATTCCCGTCCGTCCCTTCCCGGCCCGACGGCCGCCGTTCAATCCCTGCGCAGGCGCAGCACGATCGCGCCGGGCCCGCCCCAGCCCCGCGGGGCCTCGCTCCACGACGCCACCGACTCCCGGTGCTCGTCGCACCAGCGCCGCGCCAGCGGCGCGATCACCGGTTCGCCGCCTTCCGAATGCAAGCCCTTGCCGTGCACCACCAGCAGTTCCGGCGTGCCCTGCCGGCGATGGAGCTCGACCATCATCTCCAGCTTGGCCAGGGCCTCCTCGGCCCGCATCAGCCGCAGGTGCACCTCGGGCGGCTTCGGCCCGGGATCGGCGCGCCGCGGAGCGTCCGGCGACAGGGCGTCGCGCCGGATGCTGCGCCGCATGCCCTTGCGGGGCGTCGGTTCGGTCTCGCGTCGCGGCTTGCGCCGGCCCATGCCTTCTTCTCCCTGTCGCCTCTACTCTTCGTCGCCGGCCGCCGGCGGCCGCAGCAGCACCGCGGTCACGCCCCACGAGCCGGGATCGTTCGGATGCCCGTACCATTCCACGGCGGGATGCCGGTCCAGCACGGCGCGCACGGTCTCGCGCAGCGCGCCGATCCCCTTGCCGTGGACGATGCGCAGCTCGAGCACGCCCGCTTCCAGGCAGGCGTCCACGTAGTCGCGCACCAGGTCCTTGGCGTCGCGGGGCGGGAACATGTGCAGGTCGAGCACGCCGTCGATCGGCATCGGGACGGCCTCGTCGCCATCCTCGCGCTGCTTGCGCTCGTCGGTCACCGCGCCGCCTCCCCGATCGCTCCCGCGGCCGCCCAGTCCGGCACGGCGCCAAGATCGGTGCCGAAGGCCGCGCCGCCCAGGAAGTATACGCACAAGGTCACCAGGACGGCCCCGATCAGGTTCAGCAGCAGTCCCGCCCGGGCCATGTCGGCGACCCGCAGGCGCTCGGCGCCGAAAACGATGGCGTTCGGCGGGGTCGCCACCGGCAGCATGAAGGCGCAGGAGGCCGAGAAGGTGGCCGGCGCCATCAGCAGCAGCGGGTTCACGCCCACGGCCGCGGCCACCGAGGCCAGCACCGGCAGGGCCATCTGGGTCGTGGCCGTGTTGCTGGTCAGCTCGGTGAGGAAGGTCATGACCAGGCAGATCGCCAGCACCAGCAACAGCGGCGGCAGCGCGCCCAGGCCGGTCAGGCGTTCGCCCAGCCAGGCCCCCAGGCCGGACACCATGAAGCCGCGGGCCAGGGCGAAGCCGCCGCCGAAGAGCAGCACGATGCCCCAAGGCAGCCGCCGCGCCGTCGGCCAGTCCATCAGGCGCTCGCCGTGCCCGCTCCGGCTCGGCAGCATGAACAGGGGCAGGGCCAGAGCCAGGGCCACGGTCCCGTCGTCGACCCAGGCGCCGTGGGGCAGCAGCGCCGACCAGCCGGGCAACCGCAGGCTCCCGATCGACACCCCCACCCGCGTCAGCCAGAGCAGGGCCAGCAGCGCGAAGTCGACCAGCACCGCCTTCTCGGCGAAGCTCATCGGCCCCAGTTCGTCGCGCTCGCTGCGGATCACCTCGCGGTCGACCAGGCGCCGCAGCTCGCCCAGGCGGAAGAGCGCGCCCAGCACCAGCCAGGCCGTCAGCAGCATCAGGATCGACAGCGGCAGGCCCACCACGATCCAGCCGGCGAAGTTCAGGGCCGGGGCCTCGGGATAGAGGATCTGCAGGTTGCTGGCCAGCAGCGGGTTCGGCGGCGTGCCGATGAGCGTGGCCAGCCCTCCCGCCGAGCAGCCGTAGGCCACGCCCAGCAGCAGCGCCACGGCGAAGCGGCGGGCGGCGGCCGGGTCGGACTCGCGCTCCTCGACGCGCCGGATCACCGCCAGCGCGATCGGCACCATCATCATGGCCGTGGCCGTGTTGCTGATCCACATCGACAGGAAGGCGCCGGCCGCCATGAAGCCCAGCAGCGTGCCGCGGGCGTGACCGCCGACGAGCAGGATCACCGCCAGCGCGATGCGCCGGTGCAGGTTCCAGCGCTCCATGGCCAGGGCGACGAGGAAGCCGCCCAGGAAGAGGAAGATGATGCTGTTGAAGTAGACCGGCGCCACGTCGCGGCCCGACATCACGCCCAGCAGGGGGTAGCAGACGACCGGCAGCAGGGCGGTCACGGCCAGGGGCACGGCCTCGGTGATCCACCAGGCGGCCATCCACAGGGCGACCGCGGCCATCGCCGTCGCCGCCGGGCGGGCCGGATCGAGGTCCCCGAAGAGGAGCAGGGCCACGGCCAGCAGCGGTCCCAGCGGCAGCCCGACGCGCAGGGCGCGGCCGGTCGGCGGGATCGCCGCGGGCCCGTTCACGCCCCGGCCTCCAGCAGCTCGGCGCGGTAGCCCGCGTACTTGCGCAGGTTGATCACGGCCGCGTCGAAGATCAGGTACTGCCCCTTGATGCCCAGCAGCTCGCCGGCGGCCTCCGGATCCTTGTCCAGGTTGAAGCTGCGCACCTTGGCCGGGTGGGTCCGCACCGGGTAGCGGAACTCGTGGACGATCCGCTCCGCGGCCGGCAGCACCCCGGCGACGCCCATCCCGGCCAGGGCCGCCAGCACGCGCGCGGCGGCCTCCTCGACGTCCCCGTCGGGCCGCGACTCCTTCAGCATGCGCATCCAGTGAGTCTTGTCGTTGAAGCTCTGCGACAGCTCGTGCTCGACCAGGCCCACCTCGCGGCGGCTGGGCAGCTCGGCCAGCGGGACGGCGGCCACCGCGCCCTGGTCGATCCAGCGCGTCGGGATGTTCTCGCGGCGGGTGATGCCCACCTTGAAGCCCGAGGTCAGGGCCACGTAGAGCACGTGCGGCCGGAAGCAGTGCGCCTGGGCGAAGTCCTCGTCGCGGCAGGGGTTCGCCGCGTCGAAGTAGTGGCAGAGCTCGGGCCGGACGATGCAGATGTCTGCCTCGGCCAGGCTCTGCGAGCAGGGATAGCAATAGCCCTGGCCGAAGGTCTTCTTGATCGCGCGGCCGCAGGCCGTGCAGTTGATGTCGCCGGTGTGGCGCAGGACCAGCCGCCGGCCGATCAGCCCGTTCAGCGGCAGGTCGGGCGCGCGGGCTGCCGGGTCGTGACCGCCGTCGGCCAGGCGGTAGGCCACCGGGTCGCCGGGGGCGACCCGCATCTTGCGCAGGGTGCCGGTCCAGAGGGTTCGCATGGTGACTCCCGGATCGTGAGGGTGCGGCGTCGCACGGCCTCCAATCTACCAGAAGGTCGCCGCGCCGCGAACCCCTTAGCGGAATGCCCCATGACAACCCGCCCTCCCGTCGCCTATGCTCGCTCCCAACGAAGGGACGGCGCATGCTGCTCAACCGCATCTGGGGCGCGTTCTTCTTCGCGGCCTTCCTGGCCGCCCTGGTCCAGGCCTTCTTCCTGGGCCGCCCCGAGGTCTTCGCCGACATGGTGGCCGCCCTCTTCGCCGCGGCGAAGACGGGCTTCGAGATCGCGCTGGGCCTGACCGGCGTGATGTGCCTGTGGCTGGGGATCATGCGCGTGGGCGAGAAGGGCGGCGCCGTCGACCTGCTGGCGCGCGCCTTCGGGCCCCTCTTCAGGCGGCTCTTCCCCGGCGTGCCGGCCGACCATCCCGCCCGCGGCGCGATCGTCATGAACATGGCGGCGAACATGCTGGGCCTGGACAACGCGGCCACGCCGCTCGGGCTGAAGGCGATGCGCGAGCTGCAGACCCTGAACCCCGACCCCGACCGCGCCAGCGACGACCAGATCCTGTTTCTGGTGATCAACACGTCGGCGGTCACGCTGATCCCGGTGACCATCTTCACCTTCCGCGCGCAGCTGGGCGCCGCCGACCCCACGGACATCTTCCTGCCCGTGCTGATCGCCACCTACTGCAGCACGCTGGCCGGCCTGCTGGTGACGGGCCTGGTGCAGCGCCTGCGCCTGCTCGATCCGGTCGTCCTGGCCTACCTGGGCGCGATGACCGCCGCGGTGGCCGGACTCGTGCTGTACTTCGCGAACCTGGACGAGGCCGCCGTCGAGCGGCAGTCGTCACTGCTGGCCAACTTCCTGATCCTGACGGTGGTCGTGGCCTTCCTGGCCCTGGCCGCGCGGCGGCGGGTGCCGTTGTACGAGACCTTCGTCGACGGCGCGAAGGACGGCTTCAAGACCGCGGTGACGATCATCCCCTACCTGGTGGCCATGCTGGCGGCGATCGCGCTGCTGCGCGCCAGCGGAGCCCTGGATCTGCTGCTGGACGGGGTGCGGGCCGGCGCCGGCGCCCTGGGCCTGGACACGCGCTGGGTCGACGGCCTGCCGACGGCCCTGATGAAGCCGCTCAGCGGCAGCGGCGCGCGCGGCATGATGGTCGAGACGATGCAGAACTTCGGCGCCGACTCCTTCGCCGGCCGCCTGGCCAGCGTGATGCAGGGCAGCACCGAGACGACCTTCTACGTGCTGGCCGTCTACTTCGGCGCCGTGGGCGTGCGCCGCACCCGTCACGCCCTGGCCTGCGGGCTGGCCGCCGACGCGGCAGGCATCGTGGCGGCGATCCTGGTCTGCTACCTGTTCTTCGGTTGATCGGCCGGGAGGACTTGCCTTGAAGAGATCCGGAATCGCCCTGCTGCTGCTGCTCGCCGCCCCCGCGGCCGCGGGGACGATCGTCGTCGATCCCGACGGCGGCGGCGACGTGCGGACCCTGCAGGCCGGCGTCGACGCGGCCGCCCCCGGCGACACCGTCCTCGCCCTGCCGGGCTATTACTGCGAGAACCTGCGCCTCGGGCCGCGGGTCCACCTGTCGAGCCGGGACGGCGCCGCGGCGACGATCCTGGACGCCGAGGGGGGCCGAGGGCTGGACTGCGTGGGCTGCCCCGAGGGCACGGTGGTCGAGGGCTTCACCATCCGCGGCGGCGGCGGCCAGTTCGCGGGCGGCATGATGCTCTACGGGAACAGCCATGTCGAGATCCGCGACAACGTCTTCAGCGGCAACGTCGTGGAGCACTCCGGGGCCGGGATCACGGTGCAGTACTTCTCGTCGGCGCACATCCACGACAACCTCTTCGTCGGCAACCGGGCCCCGGAAGCCGCGGCCATCGTGGTCGTCGTCTCGTCGCGGGCCCGCATCGCGAACAATGTCTTCCGGGAGAACGAGAGCACGCTGCGCTCGGCCTGCGTCGGCGTCAACCGCGGCTGGATCGTCGTCGAAGGCAACGTCTTCGTCGACAACCGCTCCTTCACCGGCGGCGCCGTCCACGCCTGCCGGCCGGCGACCCACGCCGAGATCCTGGGCAACACCTTCGTGGGCAACCGCACCAGCCACGGCGCCCGGGGTGCCACCTGCATCCGCGCCTACCTGGACGCCGAGGTCGTCGTCGCGAAGAACATCTTCGCCTACAACGACACCGGCCCGGCGGTGATCGCCGAGACGCCTTCCTTCCGCCTGGAGGGGAACGTCTTCTGGGAGAACGAGGAGGATCTGGTGGGCGACTGGCTGCGCTTCTGGACCGACGGCAACCGCATCGAGGATCCTCGCCTCTGCGACCCGCGGGACCCCGCGGCCGGCCTGGCCGCCGACTCGCCCTGCCTGATCGCGGGCGCCGGTCCCCGGCCCGGTTGCCCGCAGCCCCGGGGCGGACCCGGGGTTCGCTGATCGCCCCCCGAAAACCGGGCGATCTCTCCCGTGTGGCGTTAAATTGCTGAACTGTATGCCCGCCGCGGACCGATCGCCCGCTCCGCGATGTTCATTCCCAAAGGAGGATGATTATGAAGTCGACAGTACCGCATCTGTTGACCCTGACGATCCTGCTGTTGGCGCTCACGGCCTCGGCCGCGGAGCTCGAACGCACCGACCTGATGCCCTGGTTCCAGGTCGGCCCCTACGTCGGCAGCACCATCTGGTCCGACGACGTCGGTCTGGCCGACAACCTCATCCTGGGCGGGCGGGCCGCCTTCCTGCTGCGGCCATGGCTGGGCATCGAGGGAACCTACGGCTTCACGTCCACCGAGACGGACGCCGACCCGGCCTTCGACACCGACGTCCAGCACCTGGGCCTGGACCTCGTGCTGAACCTGCTCCCCAACGGCCGCATCAACCCCTACCTGGCCGGCGGCTGGTCCCAGCTGGACTATTCCAGCGACGGCAACACCGTGGTCGGCGACGAGCACGTCTTCCAGGGCTGGGAGGGCGCCGCCGGCCTGAAGATCCTCCTGAGCGGACACAGCGCCCGCCGCATCGACCTGCGCCTCGAGGTGCGGGACGTGTACACCGACCTGACCCGCGACTTCCCCAACGACGACGACTGGACGCACAACCTGCTGGCGACCGCCGGCGTCCAGTTCACCTTCGGCCGGCAGGCCGGGGACGATGACGGCGACGGCGTCCGCAACCGTCTCGACCGCTGCCCCGAGACCCCGGCCGGCGCCCCCGTCGACCTGTCCGGCTGCGCGCTGGACAGCGACGGCGACGGCGTGATCGATCTCTACGACGCCTGCGCCGACACGCCGGCCGGCGCCCCGATCGACGAGCGCGGCTGCCCCTTGGACAGCGACGGCGACGGCGTCTTCGATTACGCCGACGCCTGCGGCGAGACCCCCGAGGGCGCGGTCGTCGACGAGCGCGGCTGCCCCCTGGACAGCGACGGCGACGGCGTCTTCGACGGCTTCGACCAGTGCGCGGACACCCCCAGCCACCTGAAGGTGGACGAGCAGGGCTGCCCGATCGAGATCAGCGAGGTCGAGACCGAGCTGCTGGACACCGGCATGATCCGGACCTCGCAGGTTCGCTTCGCCTCGGGCACCGCCGAGTTGTCGGCCGAGTCGAACGCCGTCCTGGACGAGATCGCCGAGACCCTGGTCCACTGGCCCGACCTCCGCGTGGAGATCGGCGGCCACACCGACAGCAGCGGCTCCGAGGCCTTCAACCAGCGCCTCAGCGAGGAGCGGGCCGCGGCCGTCTTCGACTACGTGAAGAAGCAGCAGCCCGACATCCGGGTCGGCCAGTACTCGGTGAAGGGCTACGGCGAGAGCCAGCCCATCGCCGACAACGCCACCGTCGCGGGCCGCGCCGAGAACCGCCGCGTCGAGTTCAAGGTGCTGAACGCCGAGGAGATCAAGAAGGTCATCATCCACAAGAAGATGATGGAGAAGTAGCCGACGGGGGCGGGGCGCGCGCCGCCCCCCTGATCGAAGGCAGGCCCCGCTTCCCATGAGGCGGGGCCTGTTCCTTTTCCCGCCCCGGCGTTCGCGGGGCGGGAGCGAGAATCGGGCCCCGATATTCTTCCTCGATCCGCTTTTGTCGAAAACGTGCTGTCAATACAACAGAATCACATGGTCCCTCGATGATGCGAAGGCTGGCAGGGCGGTCAAGTCGTCCGCCCGGCGGGTCGCGATGGTTCGTCCACTCGAACACCTACCGGGAGTCCCATGAAGACCATGCTGTCGATTCTCGCTCTGCTCGCGGTTTGCGGCCCGGCCCGGGCAGGCCTCCTGTGGACCTGGACAAACGCCGAAACGGGCCTGGAACAAGGCACGTTCATCACCGACGGCGAGTTCGAGAACGACTCGGCCGCCGTCATCACGCCGGTGACGGCCGTCACGGACAACGAGTTCGGCAGCTTCGGCGCGGTGAAGAACCTGTTCCGCTAGCATGCGACGTCGAGGACTGCGCCGCGGCCGTGAGCGCACACTCCGGCGCACGCCGAGATGGACGAAGGCCCGGGGCATCCGCCCCGGGCCTTCGCTTTCGCATCCGGAAGCGCGCTACTTCTTGCCGTCGCCCGTGGCCTTGCTGTGCAGCTTCACCTCGACGTTGTCCTCGTCGCTCAGGCCGGCGTAGTACTCGCGCAGGATCGCCAGCACCTCGGGGCGGGAGAACTCGGCGGGGATCTCGGCGCCCTCGCTCAGTCCCTTGCGCAGGGCGGTGCCGCTCAGGAAGAGGCGGTCCTCCTTGCCGTGGGGGCAGGTGCGCATGCTGATCATGCCGCCGCACTTGTAGCACCAGAAGGTCCAGTCGATGGGCAGCATCCTGATCTCCAGCGCCCCCTCGGG
>CAZLHO010000032.1:0-32674 GCA_964559455.1 uncultured Fibrobacteraceae bacterium | reverse complement strand
AGGGTACCGATCACCGGAGGATCCATGGCCCCGACCCACGCCGCCGTCATCGCCGCCGAGCTGAAGATCTCGACCCGCCAGGTCCAGGCCGTCGCCGACCTGATCGCCGAGGGCGGCACCGTTCCCTTCATCAGCCGCTACCGCAAGGAGGCCACCGGCAGCCTGGACGAGGTGGCCGTCACCGCCGTCCGCGACCGGCTCGAGCAGCTGGACGAGCTGGACAAGCGGCGCGGCGCGATCCTGAAGTCGCTGACCGAGCGCGAACTGCTGACCGACGCGCTGAAGGCCGGCATCGGGGCCGCGCCCAACCTGACGGCCCTCGAGGATATCTACCTGCCGTTCCGGCCCAAGCGCCGCACCCGCGCCACCATGGCCCGCGAGCGGGGCCTCGAGCCCCTGGCGCTGTGGCTGCTGGAGCAGGCGGCCCTGCCCGCGGACCGGGCGTCGCGCGACGATCCGGCCGCCCGCGCCGCCGCCTTCGTCGACCCCGGCGAGGACGTGGCCGACGCCGAGGCCGCCCTGGCCGGCGCCCGGGACATCGCGGCCGAGATCGCCGGCGAGGACCCCGGCGTCCGCGCGGCCATGCGCCGGCTGTTCATCGACGCCGGCGTCGTGCGCACCCACGTCCTGAAGGGCAAGGAGCAGGAGGGCGCCAAGTTCCGCGACTACTTCGACTGGTCGGAGCCCGTGCGCAGCGCGCCCGGGCACCGGGTCCTGGCCATGCGGCGCGGCGAGGCCGAGAAGATCCTGAGCCTGCGCGTGAGCCCGCCCGACGAGGCCGCCGTCGCCCTGCTCGAGAAGCGCTTCGTCCATAACGGATCCGGCTGCGCGCTGCAGGTGAAGCAGGCCGTCGGCGACGGCTGGCGCCGCCTGCTGTCGCCGGCGATGGAGACCGAGATCCGGCTCGAGATGAAGAAGCGGGCCGACGCCGAGGCCATCGGCGTCTTCGTCGAGAACCTGCGCGAACTGCTGCTGGCCGCGCCCCTGGGGCGGCGCGTGGTCCTGGGCCTGGACCCGGGCTTCCGCACCGGCTGCAAGCTCGTGGTCCTGGACCGCCAGGGCGACCTGCTGGTCCACGACACGATCTACCCGCACACCGGCGGCGAGCGGGCGGCGAACGCGGGGGAGAGGGTCGCGGCGCTGGTGCGCGAGCACGGGGTCGAGGCCGTGGCCATCGGCAACGGCACCGCCGGCCGCGAGACCGAGGCCTTCGTCCGCGGCCTGGGCCTGCCGGAATCGGTCGTCGTGGTGATGGTCAACGAGTCGGGCGCGTCGATCTACTCGGCCAGCGAGGTCGCGCGGCGGGAATTCCCCGACCTGGACCTGACCGTCCGCGGCGCCGTCTCCATCGGCCGCCGCCTGATGGACCCCCTGGGCGAACTGGTGAAGCTGGACCCCAAGAGCATCGGCGTCGGCCAGTACCAGCACGACGTGGACCAGAAGGCGCTCAAGCGCAGCCTGGACGACACCGTGATCAGCTGCGTCAACGCCGTGGGCGTGGACCTGAACACCGCCAGCCGCGAGCTGCTGGCCTACGTCTCGGGCCTGGGGCCGCAGCTGGCCGAGAACATCGTGGCCTGGCGCGGCGAGAACGGAGCCTTCCGCAAGCGCAGCGACCTGAAGAAGGTCCCGCGCCTTGGTCCCAAGGCCTTCGAGCAGGCCGCCGGCTTCCTGCGCATCACCGACGGCCCGAATCCCCTGGACGGCAGCGCCGTCCATCCCGAGAGCTACCCCGTGGTCAAGGCCATGGCCGCGCGCTGCGGCTGCGCCGTGGCCGAGTTGATCGGCGACGCCGACGCCGTCGGGGCCATCGACCCGGCCGACTTCGTCGACGACACGATCGGCCTGCCCACCCTGCGCGACATCCTGGCCGAGCTGGCCAGGCCCGGCCGCGACCCCCGCAGCGGCTTCGAGGTCTTCAGCTTCGCCGAGGGCGTCCAGTCCCTGGAGGATCTGGAGCCGGGCATGAGCCTGCCGGGCATCGTGACCAACGTGACCAACTTCGGTGTCTTCATCGACGTCGGCGTGCACCAGGACGGCCTGGCCCACATCAGCCAGCTGGCGGACCGCTTCGTGCGCGACCCCGGCGAGGTCGTCAAGGTCGGCCAGCAGGTCCGGGCGCGGGTCCTGGAGGTCGACCTGGAGCGCAAGCGCATCTCGTTGACGCTGAAGGAGGGCTGAGGCGTCGGGCTTGACCGGGCCCGCTCGGCCGGAATATTTTCCGACGGGGCCCGGGCCCTGCCCCCTGGGGAGGCGGTCGGCGCCGGCCGGGAGATCGAACTTCCACGCGAACGGAGAGGATCATCATGCCGGAATTCGGAACCCCTTTCTCGGGACTGGCCAGCGACCGCAAGCTCACGCACGAGGAGCTCGTCCGCGCGATCCGGTTCATGGTCGCCGCGGAGTACGAAGCGATCCAGCTGTACATGCAGCTCGCCGAGTCGACGGACAACGAACTCGCCATCGAGGTGCTCAAGGACATCGCCGACGAGGAGCGCGTCCACGCGGGGGAGTTCCTGCGACTCCTTCAGGAACTGGCCCCTGACGAGGCGAAGTTCTACGCGGAAGGGGCCGCGGAGGTCGAAGAGGAGATCGGCGGCTGAAGACGCCCAAGGAGGATCGATGAACGTTCAAGACATCCCGTTCCAGGTGATCGACTGGGAATCGATTCCGAGAACCGAGCACGCGGGCGAAACCGGGGTCGCGTACTGGCGGACCCTGCAACTCCCGGGGCTGCGGATCAGGATCGTCGAATACTCGCCCGGCTACCTGGCCGATCACTGGTGCCGGAAGGGCCACATCGTCCACTGCCTGGAGGGCGAGGTGGTCAACGAGCAGGAGGACGGCGCGAAATCCCTGCTGACCCCGGGGCGGACCTATGTCGTTTCCGATGACCTGAGCTCGCATCGATCCGTCACCGAGACCGGGACGAAATTGTTGATCATCGACGGGGACTTCCTGGCGTCGAAGGACCCGGGAGCCGAATAGGGGGATCGCGACGCCGCCGGGCGGAGCGTCCCCTCGGGCGTCTACTTCTACTCGCTGACGACGGAGCGGGGGACGCAGACCCGGAAGATGGCCTTGATCGAATAGGGGTGGGGGGGCATCATCGCAGTGCCCGGATCGGGCGGCCTCTCGCAACGGCGCGAGGGGCCGCCTCGGTATGAAAGCGTCCCTGTGGCTCAAGAGATGGGAAAAGCCATGCGCCTCGTGATGTGCTTCTGCGTTCTCCTGCTCCTCTCTGGCTTCGCCGCCACCGACGCTGCGGCCGAGTTCTTCGAGAACGTGGGCAAGATCGCCTTCACATGGGAAGGTCTCTTCGCCTCGGGCCGGCTCACCGCCATGGGCGGCAGCGACCTTGCGGACCGTGGTCCCGCCGCGCTGCTGATCAACCCCGCGCCCCTGGGCGGGGGCGACGGCGTCGGCCTGAGCTACGGCCACGCCGACTACTTCGGCGACGACCTCGACTTCAACACCACCGCCGGCTTCGCCGAGTGGCGCCACTGGCGCTTCAACGTCGCGGTGCAGGATTTTCTCGTCGGTCCGATTCTCTTCGGTACCGCCTACGATCCCGAAGGCTCCGGCGACACCTATGAAGAGAGCGACCGGGCCACGGTGGTCGGGCTGAGCTACGACTTGGGCCGGGGCCTGTTCGGCAGCCCCGTCGTCGGCTGGTCGGTCGGCGCCGCCTGGCGCCGCTGTTCCGCGGACCGCGAATCCGGCGAGACCGCCGCCGACGCCCTGGACCTGGGCACGACCGTCAGCTGGTTCCACCAGCACGACGGAATCTGGACCCGGTTGACCGGCGTCGTCTCGTGGCAGAACGCGACCGACGCCGAGATCACCATCTATAACATTCAGGGCGGCTTGCCCCGTCCTCTGCGCACGGGCCTGACCGTGGAAACGGGCTTCGAACGGGCCGGCCGGTCGGGGGATCTCGTCAAGGTGACCCTGGCCTACACCCGAGCCGCCCAGCTCGGGGATTCGCACCTGAAGGATACCGACCACGTCGGCGTCGAGGCGCTCGTCCTCGGCGTCCTGGCCCTGCGCTACGGCCACAGCACGCGGGTCACCGGCGGCCTGTCCAGTTGGGGCCTCGGCGCCGTGCTGGACGATCCGCGGCTCGGCCCGTTCACGCTGGAGGCGGACTTCGGCAAGGTCAGCGCCGACGACGGTTTCTTCGCCGAGGACATGACCATCTGGAGCCTGCGCGCGCGCTACTGCTTCTGACCGTGCCCGCCGCCGAGTCAGGAGGTTGAGGGAACGATGAGCGACCCGACCCGCGAGAGCATCCTTGACACCATCGGCGGCACCCGTCTCTACGCCCTGCGGCGCCTGGCCCCGGCGGACGGCGCGCGGATCCTGCTGAAGCTGGAGTACGAGAACCCGACCGGCAGCATGAAGGAC
The DNA here is from genome assembly GCA_964559455.1 of uncultured Fibrobacteraceae bacterium. GTDB lineage: Bacteria > Krumholzibacteriota > Krumholzibacteriia > LZORAL124-64-63 > LZORAL124-64-63 > CAZLHO01. The sequence continues at coordinate 28,267 of CAZLHO010000032.1, read as the reverse complement.
CGCATGGCGCTGGCGATGGTCGAGGCGGCCGAGGCCGACGGGCGGCTGCAGCCCGGCGGCTCGGTTGTCGAATATACCGGCGGCAGCACCGGCGTGTCGCTGGCCTTCGTCTGCGCCGCCAAGCGCATCTCCCTGCACATCGTCACGTCAGGGGCCTTCAGCCGCGAGAAGCGCGACCACATGGCCGCGCTCGGCGCCGAGCTGACCCTGATTCCCAGCGCCACCGGCGGCACCACCAAGGAGCTGACCCTGGCGATGATCGAGAAGGCGCACGAACTGTCCGCCGCGCCCGGCTGCTACTGGACCGACCAGCTCAACAACACCGACCAGCTGGCGGGCTACACGCTGATGGGCGAGGAGATCTGGGAGCAGGCCGAGGGGAGGATCGACGCCTTCGTCAAATGCGTCGGCACCTGCGGCTCGCTGCGCGGCAACGCCGCGACGCTGCGGGCCCGCGATCCGGCGGTGCGCATCGTCGCCGTCGAGCCGGCGGAGTCGGCCGTGCTCTCGGGCGGGCCCAGCGGCTCGCACAAGATCGAGGGCACCGGCGCCGGCTTCGTCGTGCCGCTGTGGAACGAGGGGCTGGCCGACGAGATCCAGACGGTGTCCACCGACGAGGCCATGGCCACGGCCCGCCGCCTGGCGCGCGAGGAGGGGATCTTCGCCGGCACCTCGACCGGCGCCAACGTCGCCGCGGCCCTGAAGGTCGCCGCGGAACTGGGCCCCGGCCGCACGGTCGTCACCGTGGCCGTCGACTCGGGGATGAAGTACCTGAGCACCGAGCTCTACGGCTGATCCAGAGGATCGCACCCGGGAGGGAGGGAAGGACAGGTCGCATGATTTCGGAATTCGTGGTCAGGCCCGAGACACCCGCGGTCTTCCAGGCCCTGCTCGCGGATCGTCCCTAGAACCGCATGATCCGCTTCAGCCGCTTCAGGATCCCTTCCTTCTCCAGGACCACCTCGCCAGCATTCGACAGCGCCAGCGCGTCCAACGCCTCGCGGTTCTGCGCGGCGCGCTCGGCGGCCAGCACGCTCAGGCGCTCGGGCACGGCCTCGTCCAGCGCGAGCAGGGCCTTGAAGGCCCCGGGACCGAAGCGCAGCAGCGTCGACCCGGCGCTCACGTGGATCGTGGCGCTGCGGGGCACGCCGGTCAGGGCGCTCATCTCGCCGACGACCGCGCCCGGCTGCAGGTCGAACTCCACGACCTTGCGGCCGCCGTCCTCGATCAGGCCGTGCAGCGCGCCGCTCGCCAGGATCCAGAAATCCTCGTCCTGGTCGCCCTGGCGGCAGAGCACCTCGCCATGGGTCCAGCGCTGGCGTTCGACCAGGCGGGCCAGCGGCGCCAGGGCCTCGCGCGTCACCAGGGGCTCGCCGTCGGGGCCGGCCAGCAGCTCGGTGCGGAGCTTCGAGTTCCAGAGGTCGCCGACCAGGTCGGAAACGTCCTGCTCGCTGGGCGGAATGCGGCGCTGGTTGTAGACCACGGCCATGAAGTCGTTCAGCAGCTGGTCGCTCATGGGGAAGGGGATCTCGATGCCCTTGCGCTTGAAGCCGTACCAGATGCGGCGCATGACCTCGCCGTCGATCAGCACGCGCTTGTGGTACTCGGCGGTCCAGTAGGTGAGGCGGTAGTTGATGCCGAAGTCGAGGTAGGCGGTGACGAAGGCGTTGGGCGCCGGGCTCAGGCGCACGCCGGGGGTGGATTGCGCCGCCTCGACCAGGGTGGCGATGACCTCGTCGGGGGCGTCGCTGTAGCTGGCGCCGACCTCGACCTTGTGGCCGCGCAGGTTGTTCGGCTCGTTCAGGTTGTTGATGCGGGCCTCGGCCACCTTGGCGTTGGGCAGGATGTAGAGGTGCCCGGTGCGTGTGCGGATGCGCGTCTCGCGCCAGTTGGTCATGACGACCTTGCCCTCGATGCCGTCCACCTCGACCCACACGCCGGGACTCAGCGAGCGCACCAGGTGCAGCGACATGCCCGCCAGCAGGTTGCCCAGGACGCCCTGCAGCGCGAAGCCGATCACGGCCGTGAGCAGGGCGGTCGAGGCCAGCAGCGGGCCGATGTTCACGCCCAGCTCCACGCGCAGCACGAGCAGGCCCACGGCCAGGATCAGCACGGCGCGGATGATGTCGAGCAGCAGGTCGGGCACGGGGAAGCTGCGGTCGCGGGAGCGGAAGGCCGCCTGGGCCACGCCGTCGGTCAGCGAGATCACGGTCACGCCCACCCAGAACATGCGCCAGGCGGTGGCGTGGGTGTGATGGTCGGTCAGCCAGACGCCGGCGGCCCCCCAAGCGGGCAGCGCCAGCAGGAAGAGCTCCGACACGCCGAGCACCAGCAGCGGGCGCGCCAGATGGGCCAGCACGTCCAGCGAGAGCTGCGGCGGGGAGGCCGGGCCGGACTCCTCGCGGAAGAGACGGCGGCGCAGCGGGCGGGCCAGCACCGAGGCGACCATCCAGGCGAGGGCCATGATCGCGAATTCGATGAACAGGGGAGTGTAGGTGCTCAAGTCGGTTCCTCGGGGCAGGGGTGGCTACAACACGATTTCGGTGCCTTGGCGGGCCAGGGCGGCGCCTTCCCACCGGGCGCGCAGGGTCTTCTCGACGGCCGCGAGCCGGGCGTCGTCCTTGGCGGGAGCGTGGTGGGCCACCAGCAGGCGGCCCACCCCGGCGGCGCGGGCCAGTTCCAGGCACTCGTCCACGGAGCTGTGGCCCCAGCCCGCGTGGGCGGGCAGCTCGTCAGCGGTGAAATGACCGTCCATGACCAGGATGTCGGCGCCGGCGCAAAGGGCGCGCAGGCGGTCGCGGACCGCGGCGCCGGCCTGTGACCACTCCACGTCGGTGGCCAGCACGAAGGCCTTGCCCGTGGCCGGCTCGTCCACGCGCCAGGCGGTGCAGCCGCCCGGGTGCGGGACCGGCGCGCCGCGGATCTCGAGGCCGCCGTGACGGAGGTGCGGGCCGTCGGCGTCGAGCCGGTCGCGATCGATGTCCTCGAAGGAGAGCTCGGCGGCGCATTCGTCCAGCGTGAGCGGCCACAGGGGCGGGGAGTGGACGCGGTCGAGCGCCTCGCGCAGACGGACGCCGCCGTAGCTCACCGCGGCGAAGCGCACGCGGCGGCCGGGCGCGTGGAGGGGCGCCAAGCCGGTGATGCCCAACACGTGGTCCAGGTGCAGGTGGGTCATGAGGACCAGGAGTGCGGCGTCGCCCAGATGGGGCAAGGTCTCCTGGACGCCGCCGCCCATGTCGAGCAGGAGGCGTTCGCCGGCGTCGCCCGACACGAGCAGGCAGGTGGTATGGCCGCCGTATTCGGCGAATTCCGTCGCGACGCGGGGGGTCGACCCGCGTACCCCGCCGATGAAGATCCGCATGCTCTCCCTACTTGCTGGTCAGGTTCCAGTCGCCGGTGAACGGTTCGCCGGCTGCGGCGGCCTCGCGCACGCGGGCCGCGTATTTCCGCGCCACCGGATCTTCGGACAGGGCGTCGAAGATGGCCAGCGCCGATTCGCCGTCGCCGGCGCGCAGCTTGGCCAGGCCGTCCGTGAAGCGGGCGGCGCCGGGGTCGGGATCGTCGTCGAGACCGCGCAGCTCGTAGACGGTAACCGGTTCCCTGCGTCCGACCACCTGCAGCGCGCCCAGCTCGCGCACGCCGAAGCCGGCGCCCGCGCGCGCGAGGGTGGCGGCGCTGATCATCGTCTCGGTGGCGAAGAACTTGTTGGCGCCCTCCAGGCGCGACGCGAGGTTCGCGGTGTCGCCGAGCACCGTGTAGTCGAAGCGCTGCCTGGAACCCATGTTGCCGACGATCACGACGCCGGTGTGCAGGCCCATGCGCATGCGCAGGTCGCGGCCGCAGCGTTCGCGGAAGTCGGGGCGACGCTCCGCCAGCTTCCGCTGGCAGCGCACGGCGGCGCGGCAGGCGCGGACCGCATGGTCCTCCTGGCTCAGGGGGGCGTTCCAGAAGGCGATGATCGCGTCGCCCTCGTACTTGTCCAGCGTGCCGCCCTCTTCGAGGATGATGTCGGTCATGTCGGTCAGGTAGTCGTTGAGCATCTGCGTGAGCGCCTCGGGCTCCATGCCCTCGGAAAGGGAAGTGAAGCCCGCCAGGTCCGAGAAGAGGATGGTCAGTTCGCGCCGCTCGCCGCCCAGGGTCAGCGCTGCCGGGTCGGCCAGCACCTTCTCGATGACCGCCGGGCTGAGGTAGTGCTGGAAGGCCGACTTGATGAAGCGGCGCTGCCGCCCCTCGACCGCATAGTTGCGGACCAGGCCGCCGAAGACCGCCGCCGCGACGGCCACCGCGGCCGGCAGGACGGGCAGCCACCAGCCGACCGGGTAGGCCAGGACGCCGGCGGCCGCGGGCAGCAGCAGCAGCCCGACCGTCAGGGGCACCGTGCGCCGGGCGCCCGACACGCCGACGGTCGCCAGGGCGGCCAGCAGCCCGGTCAGGGCGGTCCACAGGATCGCCAGGGGCGGGGCCACGTCGCGCAGGAAGTCCTTCGAGAGCAGGTTGTCCAGCGCCGTGGCGTGGACCAGCACGCCCGGGCTCACGCGGCTCACCGGCGTGGGCCGCAGGTCGAGCAGGCCCGGCGCGCTGAAGCCGAAGAGCACGTATTTGCCCCGCAGCGCCGCCGGGTCGATCACGGGCTCGCCGCCTTCGAGCAGACGCAGTTCCGACTGGATGACGGCCGCCGCGCTGTAGGTGGCGAAAGTGCTCGTGCCGCCCCGGTAACGCAGCAGCGCGGTGCCGTCGTCGGCGAGGGGGGCGGGGAGGCGCGCGCGGTCGGCGTCGACGGCGCCGACGAGCCAGGCGCCCACGCCGAGGGAGGGCGCGTCGGCGGCGGTCATCAGGCCGGCGCGGCGGAAGATGCCGTCGGGGTCGGGCAGGTCGCTGACGTTGGCCACCAGGCGGGCCGCGTCGCCCACTTCGGGGATGGGCTCGGTGACGCCGCCGACCGTGCGGTCGGCGTCGAGCTGCAGGAAGCGCGCGCCGACGAAGCGATCATTGCGGGCGATCGCGGCTCCGAGCGCCTGATCGTCGACGACGCCGTAGACGGACGGTTCGGTGTAGAGCACGTCGAAGGCCACGGCGCGCGCCTCGGCGCGGGTGCAGAAGTCGATCAGGGGGCCGTAGACCTCGCGCGGCCAGGGCCAGGACAGGCCCATGGCGTCGCCGGCCCAGTCCAGGCTGGCCTGGTCGAGAAGGACGAGGACGATGTCGTCGGTGGCCGGGCCGGGCCGGGCGAAGAGACGGACGCGCCAGTCCCAGGTGGTGCGCTCCCAGCCGTCGAGGGCGCCGGCGAAGAGGAGCAGCAGCGACACGAGGGTCGCCGCCGCTCCGATCAGCAGACCGTGCCGGCGCGCGGACGTCATCTCAGAGTCCGCCCACCGCGGCGACGAAGCGGCGCTGCCGTTTCGCGGGCGGATCGGCCGGCGCCGCGTCGCGCACGGACGCCTCCAGCCCGGCGATGCGGTCGGCCGGCGAGGGGTGCGTGCGGGCGAAGCCCGGGCCCGAGGGGTCGTAGCGCGACTGCATCTCGCGCAGCATGGCCGGCAGGGCGCCCCGGTCGTAGCCCACGCGCTGCAGGATCGTCACCGCGGCCGCGTCCGCCTCGGACTCCAGCCCGCGGGCGTAGCCGCTGTTGACCAGGGTCTGGGTGATGTCCCGGATGCCGCCCTCGAAGGCCTCGGCCAGCTCCTGCACGTCCTCGTTGCCCAGGTTGCGGGCCGCCTCGACGGACAGGGTGGCCAGGGCGCCGGTCAACCGGCTCTTCTTGATGGCGCGCAGGCCGTGCTTGCCCTGCACGTGACCGATCTCGTGGGCCAGCACCGCCGCCAGCTCGTCCTCGCCGCGGCAGCAATGCAGAAGACCGCGCGAGACGAGGATCAGCCCGCCGGGCGCGGCGAAGGCGTTGATCTCGTCGGTGTCGAGCAGCAGGAAGTGGTAGCCGTCGAAGGTCTCGGGACGGTCGGAGGCCATCGCCAGGGTCTGGCCCAGCCGGTTGACGTAGGCGTTGGCCTCGGCGTCGTCCAGGGGCGGATAGGTCTCGAGGATGCTCGCGGCCACCGCGCGGCCGATGTAGTACTCCTGCTCGGGAGTGATGTCCTCGAAGGTCTTCTCGAGGGCGTCGGTGGTCTTCATGATCGAAGTGGTCTGCTGCTCGGTGAGCACGCCGGCGCCCTGTCCGAGCTGGGCGCCCATCTTGGCGACCGAACCGCAGCCGGCCAGCAGGGCGGCCAGGGCCAGGAGAACGATGAGTCTCTTCATGTCACTCGCCACCCTTCGGCGCGACGTCGCCGGCGGCCAGGAAGGCGGCCGCCTCGTCCGCGCTGACCACCATCGCCGCCATGCGGTCGACCCAGGCGTACTGCGCCTCGGGATTGTCGGCGCGGAAGACCTGTTCGACCTCCGCGTTGAATCCCTTGCCCGCGAGGGCGAGCTCTTCGCCGGAGGCGCCGGCGGCCGCGTCGGCATCGCCGGCCTTCAGGACGACCCGTTTTTCGGTCAGGGCCGAGGTGTGGATCCAGCCCTCGACGCCTTTCTCGCTGCGGACCCTGGTCCAGCCGGCGCTCTCGTCGAGCACGGTCAGGCGGTCGCCGTAGGCCACCGGGACGGTCACCTTGCCCAGGAAGGAGGGCCGCTCCCGCAGCATACCTTCGCGCACCTGCACGCTGAGCGGCCGCGTGGCGGCGATCGCCGCGACCGCCGCCAGCGCGAAGGCGAGAACGAGTCCATATCGTCGTAGCCTGCGCATCGTCGCACTCCTTAAAGAGGATGAATGACGGGGGGTTCGCCGCAGGAGACTAGCATCCGCAAGCAAAGCCGGGCCACGGTTTTCAGTCGATCCGGCAATTCGTTTTCAGGATGTTATTGCAGTTGAAAGGCGGCATTCGCGCGATTAGTGTTGCGCGGAAACTCACCTTTGAAAGGGGTCTGAATGAACGCCAAGAAGCTCTGCATCACGCTCGTCTGTCTGCTCTCGCTCCTGATTGCCGCCGCCGCGCACGCCCAGGAGCCCATGGAGGGCGGCCCTGATCCCATGGTCGATCCCGTGATCGCCCCCCTGATCGTTCCGACCATCGACGACTTCGCGCCGTCTTCCGACGGCCTGACCGTCGACGGCCGGCCTCTCGCTCCCGCAGACCTGGGCGTCGGCGCCTATGTCGAGGTTTCGTCCGACATGAAGGCCGGCCTGTTGACCCCCTCCTACCGCATTTCGCCGCAGTTCAAGCTGAAGGCGCGCGTGCCCTTGATCTTCGAGCGGAAGATGTACTTCTGGGGCAGCGAAGCCACCGCCAGCGGCCTGGGCGACATCTGCCTGGACGCCGAGTACACGAAGGTCCTGGGTACGCCCGGCAAGCTCTTCCGCCTGCAGGTGACGGCCAAGCTGCCCACCGGCGACGACGAGAAGAAGGTGGAGGACGACGCCGGCTTCGAGCAGATAGTGCCCCTGGGCACCGGCACCCTCGACATGATCGCCCGCGGCCAGTACGCCCAGTCGTCGCCGACCAGCGGTTGGCTGGCTTCGCTGGTGTACCGCATGAACACCGGCAACGAGACGGTCTTCGACAACGGCGTCAACACCCAGACCGTGACCACCACCTCCGCCGACCAGGTCTCGGCCGCCTTGTTCGGCCGCAAGCTCGTCGGCCGCAAGTTCTGGCTGCACCTGGGCGCCAGCGCCACGATGATCGGCGACGGCACCGTCAAGACCGAGTACAGCGATTCGACGCCCGGCTTCGAGGGCGATATCCTGACCAAGGGCACCCTGGTCGACGTGTACCCCGGAGTGAGCTACGCCCTGGGATCGTTCCAGCCCTTCCTGGGCGCCCGTCTGCCCGTGGTGACCTCGTACGACGACGAGTTCGCCGACGAGGATCGCGACGTGGCCGTGATCTTCCAGTTCAGCTACAGCCCGACCAAGCTGTACTAGCCGGGAAGAGGACTTCGAACGACCGCCCGGGAGCCCGCTCCCGGGCGGTCGTTGTCGTGGGGGCCGGCTCTCCCTGACGCGGCGGGCGCGAGGGGTTGTTGTCCCGGCCTCATCGGCTCCCTAATTTGAATCCGTGAATCGAATCCCCTGAACGGAGCCGTCCGACCCATGCGCCGCTCCCACTGGCCGATCTGCCTCCTGCTGCTCGCCGTCGGCTGCGCCTCCGACGACGTCGTCGGTCCCGCGCCGGCGACGGTGATCGAGGCCGCCCATCTGGCGAGCGTCGATCTGTCGCCCGGCATCCGCGTCGTGACGGTCGGTTCGGCGGACGCGCCGTTGCGCCTGTGCCTGTCGGTGCCTGCTCCCGCGCCCGCCGCCGACGCCCCGCTGGTGCTGGCCCTGCACTGGGCCGGCTCGGACATCGACAATCTGGCCGAGCAGTACCTGCGGGCGCTGGCCGAGCCCGGCCTGCGCGATCTGGGCGCGATCATCGTCGCGCCGACGGCTTCCGGGTCCGACTGGACCGGCCCCGCGGCGGCGCGCACGCTGGCGTCGCTGGTCGAGGCGGCGACGGCGGTCTGGCCGGTCGATCCACAACGCGTCGTGGTCACGGGTTACAGCATGGGCGGCGACGGCACGTGGTACCTGGTGTCGGTGCATCCGGAGCTGTTCAGCGCGGCGATCCCCATGGCCTGCGAGCCCTCGGCCGTGCTGACTCCGCAGGTGCCCCTGCTGGCCATCCAGGGTGACGAGGACGAGCGCTATCCGATCGAATACACGCAGGCAGCCGTGGCGACCTTGCAGAGCCTGGGCGGCATCGCCGACCTGCTGGTCGCGAGCGGGCTGACCCACGGCGAGGTCCTGGCGTACCGGCCCTACCTGGCCCAGGCCGTGTCCTGGCTGGCCGATACCGTCTGGTCTGCAGACTGACCCCCGAGGCCATGGAAATCGGACGCGACTGGCGGCGCTCGCGGGGAGCGCCAGGACGGCCCCTGGAGCAGACCGAGCCGTAAACATTTATAAAAAAAGAACTTAAACATTATCAGAACAGAGAGAAGGGGGGCTCTGCCGGGCAGGAAATTTTCTTGAAATTCTTATTGACCGACGGTCGGTCACAATATATATTGAGCGGCATGACCCGGGGCGGCCCGGTTGGATTTCGGACTCAGGACCTTAGCGAGGTGCCAACGATGTCGAAGACGACCAACAACCATGGCGGCGCGCTCTCGCGCCGGCGGACCGGAAGCCCGGTCGCGGCGCTCGTGCTGGCGGCGCTGTGCATCGCGGCGACGGGCGTCGCCGCGCAGGAGTGGGATCTGACGGTGGGCGCGGGCTTCTTCGTGGACAGCGTCTACGCCGGCTCGGACGACGATTATGTCTCGCCCCTGATCACCTTCCGGGCCGCGTACTCGCGGCGGCAATACTCCTACTTCGTCTCGCTGCTGGAGGGGGCCGGCGTCGCCTACACGGCTCCGGACGGACGGATCGCCGCCAGCCTCGCCGTGGGCATGGGCGCGAAGCGCGACCGGGCGAAGTACTCGGGCATGGGCTTCGACGCCGACCACAGCGACCGGACCCGCGAACTGCTCGCGGGCACGCCCAATCTCAAGACCCTCGCCAGCACCCGCGCGACGCTGGCTTACCGCACCCGGGTCGGGACATTCGGCGCCGCGGTCGAATACCACCCGACCAGCGTCGAGACCGGCCTGCCGGGAGTCGAGGACGCGGTGCGGCACGGATTCCTTTGCTCGATGAGCTTCACGAGAGGGATCCCCGTCACGAGCCGGATGGCGATCACGGGCATGCTCGGCCTCGAGTTCATGGACCACGACTATGCCCAGGCCTGGTACTCGGTCGAGCGCCCGACCGAAGTCCTCGGCGTCTTCGACGCGGGCGCCGGGCTCAGGGATGCGCGGGCCGCCGTGCAGGTGGGCTACGCCCTGTCGCCGCGCGTGGCGGCGACCCTGATCTTCGCGGACACGATGCTTCTGCAGGACGCGCGGCGGAGCCCCTACACGGTGGATGACCACCAGCGGACACTGTGCCTGATTGCCGTCTACGGCTTCTGAACTCCAAGGCGGGAGAACGACCCCCGGCGAGAATGCGGGAAGGGGATGCGGGATGAACACGAAGAAGACGAAGAGGACGAAGAGGACGGTCAAGGAGCCCGAGGTCAGGCGCGCGGAGATCATCGAGGCGGCGACCGGGATGTTCCTCGCGCAGGGCTACGACCGGACCTCGATGAACGACGTCATGAACCGGCTGAACATCGCCAAGGGCACGATCTACCACTACTTCCCGTCCAAGGAGAAGCTGCTCGAGGCCGTGGTCGACCAGCTCGTCGAGGATTACGTCGAGCGCCGCAGGGCGGCCCTCGACGAGACGGAGGGAGACGCCCTGGTGAAGATCCGCGTCCTGTTCACGGCCGACGACAGCGAGGCCGAGGCGATCACCGAACAGCTGCACACCGAGGAGAACGTCCGGCTCCACGCCCGCATGCTGGCCGTCCTGGTCGAGCGCCTGGCGGTCGTTTTCGCCGACCTGATCGGCCAGGGCTGCGACGAGGGCCTCTTCGAGACGGAGCACCCGACCGAGGTCGCGGAGTTGCTGATCGCCGGCGTCCAGTTCCTGACCGATGAAGGCATCCATCCCTGGGATCGCGCGACCGTCGCCCGACGGACGGCGGCCTTTCCGCCGATCATCGAGTCCCTTCTGAAGGCCGAGGCGGGTTCCTTCGGCTGGCTGAACCGGTCCGCGGGCACGCCGCCGCCGGCCGTTCAAGGAGAGTAGCGAGATGAAGACGACACGCAACGCAACGCTGAGCAGCCCCTGGACCTACTTCGCCGCCACCTACGCCTGGACCTGGGGCCTCTGCGCGCTCCTGATCTTCACGGGCCTCCGCGGCACGCCGTCGCTTGCGATGGCCGTGCTGGTGCTGGCCATGGTCGGGCCGGGCGTGACGGGAGTCCTGTTCAACCGCCTGACCCGCAGCCGCGAAGAGCGCCGGGGCTACTGGCGGCGGGCCCTGGACCCGCGGCGGATCTCCGCCGCCTGGCTGGTCGTCGTCGTGGCGCTGCCCTTCATCCTGCAGCTGCTGGCCGGCCTGATCGACGGCTTGGCCGGCGGAACCGGCCTGCGCTGGGGCGAGGCCGGGCCCGCGTTCCTGGCCGACCCCGCCGGGCAAGTGCTCACCCTCTTCGTCCTGAGCCTGGTCCCCCTGCTCGAGGAGATCGGGTGGCGAGGCTACGCGCTGGGTCGCCTCCAGGAGTCCCGCCATGCCGTCAAGTCCAGCCTGATCCTGGGCGGCGTCTGGTCGCTGTGGCACCTGCCCGCCTCCTTCATCCCGGAGACCTATCAGGCGGGGCTGGGCGTCGGGACGCTCGAGTTCTGGCTGCATTTCATCGGGATCGTGGCCTTGAGCGTGGTGGTGACGTGGATCTACATCAATGCGCGGCGCAGCGTGCTCGTGCTCGTGATCTTCCACGCGATGGTCAACCTCGCCGGCGAGCTGATCGCGCTGTCGCCGGGAGGCGAGACGGTCTACACCGTCTGCTGGGTCGCGGCCGCCGTGGGCATCGTGCTGGCTTTCGGCAGGACCATGCGCGTCGAGCGGGCCGTGGCGCCGAGGCCGGCGCGGCGCCCGACAGGCATCTTCACGCTGATCCTGGCGGGACTGGTGCTGGCGGCGACCGCCACCGGGGGCGCCGCCGGTGCCGCGCCGGACCTGGATGCCGGGTTCCGGTCGGAACTCGAGGCCCTTCGCGTTCGATACGATCTTCCCGGCGTGACCGCCGCCTTCATCCTCCCCGACGGCACTGTCTCCGTCGCGGCCGCCGGTCTGGCCGACGTCGAACTCGGCCTGCCGATGCTGCCGGACTCCCGGATGCTCGCGGCGAGCGTCGGCAAGACCTTCGTCGCGGCGGCCGTGCTCTCGCTCGCGCAGGAAGGCGTCCTGGATCTCGACGTCCCCGTCTCGGAGTGGCTCGGCGACCGGACGTGGTTCCCGCGCCTGCCCAACCACGGCGCGATCACGCTGCGCCATCTCCTGACCCACGCATCCGGCGTCGGGAACCATGTCGAAGAGGAATCCTTCGCGGCGGCGTGGAGCGAGAACCGGCTGGCCGCCGCCGGACCCATGGCGCCGGAGGACCTGATCGCGCTGGTGCTCGACCGGGAGCCGCTCTTTCCTGCGGGAGAGGGATGGCGTTACAGCGACACGGGTTACCTGCTGGCGGGTCTGGCCGTCGAGTCGGTCACGGGGCAGGGCTGTTTCGCGACGATCGAGCGCCGCTTCCTGGACCCGCTGGGCCTGGTTCTGACCGGCCCGTCCGATCGGCCCGACCTGCCCGGCCTCGCCGCCGGCTACATGTCGCCGGACAACGAGTTCGGCCTGCCCGCCAAGACGACCCTGAGCCCCGGCGTCATGGCCTGGGATCCCGTGATCGAGGGCGCAGGAGGGGGGCTGGTCAGCAATCCCAAGGACCTGGTGGTCTGGGCCAAGGCCCTGTTCGAGGGCCGCGCCATGGCGGACGGATATATGCAGACCCTGCTGCGGTCGGTGCCGATCGGCGACGACGACCCTGGCGTCCGCTACGCTCTCGGCGTCGGCATCCATGAGGACGGCCCCCTCGGCCCGAGCTATGGACACGGCGGCTGGATCCCCGGCTACTGCTCCAGCCTGCGCTACTATCCCGCGTACGGCGTCGCGGTCGCCTTCCAGGTCAACACGGACATCGGCGACGACGGCTCCACGTCCTTCGTCGGGGACATGGAGCTCCGCCTGGCCCGGGTCGTCGTCGAGGCCCTGGAGACAGAACCCGGCGCCGGCGACTGAGGGGGCGGACGATGAGGCCCTCCAGGCTGTTCCTGGTCGTCTGGACCGGCCAGGTCCTGTCCCGGATCGGCAGCGGCGTCAGCGCCTTCGCCCTGGGCGTCCACCTTTTCCGGGAGACGGGCAGCGCGGCGGCCTACTCCCTGCTGCTGCTGTCCGCGTTCCTGCCCTCGATCCTGCTCGCGCCCGTCGGGGGCGTGATCGCCGACCGGCGCAACCGGCGGCTGTTGATGGCGACGGGGGACCTGGGCTCCGCGCTGGGGATCCTCTGCGTCGTCGGCGTGCTGCTGCTCTGGCCCGGACGACGCTGGCCGATCTACCTGGGCGTCGCCCTGAGCTCGGTCTTCGTCGCGCTGCAGTCCCCGGCCTTCAAGGCCACGGTCACCGACCTGCTCGACGAGCGGGAATACTCCCGGGCCGGCGGGCTGATCCAGCTGGCGGAGGCCTCGCGCTATCTGCTGGCGCCCATCCTCGCCGTCCAGCTGCTGGCGCGCCTGAGCCTGCCCCTGGTGCTCGTCGTCGACGCCGCTTCCTTCGTCGCAGCGGCCCTGGCGGCGCTGGCCATAGGGAAGGTCGAGGTCCGCAAGAGGGCGACGGCCGCCGGCGGGGGCTTCCGCCGGGACCTGGTCGACGGCCTCGGCTATCTCGCCGGGAACGGCTTCGTCCGCCGCCTGCTCGTCGTCACCGCGGGCGTGACTTTCTTGACGGGCGTCCTGCAGTCGCTGTTCGTGCCGATCGTCCTGTCCATCGCCGATGCCGCGACCCTGGGCAGGGTGCAGTCCCTGACCGCCAGCGGCATGCTCGTCAGCAGCCTGGCGATCGGGTGCCTGGGCGGGAAGCGGCGCGAGGACCGGATCCTGCCGCTCGCGCTCGGCGCGGCGGGCTTCTTCTGCCTGGGGCTCGGGGCGAGCGTCGGCATCGCGCCCTTCACGGTGGCGGCCTTCGGGCTGTTCGCCACCCTGCCCTTCGTGAATACGAGCCTGGAAGTGCTGTTCCGCCGGAACATCGACAACGGGCTGCAGGGGCGCCTGTGGTCCCTGATCTCGCTCATTTCCCAGGCGGGGATGCTGGTCGCGTTCGGGGTGGCGGGCGTGCTGGCGGACCGGGTGTTCAACCCGTTGCTGAGCGTGGGCGGGCCGCTGGCGGACAGCGTGGGCAGGGTGATCGGCACGGGCGCCGCACGCGGCAGCGGGCTGATGGTGATGATGTCGGGATGCTTGCTTGTGCTCCTTTCCCTCCTCGCCGTCCCGGGGGGCGCTCATCGTGGCGTCACTTCGTTCCGGTGGACAACGCGGTCGGTGCGTGGATTTCGCTCTTGATCTCGGGCGCCGGAAAGTCTTTGTTCTGGAGCGCGGGGGTCAGGATCACGGCCGGCTGATCCTGGCGGGAGCAGCTTCCTCGACCGACGATCACATCGGGAGAACACCATGGACACACCGGCCCGTTCCTGGGCTAAATCGCTCACCTGGCGCATCTTCGGCATCCTGCTGCTCGGGGTCATCTCGTACCTGACGACCAGGGACTGGAAATCGATGGCCCTGATCACCGTGATCTTCCACGGGATCCGACTGGTCCTCTATTACGTCCACGAACGGATCTGGGAGCGCGTGGACTGGGGCCGCGTGCGCCATCCCCTGGCGGCCCTGCCGGTCGATCGCGAACTGACGCCCGAGGACATGGACGTCGTGCGCGAGAAGCTGCGGTCGCTGGGCTACATCGACTAGCCGCGGGGGGGGGGCATGCTCAAGCTCTGCATCTTCTTCGGGATGACGATCTTCGGCTGGGTCGGCTGGTGGGCCGGGGCGAAGGTCGGCTTCATGACGGGCTTCGTGCTCAGCGCCGTCGGCAGCGTCCTGGGGGTCTATGTCGGCTGGCGCGTCGGCCGCGATTATTTCGGCTGACCGGAGCCGCGCCGAGGTCCGTGTCAGCTCCGCCCGCCCCGTATTTCGACTTCATCCACCCGTAATTCCGATGTTGGCGGCAACCTGCCGCTGGTGATAGAGTTGCGCCCGAGGGAAATTCGCCGATTCGCATCCCGTCAAGGAGGACGATGTGAACTGCACCAGAAGGTACGCCATCTTTCCGCCCGCACTCGCCCTGGCGGTGCTCTGTCTCTTCTTCACGGTCGGCTGCAGCGACGACGACACCGTCTCCGGCCCCGACGTCAACGAACCCGTCTTCATCTACGTGGACGGCGTCGACGGCGCCGCTGACGGCGCCGGCACCGTCGCCGAACCCGTCCTGACCATCCAGGCCGGCATCGCCCTGTGCGCTGCGGAGGAGCGGGACGGGGTGCGCGTGGCCGAGGGCGTCTACGAGGTGAACAGCAGCACCGGTTCCGCCATCGTGATGGATCCCGCCGTCAGCATCTACGGCGGCTTCCGGAACGACGCCGGGCAATGGGCCCGCGACCCGGACCTCCACAGGACCACCATCCGCGACCTGGCCGACGCCGGCGGGACCTACGACGCGCCCAGGGCGGCCGTCGCCTGCGGCTACGGCTCGCAGGCCGGCGACCCGCCGGTGATCGACGGCTTCCGGATCGAGGGCGGCGGCGGCGACATGTCGGCCGGGATCTTCGTCAGCGAGGGCTCCTCGGTCACGGTCCGCGACTGCGTCCTCCGCGTCGGCCCCGCCGCTGACGGCTACGGCATCAAAAACTATTCCACCGACCGCGAATCGGGGACCCGGGTCACCGTCGTCGACTGCACGATCGGCGGCGGCGGGGGCGCCGGAACGACCGGCATCTACGTCTCCCGCGGCGACCTGACGGTGGTGACCACGACCGTCGCGGATCTGCTGGCGACCAACAGGGTCTTCGCCATCGACTGCGGCTACGGCGACATCGTGATCGCCGACTGCCATGTCAGCGGGGGGACCGCGCCCGGATCGACCCGCGCCCTCTACCTGAACGAGGCCTTCACGTCCTCGGTCACCGGATGCGCCATCTACGGCGGGAACGGAGGGAGTTCGTCCTACGGCATCCAGGCCATGGACACCGAACAGGCGAGCGCCATTACCGGCAACGAGATCAACGGCGGCACGGGGACGACGAGCGTGGCCCTGGAACTGGGCTGGGTCGAGGTGAACCCGGCGGTGGACGACAACGTGTTCAGCGCCTCGGGGGGGACCGACCGGTTCGGGGTGTACGAGACGGGCAACGTGGCCGACCCGGTCTCGCTGACCGGGAACACCTTCGACGGGTCCCTGCTCGCCGGGACCGGCGCCGGCGTCTTCTACCGCGATGTCACGGCGAACATCGTGACCGAAGTGTCCGATATCGACTCGGTCAACTCCCTCGACGACGACGGCCTCAACCCCGCGGGGACCGTCACCGGCAACGTGGTGAGGACCTACTAGGGGTCCTGGGCTCCGGCGTCGGGCGCCGGATGAGCAAGGACCGAGATTTCTGGTAGTATCGGAGGATGGGAAATGTCGATGGCCTAAGGGGCGCAACGCCATGATCCTGACCGTCCTGATCCTCTGTCTGCTGGCCGCCGGCGCGGTCGGCGCCGAGACCGTCACCGTGCCGCTGACCGACCTGGCCGGGGCCTACGACTCGGGCCTGCTGCCGCCGGATGACGCGCCCTCGCTGCGGGCCGCGGTCTTCGCCTTCCCGCCGGAGGTCGTCGCGATCCGGAATCTGCAGGTCGTGATGTCGGGCACGAGCGCGGAAGGAGCGGAGATCTGCGAACGCGACCTCGGCGGCGGCCAGGTCGCCGCCGACACCCTGGCCGTCGTCGCGCAGATGCGGCTGGTGCTGACGGCCCCGACCCTGGGGGCCGGTTGCTTCTTCGGTGTCGTGAGCCTGCCCGATCCCGCCTTCGTCGACGCCGCCGGCTGGGTGGCCGACTGCGGGCTGGGTGATCCGCGGGACCTGGACCAGATGCTGGGGCAGACCGTCCAGGCCGAGCTCGAATGTTACTATGCCGGCCTATGCGAGCCATGGATCGACACTGCGGCCGTCCTGGGCGAGGTTCGCCTGGTCCTCGACGCCCAGACCGTCCCCTTCGCCGGCGGCAGTTGGGGCGGCGTCAAGGCCCTGTATCGCTGACGGTATCCGTCTATCCCCCGGAGGCCGCTTCCCGTGACCATCTTCAGGACCGCCCCCGTGCTCCGTATCCTCTGCTGCCTGCAGTTGCTCGCCTTCACCACCGGCTGTGCGAGCTACCGCCCCGCAGCTCTTCCCTCCGGGACCGAGGCGCCGGCCGACGATGCGGCGCCGGTCGTCCAGGCCGGCTCCGACGTGCGCGTCGTGCTCGTCGACGGCGAGGAGATCCGCGGCGAGGTCGTGCGCCTGTCCCCGGACGAACTGGTGATCGGCAGCAACGGCAACTACGGCTACGAGGAGCGCGCCGTCGCCAGGACGGCGATCGCCGCGCTCGAGGTCGAGCATTACCCGAAGGCGGCGTCGGTCGCGCTGTCGGGCGTCGGCCTGCTGCTGGTCGGATTCGTCGCGCTGATGGTCTACGTCGGGACGACCATCGATTGGGGCGGCGGCTAGTCATTCGAGTCGAAAGGAGGCGCATCGTGACGATGCGGCGCCTTCACTCATGGTCGGTGTGCCTGCTCGTGGCGGGACTGGTCGCCGCCGGGGCCGCGGCGGAAGCGGCTCCCGCGATGCCGATCCACGACGCGTCCCCGGATTCGACCGGTGATTTCCTGCCCTGCCTGCCCGCCGCCGGGGGCAGCTGCTATCTCTACACTCGCTATGCGGTCGTGGCGTGGGGCTCGCCCGGCCAGGGGGAGCCGGTCGCGATCGTGCGCAAGAGGGGCGGGACGGATCCCGGGGGGGGCGCCGACTGCCGACCCGACAGTCTGCCCGGCGACTTCGTCGTGCGCAACGAATGGGCCGAGTACTTCGCGGGCATGTGGGGGGATCTGGTCCTGATCGACAGCGGGACGAGCAACGTGCGATCCCTCTTCCTCTACGACGTGCCGACACGGCGCCGGGTCTTCGCCGTGCACGGCTGCGGCGAGACGGCGGGGTGGATCGACAGCACGACGGTCCGCGTCTGGGTCTTGTGCGACGGCGATTTCCCGCGTTCGCTCTGTCCCGACATCCCCGACATGTTCGGCGTCGGCGTGGACAGCCTCTACGCCTTCGACCTCGAAGAGCTGAGCCTGAGGGCCCTGGGGCCCTGGCGCTGCAATGCGCTGCAGTGACGGGAAGAGGACCATGAAATTTCATCACATCGGGATCCCGACGACCGAGCCCCGGCCGGGGGAGACCTACCTGGCGGAGTACGGCTTCCATTGCACGGACCACGAGCGCAACCCCTTCGGGATCCAGTGGATGCGATTCGACGCCGACAGCCCGCTGCCGGAGATCGTCAAGACGGTCCCGCACGTCGCCTTCGCGGTGGAGGACCTGGAGCGGGCCCTGGAGGGGCACGAGCTCCTGATCGCCCCGAACAGCCCTTCCGCGGGCGTCCTCGTCGCTTTCGTGCTCTGCGACGGCGCTCCCGTGGAGTTCCTGCAGTTCACCGACCCATGAAACCGGGGCCGATGGAATTCCGGGACCAGCTGGGCGACCTGATCCGACTGCCGGGATATCCCGAGCGGATCGTCTCCCTGGTTCCCTCCATGACGGAAACGCTCTTCGACCTCGGGCTGGACGACGAGATCGTCGGCGTGACCCGCTACTGCACGCTGCCGGCCGGAAAGGTCGCCGGTAGGGTCAAGGTGGGGGGCACGAAGCGCTTCGACCTGCCGGTCATCGAAGGGCTGCGGCCGGATCTGATCGTCGGGAACAGGGAAGAGAACGACCGGGACGGCATTGTCGCACTCCGGAAACGGTATCCGGTCTGGATCGGCGACGTCGCGTCCATCGACGACGCCCTGCTGATGATCCGCGGGCTGGGAGAGGTGGTCGGGCGGCCGGCGGGGGCCGCCGAGCTGATCGACGAGATCCGCGCCGGCCTGGATCGCCTGGAAACATATCCGACCCTGAAAGTCGCCTATCTGATCTGGAAGAATCCCTACATGGCGGCCGGGGGCGGCACTTTCATCGACGCCATGCTCCGGAAGTGCGGTTTCCTCAACATTTTCGGTGAGCGGGCGGGCTATCCGCGGGTCGGTCTGGACGATCTGGCCGACGCTGAGGTCGCGCTGCTCGCGTCCGAGCCCTATCCTTTTACTCCACAAGAGGTTGCGGCCATTGCCCGGGCATGTCCCGCCCCTGTGGTTCGCCTGGTGGACGGGGCCGTTTTCTCGTGGTACGGCAGCCGCATGAGGTTCGCAGGGCAGTATTTCAGTGAATTGAGAGAATCAATCTGAGGGATGCCTTTTCTTGCCTGCGGCCCCGACTGCTGATAGGGTGGATTCATAGCGGACGGTTCCACTCCTTCCCGGGAGCGCCACGCCATGAACCAAGGATTCCCTCCCCTCGCCGGCGACAATCCCCGCGTGCTGATCCTGGGCTCGCTGCCCGGCGCGCCCTCGCTGAAGGCCGGCGAGTACTATGCGAACAAGCGCAACGCCTTCTGGTCGATCATGGAGGAATTGCTGGGCCTGGACCCGGAACTCGACTACGACGCCCGGGCGTTGGCCCTGATGAACGCCGGCGTCGCCCTGTGGGATGTCCTGGGCGCGGCCGAGCGCAAGGGCAGCCTGGACAGCAAGATCAAGGTCGCCAAGTCCGAGGTGAACGACTTCCACGCCTTCCTCGAACGCTATCCCACCATCCAGTCCATCTTCCTGAACGGGCGCAAGGCCGACGAGCTCTTCCGCAAGCGGGTCCTGCCCGGGCTCGAGCGGCCCGACCTGACGGTGATCACCCTGCCCTCGACCAGTCCGGCCAATTCGAGCATGACCAAGAGCGACAAGCTCGAGGCCTGGGGGGCGATCAGGAACGTGCTGGGATTGGGCTGAGGGCGGGCGCCGCGACGCGGCGCCCGCAACCCTACTGGACCAGCGTCATCTTGAGCGTCTTCGCGAATCCCGGGGACTGCAGGCGATAGAAATAGACTCCCGAGGAAACGCTGCGTCCCCTGTCGTTCCTGCCGTCCCAGGTCACCGACTTTCGCCCGCCGGTCTGCATCCCGTCGACCAGCGTCCGCACGAGTTTCCCCTGGACGTCGTAGACGCGGAAGGTCACCGCGCCGCCGCCCGCGGGCACGTCGTAGCGGATCGTCGTACTGGGGTTGAAGGGGTTCGGAACGTTGGGGTGGAGCCCATAAGCCCGCGGCAGCGACGGGTCGCCGACAGCGGTCACCGATCCGGGCGAGGCCGCGTCGCTCTCGTTGCCCGCATAGTCCAGGGCCGTCACCTTGTAATGGACGTCCCAGCCGTCGGGTTCGGGATCGATCCAGCTCGCGCCCGTCGCCGAATGCACGAGGTCGGCGGGCGAGGGGACGAAGCCGGGATCGGTCGAGCGGTAGATGTTGAAGTAGTGGAAGTCCTCGTCCGGGCACGGGTCCCACGCCAACTGGTTGCCGTCGCCGCTGTAGGCGACCGCCAGGTTCGCAGGGGCCTCGGGCGCGATGTTGTCCACCGAGCAGCCGTCGCCGGGTTCGCCGGCGTACCAGACCGACGGCGTGGTGGTGTGGGCCGTGACCAGCAGGGTCACGGCGTTCCTTCCGGACGCCGAGGAGTCGGCGACGGTCGGCACGACGGCGTCGTAGACGTCCTGCTGCACCGCCGGCACCGCCGCCACCCACGCCCAGGTCCCTTCGGGGAAGGACGCGGTCTCGGCGCCCGGCGCGGCCCGGACGTAGGTCCGCCCGCCGTAGGTCGTGACCGGGACGTCGCCCAGGTCCGGCGCGCCGTCGTCGGCGCGGAGGCCGGCGGGGGCCGTTTTCAGGGCGACCGCGAGCGCAGGGTCGTCCACCTGCCGCCAGATACCGTAGCTGGCGATGGGCAGCGCAGTCTCGTCCGCGAAGTCCAGGCCCGAACGCAGAAACCGCGCCCGGACCCACCCGCCCTGGTCGTCGGGCACGTCCAGGATCCTGACGATTGCGGCGGCCTCGACCAGCCATTCGATCTCGAGCTCCGCGACGGCCGGATGGTCGCCGGGAGACAGCCAGGTCAGGGACGCCCGCCACATCAGGTCCGCACCCGGATCCAGCATCCTCTGCCAGGTCGCGTCCGGCTGGGCGGTTTGCCAGTTCGCGCCGCCGTCGGCGCTGAGCTCCCAGTCGGCCGCGTCCGTCTGCGTCGTCGCCAGGCGGGCCCGCAGGATCGTGTCGTCGGCCGTGTCCACGGCCAGCGACTGGCCGATGCCCGTTTCCGCCTCGACCTCGGTCTGGAAGATCCGGGCCGCGAGGAGACCGCCAAAGCCGTCGGCGGCGAAGACGCAGGCGCCCGAGATCACGGACCCGAGGATCTCATTTTCCGTCTCGTAGCTCTCGACCAGGACGGGATTCGCGGGATCGGCGACGTCGAAGAGGTGGAAGCCGAATCCGCCATCCCCGACGATGAGGGTGCTGCCGCTGACCTCCACCGCGGTGGCCGTGCCCGGGGTGTCGACGGCGCTCAGGAGCGTGGGCTTCGTGGGGTCGGAGACGTCGATCACCTTCAGCCCCATATCGCCGTCGGCCAGGTAGGCGAGGTCGCCGGAGACGGCGACGCCCCAGGCGAAGCCGTCGGTGTCGAGGGATCCCAGGAGGGTGAGCAGCGTGGGATCGGTGACGTCGATCACGACGAGCCCATCGCCGGAGCAGGCCACGTAGGCGTGGTTCCCCGAGACCGCCACGTCGATTGCGGCGTGGCCGGTAGGGTAGGTGTCGAGGAGGGCCGGCGCGGCGGGGGTGCCGATGTCGATGGACGCGAGTCCGTCCGGGCCGTCCGCGACGAAGGCCAGATCTCCCGCGATGCTGACGGTGTGGGCTTCGCCCGTCGTGTCGTAGGAGCCGATCAGGATGGGATTTGCGGGGTCGGAGACATCGACGACATGAAGCCCCCACCACACGCTGGCGACGCAGGCGAAGCCGCCCGAGACCGCGACGTTCCAGGCGAGGAACGGCGTGGTGGTGGCGCCGAGGATGGCCGGGGCCGCGGGGTCGGAGATGTCGAGGATCTGGAGCCCGCTCTCGTAGATCGGGACGAAGGCGAGGTCCCCGGAGACGGCGACCCCCATCGCGTAGTCGTTCGTGACGCAGCTTCCGATCGGAGTCGGTCCCGTGAGCTTCGCGATCTCGATGATCTCGAGTCCCGAACTGCGGTCGGCCACGAGGGCGATGCCGCCGGCGGCGGCGACGCGTCGCGCCTCGCCCGGCGTGTCGCAGTCCCAGCTCGGCACGGGATTCGACGGGTCCGTGATGTCGATCGCCTGCAGGCCCGAAGCGCCGTCCGCCACCAGGGCCTCGTCCCCCCACAACTCGACGCCCACGGCGTCGCCGGGAGTGTCGCAGACGCCGTGCAGCGAGGGTGTCGTCGGATCGGAGATATCCACGATCACCAGCCCCGTAGCGCCGTCCGCCACGAAGGCGAGGTAGCCGGCGACGACGACATCGTTGGCGTCGTCCGCGGTGTCGTAGGTCCCGATCAGGGCGGGGTTCGCCGGATCGGTGATGTCGAAGATCAGCAGGCCGGCGGAGCCGTCCGCCACGAAGGCGTGATCTCCGGCGACGGCGACGGCCATGGCTTCGCCCGGCGTGTCGTAGCCGCCGATCAGCGCCGGATTCGCCGGATCCGCGACGTCGACGACATGGAGGCCGTAGTCGGTGTCCGCCACGAAGGCGCAATCGCCCGCGACGACGACATCCCGCGCGTAGCCCGGGGTGTCGAGGAAGCCGAGGGGCGTCGGCGCGACGAGGAACCTGAGGTCGAGGATCCTGAGCCCCCAGCTTCCGTCCGCCACGAAGGCGCAGTCTCCCTGCACGTCGATCCCTCTGGCGTTGCCGGGCGTGTTGTAGAATCCGGTCTGCGAGGGGGAGGACGGGTCGCTGATGTCGAAGATCCTGAACCCGTTGGGCCCGTCCGCCACGTAGGCGTGCTCGCCGGCGAGAGCGATGTCCCAGGCTTCGGAGTAGGCGACGTTGCCGACGATCGTTGGGACGAAGGGAAAGAGCCGGAGCTCCCCGGCGGCCGTGTTCCAGTCCGCCGTCGTGTTGACGGCGTCCTCGTAGAGCGTCGTGGTGAAGTCTTCGCTGTGTTGGTTCTCGAGGGCGAGGCAGGGGAGGAGGGCGGCCAGCGTCAGGCAGAGGACGATGGCGGCGGACACGCGACCGGATCTTCGATTCATGGATTTTCTCCCTGGTACGGGGACTCGATTCCGGCTGGACCCGGACTTTTGAATAGTCGATGAAGCGGATGGGCGAGAAAGATGTGTTCGAAGCCAGCCTGAACCCCCGACCGGCCGACGAATCCTACCAAAATGCATGATTATTGTCAATGAGCCGCCCCGACCCTGCGGCCGGTCCGGGACCAGCCCCGGAATCTCGGTCCTTGCTATTTGGGCGCCTTGCCGTTATCTAGTGAGCCTGCGAACGACGGTTCCGCCGGGTGCGAATCCGCACCGCTCAACAGGCGATATCCCATCCGTTCAAAACGTGCATCCCGGCAGATTATCCGGGACACGACGATGCTGCGCTCATTGCGGCTCTTTCTTTTCCACGCGTCCGGGCGGGTAGAGATTTCAGATTGGCCCCGGACGAGGAAAAAATGAAAGCAAACGCAACCGCACGCGCGCCGCGCGTGCACTCCGACCGTTCCGCCCCGCAAACGCCCCTTCAGATGCCCCAAGGCGCCTTTCGCGCCCTGATCCCGCAGTTGCAGCGGGCCGTGGCCGCCGAGGGCTACGCCACGCCGACGCCCATCCAGGAGCAGTGCATCCCGCACCTGCTGGAAGGACGGGACCTGCTGGGCATCGCCCAGACCGGCACCGGCAAGACCGCCGCCTTCGCCCTGCCGCTCCTGCAGCGGTTCTCCGAAAGTCCTCACCGGCTCGGGCGGGGAGCCCCGCGGGCCCTCATCCTCGCGCCCACTCGTGAACTCGCGGCCCAGATCGGGGCGAGCATCCGGACCTACGGACGGTACCTGCGGCTCAGCCACGCCGTGATCTTCGGCGGCGTGGCCCAGCTTCCCCAGGTCGCGGCCCTGAACCGCGGGGTGGACATCCTGGTGGCCACTCCCGGCCGTCTGCTCGACCTGATGGAGCAGGGATACATCCACCTGAACGAGGTGGAGGTCCTGATCCTGGACGAGGTCGACCGGATGCTCGACATGGGTTTCGTCCCGGACATCAAGCGGGTGCTGTCCCAGATTCCGGCCGAGCGCCAGACCCTGTTCTTCTCGGCCACCATGGCCCCGAGCACGGTGGCGCTGGCCAACAGCATGGTCCGCGATCCGGTGCGGGTGACCATCACGCCCGACGAGCCCGCGGTGGAGCGCATCGACCAGAAGGTGCTTTTCGTGGGCAAGCAGGACAAGATCTCCCTGCTGCTCTCGCTGTTGGGCGACACCCGGGTCGACAAGGTCCTGGTCTTCACCCAGATGAAGCATGTCGCCAACCGGGTCGTGGAGAAGTTGTCCGACGCGGGCATCCGCGGCGCCGCTCTCCACGGCAACAAGACCCAGGCCGCGCGCACCAAGGCGCTGGAGGGTTTCAAGCGGGGCCGTTTCCGGGTGCTGGTCGCCACCGACGTGGCGGCGCGGGGATTGGACGTCGATGACATCACCCACGTGATCAACTTCGATCTCCCGATGGAGGCCGAGACCTACGTCCACCGCATCGGCCGCACCGCCAGGGCGGGAGCGAGCGGCGCCGCGATTTCGTTCTGCAGCCCCGAGGACCGGGCCTATCTGCGGGACATCGAACGCCTGTTGGGCAAGCCTGTGCCCGCCGAGCTGGGGCATGCCTTCCATTGCGAAAGGGCGGTCCGGTCCGACACGCCGGCCCCGAAGAATTTCGGCCGCAACCGCGGCGGCGGTTGGCAGGGCGGGCGCGGTCGCCAGATGCAGCGGCGCTCGTACCGCTGACCGGAGCCGAAGCATTCACGGGCGCGCGTCCAACTCGACGCGCGCCCTTTTTGCATCGCCGCCCCCGTAATACCGTCGCGGTCGTCCCGGACCCGTGGCAGGTGCCGATTCCCGTGACCGCGATTATCATGAGTGAAATTGGCAGGCAGGTTCATTGCGCCACCGGCAAGTGTGCGCCGCGTGAGCCGGTTTGTCGACCGGACCCGGGGCCGGGGAAAGCATCGCCCGGGACCGCCCTTATCGAGGAGTCGGGGATGCGGAAGTTCAAGATCACCCTGATCGCGGTTCTTGCGGCTCTGGTCCTGATCGTGGTCCTGCAGAACACCACCGCGGTGGAGACCAGGTTCCTGTTCTTTTCGATGACCATGCCTCGAGCGGCCCTGCTCCTGATCACCGGACTGGTGGGGTTCGTCCTGGGCATACTCGTCTCCCTGGTCCTGATCCGCGGGGGGGCGGACTCCGGGGAGAAGCCATCCTCCTCCTGATGACGGAGGCGGTCGAACCCCCCTGATCCCTGTTCTGATCCACGTATTTCCGACCGTGTGCCGGGTGATGCCGGCTGTCGATTCCGATGCTGTCCGAAGTAAAAGGAGAACCCGACATGATCGATCGAAACCTGTCCTTACCGGCAAGAGCTATCCTTTCAGTCCTTGTCTTCGCCGTCCTGCTGGTACCGGCCCTGGCCGTGGCGCAGACGACGGGGATCGAGGGTGAGATCGCCGCCGTGGAGACACGGCTCCTGGACAGCCAGGCCGCCGATCTGTCCCTGATCGCCCCGAAGGCCTTCGGCGAGGCTCGGGCCAAGCTTGCCGAGGGCAAGCAGAAGTTCGCCAGGGGTGGAAAGATCGACGAGATCCGGGCGAAGCTGAGGGAGGCGACGCAGAAGCTGGACGAGGCGGCCAAGGTCGAGAGCGTCGGCAAGCTGCTGCTCAAGGATTCCCTGGTCGCGCGGGCCGGGGCCCTGGAGGCCAACGCTCCGGAGTTCGCGGCGAAGGAGTGGGAGATCGCGAACGCTTCCATGTTCGACGCGGGCCGCGAGGTCGAGAAGGGCAACCAGAACAAGGCGCGCGAGAAGGCCGGCGAGGCCGAGCGGCTCTACCGCACCGCCGAGTTGGAGGCCATCCGGGCCGACCTGCTCGGAGCGGCGCACTCGGCTCGCGACGAGGCCCAGGCCGCCGGGGCGGACAAGAAGGCGCCGCAGACCTTCACCGCGGGCGAGGCTCTTCTCGACAGCGCCGAGAAGACCCTGCGCGGCGATCGCTACCAGCGGGACGAGGCCAAGAGTCAGGCTCGCCGGGCGACCGCCACTTTCCGCCACGCCGGCTATCTGGCCGGCCTGGTCGACAAGGTCGGGGAGAGGAACAAGGGCCAGATCGAGGACGTGGTGCTCTCTCACGAGGAGGCCCTGGCGAAGGTCGCCAGGGAGTTGGACATCGATCCTGACTTCAGCCGCGGCGTCGGCCCCGTCGGCGAGTCCGCCGTCAGCGCTTTGGCCAGCCTGAAGACCGACCGCGAGAACATGCAGGGCGACATCCGCGACCGGGACGGCCGGCTGCAGCGGGCCGCCGCGCGCATCGACTCCCTGGACGCGGCCCTCGCCGTCCTGGAGAAGCGGGAGCGCACGACCGTCGCCGTCATCGAAAGGGAGCAGCAGCGCCAGGCCGCCCTCAGGGACGTCCGCAAGCTGTTCCTGAAGGAGGAGGCCGAGGTCCTGCTCGACGGCGAGGACCTGATCATCCGGATGCGCGGGTTGTCCTTCCCGGTCGGCTCCTCGGAGATCCAGCCCCAGAACTTCCAGCTGCTCACCAAGCTCCAGCGCGTTTTGCGCATCTACCCGGCGGCTCCGGTCTCCATCGAGGGACACACCGACGCGCAGGGGAACGACGACTTCAACCAGGCTCTCAGCATGCGCCGGGCCGAGGCGGTCAGCAGCTACCTGGTGGCCAACATGGGTGGAAGCGCGGACCGGTTCCTGGCTGTCGGGTTCGGCGAGTCCAAGCCGATCGCCAACAACGAGACGGTCGACGGGCGGGCTCTGAACCGTCGCATCGACGTCAGGATCGACATATCCGGCCAGTAGGGCGCGACGACCGCCCCGGGCGGTCATGAATGACAGGCCGATCATAATCCTGGCGGAATCGGCTGCGTGCCCTTAGTTTAGGTGCAGAGGTCGGCCCGGACACCCCGTCCGGGCCGGCTTTGCGGAACCACCCGCGAGATCTGTCGAGCTGAGAGTGACTTGATAGTATTCGCTTATTTTTAAGCTTTACGTTTTATTGAAATTATCACACTATTGCTGCATTAATTCTCCGATGGGCGCTTATGATGGAAAATTGAGCGTCGGGTCTAATTCATAAATGAAATCAAATATTTTTCCCATAGAACAAATATAATCCTCTTCTTTGAACGAGTCTCTTCGGGTCAGCAAGACATTCTGAAAAGCAATCAAGGGGCTATCAATCTGATCTTGTTTTGCTTTCGGGTGTACTATTCTGTTTCGGTTGTCACTAAGTTGTTTTGCAATAATATATATTTCGTCATCAACGTCAATCTTCTTCTTGTAACATATCGCTACCACGATAGATAGTTTTTTTTCAAGGGATAGCCATTCTATATTTCTTTTGTAATATTTTTCCTCAAGCTTAACAACGCCAACAAAATTCAAAAAAGCTTCGACAGCAAGTACTGAAAATATTGAAATCGCTTTTGACCAGCGAGCTAGTTCTTCATAGTCAACCAAGATACTCGGATCATCAGCAACGGCTGTATATTTGTCAAAATATTTGGCAACTCGACCGTCAACTTCTAATTTTAGAGTAGTATGTTTTTCGTAATAATACTCGGCATAGTCTTTTAGCGCCAAATACTCATTCATCCAAGGCTGCGGGCGAACGCTGTCGTTAACTTCAAAATCGTCAACCACAATAGCACCTCACATAGAAACGAATGACTCATTCATATCGTACTGTTTCGTGTTGATCGATGGTGATGGTGGCGGCAACGTAATCACCAGTTTCACTATCATTTCCATGCAGTTTGACTTTTACAAACACTCGGTCTAGCAAATGCCCACGCACACTAGCTTCATCAAGAGTATCCGACTTCCAGCCCCATCGTATTGGCTCTTCGACCATAAATGCACGTAAGATATGCCTGTGAATTTTGGCGATAAGCACACCCATGTTTCTTAGGCTGTCCATTGTAAATGTTATGTTTGCCGTAACAATTTCGGCATAATGTTCTATGAGATTGTCATCCCAGTTATAGCTCATCTCCATTTTCAGAACTCGCATCCCTCTGGCTTGATCTATATTGTGCGCTTCGTCGTCCCAGATGCCAAGGATATTTGCTACTTCTGGAATTGTGCATTGGTCCGTATTATTTCCGTATGTTTTGAAAAGTCTCTCCTCGATAATTCTATTAACGTGAGACAGATATACATCAAATACCGTTGCTGGTGTATTCATCATCTGGCGGATTTCTTTGCTTGGCTCGGCGTGGGTGGGTGTGGCACAGAGCACAATAATTAGTGTCGTAATGATGCGTTTCATTTTGGCATCCCTTTTTTGGTTGAGATTTCATGATGTTGTTGAGAC
>CAZLHO010000031.1:0-34090 GCA_964559455.1 uncultured Fibrobacteraceae bacterium | reverse complement strand
GTCCTCGTCGAAGTCGGCCCGCCAGCGGTCGGCCAGCTCGCCGGGCATCAGCTCGGCGACCTCCTCCCGGAACTGCACGCGCAGGGTGTCCATCATGGGGCGCAGCGAGTCGCGTACGGCCTCGACGTCGTAGCGGTGCCGTTCGAGGATTTCCTCGAGGGAACTCCGCATGTCGCCAGGCAGGTCGTAACGCTCGATGATCCGGTCGGCCACTCGGGCCGAGATCACCGGCGGCTCGCGCAGGTCCCGGCTGAGGGGTTTCCAGAGGATGCCGGTCGTCACGGCCGAGCCGATGACCACTCCGCAGAGCAGGATCGCGGCGCCGATCAGCGTGGCGCGCAGCCGAGTGCCGCGGGGGGGCTGGAGGTCGCGCCCGGGAGTCGATTCGGTGGCCATCGGGTTCTCCTTACTGGACCAGGGTGTTCATGGCTTGGAACATCGACGCGAAGGGGTCGCTCATGCTGCTGAGCATGGGCAGCACCATCAGCACCGCGACCACGGCCGCGGCCGCCGACGCCGCGGCGAACCAGAGCAGGGGGCGGTGGACGGTCGCGCGCCCGACGCGGGGGAGGCGCGACCTGACCAGGTGCTCGATGTCGACCGCGGGGGCGGCCTCGCGGCGGGCCACGGCGGCCAGCCGGGCGAAGCGGTCCAGGGAATCGTTCTTCTTCATCAGTCGTTCCTTCCGAATCCGGCCTCGTCGAGGATCTTCTTCAGGCGCTTGCGGGCCCGGAAGGCCCGGACCTTCACCAGGCCGGCGTTCCAGCCCGTGCGCTCGGCGATCTCCTTCATGTCGCAGTCCTCGAAATACTGCAGCGTCAGCACCAGTCGATCCTGCGGCGCCAGTCGGGCCAGCGCCGTGTGCAGGAATTCAGCCGCCGCCCCGGGATCCTCCGCTTCGTTCGACCGGGGCAGTTCGAGCGCCAGTTGGGCCAGGGTCTCGCGGCGCGACCGTTCCCGGGCCTCGCGGCGCCAGTAGCCGTAGCCCACGCGGGTGGCGATGCGGCGCAGCCAGTGCGCGAAGGGCGCGGCGCCCTTGAAGCCGTGCAGCCCGCGGTAGGCCGAGACGAAGACCTCGGCCGTGAGCTCGTCCAGGACCTGCGGATCGCGGCTGAAGTGGCGCATCTGGACGGCGATCCCGGCCTGGTAACGGCGGACGAGACGGGCGAAGGCCTCCTCGTCCCCGGCCCGGCTGGCCTCGACATCCTGGCGGTCACCGTCGGCGGCGCGATCGAACACGATCCTGGCTCCCCACGCTGGCGATACTGCGTCCGGCTCTTCTCCACCGGGATTCTGGCCCAGGCGGCCGTCGGGCGTCAAACCCCGCGTGGGTTCTCGCGACGCCGTTCCTGTACAGAAGAGGCTTCGGCCGCGGCCCGGGTTACAAACCGTCCGCGAAAAAGAGAATTTCCGTCCGGGTGTAACCGCCGGCGTGTCCGGGGGCTCTTTGCGAGTGACGCCCCTGAAGACGAAAACCCGGGGCCCCGCCCCACGACCGGAGGAAGCGACGATGACGACCCGTGATAACCGAAACCAGAAGCGCACATTCGCGGCCGCGCCGGCCCTGGCGGCCGCCCTCCTGCTGATCCTGCTCGCGCCGGCGGCGCTGGCCGACGAGCCCACGCCCCAGGATTTCGCGGGCTCCTGGCAGCTGAACACCGAGCTCAGCGACATGCCCGCCGCGGCGCTCCCGCCCGGGGACGGCGAAGCGGCCCCCGTCGGCCGGGGTCGTGGCGGCATGGGCCGCGGCGGCCAGGGCGGCGGCATGAATCCCGCCGGCGTGGGCCGCGGCGCCGGGCGCGGCGGCCGCGGCGGCGCCATGGCGTCGTCCGGCCGGCCTCGCGGCGCGGGCCGCGGCATGGGGCAGGGCGTGATGATCCTGGGCGTCGCCCCCGACGCCCTGACCGTCACCAAGAGCAACGAGATCACGCATTCGATGAAGCTCGACGGCGAGAGCCACGAGATCGACACGCCGCGGGGCAAGGTCCAGATGAAGGCACGCTGGCAGGCCGGCCGGTACCTGGTGGAGACGGCGCATCCGAACGGCGGGACGATCAGCCGCGAGTACAGCCTCTCGGAGGACGGCAAGCAGTTGACCATCTTGACCCAGCGGCCCGATCCGAGGTCGGGCGGCGTGGTGACCACCAGGGAGGTCTTCGACCGCCAGGAGGACTGACCGCCAGTCCGCCTGACGCAGCCGGCCGGAAGCTCTCTCCCCACCATGGGCTTCCGGCCGGCGCCCAACCGGCGCCGGCCTTTTCCCTCACCGATCTCAGAGCGCGATCAGCACCCGGATCCCCAGCAGCGACAGCAGGACGCCGACGACGAGGCTGAAAGTCCGTTCGCCCACCCGCAGGTGGCTGCGCGCGCCGACCAGCAGCCCCGCGGCGACGGCGGGGCAGACCAGCAGGGCCAGGGCCGACGCATCGGCGCTCCAGATCCCCACCGAGCGGTAGACCGCCAGCTTGACCACGCCCTCGACCAGGAAGACGGCGACCAGGATCCGCCGGAAGGCGTCCTTGTCCAGCATCAGGCGGGCGGCGACGACGATGAAGGGCGCGCTGATGCCCACCAGACCGCCGGTGAAACCGCCCAGGACGCAGCCGGCCCACAGGCGGCGCGAGCCGGCGGCGGCGGCGATGCCGGGGGGCAGCGGGCTGCGCCAGACGATCCAGAGCAGGCCCATGGCCAGGACGGCGACGCCGATCGCCGCGAGCACGACGTCGCGGGGCACGACGCCGGCCAGCGAGGCCCCGAGCACCGACCCGAGGGCCACGCCCAGCGACATGCGCAGGATCAGCCGCCCGTCTCCGGGCCGGTAGCGCAGGGTGGCGAGCAGGACGAATCCCACGCCGAGATCGATGAGGGTGGCCGTGGCCAGGGCCCGGGCGGGTCCGAAGAGCAGCGAGAAGACGGGGATCATGACCAGGGCGGGTCCGAAGCCGGAGAAGCCCTTCAGGAAGTAGGCGGCGAAGACGGCCAGAGCCGTCAGGAGCAGGGTCTCGGGAGAAAGGGTCGACCAGATCGCGGGCACGGGCGTCCTCCGGGAGCAGGGGAGCGGGCCGTGCTCCAACTTGTTCCCCCGCGGGGGCGTGGGCAAGCCCGACCTCGCCCGCGGGCGCGGTGAGGGCTATCTTTGCCTCGGACACCTACCCCCGGGAGAACCATGGCCCTCGCCCTCTTTCCCTTCCTGGCCTTCGGCGGCGCGCTCGCGGTCTTCCTGGCCCTTTTCGCCGTCGCCTCGGCGCGCGAGAAGGAGCCGCGCGCGCTCCGCGTCTCGGTCCTGGGCGCGGCGGCGACGGTCGTCGTCTGGGGCGGCGCCGTCATCCTGCACCTTCCCGCCGGGGCTTACTGGGCCGTGGACGGGATTCTCGCTCTCTTCGCCCTGCTCTACTTCCTGCCCCTGGGCCGCACGCGGGCCATCGCCGCGCAGGGCCCCGCGCCCCGGGTCGACGAGCGGACGGTGATGTTTTCGCGCGAGGACTACCTGCCCGGCGACGGCCGCTACGAGAGCTACTACGCCGAGCATCCGGAGCACAAGGATCTGGACGACCGCATCCGGCGGCTGCCCGAACTACTCGCGCCCGGCGGCCTCTTCTACGATCCGATGGTCTCGCCTCACGTCGACGCGATCTTCGACGTGGTCGAGGACCTCACGCCCATGGTCGACGGTCCGGTCGCGGCCCGCCGCGACGACGCTCCGTCCCCCGATCCCGCGCGCATGACCGGGCAGTTGGGCGAACTGATCCGCCGGCTGGGCGCCGACGAGGTGGGCGTGGCCCGCCTGAACCCGTCGTGGGTCTATTCGCACGTCGGCCGCGGCCCCGAGTCCTGGGGGCGGCCGATCGAGCTGAACCACCGCTTCGCCCTGGTCTTCAGCCTGGAGATGGATCACGAGGCGGTCCGGGGCGCGCCGGGGCTGTCGGTGACCGCGGAGTCCGCGCGCCGGTACCTGGACGAATCGATGATCGCCATCGCGGTCGCCAGGCACATCCGCGCCCTGGGCTATCCCGCCCGGGCCCACGTCTCGGGCAGCAATTACCAGGTCATGCTGCCGCCGTTGGCCTGCGACGCCGGACTGGGCGAACTGGGCCGTCACGGCTACTTCATCTCGCGGCGGCTGGGCACGCGGGTGCGCCTGGGCGCGGTGACCACCGACCTGCCCTTGACGCCGGCGGCGCCGGTCTCCACGGGCGTGCGCGAGTTCTGCGGCATCTGCCGGCGCTGCGCCGACAGCTGCCCGGCGGGCGCCATTCCCCACGGTCCGCCCGGGCTCGCCCGCGGCGTCGAGAAGTGGAGCATGAAGCAGGAGTCCTGCCTGCACTACTGGCGCGTGCTGGGCACCGATTGCGGCCTGTGCATGCGGATGTGCCCCTTCGGCCACGCGGACTCCTTCGTGCACCGGGTCGTGCGCCTCGCCGTCGCCCGCTCGGCCTTCGCCCGTCGCCTGAGCATGTGGGGCGAGGAGCTCTTCTACGGCCGCACGCGCCGCCGTCGCTTCTGCAACATCTCGAGCGATCTCGGCGGCGGTTCCGGGCTTGCCTGATTCCTCGTCTGCGCTAACATTCCAGGTGACACCGCCGACGACGCCCCGCCGGCGGTGTCGGCCCTCGCCTCCCAGGAGCCACCATGCCCGACATCGCGCCGGCCCTGATTCCCGCCCCGGCCTTCCTGGAACTCCGCAAGGGCTCTTTCCTGTTGCAGGAGGGGGCCAGCATCAGCGCGCCGCGCGAGTTCCAGGGCGTCGCCCGCCTCTTCGCCGACGAGACCGGGATGATCCTGGTCGAGGATCCCCACAGGGCCGAGGCCGACCTCGTCTTCGAGGTCGAGAGCAGCCCGCTGCCGCCGGGCTCGTACGCGCTGGACGTCTCGCGTGCGGGGGTCGTGATCCGCGCCCGCGGCGAGGCCGGCGCCTTCCACGCCACCCGGACCCTGCGCCAATTGCTGCTCGACGGTCCCGCCCTGCCAGGGCTGCGCATCGAGGACCACCCCCGCTTCGGCTGGCGCGGCCTGCTGCTTGACTCCGCCCGCCGCTTCGTGCCGGTGCCGAGCATCAAGCGGCTGATCGACCTGCTCGCCCTCTTCAAGATGAACCGCCTGCACTGGCACCTGACCGACGACCAGGCCTGGCGGCTGGAGATCCACGGCCGGCCCCTGCTGACCGAGCTCGGGGCTCCGGACGGATTCTTCTACACCCAGATCGAGGTGCGGCGGCTCGTGGCCTACGCCGCCGAGCGACACGTCGAGATCGTCCCCGAGATCGAGGCGCCGGGCCACAGCCTGGCCGCGCTGGCCGCCTATCCCGAACTGTCCTGCACCGGCGGGCCTTTCGCCGTGGCCGCGGAGCGGGGCGTCTATGAGGACGTTCTCTGCGCCGGGGACGACGCGGTCTTCGAATTCCTGGAGGAGGTCTGGGACGAGACCCTGGCGCTCTTCCCCTCGACCTACGTTCATTTCGGGGGCGCCCAGTGCCCGCGCACGCGCTGGGCCGAGTGCCCGCGTTGCCGGGCGCGCGTCCGCAAGGAGGGCGTGGGCGACGTCGAGGGGCTGCAGAGTTGGTTCATGTGGCGGGTGGGGCAGCATCTGGCCGAGCGCGGACGGCGCGTGATCGGCTGGGACGAGATCGCGGACGGCGGCATGCCGCCCAAGTCGGTCGTCCAGTCCTGGCGCGGCTTCGCGGGGGCCGAGACGGCAGTCCGCAAGGGCCACGACGCCATCGTATCGCCCCGCGAGGTCGCCTTCCTGCATCGCCCCGACTCGCAGATCGGCCTCGAATCGGTCTACGCCTTCGAGCCGGTGCCGAAGGGCCTGAGCGGCGCCGCCGCCTCGCGCATCCTGGGCGGCGAGGCCTGCCTGTGGGCCACGACCCCGTGGCCGGAGAACCCCGACACCCTGCTCTTCCCGCGCCTGCCGGCGATGGCCGAACGGCTGTGGTCGCCCGTGGGCCGGCGCGACTTCGACGAGTTCCGGCGCCGCGTCGAGGCGCTGGCCTGGCGTCTGGGCGACATGGGCGTCGCTTTCGGGCCGACGTCGGGCTGAGTGGGATATCAAGAATCCCGGACAATTGTGATATAATCATCTTATTGAAAGCGACGACGGCGACACGCCGCCGCCGCCGAATACCCATGACGGTCTCGCGGGGGGGTCGTTGCAGGCTCTAGTCCTTGAAGCGCTCGCCCCTCTTCGAGAGTCCATCGCAATCGCGCTCGAATGGAGACTGCCATGCGCCTCCTGCTCGTCGTTCTCGTCGCCGTTTTCCTGCCGTGCGTCGATGCCGCCGCGGACCCGATCTTTGTCGAGGATTTCCATTCCACGGCCGCCATCGACATGGATTCGACCACCGCCTACGTCGACACCATCGGCGGCTACGCGCGGATGCCTGACTTTTCCCCATCCCTGGTAGGCGGGTGCGTTACGGGGGGGGTTTGCCAGGACGTGGAGAGGGACGGTTATCTCGCCTACGCGGCCTGCGGCGACGCGGGTCTGAAGATCGTGGATCTGCGGCACATCTATCCGATCTCCTTCTCGGTCTTGGGCGCCTGGGATTCCCCGGGCTACGCCTACGCCGTGACGGCGGCCGGCGACGACCTCTACCTCGCCGACGGTTCGTCGGGGGTGCACCGCATTCCCGTGGGCGATCCGACATCGCCGGGCACGCCGGTCACCTACGACACCCCCGGCTCGGCCTTCGATGTATGCGTTCGCGGCGACCTGGTCTACGTGGCCGACGGCGCGAACGACCTGGTGATCCTGGACTTCTCCACGCCGTCGACGCCGACCCTGGCCGGACACTGCAGCCTTGCCGGCACCGCGGTCACCGTGATCGTGGCCGGCGACCGGGCCTACCTGGCCTGCCATTCCGGCGGTCTGCAGATCGTCGACGTGAGCGACCCCGCGTCCCCGACGCCGCTGGGCGGGTACACGGTTCCGGACTGGGGGCAGGCCGTGGCCGTCGACGGCTCGGTGGCCTGGCTGATCGACTGGGGGAACAGCTTGCTGGGGCTGGACGTCTCCGACCCCGCGAATCCGTCGCTGCTGGGCGGCGCGGCGTTGCCGGGCGAGGCCAGAGCCTACGATATCCTGCTGGACGGCGGCCGCGCCTACGTGGCCTGCGGGGAAGACGGCCTCGCGGTATTCGATGTCGGCGATCCGACCGCCCCGGCGCTCCTGGCGCTGACCGACACTCCGGGCTTCGCGCGGGATCTGGATCGCGACGGCAACTGGGTCGCCGTGGCCGACGACGACGCCGGACTGCAGGAGATGCGGATCGCTTCCTGGGAATTTTCGGTGAGCTTCTACGCGACGCCCGTGGCCACGGCGGGGACGCCCCAGGACGTGGCTGTCTGGGGCGACTACGCCTACGTCGCCGACGGGGCGCATGGCGTGGCTTTATTCGACATCAGCGACCCCTCAACGCCGGCCGTCATCTCCAGCCGCTACGTGCCTGGATTTTCGCAGGGGCTGGCCGTGGACGGGACCCGGCTGTACGTGGCCGCGCACGAGTACGGCCTGCAGATCCTGAGCCTGGCCCCGCCGTATAAGCCCGGGGCGTTGGGCTCTCTGGACACGCCGGGCCAGGCCCGCGCGGTGGCCGCCGCGGGCGATGTCGTCTGCGTGGCCGACGGCACGGGCGGATTGCGACTCATCGACGCGAGCGATCCGATGGCGCCGTTCGCTCTGGGCAGCCGGACCGCCGTCAACGCCGTGGCCCTGGCCGTGCACGGCGACCTGGTGGCCGTGGCCGACAGCACGACGGCCGTGGCCCTGGTCTCGATCGCCGACCCGGCGGCGCCCTCTCTGGTGGGGACCGCCACGGCCAGCGACCGCGCCGTGGACGTGATCTGGCGGGGGCGGCGCCTCTACGTGATGACCAACGCCTCGATCGAGGTCTTCGACGTCACGGCTCCGGCCGCACCCGTCAGGGTCGCTCTTATGGCCGCATATCCCGCGATTCCCGGCGCTGCGGTCCTGGTCGGCGACCAGATCTTCGCGCCGGCGACCAACGGACGGGTGGTCCTCGTGGATGTTGCCGATCCCGACGCCCTGGACTACGAGGACTACCGGCTGACGCCCGGCGGCGAACTGGTCCGCGGCATGTGCCCTCATGGTGATTTCCTGATGACGGCCCTTGACGGCGCCGGCGCCGGTCTGGCCCCGGTCCGATTCGGGCAGCGAGAATTCGACGTCTGGAAGGGCCGAGTCATGTCGAAGCCCCTTGCGATCGGGAGATCCGCGCAGCACTTCTGGGTCGACGCCGACGTCGCCGACGGCTGCTTCCTGCTGAGGTTGTCCGGCGACGGATTCGACACCTACGAGTACTACACGAGCTGCCCTATGTATCCGCCGTCTCAACTGCTGCAGTTATCCTTGCCCACGAGTGAATTCGGCTGGGAGCTCCTGTTGGCCTCGGACGTGGATCATGTATCCCCGATCTGTACCCGGGTCACGATCACGGCCCTGGAGTCGGCGCCGAGGATCTTCGCGATCGAGGATGTGCCCGGCGACCAGGGCGGGTTGGTCCGTATCCGGTTCGCGGCACCGTACATGGACGTCGACGAGGGGGGCGGCGACGGCGGCTACAACCTGTGGCGGCGCGTCGACGACCCGGCCCTGGCCGGAGCCCTGGCCGCCGGCGCGGGGGAAGCGGTCGCGGATGCCGATTTGCCCGGCGTCGCGCTGCGGTCGGTGCGCGACCGCCTCTTCGCCGATCCCGCGGCCAAGGGAGAACTGCCGTCCGGCGTCTGGGAGGTTCTCGGCGGATTCTCGGCGGCGGCCCAGCTCACGTACATACTGCCGGCGGCGACCTTGGCCGACTCCTGCGCCGCGGGCGTGCCGTGGTCCGTCTACTGCCTGACCTACCACGAGGGGGCCGCCTTCTGCTGCAGTCCTCCCGACAGCGGCTACTCGAAGGACAACATCGCGCCGGGCGTTCCCGAGGGCGTGCAGGTGGACTACGCAGCCGGCGGCAACGAGCTGAACTGGCTGCCCTGCGCCGATCAGGACTTCCAGTATTTCCGCGTCTACCGCGGCGAAGACCCCGGCTTCGTGCCGGCGCCGGGGAATCTGGCGCACGCCACGGCGGCGACGGCGTGGACCGACCCCGCGGCCGAGCCCTGGCGGTGGCACTACAAGGTTTCGTCCGTCGACGACGCCGACAACGAGAGCCTTGCGGCCGGCCCCGGGGAGACGACCGGCCTGGAGGGACCGCCGCCGAGCTCCTGGACGCTGCACACGAACACGCCCAATCCCTTCAACCCGGCCACCCGTCTGGCCTACGAGGCGCCGCCGGGCGGAGGCGCGGTCAAGCTGCGGATCTTCGACGCGCGCGGCGCCCTGGTGCGCACGCTCGTGAACGAGAACGTTCCCGGGGGGAAGCATGACGCTTTCTGGGACGGGACCGACGTGGCGGGGCGGCACGTGGCCGCGGGAGTCTACTATGCCCGCCTCGAGGCGCCGGGCCATGCGCGGACGGTGAAGATGACGTTGGTGCAATAGGGCGGCTTGCCGCTTCCCACGCTGCCCGTGAAGTGGCATCATCCGCGCATGACGATCCTGCGCGCCTTCGACAGCGCCACCCTCTTCGGGCTGGCCGCCGTGCTGCTGTGGTCCACCGTGGCGACGGCCTTCAAGCTGACGTTGCGGCATCTGGATCCCGCGCCGCTGCTGCTGTGGGCCAGCGTCTTCTCGGCCCTGGCCCTGGCCGCGGTGCTGGCGGCGCAGGGGCGGCTGGGCCTGCTGCTGCGCGGCAGCCGCCGCCAGTACCTGCTGTCGGCCGTGCTGGGCCTGATGAATCCCTGCGTCTACTACCTGGTGCTCTTCGAGGCCTACGACCGTTTGCCCGCGCAGGAGGCCCAGCCCCTGAACTTCACCTGGGCCCTGGTGCTGGCCTTCCTGTCGATCCTGATCCTGAAGCAGCGCATCGGCTGGCGGGATATCGGCGCCGGGCTGGTCTGTTACGGCGGGGTCTGGATCATCTCGACCCACGGCCGGCCGCTGGACGTGCATTTCAGCGACGGTCTCGGCGTGGCCCTGGCCCTGGGCAGCACCTTGATCTGGGCGCTGTACTGGGTGCTGAACACGCGCGACGCCCGCGACCCGGTGGCGGGCCTGCTGCTGGCCTTCCTCTTCGGGTTGCCCTGGGTGGCCGGCTGGACGCTGCTGACCGCGGACCCGTCGCCGGGCGGCTGGCCGGGGCTGCTGGGCGCCGCCTACGTCGGCTGTTTCGAGATGGGCTTCACCTTCGTGCTCTGGCTGACCGCGCTGCGCCGCTCGGCGAACGCCTCGCGCGTGGCGAACCTGATTTTTCTCGCCCCCTTCCTGTCGCTGCTGCTGATCCACCATGTGCTGGACGAGAGGGTTCTGCCCTCGACCTTCGCCGGGCTGGTGCTGATCGTGGCGGGCCTGATCTGGCAACGGACCGGCGGCCGCGCGGCCGCCGTCGAGGAGGCGTGATGCTCGGATTCCTGAAGCGTCGCCGGCGCAGCCGGCTGCTGGAGACTCCCGTGACCCCGGAATGGCGCGAAATCCTGCGTGCGCAGGTGCCCCACTACGGGCGTCTGTCCGCGGACGAGCAGAGCCGGATCGAGGGGCTGGTCCGCATCTTCCTGGCCGAGAAGAGCTTCGAGGGCTGCGGCGGCCTGGTGATCGACGACGAGAAGCGCCTGACCGTGGCCGGCCTGGCCTGCCTGCTGCTGCTGAACCGCGAGACCGACGTCTACCCGAAGCTGCATTCGATCCTGATCTACCCCGAGGCCTTCGCCGCCGACATCGTCGAGGAGGACGAGGACGGCCTGGTCCACGAGGCCGTCGAGGAGCGGCTGGGGGAGTCCTGGGAGCGGGGGTCGCTGGTGCTCTCGTGGGCCGACGTGACCCGCGACTTGGCCGCCCACGGCGAGGGCTTCAACGTGGTGCTGCACGAATTCGCCCACCAGCTCGACGACGAGCACGGCGTGGCCGACGGCATGCCGGCGTTGCCCAACGCGACCGCCGAGGAGCGCTGGAAGGAGGTCTGCGGCCGCGAGTTCGCCGTGTTGCAGCGCCGGGTCGAGCACGGCCGCAGCAAGCTCTTCGACGACTACGCCGCCGAGAGTCCCACCGAGTTCTTCGCAGCGGCCGTCGAGCTCTTCTTCGAGGCTCCGCGGCTGCTGCTGGCGCGTCACGCCGAACTCTACGGGGTGCTCAAGGACTACTTCCGGCAGGATCCGGCCGTCTGGCCGGAAAGGCTCAGGGAGTAGGGCCGGCGCGCTTTCTCCCCGGCTCTCCGCCTGCTATCTTGGTCGTTCGCCGACCCGCCGGATACGTCAACCCGGAGCGACCCATGCCTTCCCCCCTGGCCGGACGCGACATGACCCGCGGTCCCATGACCCCGCATCTGCTGGCGGTGGCCTGGCCGGTGAGCGTGTCCTTCCTGCTGCAGACCCTCTTCAATCTGGCCGACGCCTTCTGGCTGGGGAAGCTGGGCAAGGAAGCCCTGGTGGCCCCGACGATCACCATGAACGTGGTTTTCATCGGCATCGCCTTGGCGATGGGCCTGGGCCAGGCGGGCACGACCCTGGTCAGCCAGTACCGGGGCGCCGGCCGCAGCGAGGGCCTGGGGCGGGCCGCCGGGCAGACGCTGGTGCTGCAGTTCGCCGTCGGCGTCGTGATCGCCGGGCTCGGCCTGCTGCTGGCCCCGACCCTGCTGCGCCTGCTGCGCACGCCGCCGGACGCCTTCGCGGCGACGCTGCTCTACATGCGCTGGATCCTGGCGGGCGTCCCGTTGATGTTCATCTTCTTCGTCTACCAGGGGATCTACACCGGCCTGGGCGACACGGTGGGCCCGATGCGGATCAACGTGGCCACCGTGCTGCTGAACCTGGTCCTGGATCCGGTGCTGATCTTCGGCCTGGGGCCCGTGCCGCGGCTGGGCGTGGCCGGCGCCGCCCTGGCCACCGTGATCGCGCGGGCCGTGGCCTCGGTGCTGGCGCTGCGGGCCCTCTTCGGCGGCCGGGGCTTCCGCCTGCGCCGCGGCGACCTGCTGTGGGACGGCCCGATGATCCGGAAACTGCTGCGCATCGGCCTGCCGCTGTCGCTGGGCCAGACCGCCACCTCGCTGGGCTTCACGCTGCTGCTGGGGATCGTCAACGGCTTCGGCTCCGCGGTGACCGCGGCCTTCGGCGTGGGGCACCGCATCGTGATGACGGCGATGGTGCCGGCGATGGCCCTGGCCCAGGCCAACGCCGCGGCCGTCGGCCAGAACCTGGGCGCGCGGCTGCCCGAGCGGGCCGCCTTGTCGGTGCGTCGCTCGGCGCTGCTGATCACCGTCGTCCTGCTGCCCATGACCACGCTGACCTGCATCTTCGGCGGGCCGATCACCCGCCTCTTCACCCCCGACCCCGACGTGGTCCGCCACGGCGCGGACCTGCTGCGCATCACCTCGTTCTCGGTCTTCGTCTTCGGACTGATCATGGTGCTCTACGGCGCCTTCCAGGGGGGCGGCCACACGACGCCGGTGATGGCCGTGAACGTGGGCCGCCTCTGGCTGATCCGCATCCCCGCCTCGTGGCTGATGGCCGTGGCTCTGGGCATGGGGCCGATCGGGCTGTGGTGGGCGATGAACCTGTCGAACGTGATCGCCGCCCTGGCGGCCTTCCTCTGGTTCCTGCGCGGCGACTGGAAGCGGACGATGATCGACGACCCGCCGGCCGCGGTTCCCGCTGGCCTTCCGGCCGCGGAGCGCGGAGAATCGCCGGGCGGGATGGAGGAGGGCCCATGAACCGGATCCTGGTGATTTCCGACGGCACCGGCGGCACGGCCGAGCGGGCCCTGAACGCGGCGCTGACCCAGTTCGAGGGTACGTCGGTCGAGGTGCGGCTGGCTCCGGGCATGCGCACGCCGGCCCAGGTCCGCGGCGCGGTGGGCCGGGCCGCCGAACGCGAAGCGCTGGTCGTGCACACCCTGGTCACCGACGAGCTGCGGCGGGCCGTGATCGAGGAGGGACGCCTGCGGAACGTGCCCACCATCGACCTGATGGGCCCCCTGCTGGACCGCCTCTCGCACCACCTGGCGGTCAGCCCCTCCGAGAAGCCGGGCCTCTTCCGCCAGCTCAACGAGACCTACTTCCGACGCATCGAATCGATGGAGTACGCCTTCCACCACGACGACGGCCAGCGCGCGCACGAACTGCACCTGGCCGAGATCGTCCTCGTCGGCGTCTCGCGCACCTTCAAGACCCCGCTCAGCATCTACCTGGCGACCAAGGGCTGGTTCGTGGCCAACGTGCCGATCGTGCTCGGCCTGGAGCCGCCGCCGGAGCTGTGGAAGCTGCCGCCCCGCCGCGTCGTCGGCCTGATGACCCGCCCCCTGCGCCTGGCCAACCTGCGCCGCGCCCGTCAGGAATACCTGAACCAGGCCACGGGCGACTACGCCGACCCGGCCCACGTGCGCCGCGAGCTGGACTACGCCCGTTTCATCTGCCAGAAGGATCCGGCCTGGCCGGTGGTCGAGGTCACGGGCAAGCCCGTCGAGGAGATCGCGGCGGAGATCGTGACCCTGGTGGGGCGCGAGGAGCGCGGCGAGGAGGGAGACGGCGAAAACGGCTAGCGCCGTCGCGCCAGCCGTCCCAGCAGTCTGCCGGCACCGCCGAAGATGTCCTCGCTCAGGGCCGCCGTCGTCGGCAGCAGCACCGAGGTCAGGAAGGTCGACACCACCAGCCCGCCCATGATCACCAGCGCCAGCGAGTAGTAGTAGATCCCACCCAGCGACGGCTTCTGGATCACGATCGGCAACAGGCCGAGCAGCGTGGTCACGGCCGTCATCAGGATCGGACGCAGCCGTTCGCGGCCGCCCAGCAGCATGGCCTCGTCACGGGCCATGCCGGCGCGGCGGTAGGTGTTGATGTGCTCGATCATGACGATGCCGTTGTTGACGACGATGCCGATCAGCAGCAGCAGGCCCACGGCCGCCGGCTGGTCGAAATCGGTGCCGGTGATGTAGAGGGTCCAGACCGCCCCGGCCAGCGCGAAGGGCAGGGCGACCAGCAGGGCCACCGCCTGCCGCACCGATTCGAAGAGCGCGGACATCACGGCGAAGATCAGCAGCAGCGCCAGCAGGAGGTTGACCAGGAACTCCTGCGACTTCTCTCGCTGCCGTCGCTGCCAGTCGCCGAAGGTCCAGCTGTAGCCGAAGGGGAACTCCATCCCAGCCATGACGGCGTTCACCGCCGGCAGGTAGTCGTCGCGAACGCCCTCCTCGTAGCGGGCGCCGACGCGCACGCTGGTCAGCCGGTCCTCGCGGCGGATGCGCTCCGCGCCGGGCAACTCGCTGATGTCCGCCACCGAGGCCAGCGGGATCTTCTCGCCCTCCGGCGTCCAGACGGGCAGGTTGGACAGCTGGGCCAGGCTCTCCTCGCGCCGTTCGTCCAGGGTCATGCGCATCTCGCGCTCGCCGTCCTCGGCGCGGAAGCGCGGCAGCCGGCGGCCGCGGTATGTCAGCCCCACGGTCTCGGCCACCTGCATCGGGGTCAGGCCGTAGCGGGTGGCCAGGTCGCGGTCCAGGGAGACGTGCAGTTCCTGGGTGCCCTGCTGGCTGCTGCTGAAGGCGTCGACCAGGCCGGGAATCGTCTCCAGGCGATCGCGCGCCTCCTCGGCCAGCCGGCCCAGCACCTCCGAGTCCTCGCCCACGATCTGGAAGGCGATGCGGTTGCCGCCGCCGTGCCGCCAGGACTGGGTGTTGTCCTGCACGCGCAGCCGGACGCCGGGGATCTCGGGCAGCAGCTCGCGCAGGCGTCGCCGCACCGTCGCCAGGTTCTCCTCGTCGGCCTCCCCTTCCTTGAGGTAGATCCGGGTCAGGGACCAGCGGTCGCTCCAGAAGCTGTAGATCGAACGCGCCATCAGCTCCTCGCGATGGGGCTCCAACAGCCGTTCCAGCCCCGAGACGACCTCCTCCTTCTCGGCCAGCCCCGACTCCTCGCTGTACTCGTAGCCGACCTGCACGAAGAGTTCGGCCCGGGTCGAATCGAAGTTCTTGTCGATGCGCTGGAAGGGGACGACGGCCGAGGCCAGCACGCCGAGCCCGACCAGCGGCGACAGCCAGCGGTGGCGCAGGCCGAAGCCCAGCAGGCGCACGTAGCCGTCCTCGACCCGGGTCATGGCGCGGCTGCGGGGGCGGGGTCGTGAACGGATGAACCAGGTGGCGGCCAGGGGGATCAGGGTCTGGCTGATGAAGAGCGATGCGAGCAGGGTCAGGCAGATCGTCAGGCCCAGTTCCTTCAGGTAGAGGTTCATCTCGCTGGGCTTGTTGAAGATCAGGGGCAGGAAAACGATCACCGAAGTCAGGGTGGCGGCCGTGACCGCGGTGGCGACCTCGCCGGCCCCCAGGCGGGCGGACTCGCGCCGGCCGACGCCGCGCTCCTGGTGGCGGAAGATGTTCTCCATCACCACGACCGCGTTGTCCACCAGCATGCCGATGCCGACGATCAGCCCG
This sequence comes from uncultured Fibrobacteraceae bacterium, assembly GCA_964559455.1. Classification (GTDB taxonomy): domain Bacteria; phylum Krumholzibacteriota; class Krumholzibacteriia; order LZORAL124-64-63; family LZORAL124-64-63; genus CAZLHO01. Next base: position 18,628 of record CAZLHO010000031.1, on the reverse strand, counting down.
AGCAGGGTCAGGGTGTTCAGCGTCTTGCCCTGGGCCCAGACGAAGCCGCAGGTCACGATCAGCGAGAAGGGGATGCAGGCCACGGCGACGAAGGTGGTCGAGAGGCGGCGCAGGAAGACGAAGAGCACCAGCGACGCCAGCAGGGCGCCGAAGACGCCGGTGAAGGCCAGGTCCCGCAGCGTCTTGCGGATCTCGCGGCCCTGGCTGAACCAGACCAGGAAGGCGACGTCCTCCAGCTCGGGGTCGCCGTCCATGGCCGCGATGCGCTCCTCGAGCATGCGGCAGACCTCGACGGTGTTGGCCCTGGCCTCCTGGCTGACGCTGATGCCCACGGCGAAGCGGCCGTCCAGGTGCCGGCCGTACTCCAGCGGGGGCTCGGCGTAGACGACGTCGGCCACGTCGCCCAGGCGCAGGCCGTCGCCGCGCAGCGGCAGGGCGCGGATCTCCTCGATCTCGCGGAAGCTGCCCACGGTGCGCAGGGTGAAGCGGGCGTCGCCCTGCCGGATCACGCCCAGGGAGCGGTCGAAGTTGGCGCCGCGCAGGATGCGCGAGACCTCGCGCACGTCGACGCCGTGGAATTCGAGGTCGCGCACGCGCAGGTTGACGCGGACCTCGCGGGGGTTGACCCCGTCCAGCCGCACCTGCGCCACGCCGGGGATGCGCTCCAGGGGACGGACGATCTTGCGCTCGAGCAGATCGTAGCTCTCGCTCAGGTTGCGCTGCGAGCTGAGCCGGCCCTCGAGGATCGGCTGGTCGGCGTCGCGGGAATCCCAGCTGCCGCTGACGGTGATGTCGCCCAGGTCGTCGGGCAGGTCGCGGCGGATGCGGTCCAGCTTCTCCCATGCCTCGACCCGGGCCAGGTGCAGGTCGGCGCCCCAGTCGAACTCCAGGCGCACCATGCCCCCGTCCTGGTCGCAATGCGAGAACATGCCGTTCAGGCCCTTGACCGAGCCCAGGGCGTCCTCCACCGGGCGCACGACCATCCGCTCGACCTGCTCCGGCGAGGCGTTGGCGTAGGGCAGGCGCACGAAGAGTTCGGGCCGCTCGATGTCGGGCATGAAGGCCAGGGGCAGACGGGTCAGGGCGACGCCGCCGAGCACGACGAGGCTGACGATGATCATCAGCGTCGTCACGTGCCGCCGGATGGCGAGTTCGGGCAGGGTCATCGCGACTCCACGGCTCGGGAGGGCGGCCGCCGGGCGACGGCGGCGGGACGTGCCCCAAGATAAGGGCGGGACGAGGGGGTGGAAAGCCCGCGTTGCGCGTAGCTTGGAAGATCGGCCGGCTGTGTGCTAGTTTAGTCGGGACATATTCCATGGGACGTCGTCGCCGGTCCGCCGCGAATGGATTCGTTCGCCCGTCGCCCGGCAGGAGGGAACCGCGCCATGAGCGTGACCAGCTACGTCAAGGCCGCCTCGCTGGACGAGGCCGCCGCTTTGCTCGCCTCGTCGCCGCGCGCCGCCCTGGTGGGCGGGGGCGCCTACCTGCGCCTCGGCGCCCGGCAGCTCGATCTGGCCATCGATCTCTTCGAGGCCGGGCTGGACTACGTGCGCGCGACCGACGCCGGCCCGGCCCTGGGCGCCATGGCCACCTACCGCCGGCTCGAGACCGATCCGCTCCTGCGCGACTACGCCGACGGCCTGGTCGCCCGTTCCGTCGCCGACATCGGCGGCGTGCAGCTGCGCAACGTGGTCACCGTCGGCGGCACCGTCTACCGGCGCTACGCCTTCTCGAACCTGATCACCGCCCTGCTGGCCCTGGACGCCGTGGTCGTGCTGCACCGCGGCGGCCCCGTCCCCATCGGGGACTTCCTGGCCGGATCCCACGATCCGCAGGATATCCTGGCCGAGGTCCGCCTGCCGGCCGCGGGCGGCCGAGCGGCCTGGCGCGAGCTGACGAACACCCGCAACGACTTCGCCGTGCTGAACGTGGCCGCCGTGCGCCGGGCCGACGGCTTCCGGCTGGCGGTGGGGGCGCGGCCGGGCGTGGCCAGGCTGGCCGAGGGGGCCATGGCCTGGCTCGACGCGAACGCCGACGCGCAGGACGCCGCCGATCACGCGGCCGGGCTGGCCGCCGAGGAACTGGAATTCGGCGACGGCCTGAGGGGGTCGGCGGCCTATCGACGTCGCCTCTGCCGCACCCTGGTCCGGCGGGCGCTCGCGGAGGTGCTGTCATGAAGATCGAATTCGAACTGAACGGAGCGCCGCGGGTCTGCGAGGCCGATCCCGGCGAGATGCTGCTGGAAGTGCTGCGCCGCAACGGGGCCCCGAGCGTCAAGCGCGGCTGCGACACCGGCGTCTGCGGCACCTGCACGGTGCTGCTGGACGGCAAGCCCGTTCCGGCCTGCGCCGTGCCCGCCCCCCGCGTCGCCGGGCACGCCGTGACCACCGTCGAGGGCCTGGCCGAGGAGGCTCTGCGCCTGGGCGCCACGCTGACGGCCGAGGGCGCCGACCAGTGTGGATTCTGCAGCCCGGGCCTGGTGGTGGCGGTCGTCGCCATGAGCCGGGAACTGGAAGATCCCACGGACGAGGAGATCAACCACTACCTCTCCGGCAACCTCTGTCGCTGCACCGGCTACGTCGGCCAATTGAGGGCCATCCGCAGGTACCTGGAGGAGGCGCGATGAACGAGGTCCACCGCTCCATACCCAAGATCGACGGCCTGGGCCTGGTGGCCGGGCGACCCGCCTTCGCCGACGACCTGGCGCCCCGCGACGCGCTGACGGTCAAGGTCCTGCGCAGCCCCCACGCCTTCGCCCGCATCCGCGCCATCGACACCGCGGCGGCCCAGGCCATGCCCGGCGTGGCCTGCGTCCTGACCTGGCGCGACGTGCCCCGGCATATCGTGACCCGGGCCGGCCAGGGACACCCCGAACCATCGCCCCGCGACTTCTACCTGCTGGACGAGATCCTGCGCTACGTCGGCGACGAGGTGGCCGTCGTGGCCGCCGAAACCGAACAGGCCGCCCTGGCGGCCCTGGCCGCGATCGAGGTGGACTACGAGGTGCTGACCCCGGTGCTCGACTACGAGCGCGCCGAGGGCGCCGCCGAGATCGTCCATCCCGAACCCGAGGCCCACGAGAACTTCCCGATCGGCTTCGACCCCGCCCGCAACATCGCCTCGGCCTACGCCATGAGCGTCGGCGACGTGGACGCTGTGATCCGGGACGCCGAGGTCGTGGTCCGCAGCCGGGTCTACACCCAGGCCCAGCAGCACGTCGCCCTGGAGCCACACGCCTGCTTCGCCTACGTGGACCTGCACGGCCGCCTGAACGTCGTCACCTCGACGCAGGCCCCCTGGCACGTGCGGCGCATCCTGGCCCGGGGGCTGGGGCTGCCCGTGCGCGACATCCGGGTCTTCAAGCCGCGCGTCGGCGGCGGCTTCGGCGGCAAGCAGATCATCCACGGCGAGTTCTACGCCGCCCTGGCCGCGCTGCGCACGGGCCGCCCGGCGCGCATGGTCTACGGCCGGCAGGAGGTCTTCGAGGCGGTCTGCACCCGCCACCCCATGCGCGTGGACGTCACGCTGGCCGCCGACCGCGACGGCACCCTGCGCGGCATCGACATGGAGATCCTGTCGGATACCGGCGCCTACGGCGAGCACGCCCTGACCGTCTTCATGGTGGCTGGCTCGAAGTCGCTGCCCCTCTACAACCGCGTGGACGCGGTGCGCTTCGGGGGCAAGACCGTCTACACCAACCGCTGCCCCGCCGGCGCCTTCCGCGGCTACGGGGCGATCCAGGGCAACTACGGTCTCGAGACGGCCATGTCCGAGCTGGCCGCCGAACTGGGCGTCGACCCGATCGAACTGCGCCGCCGGAACATGATCCGCGAGGGCGAGACCTCGCCGATCTTCGCGATCATGGGCGAGGGCACCGAGGGCGTGCCCCAGAGTATCCGGAGCTGCAAGCTCGAGGAATGCGTCCGCCGCGGCAAGGAGATGATCGGCTGGGACGAGAAGTACCCTCGCCGCGAGGTCGCGCCCGGCAGGGTGCGGGGCGTGGGCATGGCCCTGGCGATGCAGGGCTCGGGCATCCCGTCGATCGACATGGCCTCGGCCTGCCTCAAGCTCAACGACCAGGGCTCGTTCAACCTGCTGATCGGCGCCACCGACCTGGGCACCGGCAGCGACACCGTGCTCGCCCAGATCGCGGCCGAGGAGCTGGGCGTGCCCGTCGCCGACATCCTGGTCTATTCTTCGGACACCGACCGCACGCCCTTCGACACCGGCGCCTACGCTTCGAGTACGACCTTCGTCTCGGGCAACGCCGTGCGCCGGGCCGCCGCGGCCATGGCCCGCCTCATCCGCGAGGAGGGCGCGCGTCGCTTCGACGCCGACGTCGAGGCCGTGGTCTTCGACGGCCGCGTCGTGAGCGCGCCGGGAGGCGGCGAGATCGCCCTGGCCGACCTGGCGAACGACCTGCTCTACAGCGAGAACCAGCGGCAGCTGATGGTGACCGAGTCCTATCTCTGCGAGCAGTCGCCGCCGCCCTACATGGCCGGCTTCGCCGAGGTCGAGGTGGACGTCGAGACCGGCAAGGTCGACCTGGTGGACTTCGTGGCCACGGTCGACTGCGGCAAGGCGATCAACCCGAACCTCGCCAGGATCCAGGTCGAGGGCGGTCTGCTGCAGGGCATCGGCATGGCCCTCTTCGAAGACGTGCGCGAGGACCAGGAAGGGCGCATGCTGACGCGGAACATGATGACCTACCGGATTCCCGCCCGCGAGGACGTGCCCTCGATCCGGGTCGAGCTCGTCGACAGCGACGAGCCGGCCGGCCCCTTCGGCGCCAAGTCCGTCGGCGAGATCGGCATCGACTCGCCGCCGGCGGCCATCGCCGACGCCGTCGCCAACGCGGTCGGCGTCCGGATGAAACGACTGCCCATGCTGCCGGAATACGTCCTGGCGGCCCTGGACGCCGCGGAGGCCGAACGCGATGCCTGAGGCGAAGCACAACGTGGTGGGCACGGCGCCCGTCCGCCGGGACGCCTGGGCCAAGGTCTCCGGCGGCGCCCGCTTCGTCGCCGACCTGGACGTGACCGGCGCCTGGGTGGGAGGCGTCCTCCGGTCGTCCGTCGCCCGTGGCCGCCTGCGCCGCATCGAGCGCGATCCGGGGTTCGATTGGAAGCGGGTCGTGGTCCTGACCGCCGCCGACCTGCGCGGCGTCAACGCCGTGCCCATGATCAACGACGATCTGCCCCTTCTCGCCGAACGCGACATCACTTTCGCCACGCAGCCCCTGGCCTTGGTCGCCGCGCCCGACCGGTCGACCCTGGCCGCCGCGCTGGCCGCCCTGCTGCCGGACGTCGAGCCGATGGAGCCCGTCCTCGACCTGGACGCCGCCCTGGCAGGCGCGCCGGTCGTTCCCGGCCGCGACAACGTGATCGCCGACTACACGGTCGAGAACGGCGACCTCGCAGCGGGTTTCGCCGCCGGCGACCGCGTGGTCGAGGGGGTCTATCACACCGGACTGCAGGAGCAGCTCTACCTCGAGACGCAGGGGGTCATCGCCTCGCCGCATCCCGACGGCGGGGTGATCGTGCAGGGTTCGCTGCAATGCCCCTACTACGTGCACCGGGCCCTCTCGGTCGGTCTCGGCCTGGCCGAGGACATGGTCGTCGTCCGCCAGACCGTCACCGGCGGCGCCTTCGGCGGCAAGGAGGATTATCCCTCGATCCTGGCTCTGGAGGCCGCGCAGCTGGCCCTGGCCGCGCGCGCCCCGGTGCGCATGATCATGGATCGCCACGAGGACCTGGCGGTCACGCCGAAGCGTCATCCCTCGCGGATCAGTCATCGCACCGCCGTCCGCGAGGACGGGGTGATCACCGCCGCGGAGATCGACGTGGTGCTGGACGCCGGCGCCTTCACGACGCTGAGCCCGGTGGTCCTCTCGCGCTGCATCCTCCACGCCGCCGGCGTCTACCGCGTGCCCTGCGTGCGCATCCGAGGCCGGGCCGTGGCCACGAACACGCCGCCGAACGGGGCCTTCCGGGGCTTCGGCGTTCCCCAGGCCATCTTCGCCGTCGAGCGGCAGATGGACCGGATCGCGGCCGAACTCGGCATCGATCCGGTGGAGATCCGGCGCCGCAACCTGCTCGTCGACGGGGACGCGTTGCCCACGGGCCAGGTCCTTGCAGACGCTCGCGCCGTCCGCCTGGTCCTGGACCGGGCGCTCGAACTGGCGCGTCGGACAGGCCCTGAAACCGCTCCGGCCGGCCACGAGCGGCGGGGGACGGGCGTCTCGCTCTTTTTCCACGGCTGCGGCTTCACGGGCGACGGCGAGGACCGCATCGCGACCCGGCTGCGCGTGCGCTGGGGCGGCGGACAGCTCGAGATCCTGACCAGCAACGTCGAGATGGGCCAGGGCGCCGGCACCGTGCTGCCGATGATCGCCGCCGAGGCGCTGGGCCTGCCCGCAGAGCGCATCTGGCTGGCGCCTCCCGACACGACGATCGTGCCGAACAGCGGGCCCACCGTCGCCTCCCGCACCACGATGGTCGTGGGCCGGGTTCTGCTCGAGGCCTGCGAGAAGCTCTTCGCCAAGGTCCGCCGCGCCCTGGGCGACGCCGAGGGGCTTCCCGAACAGGCCCTGGAGTTCAAGGATGGGCGCTTCCGCAGCGGCGACCGCGACCTGGGGGATTTCGCCGCGGTCGCCGACCGCGTCGTCGGCGAGACCACCATCGAGGCCCGCTACGCGCCGCCGCCGGGCCAGGAGTGGGACGCCGAGACCCACCGCGGCAGTGCCTACCAAGCCTATTCCTGGGGCTGCAACGTGATCGAGACCGCCGTCGATCCCGACACCTTCGAGGTGCGTCCCCTGCGCCTGACCGCGGTCGTCGAGATCGGCCGGGCGATCCACCCCGTGCTGGCCGCCGGTCAGGTCGAGGGCGGCTCGCTGCAGGCCCTGGGCTGGGGCGCGCTCGAGGAGATCAAGACCCGTAGCGGCCGCTATCTCAACGACCGTCTGGCCACCTACATCATCCCCACGACCCTGGACACACCCGAGATGGTGGTGGACCTTGCCGAGTTGCCCAGCTCGCGCGGCCCCTTCGGGGCCAAGGGCCTGGGGGAGCTGCCGATGAACGGCTGCGCCCCGGCCTTGGCCGCGTCGGTGCAGGACGCGGTCGGCCTCTCCGTCTCCGAACTGCCGGTCTCGCCCGAGAGACTGCTGGAGCTGAGCCTGGCCCGGGACGCCGGCGCCGACGGGAGTGAGACGCCGTGAAGATCGCCCTGACCGTCAACGGGGAGCCTCGGGTCGTATCGACCCATCCGCTGCGCCATCTGCTGGACATCCTGCGCGAGGATCTGGACCTGACCGCGGCCAAGGAGGGTTGCGGCGAGGGCGAATGCGGCGCCTGCAGCGTCCTGCTCGACGGTCGCCTGGTCAACGCCTGCCTGGTGCCGGCCTTCCAGGCCCACGGGCGGGACGTGCGCACCGCCGAGGGCCTGGGCACGGTGGCCAAGCCCGATCCCGTGCAGACGGCCCTGGTGGCGGGCAACGCCATCCAGTGCGGATTCTGCATGCCGGGGATCGCCGTCGCCGCGCGCGCCCTGCTCGACCGGACCGCCGCGCCGGATCGCGACGCCATCCGCGAGGGCCTCTCGGGGAACCTTTGCCGCTGCACCGGCTACGGCCGCGTCATCGACGCCGTGGCCCGGGCGGCCGAGTACCACCGATACCGCGAGGAGAACGATCCTCCCTCATCGCCCCCGGCCCCGGAGAGCGACGGCGACGGGCTGCACGAGGACGTCGATCCCGCCGGCCCGCCCCAGCCGGGTCTGGCCGAGAGCGTGCGCGTGGTCGTTCCCGACGATCTGGCCGACGCCCTGGCCCGCCTGCGGGTCGAGGGCTCCCGCATGCTGCCCGTGGCCGGGGCTACCGACCTGGCCGTGGAGTTCGGCCTGGGGCGTCCGCATCCCGCGGCCGTGCTCGATCTCAGCCGGCTCTCTGAACTGCGCGGCGTGCGCGGTGAGGCCGAGGGCCTGGTGATCGGCGCCTGTACGACATTTTCCGAGCTGGCCATGGATTCCCTGGTCGGACGCCGGGCCCCGGCCCTGGCCGCGGCCGCCATGCGCGTGGGCGCGCCGGCGGTGCGCAACCGGGCGACCCTGGGCGGCAACCTCGTCACCGCCTCGCCCGCCGCCGACGGCTTGCCGCCGCTGCTGATCCTCGACGCCGAAGTCGAGCTGGCCGGTCCCGCCGGCCGCCGCCGTCTTCCTCTGACCGAATTCTCCGGGCGCTACCGCGAGACCGCGCTCGCCGCCGACGAACTGCTGGTCGCCGTGCACGTGCCCGCCCAGCCGGCGGGGTGCCGCCAGGCCTTCTACAAGGTGGGCACTCGCCAGGCCCAGGCCATCGCCAAGGCCAGCCTGGCCTGCCGGGCCCGGCTGGACGGGGAGGGCCGTCTGCGCGACGTGCGCGTGGCCGCCGGCAGCGTCGCTCCCACGGCCGTGCTGCTGGCCGGAGTCGCCGAGTGGTTGGAGGGGCGTTTCCTGGCGGGGGACGTGGCCGCCGAGGCCGGCCGGATGGCCGCCGCCGAGGTCAAGCCCATCGACGACATCCGCTCGACGGGGGCCTACCGCCGCCACGTCGTCGGCACCCTGCTGACCCGCTTCCTCACGGACCTGATCACCTGAGCCCTTCCTTCCGATCCGATTCCCCCCGGGGCGTCCCGGCGCGCGCAACCCCGGGGGACTGTTCTGCGTACAGACCGGGTTGTCCCCGTCTCGTCACCACCCAGGAGGTTTCCATGTCTCGCAAGAGTCCGGACCGACGGGCGATCCTGCTCCTTCTCGTCCTCCCGGTCCTCTCGGTGGCAGCGGCCGCGGCCGCCGACCTCCCCGTCGAGATCCCCTGCCAGAAGTACGTGCTCGACAACGGGCTGACCGTGCTCGTGCACGAGGATCACAAGGCGCCCATCGTCGCCTTCAACGTCTGGTACCACGTGGGCTCGAAGAACGAGAAGCCCGGTCGCACCGGCTTCGCCCACCTCTACGAGCACCTGATGTTCAACGGCAGCGAGCACTACAACAGCGACTACTTCTTCCCGCTCGAGGAGGCCGGGGCCACCGGCCTGAACGGCACCACCAGCGAGGACCGCACGAACTACTTCGAGAACGTGCCGGTCTCGGCCCTGGACCTCTGCCTGTGGATGGAGTCGGACCGCATGGCCTACATGAAGGCCGCCGTCGACCAGGACCGCCTGGACGAACAGCGCGAAGTGGTGATGAACGAGAAGCGGGAGGGCGACAACGAGCCCTACGCCTGCTCCGAGGAGATGATCACCCGCGCCTGCTTCCCGCCGGGACACCCCTATTCGTGGACGGTGATCGGCTCGATGGAGGACCTGGAGGCGGCTTCGCTCGAGGACGTGCACGCCTGGTACGATCGCTACTACGGCCCCAACAACGCCGTGATCTGCCTGGCCGGCGACATCGACGCCGAGACCGCCCTGGCCAAGGCGAACGAATTCTTCGGGCACATCCCGCCCATCGATCCGGTGGCCCGTCCGCAGGCCTGGATCGCCAAGCGCAGCGGCGAGCAGCGCGAGACGGTGCAGGACCGCGTGCCCCAGGCCCGCATCTACAAGGTCTGGAACATCCCGCAGTGGGGTACGGCCGAGAGCGACTACCTGGACCTGGTATCGGACGTGCTCGGCGGCGGCAAGAATTCCCGACTCTACCAGCGCCTGGTCTACGAGGACCAGATCGCCACGGACGCCCGGGCCTATATCGACGACCGCGAGATCGCCGGCCTCTTCGTGATCCGGGTCGACGCGAAGCCGGACGCGGACATCGCCGGGGTGGAGCGGGCGATCGACGAGGAACTGGCGCGCTTCCTGGAGAAGGGTCCCGAGGCCAGGGAAGTGGAGCGGGTGCGGAACCAGTACCTGGCCCGCTTCGTGCGCGGCAGCGAGCGCATCGGCGGCTTCGGCGGCAAGTCGGACATCCTCTGCCGCGGCATGACCTACGCCGGCGACCCGCAGCACTACCGGACGATGCTCGGCCGGGTGCGCGCGGTCGGCCGCCGCGACCTGCACGAGACCGCACGCGCGTGGCTGGACGACGGGGTCTACGTGCTGACCATCACGCCCTACGGCGAGTTCGTCGCCGCGGGCGAGGACGTGGACCGCAGCGGCCTGCCGGCGGTCGGCGAGCCGCCCCTGGCCGGATTCCCCGACCTGCAGCGGGCCACCCTCTCGAACGGCCTGGAGATCGTCCTCGCCGAGCGGCACGCCGTGCCCGTGGTCCAGTTCCAGCTGGAGATCGACGCCGGCTACGCCGCCGACGGCGGGCCCGAGCGCTGGGGCCTGGCCCAGCTGGTGCAGGACATGCTCGACGAGGGCACCCGCAGCCGCACGGCCATGGAGATCAGCGAGGAATGCGACCTGCTGGGCGCGCGCCTGGCCTCCTTCTCCGGCCTGGACTTCTCCAGCATCTTCCTTTCGGCCCTGAAGGAGAACCTGCAGCCGTCGCTGGAGCTCTTCGCCGACGTGGTGCTGAACCCCAGCTTCCCCGTCGAGGAACTGGAGCGCCTGCGCCGGCAGCAGCTGGTGGCGATCCAGAGGGACAAGGTGGCTCCCTACGGGCTGGCTTTCCGCGTCACGCCGCAGCTGCTCTACGGCCGCGGCCACGCCTATGCGGCGCCTTTCTCGGGCCGGGGCAGCGAGGTCTCGATCAGCGGCTTCGACCGCGCCGACCTCGTGGACTTCCATGCGACCTGGTTCAAGCCCGACAACGCCAGGCTGCTGGTCGCGGGCGACATCACGATGGCCGAACTGCAGCCCCGCCTGGAGCGCCTCTTCCGCAACTGGGAGCCGGGCGAGGTTCCCGCCAAGAGCATCGATGACGTGGCGCCGCGGAACGCCGGCCGCGTCTTCGTCCTGGACCGGCCGGGAGCGCCCCAGTCGGTAGTCATCGCCGGCAGCCTGGCGCCGCATGTCGGGGCCATCGACGAGGTCGCCGGCGAGGCGATGATCCGGCTGCTGGGCGGCAGCTTCACCTCGCGGCTGAACATGAACCTGCGCGAGGACAAGCACTGGACCTACGGCGCCCGCGTCCAGCTGGTCGACACCAAGGGCCAGCGGCCGCTGCTGGCCATGACTTCGGTCCAGATGGACCAGACCGGCGCGACGATCGTCGAGATCCGCCGCGAAATGACGGAGATCCTGGGCGACCGCCCCGTGACCGCCGAGGAGCACGCCCGGACCCTGTCCGCCAAGACCCTGGAGCTGCCGGGCCGTTGGGAGACCAGCGGCGCCGTGCTGAACTCGCTTTCGGACATCACCCGCTTCGGTCTGGCCGACGACTACTACCGGCGCTACGGCGCACGGGTGCGGGATCTGACCCGCCACGAGGTCCAGGCCGCGGCCGCGGCCGTGGTCAGTCCCGACGACCTGGTCTGGATCGTTGTCGGCGATCGCGAGCAGGTCGAGCCCCAGCTCTCGGGGCTGGGCCTGGGCGCAATCCAGGCGATCGACGGCGACGGGAACATCACAGACTGACCCCTGCCCGTCGTCGTCCCCCGGCCCGGGTTCGTCCCGGGCCGGGTTTTTCATGCCTGCGATCGGGGAGGGGTCCGCTCAGGCCGGGCCGTCGCCGCCTTCGGCGTCGGGCGTCACCCGCGAGGGCACGGCCATGTAGGCGGCGGGGATCACGACCAGCGTCAGCAGCGTGCTCAGCAGCAGGCCGCCGGCGACGGTCACGGCCAGCGGGGCGCGCAGCTCGGCGCCCTCGCCCCAGCCCACGGCCATCGGCAGCAGGCCGAGCACGGTGGTCAAGGTGGTCATCAGGATCGGGCGCAGCCGGACGTGGCCCGCCCGGCGCACGGCGTCGGCCTTGTCCAGGCCGGCGCGCCGCAGCCGGTTGATCGTGTCGATGAGCACGATGGCGTTGTTGACGACGATGCCGGTGAGCATGATCGCCCCGATGAGCACGATCACCGAGACCGGGGTGCCGGTGGCCAAAAGGCCGGCGGCCACGCCGACGACGGCCAGGGGGATGGTGCCGAGCACGATCAGGGGATGGAGGAAGGATTCGAAGGTCGCCGCCATCACCAGGTAGACCAGGAAGACGGCCAGCAGCAGGGCGAAGCGGAGGCTGGCGAAGCTCACCTGCATCTCGCGGTTCTGGCCGCCGAGCTCCGTGCTCAGGCCGGTCGGAGGCGGCAGCTCGTCCAGGGTGCGGGCGACGTCGGCGACGGCCGCTCCCAGGCTGCGCCCCGAGAGGTTCGCGGTGATCATCGCCGCCCGCTGCTGCTGCAGGCGGTGGATCTCGGCGGGGCCGCGGTCCAGGCGCACGTCGGCCACCGACAGCAGGCGGATCGGGACGCCGTCGGGGCCGGGCACGACCAGCTGGCGCACGTCCTCCAGGTCGGCCCGGTCAGGCTCCCGGTTGCGGATCCGGACGTCGATCTGGCGGTCCTGCTCCTTGAAGCGGGTGGGCACGATGCCCTGCACCCGGCTGCGCAGGGCCTCCGAAAGCACGCCCATGTCCAGGCCCAGGGCCGCCAGCCGCTCGCGGTCGAAAACGACCTGGAGCTCTGGGTTCCCCGCCTCCAGGGACGAGCGAACGTCGACCAGGCCGGGCACGCCGGCCAGGGCCCGGGCGGCGTCCAGGGAGTAGGCGCGCAGGGCTTCCAGATCGTCGCCGTAGACGACGACCTCGACCGGCGTCTTCAGGCTGAAGAACGAGGGCCGGCCCAGCTTCAGCTCCAGGTCGGGGACGTCGGCGAAGCGGCGGCGCAGGCGCTCGGCGACGCCGGCCTCGGCGCCGGCGTCGCGGCGGTCGCGGAGCACGACGTTGACCTGGCCCAGGTTCTCGGCCTTGGTGTTCAGCGAGAGTCCGCCCGAGACCAGGCGGCTGCCCACGGTGGCGTAGGTGCGCAGCACGGCGGGATCGTCGTCGGCCGCGTCCTCGATGGCGGTGACCGTGCGGTCGGTGGCGGCCAGCGATGCGCCCTCGGGCAGGTTCACCTCGAAGAAGAATTCCCCCTGTCGCAGCTGCGGGATGAGTTCGGTGCCGGCCAGGCGCAGCGACCAGACGGCCGCGGCCAGCAGCACGAAGGCCAGGCCCAGGGTGCGTGCGCGGCGGCGCATGGCCGCGGCGAGCAGCCGATCGTAGGCGGCCGAGAAGCGGCCCAGGGTCGTGACGGACCAGGCCGCGGCCGCGGCGCGGGCGGCTTCCCCGCGGCGCCTGCCGCCCAGCGCGGCCAGCATCGGGATCACGGTCACGGCGACCGCCAGCGAGGCGAGCAGGCTCACCGTCACCGTCACCGCCTGGTCGTGGAAGAGCTGTCCCGCCACTCCCTCGACGAAGACCAGCGGCAGGAACACGGCCACGGTGGTCAACGTCGACGCCGTCACGGCCGGTCCCACCTCGGCGGTCCCGGCCACGGCGGCGTCGGCCAGGCCGGCTCCCGCCTGCCGCCGCCGGAAGATCGACTCCAGGACCACGATGGAGTTGTCGACGAGCATGCCGACGCCCAGGGTCAGGCCGCCCAGGGACATGATGTTCAGCGAGATGTCCAGGCGGTACATCAGCAGGAAGGCGGCCACCACCGAGAGCGGGATCGAGGTGGCGATGATCAGTGTGCTGCGCAGGTCGCGCAGGAAGGCCAGCAGCACCAGCACGGCCAGCAGGCCGCCGATCAGGGCGGCGTTGCGCACCTCGGCCACGGACTGCTCGACGAAGTGCGACTGGTCGAAGAGGACGTCGATGCGGTAGCCGGGCGGCAGGCGGTCGCGCCATTCGTCCAGCCGGGCGCGCAGGCGGCGGGCCACGGTCACCGTGTTGGCGTCGCCCTCCTTGTAGATGCTGATCTCGACGGACTCGCGGCCGTCCACGCGCGAGATCTCCTCGCGCTCGCGGGCCCCGCGGCGCACCACGGCCACGTCGCGCAGGCGGACCGGGCCTCCGGCCTCCTGGCGCAGGATCACCTCGCCGATCTCGGCCACGGTGTCGAATTCGTTCACGGTGCGGATCAGGTACTGGCTCTCGCTGCCGCGCAGCGATCCGCCGGGCAGGTTGACGTTCGACACGCCCACGACCTGGGCCAGACGGTCCAGGGGGATGCCCAGGGCCGCCAGCCGCTCCTGGTCGACTTCGATCTGGATCTCCTCCTCGAGCCCGCCCTTGATCTGGGCCGCGGCCACGCCGTGCAGGGTCTCGAGGTCCTGCTTGATCTGGCGGTCGGCCAGGCGCCGCAGCGCGGTCAGGTCGCCGTCGCCGCTCAGGCCCAGGCGCAGGATCGGGTCCAGGGAGGGGTCGAAGCGCAGCACCACCGGATCCTCGGTCTCGTCGGGCAGGATCAGGCGGTCCAGGCGGTCGCGCACCTCCATGGACATCAGGTCCATGTCCGTGCGCCAGTCGAATTCCAGCGTCACCTCCGAGACGCCCGGCCGCGAGACCGAATGCACGGTCTGCAGGCCGCGCAGCACGCCCACGGCCTCCTCGACGGGCCGGGTGACCAGGGTCTCGACCTCCTGGGGGGCGGTGTCGGGGAATTCGGTCTGGACGGTGAGGGAGGGGTAGCTGATGTCGGGGAAGAGCTCCAGGGGCAGCCGCCCGTAGCCGACCAGGCCGAAGGCGGCCACGGCCAACGCGGTCATCACGACGGTCACCCGCCTGCGGACGGCCAGCGCGACGAGCCCCCGCATCAGTTCGTCCCGCCGCGACGGCCGCCGCCCTGGCCCCCGCGGGCGGTAGTGTCGGCGGCGGCGCCGTCCCCGGCCATGACGTTCACGGGGTCGCCGTCCTTCAGGGAGCGCTGCCCCCGCACGACGACGCTCTCGCCGGCGTTCAGGCCCGAGAGGATCTCGGCCCGGTCGTCTTCGGTGAAGCCGATCGTCACGACGCGCCGCTCGGCGCGGCCGTCGGCCGCGACGAAGACCACCGTCTCGCCCTTGTCCGCGACCACGGCGGCCCGCGGGACCAGCAGGACGCCGTCGCGGCGCTCGGTCTCGATCCGCACCTGGGCGAAGTCGCCGGGACGGATGCCGTCGGGGTACTCGGGGATCCCGATGGTCACCTTGATGGTGCCGCTGGTGGGGTCGATGACGGGGCTGACCAGCTCGATGCGGCCGTTAAGAGCACGGCCGTCGCTGTCCAGGACCAGGCGGACGGCCTGGCCCGGGCGCAGGCTGCGGAACTCCTTGGCCGGCACGTGGACGCGCGCCAGCAGCGGCCTGAGGTCGGCGATGGCGAAGAGAGGCGACCCGACGCCGACGTTCTGGCCGACGTCGACCAGGCGGCGGGTCACGCGGCCGGCGAAGGGCGCGGCGACGGTGGTGTAGGAGACGTCCAGGCGGGCCAGGCCCTCCTGGGCCTCGGCGTCGGCCAGCTCGCTGCGGGCCGTCTCGAACTCCTCCTCGGTGGTCAGGTCCTGCTCGCGCATCTCGCTCAGGCGGCGGAAGCGCGACCGCAGCCGCGCCGTGGCGGCCTCGGCCTGACGCAGGCGCAGCCGGTAGGCGTTGTTGTCGATCACCAGCAGGGGCTGGCCCTCGCGGACGTCGTCGCCCTCCTCGCAGTGCAGGGTCCCCGCCACGCCCTCGACGCGGGACAGGACCTCGGCCTCCTTCTCGGCCTCCAGGGTCGCGCTGGCCTCGTAGCGGCTGGCGATGCTGCCGGGGGCGGCCACTGCCACCGCGACGGCGGCGGGACGGTCGCCCCTGGCGCCGCCCTGGGCGCCGGGGCCGGGGGCTTCGCCGCCGCAACCAACGGCGAGGATCAGGGCCAGGCCGGCGACGCCGGCGCGTGCGGCGGGCCGAAGACGGAAAGAGGTGAGCATCGAGGGCCTCCGGGAAGACGTGGCTTCAGGTCGGGCAACCCCAGGAAAGTACAGCACGTTCACCGCCCGCGCCAGCCCGCGCGGACGCCGCCCCCTGATGTCTCGGGGCTCTATTCAGGGAAGAATCAAACCTTTTATCTCCCCCGTACGTCATAATTCCGTGCGCACGCGGGCCGGAGCGACCGGCACCGTCACCGCGGGCAACGACCAACGAGGAGGAGAATCGATGAACAGGGATCAAGCGAAGATCGTGGGGCTGGCCGTCGTCGCCGCCCTGCTCTGCCTGGCCGCCGTGGCCCTGGCCGACGAGTACCAGCTGGAGCAGTCCTTCGACGCCGACGAACTGACCGTGCACAACCTGGTCGGCGAGATCAAGGTCGTGCAGGCCGGCGGCGACGATTTCCAGGTCAAGGTGGACGTGCGCGGCGGGGACGCGGAAAAGGGCCTGATCGAGTTGAAGAGCGACGAGGGCTCCCGCGCCGAATTGACGATTCTCTTCCCCGTGGACGAGGAGGACACCTTCATCTATCCGCCCATGGGTCGTTCGCGGACCACCATCGACCCGCGAGGCGGTCGCGGCTCGACCTGGCAGAAGCTGCTGGGCATCGGCGACCGGATCGAGATCCGCGGCCGGGGCCGCGGGCTCGAGGTCTGGGCCGACGTCACCATCGCCGTGCCCGCGGGCAAGAAGCTGCTCGTCTACCACGGCGTGGGCGAGATGAGCGCCGACGACGTCAAGGCCGACCTGGTCCTGGACGGATCATCCGGTCGCGTCACCACGCGCGACACGGCCGGCGACCTGGTCGTTGACACCGGCAGCGGCGGCGTCTCGGTGCTGCGCCACAGCGGCGACCTGTTGGTGGACACCGGCAGCGGCTCGGTGGACGTCACCTCGGTGACCGGCGACGAGATCGTCGTCGATACCGGCAGCGGCGGCGTCGAGCTCGAGGACGTCGTCGGCAAGACGGTGAAGGTCGACACCGGCAGCGGCGGCGTCGAGGCCAACGGCGTCGAGGCCGACGACATGCTGATCGACACGGGCAGCGGTGGCGTCACGGTCGAATTGGTGAAGATGGGCACGGGCCGTTTCGTCTTCGACACGGGCAGCGGCGGCGTTCGCCTGCGCCTGCCCAAGAACGTCTCGGCGGAGATCGAGGCCGATTCGGGCAGCGGCGGCGTTCACGTCGACCTGGACGGCGTCGAGTTCGCGCGCAAGAAGCGCGACTACGTGCGCTGCACCGTCGGCGACGGCGACGCGCGTATCCTGATCGACACCGGCAGCGGCTCGATCCGCGTCTCCAACTGAGGCCGCAGCCTCCTCGTGGTCCGGCGCCCCTCGTTCCGGGGGGCGCCGGATTCAGCCTTCCCTCCGCCGGCGCACCCTGCCGGATCCGAAGTTGCCATCTCCGACATGCCGTTTTCGCCTCGTTCTTAAGGCCAACACCCATTCCGGTTCCCGCCTGGCGCGCCATGCAACCTTTTGGGGGCGGCCTGCGTCATGATCCCCGTTCGCCGGATATTGCCCGTGCACGACTCAGGGAGAAGACGCAATGGCAGAGAACCGCAAACGCAGGGTGCGTTGGATATTGGGCATCGTGGCCGCCGTGGTGCTCGTGGTCGCAGGGGGGCTCGTGGTGCGCGGCGTCCTCACGCCCGAGGAGGCCTCGGCCGACGTCGTCGCCGCGGATTCGACCGGGACGGTCGCCGTCGGGAGCGATGAAGAGGTGGATGAGGTCGCCAAGGTGCCCGTCGAGCTGGCGGTCGTCGGCCGCCGCGCCATCGCCGCCTACTATCGCGCCGCCTCGGTTGTCGAGGCCGACCGCCTGATCGACCTCGTGGCCAAGATCTCGGGCCGGGTCCAGAAGGTCAACGCCGAGGAGGGCGACTGGGTGTCGAGCGGCGACGTTCTGGCCGAACTGGAGAACGCCCGCGAGCGGATCCAGCTGGAGCAGGCCGACCTCAAGCTGGCCGAGCAGGAGCGCAACCTCGGCCGCAACGAGGCGATGCTGAGCGAGGGCCTGATCAGCGACCAGCAGTACGACGAGGCGCGACGGCTCTTCGACCTGGCCCGCACCGACCGGGACCTGGCGCGCATCAATTTCGAGGAGACGTTGATCCGGGCCCCCTTCACGGGCCGGATCACGCAACGCCAGGTCGTGCTGGGACAGCACATCGCCCCGGCGACCTCCCTGTTCACCCTCGGCGATTTCGATCCCCTGCGGGTGCGCGTGCACCTGCCCGAGGCGGTCGCCCGCAAGGTCGAGGCGGGGCAGAAGGTTCTGGTGACGCCCGAGTCGCGGGACGAGCCCCTGCCGGCCAGGGTCGAGCGCGTGGCGCCGGTGGTCGATCCCGCGTCGAGCACGGTCCGCGTGACCCTGCTCATGGACGAGAACGAGGACCAGGCCAGCGTCGGCGGCTTCGTGAAGGTGCGCATCACCACGGACACCCGGCACAGCACCCTGGCCGTGCCCAAGCTCTCGCTGGTCGAGGAGGGCGGCCTGCGCAGCCTCTTCGTCGCCGAGGCCGACACTGTCCGCAAGGTCGAGGTCAACACCGGCATCTACGACGAGAGCCACGTGGAGATCCTGGACGGCGTCAGCGAGGGCGACTTCGTCGTCTGCGTGGGCCAGGGCGGCCTGCGCACCGGCAGCCACATCCAGGCCCTGAACGCCGCCGAGGTCGGTTGGGGCGGTCTGGTCGAGGAGGATTCACGCGTCGGCTCGCCCGGCGACACCGTCGTGGCCGCGTCCGATACCGCAGAATAGACGCGAGGAGCCTTCGCCGTGAAGATCATCCGCTACGCCGTCACGCATCCGGTCACGATCTGGATGTCGGCCCTGG